>NZ_VISV01000026.1:0-74070 GCF_007827615.1 Streptomyces sp. CNZ287 | reverse complement strand
TAGGCAGCCACTTTGGGGTGAGCCTCTAAGATCGGGGGCCCACCTCGGTCCATAACGGGCAGGCCACAAGCCAGCCCGAGCGCGGTCAGCTTAAGAGCCCCCGATCTCTCACCCCAAAGCAGCTCCCGCCCAAACCCGCTCCACCGACCCTCCTAGCCTCGCAAGCTGCGCGCCAGTTCCTCTACTCGGTATAGACAGCGCGCCAAACTTGGTGACTCTTGAGCAGCCACTCGCGGTCGCCACATTTGCTCGCCGAATTTAGAAATATCAGAGGCGTAAGTCGGCCCAATCGATGCCCCAGATCTTTGATCCGGCACGAGACCATCCCTAATATCCCGCCGTCGCGATTTGCGCGCAAGGTTGATTATTTCCTGCTTGGGGTTACCTAGCTGATCCTGATTATTCGGAATCTTATTAAAGGGGACGCTCAAGAATTCCGCCATGGCCTCACGATCAGCCAGAAGCCATGATTCCAACTCCGTTACGGCTATGCGGAAAACCATATACTCCGAAGGAATGGGAAGCCATTTAGCCTTCTCTTCCGCAACGCACCCATCGACTGAGTCCATATCTACAAGAACAAACCAAGGAATATGCTGCGCAGCCTTGTTATATGCGGGCAATTTCTTTAAAAGATCATTCTTCCCCTTCCCCCCTTGGAACATTTGAACGCTGAGGTTAAACTCATTAAGTATTGCGCGTACGGCACCCTGATCTGAGACCCCCTCTACCGCGGCAATTACCTGGTTCACAGCTATCCCCCGAAAAAGCTGATTTGCCCAGCATCTTGTGGAGCTGTGCTCTTCCTCAGGACATCCCCGAGAGGAACACCTGCCTCGACGAGCGCCTGAATGTCCTCCATCTCAGAAAGTACATGAACGGAGGTACCCTCATTTTTTGGGGTCAACACTAGTACCTCATTTGACCCAATTCCTGGGTCACTCAAAATCTCTGTGGAGTGAGAACTGACAAGAATTTGCCGCGTAGACCTACGCTGCACCCTTGCGAACATCTGGGGAATAAACCGGACGACCTCGGGATGGAGAGAAAGTTCGGGCTCTTCCAACAGCAGGGGCCCTTTGGATTCTGTCACCGACCAAAGAAGTCCTAGCAGGCGTAGCGTCCCGTCAGAGAAATGCGACTCGTCTTGCCATGCTCCGTTGGGGCGCCAATGCTGATACTTTCCCTTTAGATGTGGCACCCCTCGGACATCAGGTTCTAGCTTTAGTTCCTGCAGTTGCGGTACGGCAACTGTTAGAGCTTTTACGATCTTTCGGAGTCGCGCCTCGCGCGTTTTCACAGTCGTGCGAGCGATCTGCTCCAGAAAGTCACCGCCGAATGGGTCATTCTTCTTTCCCACCGATCTATCCGGTTCACGCACAAGCTGAGGAACGATATGCAGATAGTTTAGGCTCGCGAAGAAATCGGCAACTGTGCGGAATTTGCGATTCACGTTCACTTGTTCTAGATGTGTTTGCTTCTTCCTTTCAGGGTCGGATTCGTCTTCAGAATCCGGCCGCTCAATGATGCTTCTTCCTCGGTATTTTACAACTTCTGATTCAATTTCTGGCCGTCGATTATTGTCCTGCTTGAATTGGAGTTCGTACGTCCACTCATCTGGAACGGAGTCATTGCCTATGGTTACGCGCAATGAGATCGAAGAGTAGCGCCGGGCGGCCAGCGCCCTTAGCGTACTCACGCCGCCACGTTTAGCTACCGCAGCTTCAAACCCTCCACCGACAGAAACGATGTCGCTCAAGAATCGAAAGCAATCTAGGAAGTTGGACTTCCCCGAGGCATTAGGTCCAACCAAGAACATCCTTGGGCGCAGCTCCACGGAGAAATTTGTGAAATTTCGCCAATTCCCTACCCGCAGACTCGTAAAACGAAGATTCTTTCGATCAATGGGTGCCTGTTCGACGTTCTCAACGTCTCGGTCTGTCGTCACCATCCACTCCCATAAATGTCACGATGCAGTCTCCGAATATGACACTAGCAGGAGGCGAGGCGTCATGTGGCAGATTTGTCGATCTGCCACGACGGAACTCGAGTATGCGTGCACAATCCATAGGCACCCGCTTACAGAGCGGTCGCTTGGCGTTTCCTAACTACATCAGAACCCGCTGGACGCACTGCGGTCACAGTTGGTGGCATCGAACTCGACTAGGTCATGCCTGGGCATTCACCCATGGCAAGACCCAAGTCTAGCGTGAACCTCACAACTCCTAGGCGAGATCCCAGCGATTATCAGCCACAGTATGCGACGTAGCCCGGGGCTATCCGCAGCAGCCGATGGTGGTCGCGGCAAGAGGTCTTGATGCCCCAGCCCTATTACAACGGTGGCTTGGGTTCGCGGGTGGCTTGCGGCACATACCACGCCAGGGCCCAAGATATCTGCTTTACTTCGGCATACCCCCGAGGTTCATGGCTACCGGAACAGCAGAGTGGGTAACGCGGTCTGCGACCGCCTCAAGGAAATGAACTCGCTCCGATCTTTCGCGCGCCAGCGGGCTTGATCAGCAACCAAGGTAGCTACAACACCAAGCACCGTACCCACGGCTGTCGCCAGAAGCGTCGACCACTGCATGCGCCCCCCTGAAGATCCTCATTGACTGCGTTCTCCCTCCCAGTCAGCAGTACAGCAGCGGAGTACAGCAACCACAGCAACCTCACGTGCCCAGCGGTGTCCGCCCGAGACCGTGAAGCTACGTTTATGACCTCAGGTAACCGGTCTGGCTTGAGCTACGGATCAGAAGGTTGCAGGTTCGAATCCTGCCGAGCGCGCACAGGTAGAAGCCCCGCAGACGACATCTGCGGGGCTTTTCGCATGCCGTACAGCGAGGGGTCGTCCCGCCACCCCCATGCCCTTCGGCTGGTTTCCGACCGCAGCCGTGCCCCTTCGTGACTCGCCTCGGCGTAGACCTTGCGTTTGGGCAGTCGACTGGTTCTTGTCCGCGGGCGCGGGTCCCGCGGGGGCGTTGGCTCCTGACCTGGAAGCGGAGTAACGGATTCCGAAGGAGTGGCGCAGGGATGGTATGGACGCGTCATTCTGTCGCACATCGCGGCAGACCCCTTCGTAGCAGCAGGAGGTCACCCATCCTTCGCTTACCCAGACGCGTGGCGGGCATCGGGTTCGCCGCGTTGGCCAGCTCGTTCGCGCTCTCGCTTCCCTCAACTCCTGCCACCGCCACACCCGCTACGGCGAGAGCGACGGCGGTCGGGCTGCCCCTCTCGTCGTACTGGGAGATGGTGGTCGAGAGCAGTCGTCAGAGAGTCTTCCTCAGCGATCCGACCGGGGACAGCGTCCTGGTGACGGACTACGAGGGGCAACCCGTTGCGCACCTGACCGGCATGCCTGGCGCCTCCGGGCTTGCGCTTTCACCTGACTCCCGCACCGTCTACGTGGCTCTCAGGGATGCCGACGCCATCGCCGCGATTGACACAGGGACGCTGGTGGAGGCCGCGCGCTACGCCACAGAGGGCAGCACGCCCGTGTCGTTGGCGCCGGCCGGGGGGAAGATCTGGTTCGGGTACAACGGTGACGATCCGTTGGCGCCTGGCGACATCGGATCGCTCGACCTGTCGGGTGCGCAGCCCGTGCTTCAGACAGGGCAGGGCGGGAATTGGCATTCGGCGCCCTTGCTCGCCTCGGCGCCCGCGGCTCCGGATCGGCTCGTGGCCGGGGAGAAGAATCTGGCGCCGGCCTCGATCGGGTCGTACGACGTCAGCACCGGTACCGCGCAACTGCTGGGCAAGCAGCGTGACTTCGGACCCGACGGCAGTGACTACCTGACGGATCTCGCGGTGAGCGCGGACGGTGAGAGCTTCGTGCCCGCGACCGATGTGTTCCCCGAGACCCAGGTCCAAGTCTTCGATATCGATGACCTGTCGTTCCGCGGCGCCTATCCAACGCCCGCTCGCGCCAACTCCGTCGACATCGCACCCGACGGCACCGTCGCCGCAGGCACCTACCTGTCCGACGGCGACGACCTGCACGTGTTCAAGCCGGGAGCGTACGCTCCGCTGCAGAGCGTCGACCTCGATCTGGATCCGTCGAGCTATCTCCCGCCCCGCGGGGTTGCTTGGGTTCCGGACCGGAGCCGGATCTTCGTGGTCAGCCGGGGCGCCGACAACTTTTCGCTCCACGCGCTGGACGGCGGGTTCGGGACCGCGCAGACTGCTCTGACGCTCGATGCTCCGGACACCTCGAAGAAGAACAGGGAGCTGACCGTCACCGGCGCCCTGGCTCCGGCAGGGACCTTCGGTCCCGGCACTGCCGTGACCGTGACCCGCTACGACAACGGCCACCCGGAGGGCTTCCCCGGCGGCAGCGTCACCGTGGACGACAACGGCACGTTCTCCTTCACCGACCGGCCCGGCGAGCCCGGTCCGGTGACGTACGAGGTGTCTTACGCCGGCGACGACTGGCACACGCCGATCAGTGGTGACGCCACCGTCGAAATCACCGGGTAGACCAGCCACCCGCCGCGGTCCCCTTCTTCAGCGGGACCGCGGCGACACGTAGTCGTGTGCCTCCTTCTCGCCGTTCGCGGTCCAGCCGTTTCACCGCGGCTTTCCCGGTTCCAGCTTCACCACGTACGTGGGGGTGCCTGAGAGGTGGATGCGTTGGGTGTGGGTGGGGAGTAGGTCCGCTTGGATCGCGGGGGACAAGGGGGTTGGGGTGGGGAGGAGGAGTACTGCGGCGCCGGTGGGGGTGAGGAGGCGGTGGAGTTCTCGCCACCAGGCCGTGGGGGTCTTCGCCAACCGGGCCTTTGCCTCGACCTGCGTGCCCCACGGAGGGTTGCACACGATGCGGTCGACCGTCCCGTCCGGGAGGGGGAGTCTGCCCGCGTCCGCCCGTTCCAGGCGGATGCGGTCGAGCGATGCGTTCGTCTTGTTCGCGCTTGCCGCCCTCAGTGCGGTCTCGTCTATGTCGAAACCCCGGTACTGCCCCGCCTCCGGGTGGGCCAGTGCCGCCTCGATGAGCACCGTGCCCGCGCCGCAGCACGGGTCCAGGACCGTGTGGCCGCGGCCGATGTCCGCCAGTCTCGTCATCGCCGCCGCCAGCGGCGGGTGCAGCGTTCCCGGTACCGTCGCCTGCTTGTACGGGCGGCGGTGGAGCGGGCGCGGGGTGATGCGGAGCATCAGCGTCGCCTCGGTGCCGTCCAGCGTCAGGCGCCACGACGCGTAGTCCGGCGGGGGTGCCCCCTTCGTGCGGCGCGCGTGGTACGGCACCTTCAGGCGCGCCGCCAGTGCGTTGCCGACCGCGTCCTCCGCGTCGTACCTGTTGAAGCTCCGCCTCCCCAGGAAGGACGCCGATACCTCCACCCCCTGCGGGTTCACGGTGCCTTGTCCTGCCAGGGTGTCGCGGTGGTCCAGCAGTCCCGCCGGGTCGGTTTCCGCGGCGAGTTCCGTCAGGGCCGGGACCGCCGATTTTCTCGTTCCTACGTCTCTCCCCCTCGCCGCCAGCAGAAACACGTCGTCCGCCGTCCGCAGGCCCGTCACCCCCGCGTCGTACGGGCGCCAGGCCCTGAAGTGCACGGAGCGGTGTCCGACCGCGGTGATGCTGCCCAGTTCGCGTTGCAGGATCTCGGCCGCCAGCTGCGGTTCCAGACCGCGGGCGCACCGAGCGACGAAGTGTGCGTCGTCGCGCATGATGACTGTTCTTCTCCCACGCCAAGGCCCGGGACGGCGCCACGCCGCCCCGCCTCGTCGGCGACGGGGGATCCTCGCCTCGCCGACGGCGCCTAGCGCAGGTGGAAGAAGTACATGCCCCCGATCCTACTGCCGGCGCCCCCGGCGCGGGCGGATGGTGGGCATCCGTCCGTGCAGTGCGATGCTGGTGGGCATGGCCGACACCGATCACAAGGCGGACCTCCACCGCTATCTGCAGGCCGCCCGCGAAGCGCTGCTGTGGAAGCTCGACGGGCTGTCCGAGTACGAGGTGCGGCGTCCGCTGACGCCGACCGCCACCAACCTGCTCGGGCTCGTCAAGCACCTGATCGGCTGCGAGACCGCATACTTCGCGGACACCTTCGGGCGGCCCTTCGGCGAGACCGTGCCCTGGCTCGACGGTCCCGACGCCGAGGAGCCCAACGTCGACATGTGGGCCACCGCCGACGAGTCCCGCGAGGACATCGTCCACCTCTACGAGCGCGCCTGTGCGCACTCCGACGCGACGATCGAGGCGTTGGCCCTGGACGACCTCGGGCGCGTACCGCACTGGCCCGACGACCGGGCCGAGGTCTCGCTGCATCGCGTGCTCGTCCACATGCTCGCCGAGACCCAGCGGCACGCCGGGCACGCCGACATCGTCCGCGAGCTGGTCGACGGCGCCGCCGGGATGCGGCTGGGCAACGGGAACATGCCGGACGGCGACCGCGCCTGGTGGGAGTCCTACCGGCGGCGGGTCGAGGACGCGGCCCGGGAGGCCCAGGGGCGCGAGTGAGTGGCGGCAGGGGAGGCGTGGTCCGGGGAGGCGTGGTCCGGGGAGCTTCGCCCGGCGAGGCGCCGCTTGGGGAGGCGTGGTCCAGGGAGGCGCGGGGCTTACGGGGTCGCCCCCGGGGGGTTCGTCGTACGGGGCTTCCCCTCCGTACCGGACCTTCCCCCTCCGTTCGCCTTCGGCGATTCTGCCGTTGGCAGATCGCCCGCCCCTTCCCTCCTCGCCCCGCCCGCCTACGCTGAGACCGTGACCCACCACGCGCCGAACCGCCCCGCCCGCGTCCTTCCCCTGCGCCCCCCCGCGCCCGACGCGGGCGACGGGCGCGAGCCGCTGTGGCGGCAGGTCGTCGGGGGTGTGCTGCGGCGGGAGCGGCTGGCCCAGGAGCGTACGTTGAAGGACGTCGCCGACGCCGCGCGGATCTCCATGCCGTATCTCTCCGAGGTCGAACGCGGGCTGAAGGAAGCCTCGTCCGAGGTCCTCGCCGCCGCCGCGCAGGCGCTCGGGCTGCGGCTGGCCGACCTGCTCGTGCTCGTCCACGGCGAGATCGTCCGCCTCTCCGCCGTACGCGACCGGGGGCGGGACCGGGAGCGGCCCGCCGGGCTGTCCTCCGTCACCGAACTGCCCAGCGCCCGTTCGCGCTCGGGCGACGTGCGGCTCGCTGCCTGATCCCCCCGGGGCGGCGGCGCGGCGGGGCGGCCCCCGCCGCGCCGGCCCCCGTCAGAGGTGGCGCTTGCTGATCACCTGGTCCGCCAGGCCGTACGCCACCGCGTCCTGCGCCGTGAACACCTTGTCCCTGTCCGTGTCCGCCCGCAGCGTCGCCACCTCGTGGCCCGTGTGCCGCGCCAGCACCTCCTCCATCTGCGCCCGGATCCGCAGGATCTCCTTCGCCTCCAGGCTCAGGTCGGACACCGTGCCGCGCCGCACGCCGCTCGCCGGCTGGCCCAGCAGGACCCGCGCGTGTTCCAGGACGAAGCGGCGGCCCTTCTCCCCGCCCGCGAGCAGCACCGCCGCGGTGGACGCCGCCTGGCCGACGCAGTACGTGGAGATGGGGGCGCCGACGAACGTCATCGTGTCGTAGATCGCCATCAGCGAGGTGTACGAGCCGCCGGGTGAGTTGATGTAGATCGAGATCTCGCTGCCGGGGCTCGCCGACTCCAGGTGGAGGAGCTGGGCGATGACGACGTTCGCGACGCCGTCGTCGATCTCGGTGCCGAGGAAGATGATCCGTTCCGAGAGCAGCCGGCTGTAGATGTCGTACGCGCGCTCGCCGTGCGCCGTGCGCTCGACCACGTTCGGGATCGTGTACTGGCTCATGGTCACAGCCCCATCCGTCGCTTCGAACCTGCCGGGCGGATGTCGGCCAGCGACTCGACGACCTGGTCGACCATCCCGTACTCCTTCGCCTGCTCCGCCGTGAACCACCGGTCGCGGTCGCCGTCGCGCGAGATCGTCGCCTGGTCCTGGCCCGTGTGCTCGGCGAGGAGGCGTTCCATCAGCGTCTTGCTGTACGCGAGGTTGTCCGCCTGGATCTCGATGTCGGCCGCGCTGCCGCCGATGCCCGCGGAGGGCTGGTGCATCATGATCCGCGCGTGCGGCAGTGCGAAGCGCTTGCCCTTCGTGCCGACCGTGAGCAGGAACTGCCCCATGCTGGCGGCGAAGCCCATGGCGAGCGTGGCCACGTCGTTGGGGATGAGCCGCATCGTGTCGTAGATGGCGAGACCGGCGTGGACGGAGCCGCCGGGGCTGTTGACGTAGAGCGCGATGTCGGTACGCGGGTCCTCGGCGGAGAGGAGGAGGAGCTGCGCGCAGACGCGGTTCGCGGAGGCGTCGGTCACCTCCGTGCCGAGGAGGACGATGCGCTGGCCGAGGAGTTGCGCGGCCAGGTGGTCGTCGAACCTCGACGGGGGCGGTGAGTCCTCTTCTTCCGCGCGCGGTGTCAGGGCGGTGCGGGCCGGTGGTGTCATCGTGCCTCCCTCGTGGACGGGTGCTGCTTGCCGTGCTTCCACGGTCGGCCGGAGGCGGCCGGAAGGGGAGGGATCTTTGCCCGGGGCAGATTCGCCCGTGGCAGAGGTACGGCGAGGGCGGGGAGCCGGGGGGCGTCGGCGGGTACGGGCGATGTGTTGCGTCGGGGCGCTTTTGACGCACGGTGTGCTTCCACGCCCCGCGCCCCGCCGGACCGGGACCTGTGTCCAGCCGGTGAAGAAACCGCCGACGACCAGCCGGCGGCACGAACGGCGGCGCGACATGCGTCAGGGCGGTGGCGCGCGGCTCCCGCGGCCGGCCGCCGGAATCGTCACGTTCCGTCTACGTGCCGCCCGTCCCCCGGTCCCGTTCTTCCCCTACCCTGCCCCCGGCGCCGGGCAGTTGACGCCCGGGGCCGTGCCGCCCGTACCGCCGGCCGACGGCACGGTCCCGGGACCCCTCCGGCCGCCCCCCGGCGGCACCCCGCGGAGTTGTGGTGGCGGCGTGACGATTCTCATCCGCCGTCCCCCGGGCAACGGGGGACCGTAGACTCCTCTCGTGGCACGGCCACCGGCGCGCACGGGGTGTACGCGGTGCGTACGGGAAGCGCGACGGCGCGAAGGCCGGCCGCACCGCACAGCAAGAACGGTCGTCGAGGAGGAAGTTCGTCGTGAGCAGCCGGCCATCCCGAGGCGCTGCTCGCCTCGCCGCCATACTCGACGCGCTCCCCGACGCGCTGCTCCTCGTCGACACCAACGGCACGGTCGTCGCCGCGAACCGCGTCGCGCTGGAGACCTTCGAGCGGCCGGGCGCGGCGGTCGTCGGCCGCGGGCTGCTCGATCTGCTGCCGGACTTCGACCCGCAGCTCATCCCCGGTTCCATGCGCCGCCCCCGCGGCGACTCCACCGGTTCCGTCGCGCCCGACGCGGGGCTGCGCCCCGAGGAGCGGACGAAGCCGCTGCGCACGGCCGCCCGCCGCACCGACGGCAGCGCCTTCCCCGCCGAGGTCACCAGCGCCGACCTGGAGGACGGTCCCGGCGGCGAGTCCCCGTACGCGCCCGGCCACCACTACACGGGCGACGAGCTGCTGATGCTCGTCGTACGGGACCTCACGGGCTCCGCCGAGATCGAGGCCGAGCTGCACCGGCAGCGCCGCCAGACCGAGATGATCCTGCGCGCCGCCGCCGAGGGCATCGTCGGTACGGACACCACCGGCAAGGTCGTCCTCGTCAATCCCTCCGCCGCGCAGATCCTCGGCTACCGCGCCAGCGAACTCGGCGGCGCCGACCTCCACCCCCTCATCCACCACTCCCGCCCCGACGGCACCCCCCTGCCGTACGAGGAGACCCCGATCGCCGACACCCTGCGCTCGGGGCGCAAGCACCGCGTACGCGGCCAGGTGCTCTGGGGCCGCGACGGGCAGCCGGTGCCGGTGGACATGACGACCGCCCCGGTGCGCGACGGCGACCAACTCGTCGGCGCCGTCCTCGCCTTCACCGACCGGCGGCGGCGCGACGCGCTGGAGGCGCGGCTCGCGCAGTTGCAGGCGGTGCTCGACGTCGCGCTGCGCGGCCCGCTCGACACGCTCCGCGCGGAGCTGC
This sequence comes from Streptomyces sp. CNZ287, assembly GCF_007827615.1. Lineage (NCBI taxonomy): Bacteria > Bacillati > Actinomycetota > Actinomycetes > Kitasatosporales > Streptomycetaceae > Streptomyces > Streptomyces sp. CNZ287. The sequence continues at coordinate 64,065 of NZ_VISV01000026.1, read as the reverse complement.
ACACGCTCGTCGACGACCCGGCCGGGCAGCTCTGGCCCGAGGCCAACCAGACGCTGCGCCACCTCTCCGCCGGCTACGGGCGGATGACCGCGCTCATCGACAGCGTCCTCGACTTCCAGCGGCTGGACTCCGGCAAGGCGCGGCTCGCGGTGGAGACGGTGAACCTCGAGGACGTGGTGCACGCCGCGACCGAGGGTGCGGACGAGCTGATCGGCCCGGGGCGGGCGCAGTTCGTCGTGCATGCGCCGCAGATGGAGATCGAGGCGGACGGGCGGTGGCTGGCGCTGGCACTGGCGCACCTGATCGCGGAGGTCGCGGGGATCGACGCCACCGGGCAGCGGACGGCGGGGGCGTCGGACGCGCCGGTGGTGGTGGCGGCGGCCCGGCGGGGCGACGTGGTGCGGATAGAGGTGCAGGGGCCGCGGGGGGCCGGTACCGCGGGCGGTTCCGGTGGTACGGGGGCGGCGGCCGGGGCGGGGTCGGTGCACGAGCCGCTGGCGCGGGGCGTGGCGCTGCTGCACGGCGGGATACTGCAGACGCACGAGGTGCCGGGGCAGAGCGGCGGCGCGTATCTGCTGGAGGTGCCGGTGCAGGCGGCGGGGCCCGCGGCGCGGGTGGCGCGGGGGCGGGAGACGTCGGGGCGCGGCCGGGACACGGGGAACGAGACGACGGTCATGCCGGGCGCGGAGGCACCGGGGAGGGGGACGCCGGGGTCTTCTGCGTCGTCGGGTGGTGCCCCGGGCGGGGCCGGGCCGGGTGGCCGGTCCGCCGGATCCGGGAGCGGTACGGGCGGCGGCGTAGCGGACGGTACGGCCGGAGGCGGGGCTTCCGGCGGCGGTGCCGGGCGTACGGGCGGTAGGCGGCGGCGGCGTGCCGCTCCCCCGGCCGAGCAGCCGGGCGACGGAGCGGGGACACCCCCGCGCGGTACGGGTGTCGGCGGTACGGGTACGGGCCGGCGCCGGCGCGGGGCGACACCGGCGGCGGGGGTGCCGGCGGGTGCCGCGGCTCCCGGTGGGCCCGGCGGGGACGGTGCGGGGGCGCCCGCGGAGGGCGTCGCGGTGGCGGGGCTGCCGCCGGGGCAGGGCGCGCATGACGGTGCGGGGCGCGGCGGTGCGGATGCGGCAGGCGGTCGCGGGGCCGGTGCGGCGGAGGCCGGCGGGCCGGCGGTCGTCCAGGACCCGGGCCACACGCCGGGGCACGGTACGCCGCAGGGTGCGGCGGCGCCCGAGGCGGTCGGCGGCGTCGCCGGGCAGGCGGCTCCCGGAGGCCCGACGCCGCCGCACGGCACGAGCGGGGCCGGTGGACGCCGGCGGCGGGCGGTGCCGGAGGGGGCGCAGGGCGCGTACGACGGCGGGAGCGGTGCGCCGGCGCCGGGTGGCGGCGGCGCGGACGGCGCACGGGACGGCGCACGGGACGGCGGGCCGGACGGTGCGGAGGCCGGGGCCGTCGCAGCGGCGGGCGGTACGGGCGATGCGGGCGGGGCCGGCGTCGTGGACACCGGCGCGGCGGCGGTCGGGCACGCCCTCCCCGGTACGCAGGGTCGCGGCCGTCGCCGCCGGCCCGTGGGCCAGGGCCCGGGCGGCCCGTCGCAGCAGGACCGCCCCGAGTCGGGCGACCCCACGACGGGCGCCCGCCGCAGGCCCGTGGGACGCGGCCCGGCGGGGCCGGAAGGATCCGGGGGCGGGCAGGGCGGACCGGCCGATTTCGAGGGGCGGACCGCTCCGGTCGGCCCCGGAGAGCGCGGCGGTCAGGGCGGGTTCGACGGCCCGGGTGGACCCGAGGGACCGGACGACCCGATGGGGCCGGACGACCCGATGGGGCCCGGAGGTCCGGGCGGCCCGATGGGGCCCGGAGGTCCGGGCGGCCCCGGAGGGCGCGGCGGACCCGGTGGTGGTCAGGCAGGTCCGGGCGGGCCCGGCGGGCCGGTCGGCCCCGCGGCGCCCGGCGGCCCCGGCGGACGGGTCGGCCCCAACGGCCCGGCCGGTCCCGGCCCGCTGCCCCCCGGCGGCCCCACCGCGCACACCGGCCCCGGCGCCCCCATGGGCCCGGGTGCGCACGCCGAGCCGGCAGCCCACCCTTCGCGTACGGGCCACACCCCCGGCCACGCCGAACCGCAGGACCCCGCCGAGTACGACGACCCGGCGGCCCCGGGCGGCCACCCGGCGCGCGGTCGCCGGGGCGGGCCCGCGTACACGGCGGGCCCGGGTGAGTACGACGACGCGGGCCGCGGCCCTTCCCGTGCGCGGCAGTCGGCCGGCGGACACGACGCCCCGGCGGGCCGCCCCGGTGTGCGCGACGAGCGGGGCGGGTACGCGGACCCCGACGCCCCCGCGGGCGAGTACGGCAACGCGGCCGCGCCCGGCCCCCGGGCACGCGGCAACCCGGGCGCCTACGCGGGCCGGGGCGACCCCGGCGACCCGGTCACAGGCGAGTACGACGACGCGGCGCACCCGGGCGACGCCCGGTCCCGTATGCGGAACGACTCCGGCGGATACGCGGGGGCGCCCGCCCCCGGCGACTACGACGACACCGGCTACGCGGGCCCCGGTGACCCCGAAGACCCGGCCGGCAGCGGCGCGTACGACGACGCCCCCGGCCGCGGCCCCGCTCGGGCGCAGCGCGACCCCGGCCGATACGCGGAACCCGACGGCCCCCGCGGCCCGGCCGGGGCGTACGACGAGCCCGCAAGTGCCGGACGCGGGCCCTCCGTTGCCCCGGGCGGCACCGACGACGCGGTTTCCGCCGGGCGGTTGGAGCCCGCCGATCCCGCCGGGCGCCGGGGCGGGGCCGGGCATCCCGCCGCCCTGCCCGCCGGGCAGAACCCCGGGGCCCCGCAACTGCCCCAGGGCACCACCGACCCCGCCGTACGGAACCAGGGCACCCCTGTGCCTCCCGGCGGTGTCGGTCCCGCGCAGCCGCAGCACCCCACCGGACGGCGCCGCCGCCCCGCCGCACCCGCCGACGCCCCGCAGGGCGCGCCCGCGCTGCCCCCCGGTCCCGCGACCCCGGACCCGGACACCGGTCCCTACCCCCATTCCCAGAACCCCGGCGGCTACGACGACGCCCCGCCCCCCTATGCCGCGCCCCGGCCCCGCCGGCGCACCGGCCGCCCCGTGCAGGACCCCGACACCGGCCCCTACCCCCACGACGGCGACCGCGGTGCCGCCGACGGCGACGACACGGGCGAGGTCCGTACCGTACGCACCTCGCAGACACCGCACCCCGGCCACGGCGCTACGGACGCCCCGCAGCCCCGGCGCGGCACCCCCGCCCCGGCCGTGCCCGCCCAGCACGACCCCCGTACGCAGGACGCCCCCCGCACCCACGGCGGCAACGTCCCGCGCCAGCACGGCCCGCAGGCCCCGGCCGCCCAGGCACCCGCAGCCCAGGCCCCCGCCGCCGGCCACACCCCCGCGCCCGTGGACCCGCGGCACGGGATGCAGACCCCCGCCCGCGGCGTCGACCCGCGCCGCGCGACAGCCGACCCCGCCGCCGCCCAGGCGACCCCCGCCCCGCCCACGGTCCCCGCGCAGGACACCCCGCCCGTGGCCGCGCCCCAGGGGCCGCCCCGCAACGCCCCCGACCCCGCCCACGCCCAGGCCACCCCCGCCGACGCCCCCGGATCCCGCCCCGCCGCGTCCGGCTCCGCCCAGGCCCCCGCCGGCCGCGGCGGCGCCACCCGCTTCGCCCGCTCCGCCGCGACCCCCGCGATGCCGGCGCTCCCGGCGCAGCAGTCGGGCCCCATCAGCGTGCGCACCCTCGGCCAGGGCGTCGCCTACGTCGACCAGCCCGGCTCACCGGCGCAAGGCGGCCAGGGCACCCAGGGCGGCCGGGGCGGCCCGTCCTCCCAGGGCGGCCAGGACACCCAAGGCGGCCAAGGCGGCCAAGGCCCCCGGAACGGCCCGGGTCCCCAGAACGGCACCGAGGACACTCCCCGGGACCCCCGCGACACCCACGGCCAGCACACCGGCACCCACGGCCGGAACGCCCCCGCCGGAGCCCCGGCCCACGACCCCCACGACCCCCACGACCCGTACGACCCCGCCCACGACTCCGCGTACGACCCCTACGCCGGCGCCCCCGCGCACGCCCCCACCCACGACCCGTACGACTCCGCCGACGAGCACACCGGCAGCCGCCGGCGCCGTCTCGGCGCCGGGTCCCCCGGGGACGGCACGCCCCCGCGCGGTGGCGACACGCCCCCCGCGGATGCGCCCCAGCAGCAGCACACGCAGCACGCTCAGCACCCGCCTCACGCGCCCCACCGCCCCGCGCCCCGCCCCGGCACCACCGCCCGGCGGGACGCCATCGGGCGCGCCTTCGCCATAGGGGCCCCCGACGCCTCCGCCGCCGAGGGCCCCGAGCCGCTCGACGGGCGCCACGGCGTCATCGAGGTCGCCGCGCAGGACCCCGAGACGACCCCGCTGCGGCTCGACGACGAGATGCCGCCCGAGCCGCTGGACAACCCGCGCCGGCTGCTCGTCTGGCCCGAGCCCGACGCCGCCACGCAGCAGGCGCTGACCGCGCGCAACTACCGCCCCGTCGTCGTCCACTCCCGCGAGGAGCTGGACGCGCAGATCTCCGTCTCCCCCGCGGGGCTCTTCGTGGACCCGCTCACCGGCCCGATCACCCGCACCGCGCTGCAGTCGCTGCGCAAGGCGGCGGTGGCCGCGTCCGTGCCGGTGCTGGTCACGGCCGGTCTCGGGCAGGCGACGCGGGAGGCGGCGTACGGGGCGGACCCGGCGGTGCTGCTGAAGGCGCTGGCGCCGCGCGACAGCGAGCAGCACCCGCCGCGCGTGCTCCTCTTCGAGGAGAACCCCGACATCGCGGACGCGCTGGCGGCGACACTGGAGCGGCGCGGGATGCAGGTCATGCACGCCACGTCGGACGAGGCGGCGGTGGACCTGGCGACGCGCTTCCGGCCGAACCTGGTCGTGATGGACCTGATGCGGATCCGCCGCCGGCGTACGGGCATCGTGGACTGGCTGAACGCGAACGGGATGCTCAACCGGACCCCGATGGTGGTCTACACGGCCGTGGACATCAACCGCGCGGAACTGCCGCGGCTGCGGTCGGGGGAGACGGTGCTGTTCCTGGCGGAGCGGTCGACGAGCGCCGAGGTGCAGAACCGGATCGTCGACCTGCTGGCCAAGATCGGCACCACGTAGCCGGCACAGTGGCCGGCCGCGGGTGCACACCCTCCGCCCCCGGCCCGCTCACAGCCGCGTCACCGTCAGCTCCCCGTCCGCGTACCGCCGCCGCAGCACCTTCTTGTCGAACTTCCCCACGCTCGTCTTCGGCACCTCGCCGATCCGCGCCCACCGCTCGGGCAACTGCCACTTCGCGATCCGCTCCCCCAGATACGTCCGCAGCTCCTCGTCCGTCACCTCCGCCCCCTCGCGCAGCACCACCGCCGCCAGCGGCCGCTCCTCCCACGTCTCGTCCGGTACGGCGATGACCGCCGCCTCCGCGACGTCGGGGTGGGCCATCAGATGGTTCTCCAGCTCCATCGACGAGATCCACTCGCCGCCCGACTTGATGACGTCCTTCGCCCGGTCCGTCAGCGTCAGATAGCCGTCGGCCGTGATCGTGCCGACGTCGCCCGTGCGCAGCCAGCCGTCCTCGCTGAACTTGTCGTCCGGCCGGAACGGCTCCCCGTCCGCGCCGCCGTAGTACGCGCCCGCGATCCACGGCCCGCGTACCTCCAGCTCCCCCGCCGACTCGCCGTCCTTCGGCAGCAGGCTCCCGTCGGGGCCGCGCAGCCGCGCCTCCACGGTGGCGGGGAAGCGGCCCTGCTTCAGCCGGTACGGGTACTCCTCCGCCGGTTCGAGACCGGCCGGCGGGTGCGCGATACAGCCCAGCGGCGAGGTCTCCGTCATGCCCCACGCCTGCACGACGCGGATGCCGTGCCGCTCCTCGAAGCCCTTCATGAGCTGGGGCGGGCAGGCGGTGCCGCCGACGATGGCGGTGCGCAGGGAGGAGACGTCGCGGGGGCGGGCGTCGAGCTCGTTGAGCAGGGCCTGCCAGATGGTGGGGACGGCGCCGCTGATGGTGGGCCGGCAGGTCTCCATCATCTCGGCGATCGGTCCCGGCTGGAGAAAGCGGTCGGGCATCAGCAGGGACGTGCCGGCCATGAAGGCGGCGTGGGGCAGGCCCCAGGCGTTGACGTGGAACATCGGCACGATCGGCAGCGCGAGGTCGTGGACCGTGATGCCGAAGGACTCGGCGGCGAGGACGCCGAGGGAGTGCAGGTAGACGGAGCGGTGGCTGTAGAGGGTGCCCTTGGGGTCGCCGGTGGTGCCGGAGGTGTAGCAGAGGGCGGCGGCCTCGCGTTCGTCGAGGACGGCCCAGTCGTACGACTCGGGGCGGCCGGCGAGGAGTTCCTCGTAGTCGTGGACGGTGACGTGGGTGCCGTCGAGGGCCGTACGGTCGCCGGCTCCCGCGACGACGACGTGCTCGACGGCGGGGAGGTGCGGCAGCAGCGGGGCGAGAAGGGGGAGGAGGGTGCCGTTGGCGAGGAGGACGCGGTCGCGGGCGTGGTTGATGATCCAGACGAGCTGGCGCGGGTCGAGGCGGAGGTTGAGGGTGTGGAGCACGGAGCCCATGGCGGGCAGCGCGAGGTACGCCTCCAGGTGCTCGGCGTTGTTCCACATGAGGGTGCCGACCGGCTCCTGCTGCCGTACGCCGAGTTCGTCGCGGAGCGCGTACGCGAGCTGCGCGGCGCGGGCACCGACCTCGGCGTAGGTCCTGGACCGCGGTGGCTCGCCGGATCCGGTCCAGGTGAGGACCCTGGCGGCGCCGTGGATGGTCGAGCCGTGGGTCACGATCCGCGAGATGGTCAGCGGTACGTCCTGCATCGTGCTCAGCACGGAGGGCCTCCCGGGGGTAAGACACGCAGAGACACGCAGCGGTTACGCGCCAGTAGACGGTGGCGCTGATTCTGGTGGCGACCGGGCACCTTGTCACTACCTCGGGAGGGGGTGACTGTCCGCCCCGGTACCCCCGTGTACGTCTCCCGCGCAGGCCCCCCGCGCGTGCTCATACGAGAGCAGCCGTGCGGCCCGTACGACAAGCCGCGGCACGCTCCTCAGGCCCCTAGGCCGCCTGCGCCATCTCCCCCAGCCCCGTGTCCTCCCGGAGCTTCGCGAGCGCCCGCGAGACCGCGCTCTTCACCGTCCCGACCGACACCCCCAGCACGGCCGCCGTCTGGGCCTCGCTCAGATCCTCGTAGTACCGCAGCACCACCATCGCCCGCTGCCGCTCCGGGAGCCGCAGCACCGCGCGCCACATCGCGTCGCGCATCGCCTGGTGCTCCGCCGGGTCGGGGCCGGGCACGGGGGCGGGCTCGGGGAGGTCGTCGCCCGCGGCGTACTCGTCGACGCGGCGCTTGCGCCACTGCGAGGTGCGGGTGTTGAGCAGCGCACGGCGTACGTAGCCGTCGAGGGCCCGCGGGTCCTCGATCCGGTCCCAGGCCAGATAGGTCTGCGCCAGCGCGGTCTGCAGCAGGTCCTCGGCGTCCCACGGGCTGGTGGTGAGGGAGCGCGCGGTGCGCAGCAGCACCGGTCCGCGCAGGTGCACGTACGCCGCGAAGGTCGGCAGGGGCGGTCGTGCGGTGTCCGCCGCCGCGGGGGCGTCGGTGGTGCTGGCTGTGGACATGGCTCCACGCTAGGAGCGGTACCCGGGTATGCGGATCGCCCGTAGGTCGCGATGCGGGCTCCACCCGAGGGAGTAGGTGCCGAGCCGGCCGGACCTCCCGTAGGTGGAGGGCCGGCCGGCGGACCCTTCGGGGTACTACGTCCGGGGGCCCATGATCGCGACCGGCGCGTCCACGACGTTGCGGTCGATGACGATCCGCTTGCCGCCGTGCCGCTCCTCGACCATGCCCGCGTACTGGTGATCCGGCGGTGCGGCCGCCACGCGGCGGGGTCGACGTGCGGCTCACCGTAGAGCGTGGGCGCGGTGCGCCAGCGGGCGGGAGGCCCGTACGCGGGACGGCGGGGGGCGCGGGACGTACGCGGCACGCCCGGGCCCGTACGAGCCGGACACCCCCCCCGGGGGGGGCCCGGACGCGACCGCGCGGCCGCACCGTGACGGTGCGGCCGCGCGGCCATCCCCATGAGCACCCCGAACTGCGTGAGCCTTACCAGATGTTGGTGAAGGCGATCACGGTGTCCGACTGGTCGACGGTGTTGCCGAAGCCCTGGACGTTGGCGGTGTTGGACTCGTTGTAGCCGCCGTCGCCGTTGTTGACCTGCTGGGTCTGGGCGTTGTTCCCGAAGTTGTCGTCACCGACGCCGCCAAGCTGGCCGACGACCGCGGAGTGGGAGTCGTCGTTGGCGAACGCTCCGGCCCCGTTGTCCGCGTGCGCGACCCCTCCGAAGAGCGCGACAGCGAGTGGCAGTGAAGCTGCCGCAGCCAGGATGCGGGCCGTGCGAGTGCGTGCCATCTGCTTCCTCCTATGTAACGGAAGACGGTTCCGTTGCCGGGAGCGGGCCGGGGTCCGGCCGGCTCTCCGGCGGTTGTGCGACGTCGCGAGAGCATCGTTTCCCACGCGCCCCCGGACATTCGCGGACCTGCACCCATTTCCCCCGCAGGCATGATCGGCGGCGGGTAAACCCGCACAGCCGCCCACTTTCGCGTATCGAACACTTGTACGAGACTGGAGGGATGGACAGCTCCGTACACAGCCACGCCCTCACCACCGCGCTGGCCGCCGCCCGCCGCGGCCTGCCCGTCTTCCCGCTGTCCCGCGCGAAACAGCCCGCGGTCCGCTCCCCGCACCACGCTGACTGGCCGCGGGTGCCCTGCCGCGGGGAGTGCGGGCGCATCGGCCACGGCGTGTACGACGCGACGACGGACACCGCCGCGATACACGCCCTCTTCGCCGCCGCCCCCTGGGCGACGGGGTACGGGATCGCCTGCGGCCGGCCGCCGCATCACCTGATCGGGCTGGACCTCGACGTGAAACCGGGGACGGATGCGCGAGGGCTGTTCGAGTCGCTGCTCACGGCGCACGGCATCGTGCTGCCGCCGACGGTGGTGATCCTCACCCCGGGCGGCGGCCGTCACATCTGGCTCACGGGCCACCCCGACCACACGGTCCCCAACTCCGTGGGCCGCCTGGCGCCCGGCGTCGACGTCCGCGGCACCGGCGGCTACCTCGCCGGACCCGGCTCCCGCACCCTCCACGGCACGTACCGCCTGGCCCCCCGCTCGGCCCGCGTCCCGGCCCCCGTCCCGAGAGCCCTGCTCCGCCTCCTCGCCCCGCCCCCGCCGGACCCCCCGCCGCCGCCCCCGCACCCCCCGGGAGAAGAACGCCGGCCGGACGCCCTGATCCGCTTCGTCGCTGCCTCCCGCCCCGGCGAACGCAACGCCCGCCTGTTCTGGGCAGCCTGCCGCGTGTACGAGACGGGCCACGGCCGGGAGGTGGCGGAGGCGCTGATCCGCGCGGCGATGACGGCCGGGTTGCCGGAGCGGGAGGCGACGGCGACGGTGGCATCAGCGGCGAGGTACACGCCACGATGACGGGCGGCGGGCCCCTCGGCGAAAATCCGGGAGACGGGCCGGCCCACCGATGAGTCGGCCGCCCCCACGCCGTCTACCCCTGTGTAAGCGGCCCGAGAAGCCGACGACCGCAGCCCGGAGAGGGGCCACCACGATGCCGCACAAGATCTTCGTCAACCTGCCCGTGAAGGACCTGAACCGCTCGATGGCCTTCTTCACCGCCCTCGGCTACCGCTTCGACGAGAACTTCACCGACGAGAACGCCACCTGCCTCGTCATCTCCGACGACATCTACGCGATGCTCCTCACGGAGCCGTTCTTCAAGGGCTTCACGAAGAAGGAGATCGCGGACACCGGCACGTCGACGGAGGCGATCCTCGCCCTGAGCGTCGACAACCGCGAGGCGGTCGACGAGATCGTCGACAAGGCGCTGGCCGCGGGCGGCGGCGTGGCGAACGAGCCCAACGACCAGGGCTTCATGTACGGCCGCAGCTTCCTGGACCCGGACGGCCACCAGTGGGAGATCTTCTGGATGGACCCGTCCGCCGCCGCATCCGCGTAACGCACCCCACCCCCCCCTCACCCCCCACCGCCATCCCGCCCGCCACGCCGCCACCCGAACCGCTAGCCTTGGTCCCTGCCGCCGCGGAGCGGCGGCAGGGAGAGTTGCCCGAGCGGCCTAAGGGACCGGTCTTGAAAACCGGCGTGGCGTCCTGCGTCACCGTGGGTTCGAATCCCACACTCTCCGCCCCACGCGACAAAGCCCCAGCTCAGCAGGGGCACCGCCGCGTCCGGACGGCGCCCCTGCTGAGCTGGGGCTGTCTCACCTTGGCGCACCGAATCCCAGGTTGGACCAGTGCGTATGGGCCATGCGTGGGCCAGCAGAACCCGCTCCACACGTGTCGTTCAACCGAACATGATCGGTTGAACACGCACTCAGGGACTTCGGACCGTACCTGTATGTGACCGCCTCCCCCGTGTAGAACGCACAACCCAGGTCGCGGCCTCCAACTCAGCGCACGCTGCTACTACTTCCGCTCGATGCCCGCTCGTAACATCCGCCACAGCAAGCCGCACCCGCCTGGTGTGCTCCTCCTCCACCTGTATGACAGTGCGATGTTGAATCCACGCTCGCAGGAGCGAGACGATGGCACTCAGTGCGGCGAGCACGAGGAACAACACGGGGTGCGGAGCTTCCAGTGATCCCATGACGATCTCCCGGTCAACGAGGCGATGGTGGGTTGGGGTGCTCCAACTCTCCAAGTCGGCATGGGTTTCCCTCTAGGCTGGGGAAATCCCAGGAAACCGGGTCGCTGATGTGGTGGGGGGATCCATGGCCGGAGGACGTCCGCCGAAGGATGGCGGGGCTAAGCGCTACCCCGAACTGGAAGAACTGGCCTCCTGGTTCCGCCAGGCGATGGCCGACGCGGGCTATGAGAGCCCGAACGCCGTGGTCCGCGCGGAGATCGCCCACAAGAACGTCGTCTATGGCATCCACGGTGCGTCTAGGTTTCTGAAGCTGGAAGTCGTCCGAGCCCTGGCAGTCGGGTTGCGGCGTGACCCTACCGAGGTCGAACCACTGTGGCTCAGGGCGAAGGAAGCCGCGGATCGCGCGGCAGCGGCCCGCCACGCCGCCGAGATGCCTCGTCTCACCACTTGGACCCAGTTACCCCTGCCGGAGCTTGCCTTGCGCAACCTGTTGGAGGCACAGAGCCGGGCCGTGGAGCGGCTACCCTACGACAAACTCGGTGTGGAGGAGCCGCCGCTCTCCGCGGTGTACATTCGGCAGCGTTTTCGTGCCTCATCTCGCAGCGGGGACGGCTCTGCCCGAGGTGATACTCGGCCGGATGGCATCAGCGCGCAACGGACAGCTCAGCCCGGTCGGGGTGACGGCGCGCAAGCCCTCGATTCCATATTGCCCGTACCGGATGCGCTAGCACGACACGAACACCTTTTGATCACGGCAGAGCCGGGCGCGGGAAAGTCAACCCTGTCCAGTCATGTGGCGTGGACTCTCTCCAGGGTCTGGCTGCGCCAGGAAAGCAGTCTTGACGCACCGACCTCTGAACCTGTCCTCCCGATCCGCGTCGCGGCACGCACCCTTGTTGAGCAGGGTGGCTCATGGAGCGGAGTGCTCTGCCAGGCGGCCCGCCGCAGTCTTGGCCATAGTCTGGTCGCGGACCCTGACCCCAGCCTGTTCTCCGGGCGTGTCCAAGGCGCGAGGTGGCTCGTCATGGTGGATGGGCTCGATGAGGTAGCGGACCGTGACGCTCGCACGGGAGTCATCCGAACGATCGCGCAACACGCCCGCGCCGGCAGTGACTATCGGTTCTTGGTGACCAGCCGCCCGTTGCCGGAGTTCGAACTCGCGCCCCTGCGTGGGGCCCTCGTCGGCGCATACGACCTAGAACCCTTCGGCCCCGATGAATTGCGGGACTTCGCGCACAAATGGTTTTCAGCACAGTACGAATATAACGAGGAACGAGCCCGGGCCGCCGCCGACCGATTCCTAAAAGAGACCGAAGACGGTCGTTTGAACGAACTTGTGCGAAATCCCCTGCTTGCAACGATCGCTGCCGTAAACGCAACCGTTGACCGATCCCGCCCTCTACCCACCAGTCGACTGAGCCTTTACCGGCGCTTCTGTGATCATTTATTGACACGCGGTGCAAGCGCCTCCAAATTCCGCACGGACTTGAATCAACGCTATCGTGACGATCCCGAGCGGCACACTTTTCATCTTTGGCTCGACCAACACAAGCGCGAGTTACTGGGCGTGATAGGTAGATGCCGCATCAGCGGCGCGGGAGAACTATCGGAAGCGGCCTTTGAGTGGGTGCAAGAGCATACGGCTGAGAACAGGAGCCTGCCGGTAGGCTGGCAGACCGAGATTCAAGAATTTCTCCAGGGCACTGGACTGCTAGTTCCTGATGAAGAGGGCTACAGGTTCCTCCACCATTCCTTCGCCGAATTCATGGCAGCTCAATCGTACGCACTAGAGATCTCTCCCGATTTTCCAGATATTGAGGAATGGTTTCAACGGGCCTTTAAAGGTGACGAGCGAACCTATGCGATATTCGTCTTCTTGATGTGGTCCGAGCGCAACGAGTGTGCAGCGGACCTCATCGTGGACCAGCTGCTGCTCGGCACCTGGGGAGATCATGAGCGGCCATTACTGGCGGGGCTATTGTTGGCTGAGGGCGTTCCGCTCCATGAGGAGAATCAAGCACTGATCCTCGATCGCCTCGAAGCTGTAGCTCGAAATCATCATGAAATCCGGGATGATGCATTTGAAGTACTGGGAGCTCTAGGCGGGCAACCGGGCGTTCTCCAGCGACTCGAGCGCATGGCTGCGGCGGAGAACCTGAACCCAATGCTTCGGCTGTATGCCGTCGAGGCGTACAGCCAAGCGGGCGCCGCGGACGTGGCCGAGCAACTACTCAGCTCGGTGCTCGGATGGATCTACGGAGGCATTCCAGTGGCTGCTCGGGTGGCCTGCTCCATCAGTGAGAGAGCGCGCGAGCTAGTACGTCGACGGGCCTGGGCCGTCGCGGAGGAGCCGCATGACAAGACCTACCTGCTGGCTCGTGTCGCGACAGCTCTCGAACGGCTTGAACAACCACAGGAAGTCGCGGAGATTGCTCGCAAAGTGCTGGCGCACCCGCAGGCCGACACATTCGACCTGGAGCAAGCGGCAGAAGCCTGGATTAAGGCTACACCCGCCGAGGCAGCAATCCTGGCGCAGCTGGCGCTCGATCGTCCGGCAGCGGACCAACGTGGCCGGGCAGCCGTCGCCAAAATACTTGCGAAGTTTGCAGAACCGACCGCGGCCGCGAGCATTGCAGAGGAGGTACTTAGCTCGGGTACGTCCGACGCAGTAGCACTGACATCGGCGGCTGACATATGGATCAAGGTGCGCGGCGCAGAGGGCCGTTCTAGAGTAATGAAGGCCTTCACGAGTAGCAGCGCAGACTTGGGACACGACGTAGACACGCCGGCAGAACTGCTGTCGTCCATGGCCGCCTTCCTAGAGGACACAGAGATCGCCGACTGGGCTCAGGAGGTGCTCGGTGAACACCGCTGGGGAGCCTACTGCGGCGGCGAAGTGGTGTCCGCATGGCTGGCGGCTGGGGGCGCGGCCACGGCCGAGCAGGTCATGGAGAGAATCGGCCATGGACGACTGCTAGAGGCTTATTCCAGAGCTGATGCTGCGGCGGCGATGCTTGAGGTAGGAGCACGGCAAGAAGCAGGGGAACTGGCCGAATGCGCGTTGCGCACCCCTAACCTTTCCAAAGGTGGCTATGAGAAGGCGGCCGGCGTACTACTAAAGGTCGTGAGTGACGCGGCCTTTCGACTGCAGAGCATCTGGGTGGAATCGTCTGGCTTGGATGCTAATAGCGCTTGGCTACATGGCGTGCTGGACGCTCTCAGGGAACCAGAGGTAGGAACGCCACCCGTTGGCGCAGCAGCCTGCGGCTTCGCTCGCGAACTCATCTCTCTCGGCACCGCAAGTGGTGCGAACATAGTTCTCGCGTTGGACATCCTCGGGGCGTTCGAGGGACGGGAAGTAATTCCATATATTGTTGATACAGTGAAGACTCACTCTAAGCTCCACGTGTCACATCAATGTGACGTTGCGAAAGGCCTGGCGGCTTGGGGGGAACGAGCTGCCGCACTGGATGTGTGGCGATACGTAGTCAGCCTCTCCTACCCGCCGCAGAGCTACTCGGAGTTGCGACTTCTGATGGATCTCGAGGCAGCCGAAGCTACTCAAGAAGCCGCAGGTTGGATGCGCGAGCTGATTGCTGACCCAAGCACCTACCCCCCACGCCGCCTCCGGCTCCGCCAGATGCTTGCGTGGCTCACGGCGGCAGATTCCCACACATCGGCGGATACGGACGGGCTCACCCCTACCACTCAAGGATGAGCCCGTGCCGCATACCCGATCATGTCAGGGCTGGGGACACAGTCCGACTGCCGGTGGTTGCTGCTGAGCAGCGCATTCGCCGGGCAGATTGGTGCGCAACTACGCAAGACATCATTACAGCTCGGCGGCGCCACGGATCACGATCAAACCAGGAGTTCTGCGCTGGCGGTAGGGTCCAAGTACGCCCCCGGTTCATCGGCCCTGGCCACGATACAATGCGCGCGCTTCCGGGGAATTTCAATATTCTTTGACGGCTGCGCACGTCACTAGAGGCAGGTTCGGGCCGAGTGCCAGGTGACAGGAGCCCTATCGTGGTATTTCTTAATCCGCCTCCGCGAGCTGCCTCGCGATGAGCTGGTTGGAACGGGCCTCATCGCCGCGGAGAATCTTGGCGTAGAACCGGAACAGCACGGCAACACTGTGTCCGGCCCGGCGGGCGACCTCGACGGGGTCGACCCCAGATTTGATCCACAGGGACACACCGGCGTGCCGCAGCGAGTAGGGCACCCGCGCGAGCGGCGTCGCCACGTCCTTCTCCGGCAGCACGGCCCGACGTGCTGTGTCCCACAGACCGCAGTACTCGGTTGACCGGACCCGTCCGCCTTGAGCCGCACGGAACAGCCGGCCGTCCGGGGCCGTGCCGTACCGATTGATGTGCGCCCGCAGCATCCGCACGAGGACAGGCGGGATCGGAACGGAACGCGTCGCCCCACGGGCCCGCCGCTTCAGGCTCCGAACCTCGAACGAGGCGCCGTCGTCGGTCCAACCGCCACCGACCTCCGGGCGGCTTTCCCCGAGCAAGAGTTCTCCCCACTCGTCGGCGGCTGCCTGAGTGTCCGGCGGCAGCTTGCAGTCCTCCTCCTTGAGTGAGGCAATCTCGGCTGGACGCATCGCGGCGTAGTAGAGACATCCGAAAAAGGCTTCGAGATGTTCACCACGCACCCCGGTCTCGCTCACAGCCTTGAGGAACGAGCGGGCGAGCGAGGGACCGGGAACGTACCGAAAATCGATCTCGTCGCCCGTGTCCGGCGGTGTCCAGTCCACCCGCGGCAGCGGATTCGCGGACAGCAATCCCTTCTCATCCACGGTGTACCGAAGGAAGTTGCTCAGCACCATGCGCTTGCGGCGTGCCGTGTTCTCCGCCGCCTTCTTGCCGTCCAGCCGACGCGAGAGCGCTTCGAGCGTCGGCCTCAGCAGCTCCGGGTTCTCCAGAGCGTTGACCTTCATCGAGTGGCCCGCGATCCACGACAGCGCGCCGCGGACGTCCGCCGGGGGCTCCTCAACAGCGTGACGAGACACCCATACGCCGTCAGTGGTCTTCGACGCACGGAATGCCCACTGGTAGAGCGCCGCACGAAGCACCTTGGGGGCGGGCGCGCCCCGCGTGGTCGTGACGAGCGTGGCCACGATGACGGCCAGCGCATCCGCGATGCCTTCACGATGCTTGGCGGCGGCGCGCGGCCACTTCATCAGCGCGTACGCCGTCGCGTGCTCGAACCAGGTGGGCGAGGTACGCGCGGCCAACTCGCGTGCCGGAAGCCCCGTTTCCTCGTCGAACTGCTCACCATTTCTGAGCGCGGACATCAGCTCTGAGCGGCGCCCATCAGCCTGCGTCTTGAGCCTGTAACTCTTGGAGTGCCGACGAGAGCCGACACGCCACCGAAGCTCATACGGCTTCGGCCGTCCAGCCCGCTTGCGGATGGACCAGATGTCAGCGTCGTAGGTCAGCACGCCAGGTCCTCCGTCCACGACTCAAGCCAGGCGTCCAGGTCGACCCGGCGGAAACGGAGTTGGCCATTGGGGAGCTTGATGCACCGCGGGGCCTTGCCGCGAGCGCGCATCCGGTAGAAGGCCGCACGCGACATACCCAGTTCTTCGAGCACTTCGCAGAGCTTGAGGTGACGGGCACGTGCTCCGGCGGCGGTGACGCTGTGACGGGTGTGACTGATCACTCCTGTGCCTCCTCGCGGTTCGGGACGACGTAGCCGCCGGACTGCCGGATGAGTTGGACGTCGTTGGCCATGCGGGCGCAGGTCTGCCGGACGAGGTCCGGGGCCAGGCCGGTGGCCTGGGTGATCTGCTTGGGTTTGGCACCCGGGTGGTCGCGGACGTAGCGGAGGATGACCGCTCGGGTCTGGTTGAGGGTGTGGTCGGCGGCGGGGCCTTCGAGGAGCTGCCAGGCGCCGGCGCCCGCGTGGAAGCGCAGGGCGTATTCCGCCTCGTCCACGTCGCGGCCGGTGACATGCAGGACGCCGTCCGCTTGGCCGCGGGAGCGTTTCAGGACCAACGTTGCGTCGGCGGCGCCGGCCAGGCCGTTGGTGCCGGAGACTTCGGCAAGGAAGTCGTCGGAGGCGGCCTTGCGGACGTGGTGGACCAGGACGACGGCGATGCCGTAGTGGTCGGCCAGCCGCTTGGCGTGGCCGACCGCGGCGTAGTCCGCGTCATAGGCCGAGGCGCCAGGGGCGGAGGGGCCGCGCATCTTCGCGAACACGTCGATCACGATCATGCGGGCGTCCGTGTGCCGCTCGACCCACTACGCGATGGCTTCCCCTCCGCCCTGCGGCAGCGGCGGGCAGGAGGTGGCGAGCGTCAGCGTGGCCGGTGCGCGGTTGGAGTCGAGGAGCTTACGCATGCGGGTCTGGAGCCGCCGCGGGGTGTCCTCCAACGCCAGGTAGAGCACGGGGCCGCCGTCCACGGGGATGCTGTCCATCGCCTGTCCGCCGGCGGCGACGGCCAGGGCCAGGCCGAGGGAGAGCCACGACTTGCCCACCTTCGGCGGGCCGGCCAGAAGATTCACGCCCTCGGAGATGATCCCGGGCACCGCCCAACGCGGCTCCGGGAACTCCGTGGCCATCAGCTCGTCAGCGGTCCAGGCGGTACGGATGCGCTGCTGTGCCGGTTGCAGAGGGCTGGGCTCCGGTCCGGGTGGGACGGAGTACAGGTGGGGCAGGGTGACCGGGTCTTGCGTCATGCGGCTGCCCTCCGGGCGACCGTGCGGGGCCGGTGGGCGCCCGCGCGTAGGCCGGAGGCGATGGTGCGGTGGGCGGCGCGCTCGTCGAGGCCGACGCCTACGGCGGCGGAGGCGAGTAACGCGGTGACGTCCCCGGTGCCCAGCTCGCCTCCGGCGACGAGCTGGCCGAGGGCAACAGAGGCGCGGTAGAGGGCGGTGTTGCGGGTGCCGACTGGGGCGCCCGTGACCCGCTGCCACTCACCCTCCATCGCGCCGCGCAGATACGCGCTCAGCCGCCGCGGGCCCAACTCGGGCAGCGGAACTGGTCGCTGCGGCGGCAGCGGGGCAGGGGTGAGGAGTTCGGCGAGCCAGTCCGGGAGCGGGGCGGGCGGCGCGTCGTGGAGGATCGTGTATCGCTCGCGGCCGATGGTGCTGTCGGCTCCGACGATGTACCCGCCGCCGGCCCGGGTATCGATCTTCCAGCCCAGTTTCCCGGCGGTGTTGCGGAGCCGGCTAGCCGCCGGTGCGGTGAAGTACAAGTGCGTGCCGCCGCTCACGGTGCGGACCGCGTACGTCTGCGTCGGGAGCTGCTGGCTGTGCTCGTCGGCGAGGACGGCGAGCATGTCCGCGCCGTCGACCACTCCGGCGGGCGTACCCGGCGGCGGGGTGTCGTCGTGCTTGGGCACGTCCAGGTCGATGACGACCAGCCGCGAGGGGCCGGTGGCGATGCCGAGGTTGTACGCGCCGCTCGACCAACAGCGCGTGATGCGCGTGTGGTCGACGGTGGCGCGCTGCTCCCACGCGGCGACGGCGGGGCGCTTGGCGCCGGGGACGAGGGGGAAGACGTGCCAGCCACGTTCGGCGGCGGCGATTGCGGCGTGGTGCAGTGGGCGGGTGGAGCCGTAGGGCATCCTGAAGACACCTCCTGATTCCTGATGGGATGGGAGGCCGGGGCAGCGGGCTTCGTTGACCCGTCGGCCGCTGCCCCGGGCCCTGGTCAGCCGAGGTCGGTGTGAGCCGCCTCGTACTGTCGGCGGACGTAGACGCGGAAGTCCTCGTCCGTCGCCAGTTCCTCGCCTCGGAAGCTCAGGCCGTGGAACGAGGCGTCGTAGTCGGCGAGTTGGCGCGCGGCGCGGCCCGCGGCGGTGACCGCCTCGGCGGCGGCGTCGGGGGTGAACGTGGCCTCTTCGCGGAGCGCGATGCGGTCCAGGAGCGCCGCTTTGCGGAGCCAGAATTCGCGGTCGATGCCGTGGCTCAGTGGGTACTTGCGGAGGGCGCGCAGGACCCAGGAGATCTCCCACGCGATGCTCGGGGCGTTCGCGTACGCGGTGTCCGTGCTGGTCTCGGGCTCGTTCATGGCGTCCCCTTTCAGCCTGCGTCGTTCACGGCGTCGGCGAGTGCGGTCATGATTTGGTCGATGGAGTCGGCGGCTCCGGTGCGGGAGAGGTAGAAGCCGAAGAGCAGGGCGACGACGGCGGCGGGGACGCCGACAGCGCGGAAGCGGATCAGCAGCGCCAGTAAGAGGCCGAACAGGGCGAGTGCGGTGATCGTGATCGTCACGTGGACTCCTCGGGGTCAGCGGGTGCCTTCGCGGCGCATGCCGGAGAGGGAGTTGTAGACGTGGCGGCCGAAGCGGATGCGGCGTCCGTTGCCGCGGCAGGGGCGGCAGTCCCGGCCGCGGACGAGCCGTCCGCGGCGGGTCTGGCGCATGCGGAAGCCGAAGCCCCGGCAGCGGCGGCAGCTTCCGAACGGGCTGATCGCGCAGAGCGCGGCGTAGCAGAGGGTGACGATGAGGATGCCGGGCATAGCGGAGAGCAGGGAGGACACAACAACCCCTCTCAGGGCCGGGATCAGGGGGTGGGAGAGAAGGGCCGCTAGACGCTAGGAAGCAGGTCAGCGGCGCATTGATGTGCTAGCGGGGGTGCTAGACCTAGCAGGGGTGCCCGCTAGGTCTAGCGGCCCCCGCTAGTCAGGCAGCGACTGCGCTGCCGTCACGTTCAGCGATGGCGCGGAGGATGTCATCGCGGCGGATGCCGCGGCGGTTGGCGCCCTTGCCGTCCTCGGTGGTGCCCCAGACCTGGACCGTGCGGATGCCGTACGGGCGCAAGGCGGCGGTGAGTTGGTCCGTGTTCCACTCGTCGTAGACCTCCGGGCGGAGGTCGGCCAGGCGGGCAAGCACGGACTCGTTCCAGAGCTTCGGCTTTGCTGCCGGGATGGCGGCGGCCAGGTCGCTCAACAGGTCGTACGAGAAAGCGGGATCGGCCTCCGGCTGTTCGCCGAGGGCGTGTCCGGCGAGGGTGCCGGCGCGTTCCCGCGCGGCGCGGGCGCGGAGGGCGATCTCGTCGGCCTGCAAGGCGTCGATGTTGGCGGAGCGGACGATACGGGCGTCGGCACCTTCGCCGAGGAAGTAGCAGACACCCTTGTCACCCCACGCGAACATCGACGCTCGAACGCCCCGCTTGTACGCGCCGGTGCCCAAGACCATGTCGTTCTCGACCTGGCCCATGACCTTCAGACACCAGCGGGCGGAGGCGTTGGCGCTGATCGCGGTCGGGATGCTGTCCTTGTCCGGCCGCTGCGTCGACAGCAGGAACACGATCCCCAGAGCCGGGCCGCGCTTGACCAGGTCGGTGCAGATCTCCTTGAACTCCGCGCCGTGCTTGTGGTGCTCGAACCACACCTGGCACTCGTCGACGCCGACCACGATCGGGTGCAGCCCCAGGGAGCGCTTCGAGGCCAGCTCCGTCGTCACCTTCGACTCCGGGCACACATCACGCGGCAAGGACCGGATCACCTTCGCGCGGCGACGCAGCTCGCCTTGCAGCTCGCGCATAGCGGCGATGCCGTACGCGATGTCCTCGGGCTCCTCGCCGGCCCGGTGGCGGTAGGCCACGCGGCCGAGGGGGTCCAGGTCGCCGGTGCCCTTGAGGTCGTACGTGTGGAGTTCGGCCCGCGGGTCCAGGGCGGCGATGAGGAGGAGCAACCGGAGCAGGAACGTCTTGCCCATCCGCGGGATGGCTCCGATGACGCCCGCGATGAACATCAGCGTCACGCCGACCCACCGGCCGCGCTGGTCCGTACCCCAGGACACGGGACGGAAGAGGTCCACCGTGCCCGACTTGGCAAGCGGCCAGGGCTCCTGCCGTGCCTGCGACATGTCCTGATCACCGACCCACAGCCGCAGGCGGCCGGTGTGCTCGTCCGGCACCGGCTCCGGCCACACCGTGCCCAACGGGCGGCGCAGGCCGGAAGCCAGCTTGTCCCGGCGCTCGATGACGTCCGTGACGGTCACGCCGTACGGGAGATCGCCCTCGGCGAGCCAACCGGGCCCGTCGCGTGTGATGGGTGCCGAGAAGGAGAAGCCGGGGCCGCCCTTCGCCTGCTCCTGGTTGATCGCCTGGATACCCAAGGCACCGAGGGCGCGAAGGACGATGTTCGACGTGAGCTTGGTGGTCTTGGGGATCTCGACGGCGCGGTGGATCACTGGTTCGTCGGCTGGCTGGCCCAGCCAGCCGAGGGCCGTGGCGACCACGTAACCCGACAGCGCTAGCAGCCATGTGGGCGCCAGGACAAATAAGGCGAGTGCGGCGGCGAGTCCGGCGACGGAGGCCATCAGGGCGACGACCGTACGCCACCTGACCCGGCGGTCACGCTGCCGGGAGAGCTTCAGGTAGTAGTCGATGTCCTCTTTGCTGGCCGCCGCGCTGCGGAACGGCTGCCCCTCGGCGTCGGCAACCCACCGCAGCGCGCCGCCGACGAAACGGGCCGTGCCCCGCGGCAGTTGGAGGGTGAGCCGGAGCTGGTACCAGGGCGTACGCACCGCGTGGTACGCCACCACGTGCCACCCGTACGCCGCCACGCCGGAGCTGGCCGCCTTGAACTCACGCCAGGAGCGGGCCCAGGGCGGGACGACCGGCCGTCGCTTCGAGCCAGTGACTCGGTCCATGAACCGTACGGCGGAGGAGCCGCCGGGCCGGTCGACCAACGTGACCTCGTGGGGAGGAGGGCCGCCGGAATCGGCCGCGCTCTCCTCGTTCTCGTCGTCGTGCTTCACTGAATCTTCCTTCCGGTTCGGAGGGAAGCCAGGGCCCGGCCCTACCCGTCAAAGCAGCGGCCGGGCCCCGGCGGTGAGCGATTCAAGGGGCGCTACGGCCGCCCAGCAGCGGCGGGCCGCGGGCCGCGTTCGGTGTCAAGCCGCACGAACACGCCGTGCACGTAACTTGGCGCGCGGGTCGCCCGCTTCGCGGTCTCGCGTACGGTCTGGCCCTCGGCCCAACCGTCCTCGATGACACGCTGGGCCTCCGCGGTGCTGAGCTTGTCCGGCTCTGGCTCGGGGACGTGTTCAGGTGAACGGTCACCCCTGTTCAGGGCGGCACCGAGGGTGAACACGCCTGGCTGGCCTCCCCGCCGGATGCTGTCGGTCGCCCGCCGCATCTGCCCGCGAACCTCCTCGGCGAGCGCGGAGGCAACCGGATCTCCGGCCGCTTCCGTCCACGGTGAGGCCAGCGGCACCGTCGCCAGGTCGGCCGCGTGCCGCCGGGCTGCGAGCAGTTCAAGCAGCTTCCGCCGCTGCTCCCGGTCTGCTCCCACCGACGCCTTCGCCACCGCGGCCGATAGCCGCCGCGCGATGCGTCGCCCGCGCCGCCCGGCCCGCTGCTCCGGCTGCAGAGCCGCAAGGCGTGCCGCCAACTCGACCGCGCGAACAGTGGCGCGATCCCGGCTGATCTGCGCGGCGTTCCGGTCCCGTTCAGTGATCCCCAACCGGGAGAACAACCGCTCGCGCAGTTCCCTCCCGGCGACGGCGAGCATGCCGCGCGACTCGGCGCCGGGCCTGCGGTGCCTGAGTTCGATGCCCATGGCCAGATGCCAGAGCACGGCTGCCATGACCGGCCCGACAAACGCGCGGACCGTGCCGCCGAGGGGCCCGGACTCGGCGTACGCGGGGATGACCTGAACACCCGTGATGAGCCAAACCAGGAGCCCGGGGGCGCCAGGCGCCTTCAACGGCCCGTTGAGGTTCTGCCGCGCCATGAGCGCCGAGGCGAACAGCCCCAGTTCCGCGGCGGCGAACATCGCGGCTCGTTCGGCCGTGCTCCCCATGCCCAAGTAGTCCTCGGCGAACCGCCAGGATGTATCCGCGGTGTACGCCGTGCAGCTCGCGGCGGCGAGCGCCGCGACCCGCACGGCGGGGGTGTCGAGCTTCGCGTACCGGGCCAGCCGGCGCAGCGTGAGCCAGAGAAGTGCCAGCCCGAGGAGCACCGCCGTGGCGGCAACCACGGTGTTCGCCCCCCAGGGGACGTGAGCGACGGGCGTCATGCCGCCCGCCTCAGCCGCGGCGTCCACCGCCGGCCCTTGGCGTACCGGCTGAGCCGCGCCGCGTAGCGGGCATTTGACCGGGAGACCTCGTCGCCCGCGGCCTGGTCCTGCAGTTCGGCAAGTACGTCGTCGGCAACGGCGAGCCGCGCCGCGCGCTCCTCCGCCGACTCGACCCGGCTGGCCGGCTCGTCCGCCGCGGTCGGGCCGAGGAACAACCTGCGGAAATCCTCGGCCCACGTGGTCTCGAAGCCGAGCGCTAACGCCTCGGACTCGAAGGCGTCCAGGCTCCCCTGGCCGCCGTCGTAAGCACGCATGATCTCTCTGCCTCCTCGATGGGATGGGCGAGCCGGGCGGCGGGCTTCGTGACCCGTCGGCCGCCACTCCGGCGCGGGTGGTCAGACTCGGAAGCGTCGCGGGCCCGTGATCCGCTGCAACCCGCGATGCGCGGTCACGACGGCGGTGAAGGCTCCGTATCCGGACAGGAAAGTCAGCAGCCATCCGGCACCGGCCTGCTGCGCGGACAGGCAACCGACGTACGTCCCAACGACGGCCAACACCAGCGCGGACAGCGCCACCAGCCCTCGGGCGGTCGACGCGGGGGTGGGCCTTCGGGCCGCGACCGTCAGTTCGTCGGGCGGCATCGGGCGGAGGCCGGCGCCGGGGATGTCGACGAGGACGAAGCGGCCGGTGCCGTGGGCGGCGACGCCGACGACGGCACCGAGGGCGTTGTTGCCGCCGCGCTCTTGAACGATGTCACCGATGGCGAGCCACATGGGAACCCTTCGCGTGCACTAGCGGATGGGCTGGGTCGATCACTCGGCGGAGCGAGTGGTCATGACCTCCGACGCCGCTCGGCGGCGGCGCCAAAGATCAAAAACACTCGTTCGCTCGTCACGCTGTGGAGTTCTCAAGGTGCAGACCGTTCGAGGTGACTCCTTAAGAGGTCAAGTCATCAAGTTCTCTTTAGGAGTGCCACGACTATGGCGTACGCCTCCCGACTCGTCAAGTCCTCTTTATGAGTTGTACGGTGGGTGTCCGCCCTACTTGCAAGACAGCGGCGCCGACCTGGGCTCCGAGACACGACGAGGGATACGACCGTGGCGAAGGAATACGAGCGCATCGCGAACGACCTCCGCGGGTCGATCCGCGACGGCGACCTCAAACCCGGCGACCGGCTCCCCTCCGAAGCGGAGTTGGTGGAGCGGTACGGGAAGAGCGGGCCGACCGTGCAGGCCGCCCTCCGGGTCCTGCAGTACGAAGGATTGATCGACAAGCAGCACGGCAGGGGCAGCTTCGTCCGGCGCCCGCGGAGCACGGTGCTGCGGACCAACGAACGCCACCAGTGGGAGAAGGACCGGGCGCGCGAGGCGGAAGAGCACCGGCTGAAGACCGGCGCGACCGAGTACGACACCGGCCTCAAGGTCGATGACCTGGTCTTCCACGCCTCGTACAAGCAGATCGAGGCATCGAAGGACATTGCCGACGCCTTCGGCGTGCCCCAGGGCACGGCCCTCGTCGAACGCACCTACCGCACGCGCTACGCCGCGGAGCGGGCGCCGTTCGCGCTGGTCACCTCGTACCTCGTCCGCGACATGGTCGCGGAGAACCCGGACCTCCTGGACGAGACGAAGGAGCCGTGGCCGGGCGGGACCATGAACCAACTCCACACAGTTGGCATCGAGCTGGCCCGGATAGAAGAACGCTTCACAACCCGGCCACCGACGCCGGAGGAGGCGGAGGAGCTGGAACTTCCGCCGGGGATGCCCGTCCTCCTGGCGCGCAAGATCTCGTACGACACGACCGACCGGCCGGTGGAGATCTCAGACATCACGCTGCCGGGTGACCGGACCCACGTGCACGTCGTCACACACCTGGACCGGTGGTGACCACGATGGCCCGCCGCATCTCGGTCGTAACCGCCGTCCACGCGCCGTCCGCCGCGTACCTTCAGGATGCGTACAAGTCCCTGGAGATGCAGGAGCTTCCGGCCGGCTGGGAGTGGCACTGGTCCATCCGCGAGGACGGCACGGGCGAGGAAGTGGCGCCCCACGCGCCGAACGACGTCCGCGTGACGTTCCGCCAAGGCCGCGGCGGCGGCCCCGGAGTGACGCGGACGATGGCGCTGGCAGAAGCGCACGGCGAATACGTGAAGGTGCTCGACGCCGACGACCAGTTGACCCCGGGCGCGCTGGCCCGGGACATCGCCGTCCTGGACGCCAACCGGGATGTCGGCTGGACGACTTCGCGCGTCCTCGACCTCCTACCGGACGGCTCAACGGCCGACTTCGACCAGGACCCGAACGACGGCCCGGTGGAGCGCGGAGCAGTGCTGGAACACTGGGAGGCGAACAACTTCCGCGCCCAGGTCCACCCCGCAACCCTCTGCGTACGCCGTGACTTGCTGCTCGCCCTCGGCGGCTGGATGGCCCTGCCGGCCTCGGAGGACACGGGTCTCCTCCTCGCCCTCAACGCGGTCAGCCGAGGCTGGTTCATCCGCGAATCGGGACTGCTCTACCGCAAGTGGCCAGGCCAGGTGACCAGCCTGGCCGCACACAGCAACGCGGCGGAGCTAGAGGCACGCATGTCCATCATCGCAGCCAGGGCCCACACGCTGACGGACTTCGACTGGACAACCCCAGCCAATGGCTGACCACGCGCCTTCCGCCCGCCAAGCCACCGACTTGCGCAACGCCTACCAGGCTGCCGCCTCCAACCCCATTG
The DNA here is from genome assembly GCF_007827615.1 of Streptomyces sp. CNZ287. Lineage (NCBI taxonomy): Bacteria > Bacillati > Actinomycetota > Actinomycetes > Kitasatosporales > Streptomycetaceae > Streptomyces > Streptomyces sp. CNZ287. The sequence continues at coordinate 38,647 of NZ_VISV01000026.1, read as the reverse complement.
GTGTGCTCCACCAGCACGGTCGACGCCTCAACAGCCAGTCTTCCCCAGTGCGATCAGTTCGTCAGTTCCCACCGCTCGCCAACTTGGCCCGCCTCATCAGCGGCTCGACGACGCCGGCCTGGGCAACAGCAGGGTTGCCCAGGCCGCGCAGGTGATGTTCGTCAGCGCCTGAGAATCTCGTCCAGGGATTCGCCCCCATTCCGCCACCGCCGGAGCACATCTCCGTCGATGACACGGATCCTGCGGGCACTCGCAATGCCGCGCGCCGACAGAGACAATGACCCGTTGGTGATCAAGACGAGCTCATCGATGACCAAGTGAGCGCCGTAAGCATCAAGGCGCTGGAGGGTCTCGGGCCCAACACGCCGTTCCGGATCGCTGTACATCTTGCACTGAAATGCGATCCTCCGGCCGTCCGGCGCGGTGGAGACTACGTCGATCCCCACGTCCATTAGCCCTCCGACGACACTCGCTGACCTGAACCCGTCGCGGGTAGCCAGCGCCGCTGTCATCGACTCGAACTCAGACGGGCTGAGGGACTCTATGGAGCGGATCCACATGGAGACCGCCCCCTGCTCCCGTGCCTCGCGACGTCGATGGATCCTCCGCATGGTGAAGGTGGAGCGGATCACCATCCATGAGGCGAAGGCGAGTTTGACGACCTTGCCCGGTCGCTCCTCCAGCAGAGCCAGCCACTCTTCCTCGTATCGCTCGGCGTTTCCCTCACCCGGGATGCGCCGTGCGGCCCACCGCAGCAGCAGCCGCGCAAGATGCGACGAGACATCACACATCTCATTGACGAGCAGACCGAGGATAACGGCCAGAAGCACCTCAGTGATCATCGAGCCGCCTCCCAGCGGAACCTGAAGCCGAGGGCGGGACGGGGTGGCTGGCCGACTGCCGACGCCGGCGTCGGCAGTTGCCCCCGCCGCTCAAGCACGACAGCTCGCGCGGAGGCCATACCGTCGGGCGTCAGCTTATAGAAGCGCCGGCGAGGCCGACCAGGGTTCGGGTGCTCCGTCTCCCACCGGCTCTCCAGCCACCCCGCTTCCTCCATCCTCGCGAGGATGGGGTAGATACTGCCTGTCGGCTTGCCTGCAGCTCGCGCGACAGCGAACCCGTGCAGGTCTTCACCAGTCGCCAGGAACGCTTCCAACACGTCCAACGTCGCAGACGTGATGCGGAACGGAGTTTTCATGACCTCAACACTACATATGTAGAGTTAGCGCCGTCAAAGACGTTCGCAGCCCCGGCTTCACTGAACTTCGTTGGCCCCTGCCGGCGTTGGGGCAGGCGAAGCTCAGGGGGGCGTTCCGGTCTCGGCATCCCGGTCCGCGTAGTCGCTCCCGGCCCTCGGTGGTGAAGGTCACGCGCGCGCACGCGCCGAACAGGCCGGACAGGACAGCACCCTCCTGTACGGCGAGGGGCGCCTACCCCTCCCTGTCGCCGCGCAGGAGTGGTCACCGCTTGACTTCGGATCGCAACTCCTTAAGATAACTTAAGGAGTTGCCATCGCTTCTCCTCCCCGGACGCTCATGAGGGAGGAACACGTCCTCATGCCCACTCGCGGACCACGCGCCGGTGCACGCACTCTCCGGCGCGGCAAGGGGCAGTCCCGTTTCACCCCCGTTGCCACACGAGCCGATTGGAGGTGATCACACGCATGGCGACCCAATATTGGGACGTCGCTGAGCAGTTGAGAACGCTGATCAGCCAGGGGAACTACCCGAACGGCACGCGGCTCCCTGCCGAGGACAAACTTGCAGCTCAGTACGGCGTCAGCCGCCCCACCCTCAGGCTCGCGCTCGAACAACTACAGAACGAAGGCTTGCTGGACAAGCGCCACGGCAGCGGCAATTTCGTGCGCTGGCCCCCCGACCGGCTGACCTACCCCGGCACGGCGCGCAGGACGGACGTGCACGACCTCAACACCCTCGTCAGTACGACGGAGACGAAGGCAGACGCGTCCGTTGCTGCTCTCCTTGAGATAGAGCAGGGCGACACGGTGATCGCGTACACCTACCTCGCCCGCCGGGGTACTCGCGTCCGGAGCCTGACCCACGCTCACGTGCCGGCGCGGCTGGCTGCGCTGATCTCGCCGAACCGCTCCATGCACCCCTGGGGGCACGACATCCGTCAGCAGTTGACGGAGTCAGGCGTACAACTGGCGTCCAACACAGAGCGGCTCTTTGCGCGACTACCCACGTCCGCCGAGGCCCGCACGCTGCAAATCAGTCCCAGGGGGACTGTGCTGGTGGTCGGACGGACCCTCATTGATGTCTCCGGCCGGGTGGTCGAAGCATCGGTGGTCGTCCTCCCGGGCCAGTGCGCGGAGGCGATTTTCACCACGCACTTCGCGCTCCGCAGCGAAGAGCGCGAATCCTCAGCACCGACAACCGAGCAGCATGCAGCAAGCCAGCTCGTCCACGGCCCGAACCCGGCAGAGAGGGACAAGGAGGCATCACGTGATTGATGACTGGAGGAACGACATCGCGGACGAGAACTGCGACGAATGCCTGACCCTGGACAAGCAATTGCGCGTCGCGCGACTCAACTACGACTGGAGCGGGGTCACGGACGTCCGGGTGCTGCGGAAACGGCACGTCGAGCGCGACCACGCGGAGGCGGGGGCGCAGCCGTGACCACACCGCAGCCTCGCCCCCGGTTGCTGCCCTGGACGAACGAGTCTGGCCGCCCCTGCTACGCAGAAGAGGGCGGATGGATCTCGAAGTACGCCGACCGCATGGAACGGCAGCAACTCGACACCGGAAACGACATCCTGCGCATGTCCCGCGACTTGGTCACGGACAAGGCCGAAAGCACCGAACTGCGATTCGTGGCACAGCGACTCACTGAGGCGCTAAGCGACGCCCTACGCATCGCCGAATCCCGGGGCGCCCGCTTGGGCGCGCGCGACGAGGACGAGGACGAGCCGACTTGAGTCCAGCCCACCCGGGCACGCAGTAGAACCCGGACGGTCCCCGACGCATCAACGCATCGGGGACCGTCCCGCTCTTCTCACCGCTCACATCAGGTCGTCAGCGTCGATCCTGGAGAAAATCAGGTCACTCTCACCGTCGACCTTCCCCCGAAGCCGCGTCGGCACGGCCGGCGGCTGCCGCAGCGCCCGCGGGTAGCTCGCCGGCGCGTAGTCGTTGGCCAGGCGGTAGGCGTGGAAACCGGCCCGCGTCAAGGTCTCCATCAGCTCGTCGACGGAGTCGCCCAGTTGCGCCATGCGCTCCGGAGTCACTTCGATCGTGATCTCCGCATCGGGCCGGAGCTGGTCCAACAACGGGGCCATACCCCGGGCAACCTTCCCCTCCGCACCTTCGACATCCACTTTGATGACCCGCGCCCGCGTGACCTCGGCCGACTCCAGCAGCTCCGGCAGCGGACGCGCCTCAGCCTCGAACGACGACTCAACCGGCCCGTCATACGGAACGATGCTGTTGGCCCCCGTGTTGATCGAACTCGCCAGGATGAACGTCAGGGTCTCCCGGCTATCCGACACCGCGGCATTGACCGCCCGCACGTTGCCCGAACTGTTGAGGCCCACATGGTGCCGGAGCCTGCCGTAGAACTCCGGAGACGCCTCGATGGCCACCACCTGGCCGGCATCCCCCACCAGCCGTGATGCGAGCATGCTGAAGTACCCAACGTGGGCACCAACGTCCACGAACGTGTCCCCAGGGCGGAGCCTCCCCTGCAGCCAGCTCGTCATGTTCGGCTCCCAGATCCCGAACAGGTACACGTACCGCTGGATGAGGTCCCGCGTGTCGACGGCGAACCGCGCCCCGAAGCGAGCCTCCGTGACCCGCTGCCTGGGGTGATCGCGGAGATAGGGGTTCAGGAAGCGCGCAGCCAGCGCCGCCTTCCCAACGGGCACCGGTGCATCGCGTACGTACCTCCGGCCGAGGGTGACCAGCGTCTCAGCGATCGTGCTCCTCATGCGCATGCCTCTCCGCCGGGGGTCACCCCGAACGATAACGCCGCCGCCGAGAAGCCCCAGGACTGGCTCAGGACGCCGTTCCCCAGCACCGACCCGTTCCCTAGAATCCTCAAGACGTCTTGACGAGTCTGGCCGGGGAGGGTGGAAACGACGTGGAGGTGGGTCAGCAACTCCTCACGATCTCCGCGGTGCTCGTCGGCGCTGCGATGACCTACGTGACCAACACCCTCGCGGAGCGCCGACGCCTCCGACACGAGTTACACACCCGGTGGGATGACAGGAAGCTCGACGCCTACGGCGACTACATCGACCAGGTCCGCGCCTGCGTCTTCCTCGCCTCTTCCCTCTACCAGCACCGGGAAGGCATGTACGAGGCCGAGCGGAGCGAACAGGACCTCACAACGGAGCTGGCTGAAGCCACTCGCCTACGCGGACGAGCTTTCGAGCGCATCATGCTCCTCGGCAGCGACCGAGTCGTAGAAGCCGGCCACGAGGTCAACGCCATAGCCCAGGAGATCGACTGGCAGGCCACCGGCCGCACCACGGGCACCCTCGCCGAGTGGCGCCAACGCCACCGCACAGTGTTCCAGCGCATCAACGCCTTCCACGACTGCGCCCGCGAAGACCTCGGCGTCTTCGGTCGCGTAACCAGCCAACAGCACCCTCCGCGAGATCTCCTGCTCCCACCGGCCCGAGGGGGGCAGGACGACAACCAAATCGCTTGAGCCCTCGTAGTTCGAGAGTGGGAGCTGCAACATCTGGGGCGTCACAGCCGTCACGGTGTCACTTGCCCCGGACTCACGGGGCCGTCCGCCTCCTACAGATCTAGTAACAGTCACCCACCACTGCCCACGGGCCGAGATGCACCTGAACAGAAATTGGACAAGATGACCTCACCCATTGAGCAGCCTTTACCTGAGCAGCGAGTAAAGCATCTGGAAATGATACAAGCTGTCATTGCAAGATTAGGCAATGGGTCCTTTCTGATAAAGGGCTGGACAATGACCCTTGCCGGACTTTTCTTGGGATTCGCAGCCAAAGAATCGAGCGGCAAAATAGCCGCAACCACTCTGCTCCCGGTCATCGGTTTCTGGCTTCTTGACGGGTACTATCTTCGCCAAGAGAGATTATTTAGGCATCTCTACGAGGACGCTCGACAATTGAATACGCGTGTCGAGATGTTCTCCATGAACGTGGCGCCGTATCGCCCGGCCTACAAATGGAAAGACGTAGTGCTCTCGCACACACTAGTAAACTTCTATGGAGTCCTATCGCTTGCAGACAGCACCGCCACCATTTGGCTAATCATCGACTAAAGGGGGCAGCTAGCACGCAATCCAGTCGATAGGCACAGCACATCGCTAATCTCGCAAAACCCGGGAGACACCGCCTCTAATCACTGCGGCAACCTCCCTTCTACGACTTGCCGACCATGGCCGAGGTGAGGGCCAAATCTCGCCCATTCCGTCATCCTCCCATCTTGGCACTAGATGCATATGAAGATGAGGCACGGACTGTGATGCGGCAACCCCAGAAGAGTTGATTAGGTTGAGTCCGCTAGGGGAAATGGAATCGCTGATTGCTTGAGAAAGTATTAGAACCGCTTCCATGAGTGGCGCCAGAGCTTCTCTAGGCAATTCCCAGAGGTTACACACGTGCACCCTCGGGATCACAAGCGTATGACCAGTAGTAGCCGGGGTCAAAGGAAGAAAGCCAACTGCGTCCACCGAGTCGAAAACCACATCGGCCACCTGAACGCAAGCGCTAATCCTGCAGAACTCACAGTTCTCATCTACACACTCCCGCACCATGAACCCCTTACACCTCAAACGTAACGTATTGCGATCATGTCGCGCACGCAATACCATCACCCGCCATACTGCGCGCCATCACGTGCACTTACGGAGGAGGACTTCGTGACCAGGAGATCATTCTACAGTTTCCACTACATTCCTGATAACTGGAGAGCAGGACAGGTCCGAAGCATGGGCGTAATCGAGGGTAACCGACCTGTATCAGATAACGACTGGGAGCAAATCAAGCGTGGCGGAGATTCAGCAATCAGGCGCTGGATCGATGACCAGATGCATGGCAAGTCATGCATTATTGTCCTAGCTGGAAGTGCAACAGCCGGTCGTAAATGGATTAACTACGAAATCGAGAAGGGTTGGAACGACGGAAAAGGTGTAGTGGGGATCCACATCCACAGCCTTCTAAATTCTCAAGGACAGCAGTCCACTAAAGGGGCAAACCCTTTTGCGAGTTTCACCTTGCGCGATGGTAGGCGCCTGTCATCAGTTGCGAAGTGTTACGATCCTCCGTATTCTACAAGCCAATCGGTCTACGGATACATAAAGGATAACCTTGCGGCATGGGTGGACGAAGCAGTAGAGATTCGACAGTCTTCATAGATCGAAAAACGGGGAGCCCGTGACCATCCAAACGTTCGATTTCGATATTGCACTCTCTTTCGCCGGAGAAGATCGAATATTTGTGCAGCGCATCGCCGCACTACTCCAGGACACTGGAGTCCGCATATTCTACGACGAGTACGCGGCTGCCGATCTGTGGGGGCGGGACTTATACGCTGCTCTAGATGACGTATACAGGAAGCGCGCACGATTTACGGTAGCCTTTATATCGCGCCATTACGTTAGTAAGCCCTGGACTCAACACGAGCGCATGAGCGCACAGGCCCGAGGTCTTACGGAGTCTGATCCATACTTTCTTCCGGTGAAGCTGGACGATAGCGAGCTACCTGGCTTGCGTCCTACGATCGGGTACGTGGATGCTCGCCAGACCACGCAAGAGGCGCTTGTTGAGTTAATCAAGAAGAAGCTCGCGGAGACCCCTGGAACGATCAAGTTGGAGGCACCTGTCCTCCGCGTTCCGCGCACGCCCGACCAGCAGCGAGAACTGCTCGCCCAACGGCCCGATGGATGGGAGTATTTGCTCTACGGCGGGGCACTTTGGCTGAGCAGAGGCGCTCTAGAAGAAAAGTGGCGAGACCACGAATTGGGATACGCGGACCGTACAGGTAAGCATTACCAGAACGATCAGGCAATCACTCTTCTTCAGAACTCACTAGAAGATCTGCGGGCCTATGCTTCGAATGTCATGAAGCTGCTCACCCCTGAGGTGCAACTGCGCGCTTTTTCTGCCCCAGGTGAGCCTGGAAACCCAGAACTCATCGAACATATTGCAAGACGTCTGGTGGGAATCTACGAGCAGATGATGTCCATAGCTTCCACGCTAAGAGGAAGCGGCGTCTCAGCAGAGATGCGGGAAGTCATGGAAGTTACCGCTCAGCTGACGGATCTACCTCTAAGGCAGATCCGAAACTTCATCGATCGACTGGTAGCAGAGTTCGATAATATTCCCGAACTCGCCGCTCGCAACGAACCCCTTCATATCGAGATGGACCTCATCCTGTCCATCGATGAAGAGGTACTGGAAGCTCAGGCGGAAGCAATGCGCAAAGCACAGCGGCAGCTCGGAATAAGCATATGAAGCCTAACGATGCACCTCCGAATGCCGTGCGTGCCTCTGTCGTGGCCGTTGCAGATCTCGTAAAGAAAGCGAAGGTGATCAATCCTCGGCCGTAGGCTGCGTCTTGCACCACGATTCGTTTGTGTGCCCTCCTCGATGATCAGGAGCCATCTCGCTGTGGTACTTGGACCGGAGAGCAGGCGATGGGGTCCGCACGCGCAGAACGGCCTGGTGAGCCATGTATGGGCCAGGGCGGCCTCACTGGCGCGGCTTAGCAGCGTTTGTGCAGGTTAACAGCTATGTGGGCGGTGCGGACGCGGCGGTCTTGAAAACCGGCGTGGCGTCCTGCGTCACCGTGGGTTCGAATCCCACACTCTCCGCCGAGCAGCCCCACCCCCACAGCCCAGATGCGGCACCGTCGTGGCGAGACCGGCCGCGTGACTTCGTCGGCTCCGCTGCCGTGCTCCCCGCAGGCGCGGGATGCCCTCCGCCTATGTCCCCGTCCGCTCCCCGGCCTCAGGCGAAGGTGATGACCGAGCGGTTGGGCGGGGTGGATCTGGCCATCGCTTCCAGGGCTGCGTTTGCGCCCTCCAGGCCGATCGGGGTGTAGTCCGGCACGATGCCGTGCGTCGCCGAGAACGCCAGTGTGTCGCGGGCGTCGTGCGGGGAGCCCGAGGGGTTCAGCATCACGTGGAGGCGGTTCAGGACCATCGGGCCCGGGGGGAGCTCCAGGGGCGTGTCGTCGTAGCCGCAGAGGACGAGGGTGCCGTCCGGGGCCAGGCCCTCCACCGCCGCGGTGGCCGCGGCGGTGGAGGGGGCCGCGTTCAGGATCACGTCGGCGCCGCCGTCCCAGGCCCGTAGCGCCTCGGCGGGATCCGTGTCGCGGGTGGTGATGTAGCGCTCCGCGCCCAGGTCGCGGGCCGCCGCCTCGCCGTGCGGCGAGCGGCCCAGCGCGGCGACGCGGGCGCCCATCGCGACCGCGTACCGGATCGCCAGCGCCCCCACACCGCCCGCGCCGATCACGGCGACCCGCGAACTCGCGGTGGTCCCCGCCTGCCGCAGGCTGTTGTGCGCCGTCAGCCCCGCGCACATCAGCGGCGCCGCCCCCACCGGGTCGAGCCCTTCGGGCAGCGGCGTGACGAAGTCGGCCTTGAGGACCGCGTACTCGGTGTAGCCGCCGTCCATGACGATGCCCGTGATCCGCTTCGCGGGGCAGAGGATCTGCTCGCCGCGTACGCAGTAGTCGCAGTGCCGGCACGAGTCCCCGAGGAACTGCGCACCCACCGCCGTCCCGACCGCCGGCCAGGAGACGCCGGGCCCGAGGGCCGCGACCTCGCCGGTGATCTCGTGCCCGGGGACCACCGGGAAGCGGGCGAGGGGCCAGTGGCCCTGGAGCAGGTCCAGGTCGGTGTGGCAGACGCCGCACGCGATGACCCTGACCAGCACCTCCCCCGGCCCGGGCTCGGGCACCTCGCGTTCGGTGAGGGTGAGCGGCGCGTCGGCCGCGGTGGCTACCGCCGTGAGCATGAGGGGCCTCGTTCCTTCGCCTTGTCGGGACGAATTTAGTCCGCTTTCCCTCTGTTTCGGCGATGACCGGCCGTCACCCCCGTCGTTCGCCGATCGCCGCGACGGCCGCCGGGTCGACCGTCGCCGCCAAGCGCCGCCCCGGCTACGCCACCTTCGCCATCGCCGAGCCCCCGCTCAGGCTCGTCCTCATCGAGGGCGAGCCCGGCGAGGACACCCGGCTCGACCACCTCGGCGTCGAGGTCGAGACCACCGAGCAGGTCACCGCCGCGACCTCCCGGCTGCGGGACGCGGGGCTGGCCGCGTTCGAGGAGAGCGGCACCTCCTGCCGCTACGCCCTCCAGGACAAGGTCTGGGTGCACGGGCCCGGGCGTGAGCCCTGGGAGGTGTACGTCGTGAAGGTCGACGCCGAACGGCTCGCCAAGGAGGAACGGCTCACCGGCGACGCCGGCCCCCGTGCCGGCTCCTGCTGCGGGAGCTGAGGCCGGCTACAGCGGCAGGTCCCGGCCGAACACCACCATCGGGCGCCCCGCCCCGTCGTAGTCCTCCTCCACCCGCGCCGCGAACCCCAGCCCGCGGTGGAACGCCTGCGATCCCGTGTTGGCCACCGACGTGATCGCCTTCAGCCGCTCCGCCCCCTGCCGCGCCGCCGCCGCCGCGAACGCCCCGTACAGCCGCCGCCCCAGCCCCGTGCCGCGGGCGTCGTCGCGGGTGGCGATCAGGTGGACGTATCCCGTACGGGACGGGGTGACGAAGCCGAAGACGTAGCCGCGGATGCCGTCGCCGGCGCGGGCGACCAGGCAGGTGTCGCCGAACTCCTGCACCATCGCCAGCAGATGCAGCGCGCGCAGGTCGCGCTCGCCCCAGTAGCGGGGGTGGTCGGCGAGCACGCGGTGGAAGTCCGCCACGCCCGCCGGCCCGATGTGCGTCGCTTCAGCGGTCATACGTCTCGCTCCTCGCGGCCGCGGTCACGGCACCGTGTCCGCCAGGGCCTCGGTGATCTGGCGGGTCGTGTTGCGGGCGACGAGCGGGTTCGTCGCCGCGTACGCGGTGTAGGCGCTGAGCGCCGTCGTCAGCGCCCAGCCCCGCCCTCGCGCCCACGCCGCGTCGTCCGCGCCCAGCGCCGCGCGGAACACCGCGCGCGGTCCGGCGTCCAGCAGGGTCCAGGCGATGACCAGGTCGCAGGCCGGGTCGCCGACGCCCAGGCCGCCGAAGTCGAGGACGGCACTCAACTGTCCGCCGCGGGTGAGGAGGTTGCCGTTGTGCATGTCGCCGTGGAACCAGACCGGCGGCCCGTCCCGTTCCCCCGCCTCGACGGCCGCCTCCCACACCGCCGTCAGCGCGCGGGCGTCGAACGCCCCGGCCGCGTCCACCGCCGCGATCGCCGCCCGCGTCGTACGGTCGCGGTCCCGCAGCGGCACCGCGGGGGAGAGCAGCCCGGACGACCCGCCGGAAGGCAGCGCGAGGCCCTGCAACGCGCGCAGGAACGCCGCCACGTCCGCCGCCGCCTCCACCGGATCCGCGAGTCCTCCGGGGGTCGCCGTCCGGCCGTCGAGCCAGCGGGACACCGACCAGTGCCACGGGTAGCCGAACGCCGGCTCGCCGACCTCCAGCGGCGCGGGCACGGCCAGCGGGAGGTGCGGGGCGAGGCGGGGCAGCCAGAGGAGTTCCTTCTCGGCCTGGCCCGCGGCCCAGTCGCCGCGCGGGAGGCGTACGGACATGGCGTCGCCGAGCCGGAAGATCACGTGGTCCGAGCCGCCGGGGTGCAGGGGGCGGAGCGGCAGATGGGCCCAGCGCGGGAACTGCGCCGTCAGCAGGCGCCTGGCCAGCGCCTCATCGACGGCGGGGGTGACGTCCGGGGTGGCGGCGTCGGGGGTGACGGCGTCGGGGGTGACGGCGGGGCTGTCCGCGGCTGCGGTGGCGCCTGCGGTGGTCTCGGACGGCACACGACTCTCCTCCCGGCCTGCGGTCCGCCTCATCCCATCCCCCGGACGCCCGCGCTGTCGAACGGTTTTCCGCCGCGGCCCGCCGCGCGACACGCGCCCACCGCCCGCCGCCCGCGGGCCGTCGGTGATGCCGTCCGCGGGCGGCCGGGCGCGGCGCACGGGTGCGGTGGCGGGAGGGGATCCGGTGAAGACGCGTGACTCGAAAATCGAACACGTGTCAGAATACCTGCGTGACCCACACCTTCCCCGAAGACCTCGTCCAGACCCAGCGCGACTGGTACGCGGTGTACCGCAGGCTCGCGGAAGAGCCCCGGCACAGCGCCAGCGAAACGGCGGTCCTGCGGCGGCGATTGCTGCGGCTGTCGGTGCGGGTGTCCACGCATCCGTACTGGCAGACGACGGGCGGCCGGCTGCCGGCGGCCCGGATGGCGCTGAAGGAGGCCGCGTGGGCCGAGGTGCGCGCCGAGACCGCCGCCCGCAAGGGCTGATTGGCGGTCCGGCGGCCGGCCGGGGCCGGCGGGGCGGCAGGATCCGGTGAGCAGCCGGGTCCGGCCGGCGGCCGGGCCGGTGCGGGGAGGTTCCGGCCGGGGCAGTGACGGGCCCCGGGCCGAGCCGGTCCGGGCCGGGTGAGGGGCGGGGCCGACGAGGGACGGCCCCGAACACCCGGCCCGGACCTCCCGCCCCGCGGGCTCTGTGCATCGCGCGGGCGCCCGGCTCCGCCCGTGACCGCCACCGGCCTTGCCCGGCCGGCCGCGCGCGACCCGGGATGCCGACGCCCCTTACCGCCAAAGCCCTCAGCCCCCGGCACACACACCGGCGGCCGGGCACCCGCGTGGGGTGACCGGCCGCCGGGGCGCCGGCGCTGTGCGTCAGTCGTCGCCTTCGCGTTCGCCGAGGGTGAGCTGCGTCGTCTTCTGGTCGCCGCCGCGTTCGTAGGTGATCTCCACCTTGTCGCCCGGCTCGTGCGCCCACAGTTGGGCGATCAGCGTCGGGCCGCTGTCGACGATCGTGTCGTCCAGCTTCGTGATCACGTCGCCCGGCTGCAGCCCCGCGTCGGCCGCGGGCCCGCCCGGCGTCACCGGGTCGCCCGTCGAGTCGCTGCCCGACTCGCTGACCTTCGCGCCCTTGCCCTGGTACGAGTTGTCGACGGAGACGCCGATGATCGCGTACACCGGCTCGCCGGTCTCGATGAGGTTCTGCGCGACGCGGTCCGCCTGGTTGATGGGGATCGCGAAGCCCAGGCCGATGCTGCCGCCCTGGCCGCCGCCGAACGGGCTGCCGCTGTCCGCCGGGCGGATCGCGGAGTTGATGCCGATGACGTTCCCGTCGTGGTCCAGCAGCGGGCCGCCGGAGTTGCCGGGGTTGATCGAGGCGTCGGTCTGCAGGGCGTTCATGTACGACTCCTGCTGGCCGCTCGCGTCGCCGGAGGCCACCGGGCGGTTCTTGGCGCTCACGATGCCGGTGGTGACCGTGCCCGATAGGCCGAACGGCGAGCCGATGGCGATGGTCTGGTCGCCGACGTCGACCTTGTCGGAGTCGCCGAGCGGCAGCGGCGTCAGCTTGGCGTCGGAGGCGTCGGTGAGCTTGATGACCGCGACGTCGTAGCCGCTGGCCTGGCCGACGACCTCGGCGTCGTACGTCTTGCCGTTGGAGAACGTCGCCGTCAGCGACCCGCTGCCCTCGGCGCCCGCCACGACGTGGTTGTTGGTGAGGATGTGGCCCTGCTTGTCGTAGACGAAGCCGGTGCCGGTGGCCGCGCCCTCCTCGCCGGAGGCGCCGTCACCGCCGCCGCCGCTCGCCTCGATGGTCACGACGCTGGGCAGCGCGTTGCCGGCGATGCCGGCGACGGAGCCGGGCGGGTTCTCGATCTTCTGGCCGTCCTGCGTGCCGGAGACGGTCGTGGACGTACTGCCGGAGTCGTCGCCCTCGGCCGCCCAGTACCCGATGCCGCCGCCGATGCCGCCGCCGAGCAGCGCGGCGACGAGAGTGGCCGTGACCACCGTGCCCACGCGCCGGCCGCCGTTGCCCGAGGGCCTGGGGGCGGCGTCCCAGCCGGTGCCGCCGGGCGGCGGGGCGCTGCCCCAGCCGGGCTGGGTGGGGGGCGGGGAGCCCGCCGGGCCGGGGCCCGCCGGGGAGGCGTCCGCCGAGAGCGGGGGCGGGGGCCACTGCGGGCCGGCGCCGCCGGGGGGACCGGCGGCGCCGCTGGACCCGGCCTGACCTCCGGCGGGACCGGTGTGGCCGCCGGAGCCCGTGCCGCCCGCGGCGCCGACCGCGGCGAACTGCTCCGTACGCGCCCCACCGTGCCCCCCGGCACCCGGGCCACCCGGAGGGCCGGCAGCGTCCGAACCACCCGGCCTCTCCGGTCCCGTCGGCCAGGCGCCGCCGGCTCCGCCGCTCGCGCGCTCAGGAGACTCGACCGGAGACCTCGCTCCCGCGTCCGGCGGCGGGAAGTCCGGCCGCCGGGGCGTCGCGCCGTCGTTCTCGGTGCTCACAGCTCTCTCCTTCACGTTTCACGCCAGGTGCCAGTTGCGCCTACCCGCCCAACCAGGGTCCCGCACCGCTTGTCAGCGGACGGTAAACCGCACCTAGTCTTTGGCTGACATCCTTTACTTCGGACATTCCCGGCGCATCCCCTGGGAGGCTGACGAGGGCCGGGCCACCCGGCGCGCCGGGTGGCACGATGAGCCGGTGAGCCAAGCACCAGCGGATCGGCCGTCCGGGCGTACGGGGCCGGGTCGGCCCGCCGTCGTCGCGCACCGGGGCGCGTCCGAGGACGCGCCGGAGCACACGCTCGCCGCGTACCGCAGGGCCATCGAGGAAGGCGCCGACGCCCTGGAGTGCGACGTGCGGCTCACCGCCGACGGCCATCTGGTCTGTGTCCACGACAGGCGCGTCAACCGTACCTCCGACGGCCGCGGCGCCGTCTCCGCACTGGAGCTCGCCGACCTCGCCGCCCTCGACTTCGGCTCCTGGAAGGCCCGCGAGGCCCGCCGCGACGAGACCGGCCGGCGCCAGCGCGAGACACCGGAGGAGCCCGACTGGGAACGTACCTCGGTACTCACCCTGGAACGCCTGCTGGAGCTGGTGACCGACGCCGGCCGCCCGGTGGAGCTGGCCATCGAGACCAAGCACCCCACCCGCTGGGCCGGCCAGGTGGAAGAGAAACTGGTCGAGCTGCTGCGCCGCTTCGGCCTCGCGGGTCCGGCGGCCCCGCCGGCCGGGGGCGCCGCACCCCCCACCGCGCCCGGCCCCCGCGAGACCGGCGGCGAGCCCTCCCTCGTCCGGGTGATGAGCTTCTCCGCACGCTCCCTGCACCGCGTCCACGCCGCCGCGCCCGCCGTCCCCACCGTCTTCCTCATGCGGTTCCTCCTCCCCCGCTTCCGCGACGGCCGGCTGCCCCGCGGCGTCGGCATCGCGGGCCCGAGCGTGCGCATCGTCCGCGGCAACCCCGGCTACGTCGCCCGCCTCCACCGCGCCGGCCACCGCGTCCACGTGTGGACCGTCGACGAACCCGAGGACGTCGCCATGTGCGCCCGCCTGGGCGTCGAGGCCGTCATCACCAACCGCCCCCGCCACGTCCGCGCACAACTGGACCGCCTCGGCTACGACACACCGCCGACGGGCGATGCGTGACTACGCGTAGTACAGCGGCGCGCGCACTGCGTTCGGTTACGTAACGAGTCCGTCAACGGTCGCCGGTTGGCCGGTTTCCGATCCACCCCGCGGGGGCATTGACTCCCTGTTGCGGGGCGAGGAGATCGCTGGGGGTGGTGATGTTCGTGGTGGCACAGCAGGCGCCGGCTTCGTCCATGGCCGTTCCCCACGGCCCTGACGGGGTGGGGCTCGCCCGCCGCCGGCTGCGCGCGGACCTGCGCGCCCGGGGCACCGCGGAGGCGACCGTGGACGACGCCGTGCTCGTCCTCTCCGAACTGCTCAGCAATGCGTACAGGCACGCCAGACCGCTGGCCACGGAGGCGGCGACCGCGGACGCGGAAGTGCTCGTGCGCGGCCGGGCGGACCCCCGCCCCGCCGGCGGCCCCGGGCAGGAACCGGCACCCGGCGCGGACGCAGCGCCCGCCGCCCAGGCCGCGGAGGAGGCGCCCGCCGCCCCCGGCCCCGGTACCGCGGACACGCGCGTACGGGCCGACTGGCACATCGATCCGGACGGCCGCGTCACCGTCGCCGTCACGGACGGTGGCGGACCCACCCGACCACTTCCCGCCACACCCTCGGTCACCGCCAAGGGCGGCCGCGGGCTGGCCATCATCACCTCCCTCGCCTGCGACTGGGGCGTGCGCTACGACGCGGGCCCCCTCGGCGAGGTCACGGTCTGGGCCTCCCTGCCCGGCCGCTGAACCGGACGCAGACCCCGCGCCGGAACCGCGCCCGAGCCCCGCCGCCCCCGAGCCGGACTCGCGCCGATCCCGCGCCCGCCGCGGCCGTCCCCGGGCGGTGCGCCCGGCGGCCCCGCGCTGGGACTAGGCTCCGGCGGTACGTGACACCGTCCGCGCCCCGAACGGAGCATTCCAGCCATGGCGAAGAAGCGCCGCCCCCGTACGAAGGCATCCCAGCCCGCCGCCGTGCCCGACGGCGACATCCCCGTCGTCGGCGCCCGCGAGCCCTGCCCGTGCGGCTCGGGCCGGCGGTACAAGGCATGCCACGGCCGCGCCGCCGCGCAGGCCGTCACCGAGCTGGTCCGCCGGCCCTTCGAGGGACTGCCCGGCGAATGCGACTGGGTGGCGCTGCGCGAACTCGTCCCCGCCGGCACCGCGGAACTCACCCTCGCCGCCGGCCTCCCCGACGACGTGCCGTCGCTCACCCTCGCCACCGTGCTGCCCATGGCCTGGCCGGCGCTCCGCCGCGACGACGGCACGGTGCTCCTCGGGCTGCAGAACGACACCGCCTCCGGCGACATCAGCCGCGACCTCGCCGACGTCCTCACCCGCGCGCTGACCGCCACCCCCGGCTCCCCCGTCGAACCCGCCGCCCCCACCGGCACCGGCGAAGGCCCGCGCCTCCAGGACCTCCTCGACACGTCCGCGGCGCTGAGGCCCGTGGTGCACGACGGGTTCGCGTTCTGGCTGGACGACGCCGAGTCGGCGTCCGGCGAGGTCGCCGCCTCCCTGGAACGGGCCAACGCCGCCGCCATCCCCACCGCCCGCCTCGGCGGCGTCGAGGCCGCGTACTGGTGCGAGGCGCCGGAGAAGAACCACCTGCGCTGGGTCATGCCCCACCCCGAGGAGAAGCTCCTCGACGCCCTCGCCCGGCTGCACGCCGCCGGCCACTCCCAGCTCGCGGAGGACACCCGGCTCGTCGGCTCGTTCCGCGCACACGGGCTCGTGGTGCCGGTGTGGGACCTGCCGTCGTCGATGACCGCGGAGGACTGCGAGAAGCCCGCCGCGGAGTTCGGGGAGCGGCTGGCGGAGGCGCTGGCCGTCACCGAGCCGCTGACGGGGACGGAACGCAAGGCCCGCGGCGGGCTCGCCAACCGCCAGGTGACGCTGAGCTGATCAACACCATACCGTGCGGTATGACGGGTCCATCATTTGACGGGAATTACGACGTTCGAATTTGCGAAACGCCAAAGTGTTGTTACCGTCGCTTGTAGCCCGGTCGCTGGTGCATCCCCCGTCGCCAGCGGCCGGGTCTTTACATGCGCGGACACGGGACGGCGCGGGGACTTTACCCGCCGCACCGCGCACACCCGAAGGCGGGGGACAGAGCGCCATTTCGGCGGCGCGGGGCAGACAGGACGGACGCGGGACGGACGGGCCGTGCGTACGGGCCGCCTCGCGGCATCCCTGCCCGTACGCACCGCTCCACCTCTCGTACGCCCCGCCGGGCCCGGCGGGGCGCGCTCTTCAGCCGACGAACCTGCTGCCGCCGCCCGGAGCCGCCGCCACCGCCGCCACCAGCACGTCGACCACCGACGCCACCGGCGGCAGCCACGGCGCACCGCCGTCAGGCCCCGGCCGCGGCGCCCGCTCCCAGCGGACACGGCCCGCGCCCGTCTGCGACGGCGGCAGCGCCAGATAGCCGCCCTCGCCGTGGAAGGCCAGCGATGCCGGCACCCAGCCGTGCTCGCCGAGCAGCTCGCCCAGTTCCTCGTAGCCAAAACCGGCCACCAGCAGCGCCCAGCGCTCCGGCGTGGCCACCACCGGGCCCGTACGCACACCGAGCCGGTCCAGCCGCGCCAGCGCGCGCGCCGCGGTCACCGCGGGCAGGCTCACCGCGCTCGGCGCGCGGCCGCCGGTGGCGAGCAGCACCGGCGCGTCCGGCTGCCGCTCCCACCACCAGCGCACCATGCGCGGATCCGTCGTCGCGGCGAGCACGCCGGGGTCGTAGGGATGCGCGCCGGGTGCGGCGCACTCCGCGTAGGGGCACGCGCAGCCGCGGTCCCGCGGCTGCGCGGTCGTCTCCTGTGTCCTGCTCTGCGTCCGGTCCCTGCGGCTGCGCCGCTGCGGTTCCAGGCCCGCTCCGGGTACGACGGGCCACTGCCACTGCGAAGCGAACGTCAGCGCCGCGTCCGGCAGCGCCCGCTGCCCGTTACGCCTGCGCCGCTTTCCGGGATATTCGCGCATAAGCGCTCATCCTTCCGTGGCACCAGGGTCTGCTGGCCGATTCACCTTGCGAGGGTCATACAGTCACTGCGGTCTCGGTGCGGTGTCTGTGCTGCATCGGTGCGCTGATTCGGTGCGTCGGTGCGGTCGGTCGTGCGATGGCGCGCCACGCGTTGGCCGGGCCCGGGTTCTGTCCTCTAGGACGCGCTGCCGCCCGGGCGGGTTCCTGCCGTTGCCGGCTTGTGTGGGGACCTCCGTGTCGAAATCCAGTCGACCGCAGTTGAACAGAGCACCCATCGATTTTCAGCCAATCACAGATGCCCCGCGGACACCACCATGCCGGGGCCGACAACACTGGACATCGCATCACCAGTCCGTGTAAATGTGGATCTATTGCGAGTGGTACAGCATGAGATGGGGGTCTGCAATGCCGCTGAGCGCGATGCCTGTGCCGGTCAGGCCCGTACGGACGGGCCGCGCCGGAACGCGGGCCGCGGGTGCGGAACCCCTGGGCGAAAGCCACCGACGGTGAGCACCCCACCGTTCCCGAATGTGGCCGGAATTGAGCTACAGCGGCTGCTGCGACCCGCCATCGCCCACCCCACCGAGCCCCCCGCGGCCTCGTACGACCGCCTCTCCGCCTGGGCCGGCGACCTCAGCGCACTCCACGAACTCACGGGACGACTCGCCCGCACGACGGAGTTGGAACAGGCGCTGCACGAGATCCTGCGCGCCGGCGCGGAACTCCTCGGCGCGCGCCGGGGGTTCGCCGTCCTGCAGCCCGCCGACGGCCGCGGCCCCGACACCCGCGTCGGATACGGCATCGGCGCCGCGGAACTCGGCGCCATGGAAACCGTGCCACGCGCGTCCACGTCGTACGGGCGCATCCTCGACGCCCCCGCCGCCACCCGCCCCGCCGACGTCTGCCGCCCCGACCTCGCCGCGGAACCCGACCTCCACCCCCGCCACCGCGACATCGCCATGCGCCTCGGCTACGGGGCGGGCTACGCGGTACCGCTCGCGGCCGCGGGGGCCCCGGGCGCGGCGGGGCCGGGGGCGCCGGGCGCAGCGGAGGGCTCTGGACACCCGGGGCCGGGACAGCAGGACCAGGCGGGTATGGCACAACCGGGCCAGACGGGATCCGGACAGCGGACACCCCCGGGGACCGGCCATCCGGGGGTCGGCAATCCGGGGCTCGGCTATCCGGGAGCGGGACTCCCCGGGGCCCTGTTCCCGGGAGGGGCACTCCCGGGAACAGGGCACGCCGGCTACGGGCCGCAGCGGCCCGCGGCGGCCGGACCCGCGCCGGCCGACCACGCCGGCCCTCACGACCACGGGCCCGCGGCTCCCCGGCCGCCGGCCGCCGGACCCCCGGCACCCGGCCGCCCGCACCCGCACCCGCACCCGCACCCGCACACCGGGCAGCCGCTGCCGGGACAGCCCGGGGACGCCCCCGGACCCGTACACCCGGAGACACCGGGACCCGTACCGGCCGGCCCGCCCGCCTACCGCACCGGCACCCACCCCGCCCCCGCCGCGCCCCCCGCCCTCCTCGGCGCCGCCGAGTGGCTCTACGACGGGCCCGCCCGCCCCACCGACCGGCAGCGCCGCATCGCCGGCCTCTACACCCGCCGCGCCGGCGACCACCTCGCCCGGCTCCTCGACCTCACCCGCGCCCGCACCGCCGCCGACGGCGTCCGCGCCGCCCTGCTCCCGGCCCGCCTCCCCCGCGTCGCCGGCGCCCGCGTCGCCGTCCGGCACCGCACGGGCCCCCTCGGCGGCGGCGACTTCTACGACGTCCTCCCCCTCCCCGACGGCGCCCTCGGCCTCGCCGTCGGCTCCGCGGGCGGCGGCGGACCCGCGGCCGTCGCCGCCATGGGCCAGTTGCGGGCCGGACTGCGCGCGTACGCCGTCATGGAAGGCGAAGACCCCGTCGCCGTCCTCTCCGACCTCGAACTCCTCATGCGGCTCACCGAACCCGGCCGCCGCGCCACCGCCCTCTTCGCCTACGCGCCGCCCGGCCGCCGCAGCATCGTCGTCGCCGGCGCCGGACACTGCCCGCCGCTCGTCACGGGCCCCTGGCGCACCGAGTACGCCGAGACCACCCTCTCCGCGCCGCTGAACATGCTCACCTGCTGGGAAGCGCCCAGCGTCACCATCGACCCCGCGCCAGGAGAAACCGTCCTCCTCTACACCGACGGCCTCCTCCACCGCACCGGCCGGCCCACCGACCAGGCCATGACCCGCCTCCACCACGCCGCCGCCACCGCCCCCGCACCCGTACGCGACGACCCCGAAGCGCTCACCGACCACGTCCTCGCCCGCCTGCTGCCCGCAGGCCCCCACGACGGCGCCGACCATCCCGAGGACGTCGTCCTCCTCGCCGTACAGCTCACCGGCTGACCGCCATCCGGACCACCGGCCGCCCGCCGGGCGGCGCGCCCCGGCCCGCGTCGTTCGAAACGTCACTGCTCGCGGGGTCTGCGCGGCGCGCCCCCGGCCGTACGCTGGGAGCGGCCGACGCATCGCAGAGGAGGAAGCCGTGACCCAGGAGCAGCCGCAGACCCGGACGCCCGAGACCGCGGAGACCGCGGAGACCGCGCCCGGAGCGACCGCGGAAGGCGCCGAGGGCGCGGAGGGCGCCGAGGAGAAGCCCGTCAAACAGCGGAAGAACGGCCTGTACGGGGCTCTCTCCGACGAGCTCGCCGAGAACATGAAGTCCGGCTGGGCCGACACCGAGCGCCACGACCTCCAGCCCCTCCCCCAGGCCCCGTACGCCGCCGAGCGCCGCGCCGCGCTCTCCGCGCGCTTCCCCGGCGAACGCCTCGTCATCCCCGCCGGCAACCTCAAGGTCCGGGCCAACGACACCGAATACCCCTTCCGGCCCTCCTCCGACTACGCCTACCTCACCGGCGACCGGACCGAGGACGGCGTGCTCGTCCTGGAGCCCGTCACCACCGGCGACGGCACCCCGGGACACGAGGCGACCGCGTACCTGCTGCCGCGCTCCGACCGGACCAACGGCGAGTTCTGGCTTTCCGGCCAGGGTGAACTGTGGGTCGGCCGGCGCAACAGCCTCACCGAGAACGAGAAGCTGCTCGGCCTCCCCGTCAAGGACGTCCGCAAGCTGACCGAGCACCTGGCGGAGGCCACCGGCCCCGTACGGCTGCTGCGCGGCTACGACGCCGCCGTCGACAAGGCCCTCGACGACAAGGTCACCGGCGAGCGGGACGAGGAGTTCCGCGTCTTCCTCTCCGAGATGCGGCTCGTCAAGGACGAGTTCGAGATCGCGGAGCTGGAGTACGCGTGCGAGTCGACCGCGCGCGGCTTCGAGGACGTCGTGAAGGTCCTCGACCGGGCCGAGGCCACCAGCGAGCGCTACATCGAGGGCACGTTCTTCCTCCGCGCGCGCGTCGAGGGCAACGACGTCGGCTACAGCTCCATCTGCGCCTCCGGCCCCCACGCCACCACGCTGCACTGGGTGCGCAACGACGGCCCCGTCCGCTCCGGCGAACTGCTCCTGCTCGACGCCGGCGTCGAAACCCGCAACCTCTACACCGCCGACGTCACCCGCACCCTCCCCATCGACGGCACGTACACGCCGCTGCAGCGGCGGATCTACGACGCCGTGTACGAGGCGCAGGAGGCGGGCATCGCCGCCGTCCGGCCGGGGGCGGCGTACCGCGACTTCCACGACGCGTCGCAGCGGGTGCTGGCGGCGAAGCTCATCGAGTGGGGGCTGCTCCAGGTCGAGGACGTGGACAAGGTGCTGGAGCTGGGGCTCCAGCGGCGCTGGACGCTGCACGGCACGGGGCACATGCTCGGCATCGACGTCCACGACTGCGCCGCGGCCCGCACCGAGGAGTACGTGGGCGGCACGCTGCGGCCGGGGATGTGCCTGACGGTGGAGCCGGGGCTGTACTTCCAGGCGGACGACCTGACGGTGCCGGACGAGTACCGGGGCATCGGCGTGCGGATCGAGGACGACATCCTGGTGACGGAGGACGGCTGCCGGAACCTGTCGGCCGGGCTGCCGCGGCAGGCGGACGAGGTCGAGGCGTGGATGGCGCGGCTGCGGGCCTGATTCGCGTGACGGTGCGGAGCACCGGCCGGTGCGTACGGGCGGACACCGGCCGGTGCACTGGAGAAGACGCAGACGGGGCGCGGAAGGTTTGCACGAATTCGGCGCGCCGCTCGGCTGGTCGGCTCTGTGACGCCTGACGCCTGCCAACTGACGGCTGACAGATTTTGGAATCTGCCAGCCGTCAGTCGTTAGACGTTACCCGCATCCTCGTCAGTCGCCGGCCGGCGGTCCGCTCAGCGGCAGCCGTACGGTGAACAGCGCCCCGCCGCCCGCCGCCTCGCCGACGCCGATCGTCCCCCCGTGGCGTACGACCACGTCCCGGACGATCGCCAGGCCCAGGCCCGCGCCGCCCTCGTCGCGGCTGCGGGCGTCGTCGAGGCGTACGAACCGTTCGAAGATCCGCTCCCGGTCCGCCGGGGGCACGCCCGCGCCGTCGTCCGCGACGTCCAGCACCGCCCACGCGCCCTCGCGGCGCACGCTGACGTCGACCCGGCCGGCGGCGTGCCGTACCGCGTTGTTCAGCAGGTTGCCGAGGACGCGCTCCAGTTGGCCGCGTGATCCGGCCACCGTGGCGTCCGCCAGTTCCCCGGTCACGACCGCCGCCTCGCGCCCCGGACCAGCGCTCTCCCGGCCCTCCGCGTGGCGGCGTTCCACAGTCTCCCGTACCAGCGCGCCCAGCGCGACCGGCTTGCCCAAAGGCTCCTCCCCGGCGTCCAGCCGGGCCAGCAGCAGCAGGTCGGCGGCGAGGTGCTGGAGCCGTACGGTGTCCGCCACCGCGCCGTCCAGGTCGAGGAGTTCGGGGTGCGCGGCGGCGACCTCCAGTTGGGTGCGGAGCGAGGCGATGGGGCTGCGCAGCTCGTGGGAGGCGTCGGCGACGAAGCGGCGCTGGCGTTCGACGGACTCCTCCAGCGCGGTGAGGGTCTCGTTGGTGGTACGGGCCAGCCGGGCGACCTCGTCGCGGCTGGCGGGCTCCGGCACCCGGCGGGAGAGGTCCGTGGAGGCGGTGATCGCGGCCATCTCGCCGCGGATGCCCTCGACGGGGCGCAGCGCGCGCCGCGTGACGAGCCAGGTCACCCCGGCGACCACGGCGAGGAGCGGGACCAGCCCGGCGAGCATGGCGCGGCCGACGGTGCCGACGGCGTTCTGCTCGGTGTCGAGGGGGACGCCGGCCCAGACGGTGTAGGTCTGGCCGTCGGGGGTGGTGACCTTGAGGCCGGCGAAGCGGTAGTCGGCGCGTTCGCCGTCGAGTACGGCCGTGCCGGTGTGGCGTTCCGCTTCGTCCTCGACCTCGCCGCGGCGCGGCGCGGGGTCGTCGTCGCCGGAGTCGCCGGAGTCGTCGGAGCCGTCGGCCGAGTCGTTCCCGGAGTCGTCGGAGTCGTCGGAGTCGTCGGAGTTCGCCTCGTCCTCGGCGTCCTCCGCCGCGTCCTCGGCGTCGTCGTCCGCGTCGTCGCGGTCCCCGCCGTTGTCGTCGCCCGAGTCCCCCGAGTCCTCCGGGTCGTCGGAGTCGTCCGAGTCGCCCGTCGGGCTCGGCGTGGACGTCTGCGTCTGTGTCGGCGTCTGTGTCGGCGTCGGCGCGGGGCTCGGCGGCGGGCTTTCCGTGCGGGCGTCCCGCGGCGGTTCCGTGGGGCCGTCGCCGGCGCCGGTGATGCGGCCGAGGTCCTCGCTTTCGAGCACCATCCGGTCCCTGTCGTCGCGTACGACCGTGGGGTTGTCGTCGGGGAGGTCGAGGTCGGCGAGCGGGATGCCGTTGCTCAGTTCCGTCGCGATGCGGCGCGCGTTGACCTCGGCGCGCAGTTCGGCCTGGTCGTGCAGGTTGGAGCGGAGGACGAGCAGGACGGCCACCCCCGCCGCGACGAGCGCGAGGGCGACGACGGCCGTGGCGCCGACCGCGGCCTTGGCGCGTACGGAGGAGAAGGGGCTACGCACGGGCGCTGCCGCCGGCGGTGTCAGGGTCGGCGAGGCGGTAGCCGGCGCCGCGTACGGTCTGGATGGTGCGGGCGCCGAGTTTGCGGCGCAGGGCGCTGACGTAGACCTCGACGATGTTGGGGTCGCCGTCGTACGCGAAGTCCCAGGCGTGGTCGAGGATCTCGGACTTGGCGACGACCTCGCCGGCGCGCTGCGCGAGCACTTCGAGGACCGCGAACTCCTTGGTCGTCAGCGTCACCTCGGTGTCGCCCGCGTGGACCCGGCGCGCGGCGGGGTCGACGGCGAGGGCGCCGACGCGCAGGACGGGGGCGGCGGTGCGGCCGCGGCGGCGCAGGAGGGCGCGTACGCGGGCGAGGAGGACGACGTAGCTGAAGGGCTTGGTGAGGTAGTCGTCGGCGCCGGTGTCGAGGCCCTCGGCCTCGTCGTACTCGCCGTCCTTGGCGGTGAGCATGAGGATGGGGGTCTCGTCGCCGGCGGCGCGGAGGGCGGCGCAGACGCGGTAGCCGTTGAGGCCGGGGAGCATGATGTCGAGGACGATGAGGTCGTAGTCGGTCTCGGTGGCCCGGTGCAGGCCCTCGACGCCGTCGTGGACGACGTCCACGGCGAAGCCCTCGGCGGCGAGCCCGCGGGCGAGGGAGGTGGCGAGACGTCGCTCGTCCTCGACGATCAGCAGTCGCATGCCCCTAAGGGTCGCAAACCGAACCTGAAGAACTGTTCAGGTGCCTTCAGGATGCCTTCAGGGTCGCTCAGGCAGCTTGGTCCCTGTCAGCACAGAGCGGCACGGGCCGTCGACAGCAGGAGGAACCCTCATGAAGCGCAACATCGTCATCGCCGCCGTCGCGTCGGCCGCTCTGATCACCGGCGGCACGGTGACCGCGGTCGCGGCCTCGGACGGCGGCGACAGCGGCGCGGACGCCGCCTCGGTGCCGGCGGACGTACAGGTGGCCGGCGACGACCGCGACGACGGCCAGGACGACCGGGACGACCGGGACGACCGGGACGACGACGGCCGGGACGACGACCGGGCCGAGGCGGAGGCGCTCGCCGCGGCGAAGGTGAGCGTGGACGACGCGATCGCCGCGGCGCTGCGGGAGCACGCCGGGACGGTGGGTTCCGCCGAGTTCGACGCCGCGGACGACGAAGGCAAGAACGAGGCGAGCAAGTGGGAGATCGACGTCCTCGGCGAGGACGGCAAGTGGTACGAGGTGAACGTCGACGCCGCCAGCGGTGACGTCGTCGCCGACCGCGGGGACGACGACGGTCAGTCGGACGACGGCGACGACGACAGCGACGACCGGGGCGACGACTCCGGTGACGACGACTCCGACGACTCCGACGACTGAGCCACCGGCCGGTCCGCTACGCCCCTCTCCACCCCCTGATCCATCCCCCCGGCCCCCGGCGGGTGCCGCCCCGTGATACTCCCCGGTTCACACGGAGGCGGCCCCGGCGGGGGCTTTCCCCTGTGCGCGGGTACGCCCGCGCACGACGGAGTCCGGCCCGGGGGCCCCGTGCCCCCGGCGCCGGCCCCGTCGCGCCACCCGGCTATCCCTTGCCGGTGGCGCGTCCGTACTGCAGCAGCGCCCAGCTCACGCTGCCGAAGGAGAGCACCGTGACGACGGAGCGGACGTTGTTCCAGCGCACCCACCTGTCCTCCACCCGCTCGCGCAGCCCGGCCAGGTCCTTGATCTGGTCGACGGCGCCGGCGGCGTCGAGTTCGTTGTTCATCGGCACGTTGATCGCGAAGGTGATGGCCAGCATGGCGACGTAGAGGACGAGCGCGGCGACGAGCCACGGGAGCGGCTTGGAGCGCTGGTCGCCGTCGGCGCCGAGGAGCAGTCCGCCGGCCAGCAGGAGGAGGACGAGGGCGCCGCCGAAGGTGAGGGCGAACCAGCCGTTCATCATGGCCCGGTTCATCTGCTGGAAGCTTTCGGCGAAGGTGCGGTCGGAGGCGCGGGCGAGGCCGGGCATCACGGAGTACGACCAGACGTAGAAGAGGCCGGCGCTCAGTCCCGTGGTGAGGACGGCCGCGAAGAGCGCGGCGGTGCGGAAGTCAGACATTCCAGGCTCCTCTGGCGGCCGCTTCGCGCACGAAGTCGGTGAAGTCGCGGGGGGCGCGTCCCAGGGCTTTCCGGACGCCGTCGGTGAGGTGGGCGTTGCGGCCGTCGAGTATGCGGGTGAAGAGTTCGGCGAAGATCTCGACGAGTTCCTGCGGCAGGTGCCCTGTGACCGCCTCGCGGAATTGTTCGGGGGTGACGGGCACGTAGCGCACGTCGCGGCCCGTGGCCTTGCCGATCTCTGCGGCGGCCTCGCCGAAGGTGAGGAGGCGGGGGCCGCTCAGTTCGTAGGTGGTTCCACTGTGCCCGTCTTCGGTGAGGGCCGCGACCACGACGTCGGCGATGTCGCGGGTGTCGAGGAAGGGCTCGGGGATGTCGGCGGCGGGGAGGACGAGTTCGCCGGAGAGGACGGGTTCGAGGAGGAAGTCCTCGTCGAAGTTCTGCATGAACCAGGCGCAGCGGACGATGGTCCACTGGGCGCCGGATTCCTTGACGGCGTCCTCGCTGGGGTGGCATTCGGGTTCGCCGCGGCCGGAGAGGAGGACGAGGCGCTGTACGCCGGCGCGTACGGCCGTCTCGGTGAAGGCGCGGATGGCGGGGGCGGCGGCGGGGTCGGCGAGGTCGGGGGCGTAGGTGAGGTAGGCGGTGCGGACGCCGCGGAGGGCGGGGGGCCAGGTGCCGGGGGCGTGCCAGTCGAAGGGGGTGTCGCTGCGGCGGGAGACGGCGCGTACGGCGTGGCCGCGGGCGGCCAGTGTCCGCGCGACGTGGCGGCCGGTCTTGCCGGTGCCGCCGATGATGAGGTGGATGTTCTGGTCGTTGTTCGTCATATGGCCAGTGAAGCGGCGCGGGGCTGGACGCTCCATGGCTCAGAGGCTCGATCGCATACGTGAGCGTCTACGCTGGGGGTATGGATTCGTTCGCCGGACTCCTCGACAGCCCGCATGCCCGCGGCGCGTTCATGATGCGCGCGATCCTGGAGCCGCCGTGGGCGGTGCGGATCATGGACCGGGCGCCTTTGTCCCTCGTGGCGCAGGCGCGGGGTACGGCGTGGGTGACGTACGACGACGCGGAGCCGGTGCGGGTGGGGGAGGGCGAGATCGCGATCATGCGCGGTCCGGATCCGTATGTCTTCTCCGACGATCCGGCGACCGAGCCGCAGGCGCTGATCCACCCGGGCGGGCGGTGCGAGACGCCGGACGGGCGGAGCCTCGCCGGCGAGATGGATCTCGGGGTGCGGACCTGGGGGCACAGCGGCGACGGTTCGGCGATGATGCTCATCGGCTCGTACGAGAACACCGGCGAGATCAGTGCCCGGCTGCTGGACGCGCTGCCGCGGCTGGTGGTGCTGCGCCGGGACGCGTGGGACTGCCCGCTGCTCCCGCTGCTGGGGGAGGAGATCGCGCGGGACGACCCGGGGCAGGAGGTCGTGCTGGACCGGCTGCTGGATCTGCTGGTGGTGGCGGCGCTGCGGGCGTGGTTCGCGCGGCCGGAGGCGCGGGCGCCCGGGTGGTACCGGGCGCAGGGGGATCCGGTGGTGGGGCGGGCGCTGAAGTTGCTGCACAACGATCCGGCGCATCCGTGGACGGTGGCGGAGCTGGCCGTGCGGGCGGGGGTGTCGCGGGCGGCGCTGGCGCGGCGGTTCGCGGAGCTGGTGGGGGAGCCGCCGATGACGTATCTGACGGGGTGGCGGCTGGCGTTGGCGGCGGATCTGCTGCGGGAGCC
The DNA here is from genome assembly GCF_007827615.1 of Streptomyces sp. CNZ287. Taxonomy (NCBI): domain Bacteria; kingdom Bacillati; phylum Actinomycetota; class Actinomycetes; order Kitasatosporales; family Streptomycetaceae; genus Streptomyces; species Streptomyces sp. CNZ287. Next base: position 11,390 of record NZ_VISV01000026.1, on the reverse strand, counting down.
GGACGCGACGGTGGGTGCGGTGGCGCGGCGGGTGGGGTACGGGAGCCCGTTTGCGCTGAGTACGGCATTCAAGAGGGTGCACGGGGTGAGCCCGCAGGAGCACCGGCTGGCGGCGGCGGGGGCGTAGGGCGGAGGGACAGGGGGGTACCGGGCGGGAACGCCCGGGGCCGTACGGGCCGGGACGCCCGGGGCCGTTCGGGACCGCCGTCCGGCTGCGCACGCTGAGCAGGGGCGCGCGCCGCGTGCCACTGTCGGAACATGTCCGTCCGTACGGCTTCCCGGCGCATCCACTGGTCGGTCGTCGTGCCGCCGGCGGCCGCGGTGGTGCTTGTTTTCCCGTGGCAGCGTTCGCTCTCGGGCGTCATGACGGGTGTCGTCTGCTTCTTCCTCATCACCGCGGTGCTGGCGGCCGTGTATCACGCGGAGGTGGTCGCGGAGCGGATCGGGCAGCCGTACGGGGCGCTGGTGCTGGCGGTGGCGGTGACGGTCATCGAGGTGGCGCTGATCGTCACGATGATGGTCGACGGGGGCGAGAGGGCGAGCGCGCTGGCCCGGGACACGGTGTTCGCCGCGGTGATGATCACGTGCAACGGGATCGTCGGCCTCAGTCTGCTGCTGGTGGCGCTGCGCCGCGGGGAGGCGTTCTTCAGTGCGGAGGGCACGGGGACGCAGTTGGCGACGGTGGCGACGCTGGCGGGGCTGAGTCTGGTGCTGCTGCCGGAGTCGATCGCGGCGGTGCGGGAGGCGGGCAGGGACCGGGTGCAGACGAGCCTGAACCTGGCGTACGGGTCGGCGATCCCGAGTATCGGGCTGACGCTCCCGGCGGTGGCGATCGCGTCGATCTGGCTGGCGGGGCCGCTGAAGCTGGGGCTGGGGAGCAGCCAGTTGGTGCTGCTGACGATGACGGTGCTGGTGGGGACGCTGACGGTGACGCACGGGCGGGCGACGCTGCAGCAGGGCGGGGTGCATCTGGCGTTGTTCGCGGCGTATCTGGTGCTGGCGGTGATGCCGTGAAGGGGGGCGCGGCCCGTTCGGGCGTATCCGCGGTGCGGGGGCGGGGGGTGTCGCGGAGGCTGGGGGCATGCGTCTGGACAACGGGGACGGCCTGGGGGGCAGCGGGGCGGCTGACGGCGGGGTACCCGGCGGGGGTTCGGGGGGCGGGGGGAGTCTCCGGCAGCAGGTGAAGGACGCGGTGACGCCGCGGTCCGCGCTGCTGGTGCTGGGGGTGCTGGCGCTGGGCGTGCTCTTCATCACCTCGTACGCGGGTGCCTTCCACTCGCCGAAGCCGAAGGACGTGCCGGTCGGGGTGGTCGCCCCGGCGCGGGAGCGGGGGAAGGTGGTCGACGGGCTGAACGGGCTGCCGGGTTCGCCGCTGTCGGCGCGGGCGGCGGCGTCGCGGGACGAGGCGGTGGACCGGATCCGGGACCGCGGTCTGGACGGCGCGCTGGTCGTCGACCCGCGGGGGTCGAAGGACGTGCTGCTGGTCGCGAGCGGCGGCGGGCCGTCGCTGTCGGACGCGGTACGGAAGGTCGTGACGGCGGCGGAGCGGGCGCAGGGCCGGGACGTGCGGACGGTGGACGTGGCGCCGGCGGACCCGGGGGACGCGCGGGGGCTGTCGGCGTTCTACCTGGTGGTGGGGTGGTGCGTCGGCGGGTATCTGTGCGCGGCGATCCTCGCCGTGAGTTACGGGGCGCGGCCGGCGGACACGCGGCGGGCGGTGATCCGGCTGGGGGTGCTGGTGCTGTACGCGATCGCGCTGGGGGTGCTGGGTGCGGTGGTGATCGGGCCGGTGCTGGGGGCGCTGCCGGGCAGCGTGCTGGGTCTGGCGGCGCTGGGGGCGCTGTTGGTGTGTGCGGCGGGGGCGACGACGTTCGCGTTCCAGGGGATGCTGGGGATCCTCGGGGTCGGGATGACGGTGCTGGTGATCGTCATCGCGGGCAACCCGAGCGCGGGCGGGCCGTATCCGTATCCGCTGCTGCCGCCGTTCTGGCGGGAGATCGGTCCGGCGCTGATCCCGGGGGCGGGGACGTGGACGGCGCGGTCGATCGCGTACTTCGACGGGCGGGCGATGACGGGGTCGCTGCTGGTGATCGCGGCGTGGGCGGTGGGCGGGGCGGTGCTGACGCTGCTGTTCGCCCGTATCGACAAGGCGGACGCCCGCCGCCTGGTCTGATGAGGCCGGCCCGGCACCGGCCACACCCGGCACCCGTATCTTCCCCGCACTCCCGCCCAAGGGTAGACGGCCCCACCGACAACGATTGGCCGCCAGGACACAGCAGAGAGCCGAGACACCGCCGCCGCTCGCACCCGCCCGGTTCCGGCCGCCGGGCCGGGTGTCCGCCGGGACCTCTTCGCCTGACACCCGCCCGGCACCACGCCGGTCACCCGCCATGACGTCCGCCGGGCGGGCCGCCGTCAGGCGCCGGCGCGGCGCGCCGGCCCGTCCCGCGGCTCAGTGGTGGAAGGCCGGCTGCTGCGGCGCCGGTGTTCCGGCCCCGTCCTTCAGCCGGTCGAGCGCCTCCCGTACGTCCGCCGCCAGCAGCTCGATCTTGTCGTGGCTGATCCCGTGCCTGATCAGCACCCGCTGGATGACCGTCTCCTGCCGCCGCGGCGGCAGCGGGTACGCCGGGACCTGCCAGCCGCGCAGCCGCAGTTGCTCCGTCACGTCGTACAGCGTGAAGCCCGCGCCCGCCGGGTCCGTCAGCGTCCACGACACCGCCGGCAGCGCGCCGCGCCCGTCGTACAGCAGCGTGAACGGGCCCATGCCGGCGATCTGCTCGCCCAGCCACTCGGCGCTGCCGGCCGCCGCGCGGTAGATGCGGCGGTAGCCCGCGCGGCCCAGCCGCAGCAGGTTGTAGTACTGCGCGACGACCTCGCCGCCGGGCCGGGAGAAGTTCAGCGCGAACGTCGGCATGTCGCCGCCGAGGTAGCTGACGCGGAAGATCAGGTCCTCGGGCAGCAGGTCGGCGGAGCGCCAGATCGCCCAGCCGACGCCGAGGGGCGCCATGCCGTACTTGTGGCCGGAGGAGTTGATGGACGCCACCCGCTCCACCCGGAAGTCCCACTCCAGCTCGGGGCGGAGGAACGGGGCGACGAAGCCGCCGCTGGCGGCGTCCACGTGCACGGGCACGTCCAGGCCCGTGTCGGCCTGGATCGCGTCGAGTTCCGCGGCGATCTCCTTGACCGGCTCGTAGTCGCAGGTGTATGTGACGCCGAGGATGGCGACGACGCCGATGGTGTTCTCGTCGACGTACTCGCGGAGTTGGTGCGGGCGCAGCCCGGTGGCGTCCGGCTCCAGCGGCACCTGGCGCAGCTCGACGTCGAAGTAACGGGCGAACTTCTCCCAGCACACCTGCACGGGACCGCACACCAGGTTCGGCCGGTCGGCGGGCTTGCCCTCGGCCTTCCGGCGCGTGCGCCAGCGCCATTTGAGCGCCAGGCCGCCGAGCATCGCGGCCTCGCTGGAGCCGGTGGTCGAGCAGCCCATGGTCGTCTCGCCGTGCGGGGAGTGCCACAGGTCGGCGAGGATGTGCACGCAGCGGTTCTCGATGTCCGCGGTCTGCGGGTACTCGTCCTTGTCGACCATGTTCTTGCCGATGCACTCGTCCATGAGGCTGTGCACCTCGTCCTCGGCCCAGGTGGTGCAGAACGTCGCCAGGTTCTGCGCGGCGTTGCCGTCGAGGGCCAGCTCGTCGCGGATGAGCGCGTTGACGGCGCGCGGGTCGGAGACCTCCTCGGGCATGAAGTATTTGGGCAGCGCGTGCTCGCTGATGGGCATCGCGTAGACGTCGTCGTACGGTCCGGCGACGCCGCGCTCGGTCTGGTGCAGGGCCACGGTGCGGCTCCTCTCGCCTCGGCGCACCCATCGTGGGCGCCGCGGGCGGCGGGGCAGGGACCGACACGCCGCCCACGGGCCCCCGGGGAGGGCCGGGCGCGGCGTCCGCGTGTCAGTCCGTACGCGCCCCGCGCAGCCCGGCGAGGGCCGCGAGCGGGAACGCGGGCACGTGGTGGCCGTCGCGCCCGGTCATGGGCCCGGCGGCGGTCAGCACGTTGAGCACGGCCTCCTCGACGGCTTCGACGACGGCCGCGTGGAAGGGGTCGACGCGGCCCCAGGGTATGAAGCGCAGCGTCTCGTACGGAGCGTCGTCACCGGCGCCGCCGGCGTCCCCGTCCGCGGCGGGGCGCGGCGGGAACGTGCTGGTGAGGGCGCCCTGGTTGGCGGTGGAGAAGGCGAGGAAGAGATCGCCGGAGAAGTGGCTGCCGGTGGTGCCCGTACGGGCCAGGCCCAGCGGCACCCGCCGGGCGAGGGCCTTGCACTGCCCGGGCAGCAGCGGCGCGTCGGTCGCGACGACGACGATGACGGACCCGGCCCCGGGCGGCACGGGCCGCTCGGCGCCCGGGCCTCCGCCCGCGCCCGTACCGCCGCCGCTGCCGCCTCCCCCCTCACGCGCCGCCTCCGCGGCCTCAGCCACCTCCGCGGCCTCCGCAGCCGCCCGTCCCAGCGGCGTCCCCGCCACGACCAGCTCCCGCCGCGCCCCGAAGTTGGCCTGCACGAAGACGCCGACCGTGTACCGCTCCGACCCGTACCGCACCACGCGCGAGGCGGTCCCCGAGCCGCCCTTCCACCCGTAGCACCGCATCCCCGTGCCGCCCCCGACGCCGCCCTCCGCGACCGGCCCGCCCGCCGCCGCGTCGATCGCCGCGCCCGCGTGCGCCGGGGTGACGTGCGCCCCGTGGATGTCGTGCAGGTAGCCGTCCCACGTCTCGGTGACCACCGGCAGCAGCCACTCCGGCGCGATGTCCCTGCGGTGCGTGCGTACCCACTCGACCACGCCGCGGTGCACCGGCCCGACCGCGTACGTGTTGGTGAGGAGCACCGGCACCGCCAGCGCGCCGCTCTCCTCCAGCCACGCCGTGCCGGTCATCTCGCCGTTGCCGTTCAGCGAGTGCCACCCCGCCGCGCAGGGCGTCCCGACGCCGTCGCGCCCGCGCGGCAGCAGCGCCGTGACCCCGGTCCTCACGTCGTCGCCCTCGACCAGCGTCACGTACCCGACCTGGACGCCCGGCACGTCCGTGATCGCGTTCCACTCCCCCGGCTCGCCGGTCAGCGGGATGCCGAAATCCCGTGCCCGCCCGCGCTCTTCGCTCATGCGGACCAGTCTCACACCGGGGACTGACATCGCGGCGACGCGCGCGGACGGGCGGCGGGACCGGCTCGGCCGGGGCGTCAGCCGCCCCAGGGGACGGTCTCGCCGGCCGGCGGGGTCTTGTCCGGGACGGGCTGGTCGAAGGTGAAGTTCGTCGTCTGCGAGTCGCCGTCGCCCTTCGAGGTCGCCCGCACCGGGAACGGCTTGCCCTGGGTGGAGACGGACAGGGTCAGGTCCATCCCGTCGTGCTTGCCCGTGACGTCGATGACGGGCTTGCCGTCGACGGTCGTCTCGCTGCCCTTCTTCAGGGTGCCCGCGGAGGTGGCGTCCTTGAGGGTGTCGCGGTACTCGTTGATGCTGCAGATCCTGGCGAGGTCGGAAAGGCCCTGGTCCTGGGTGGTGCCCTGGAGGAACTTGCCCTCCAGCTTCTGCACGTCCTGCGACTCGCCGGCCGGGAGGTTGTTCCGCAGCCAGGCGGCGTCGGCCTTGAGCCACACCTTGTCGGCGTGCCGGACGACCTCCAGGCTGCCGCCGTCGGCGGCGAAGCCGACGGTGCCGACGCAGTTGTTGTCGCGGTCGGCGCTGACGTCGAGGCTGGTCGCGTCGGTGCGGCTGAGCCCGGACCCCGTCCTCTCCGTGGTGACGTGCAGGGACCGGGCGTCGTTGAACGCGGACACGGCCCGGTTGGCTATGTCCGTGGCGCTCTCCTTGGCGACGCCGTTGTCGTCCTGTGCGTGGGCGGTCCCTGCGGTACCGACCAGAACGGTCGCGCAAAGCGTGGCGCCGAGGGCGCCGAGGGTCGCTTTCCGAGTACGGGGCATCGGAGTTCCTTCCAGGAGGGAACAGCAACGCCAGAATCGTACATTTAGGGCAAAACGGCCGCACTGCCGGAGCAGCCGCCGCGGGTACGCCCCCTGCCGGCCCATCCGCGGACACGCCTGGAACCACGGTGATCCGCGGGGGCGCGCGCCGGGGCGTACGCCGGAGTGAACGGGGCGCACTGCTCGTTCAGAGGGGTGTCCGGAGGTAGAACGGAGTAATGAGCCGCGCCCTGGCCCCCACCGTGGCGGCCGTGACAGCCGTGGTGACCCTGTTATCAGGCTGCACGGACACATCGCACCGCTGCGACGACCGCCCCGAGCCCTCCGACGTCAGCGGCCGCCGGCGCCCCGTCGCGATCCGCCCCGGCGGCGGCATCCCCGCCCTGACCACCGCCGCCGCCGCACGGGCCGTACCGGCGGCGGGCCCCGGCGCGACCGGCACCGACCGGCTCCTCGTCCGCCTGCAGCGCGAGACGCTCCTCATGGCCGACGACCTCCGCCCCGTCCGCCCGGGCCGCTGCACCGGCACCCTCCCGACACGCGCCGGAGCCACCGCCCGCTGCACCGTCTTCTACGCGGACGTGGAGGTGCCCTGGAAGGTGGAGCGCACCGGCACCCCGCGCGGCACCCGCCCCCGCTCCACCACCACACCTCTCACCGGCGTCCACACCGCCAGAGCCGTCTACGCCGCCTACGCCCGCCACGTAGCCCGCAGCGACGCCGACGGCCCCCTGGCCCCCCGCGACCCGCGCTGCGACCGCCTCCCGGACGTCTTCACCGCGCCACCGGGCGAGGACACCGGCTACTTCTGCCAGGACATCCTCTGGTCATGCCGCAGCGGCGACTTCGACTTCACCTGGAACGACCTCCCCGTACGCACGGACGACCACGGCAAGGTGACCTTCGAGTAGCCCCGCGCCTCCGGTGTCGATCACCGCCCGGAGCCGGGAGGAGGTCACGCGGTTCTTCGGCAGACTGGAGCTGCCGGAGCCGGGGATCGTCTCGTGCTCGCGGTGGCGGCCGGATGCCGACGCCGAAGAATCAAGCGCCGATGAGCGGAAAGCGAAGGCTTGGACACCATGACAGAGACCACTTCCGGCTCCGCGGGCGATGAGGCCGGCCGCGGCACCGGCACGGCTGCCGGAAACGGCGCGCCGGTCATTCTGAGCAACGAACCCGGCTCGTTCGCCCGGGACGTCCTGGCCGAACGTCATCCGGCCCTGATCGAACAGGTACGAGACGCCTTCCCCTACGGCCGCCGCCAGCACGACGCGCTCGACGCCCTGCTGGACGAGATCACCAACGGTGTCGTCGAACCGCTCCCCCGCTCAGAGCACGATCACGCGGCTTGGTCCGAGTGGGGACAGGGGCACTTCGGGCGATCGTGGTTCGACGTCCCGTTCCTGTGGGCCGAGAGCTACTTCTACCGCAGGCTGCTCGGCGCCATCGAGTACTTCGGCTCGGGCCCGTGGCAGGGCATCGACCCCTTCGCCCCCTTCAAGGAGGCTGAGCTGCGCGGTACGGCGGTGGACAACGAACTGCGGGCCCTCGACGCACTCGCCGGCGCCCCCGCCGGCGAGCGGGCCGCGGCACTGCTCCACGCCGCGCTCTGGGGCAATCGCGCAGACCTCGGATTCCGCGTGACGGCCGCGGAACCGGCGGCGGGCGACACTGACGGCGGCCTGGTCGCCGACGACAGTGCGGTGCTCTGGCGGCTGCTGCCCGCCGGAGCCCTGGCACCCGTCGCCGTCGTGGCGGACAACGCGGGGCGAGAACTGATCCCGGACCTGGTCCTCGTCGACCACCTCCTTGAGCACGGGCACGCCGAGCAGGTCGCGCTCCACGTCAAGCCGGCCCCGTACTACGTCTCCGACGCGACGCTCCCGGACGTCGTCGACTGCCTCCGCCGCCTCACCGAGGCGCCCGGTGAAGCCGGCACGATCGGCGGGCGCTTGTGGAAGGCCATGGCAACCGGGCGCATGGAGGTACGTGCCCACCCGTTCTTCTGCGCCCCGCTGCCGTACGAGGAGATGCCCGGGGACCTCCGGAAGGAGTTCGAGGCCGTCTCGCTCACGATCTTCAAGGGGGACCTCAACTACCGCCGTCTCGTGGGCGACCGGAAGTGGCATGCCACGGTGCCGTTCGCGGAGCGCACCGCCCATTTCCCACGGGCGGTCGCGGCGCTCCGCACCCTGAAGTCCGATGTCGTCGTGGGGCTGGAACAGGGGACCGTGGAGACTCTTGAACGGTCCGGCGCGGCCTGGCGCACCGACGGTACCCACGCGCTGACCCAGGTTCGCGAGTAGGTCCTGGCGCCGACCGGACTCACCGAGGACATGTGTGCTCGGCAGGGTGAAGTCGGCCTTGGATGACGTCTCCCCGGTCGTCCGGGCGGCTCTCGTGGTTGTCGCCGGCCTGCTGTGGGACAAGCCGCCGGTCAGTCCAGGTCGGACATGTCGAGTACGAAGCGGTAGCGGACGTCGTTGCGTTCCAGGCGTTCGAGAGCGGTGTTCACCTGGGACGACGGCAGTAGTTCGATGTCTGCGGTGATGTCGTGTTCGGCGCAGAAGCGCAGCATGGCCCCGGTGGACGGGCGGCCGCCGCTGCCGGCGGAGCTGAGCTTCTTGCGGCCGATGAGCAGGTCGAGGGTGTCCACGGTGACCGGTCCGAGGTGGCCGAGGTGGCTGAGGGTGCCGTCCATGGCGGTCATCCGCAGGTACGGGGCCAGGTCGTGGGGGGCGGAGATGGTGTCGATGACCACGTCGAACCGGTCGCGGACCGTGTCCGTCTGCGTGGAGTCGGTGGACACGACGAATCCCCGCGCCCCCAGGGCGCGCGCTTCGCCGGCCTTGTCCGGAGTGCGGCTGATGACGGAAGTCGTGGCACCGAGCGCGGTCGCCATCTTGACCGCGAGGTGCCCCAGTCCGCCCAGTCCGGCAACGGCGACGGTGCTGCCCGGGCCCACTCCGAGCGCCTGCAACGGTTCCCAGACGGTGACTCCGGCGCAGAGCAGGGGGGCTGCGGCGGCCGCGTCGAGGCCCGCGGGGAGGTGGTGGGCGAACCGATGGCTCACCACGTACTCGCGGGAGTACCCGCCCAGCGTGGTCGTCCCGTCCTGCCGGTCGGCTCCGCCGTAGGTCAGCGTCGGAAACTCACGGCAGAAGTTCTCCTGGCCGGCCTGGCACATGCGGCAGATGCGGCACGAGTCGACGATGTTGCCGACTGCCACGGGAGCGCCCGGGGAGAAACCGGAAACCGCACTGCCGGCCTCGGTGACGACGCCGGTGAACTCATGCCCGGGTACGAGCACGCCGTCCGCGTCGCTCTCGTGGGCGTGCAGCGCGTGGAGGTCCGTGTGGCAGACGCCGCAGTACTCCACACGTACCGCGATGTCGTCCGGGCGCAGCTCCCGTCGCTCCAGCGCCGTGCGGCGCAGGGTCCGCGTCGCGCTGTCCGCGCGCCATCCGGTCGTAGGGCGCATCACCATCTCCTCAGACAGACTGTTCGGTCTGTTTGACGGTAGGCGCAGGGGAGCCGAGAAGCAAACAGACAAGTCGGTCTGTAAGATGCGGAGCATGCCTGAGCAGCCGTCCAGCAGCCGCGGAGCCGCGACGTACCAGCGCATCGTCGACGCCGCCACCCGGGAATTCGCCCGGCACGGCATCGCCGGCGCACGCATCGACCGGATCATCGCCGCCGCACGCACCAACAAGGCACAGCTCTACGGCTACTTCGGCAACAAGGACGCGCTCTTCGACGCGATCTTCTTCGCCTCACTGGAGCGGATCACCAATGTCGTCCCCATCGACGCCGCGGACCTCGCCGACTGGGCGGTGCGCCTCTACGACGAATACCTCAGCCGCCCGGATCTGATCCGGCTCGCGACCTGGGCGCGCCTGGAGCGGCGCCCGACCGGGAACCTCGTGCCGGACCACGACCGCTATGACGACCACAAACTCCGCGCCATCGCAGAGGCCCAGGCCGCCGGGCGCATCAGGCAGGCAGACCCCTTCGACCTCATGGCCATGGTCATCGCCATGTCCATGGCCTGGTCCCCGGTGAGCAACGTCTACGCCGCCTCCGCCGGGGAGACCGCGGCCGTGCACGACCAACGGCGCGCCCTGCTCCGAGACTGCGTACAGCGCGCGGTGGCCCCGGACCCGGGAGCCTGAGCACACCACGACGCCTGGGCACGGCCCGCACACACCCGCGAGTGCGGGCCGCGCGCACTACACCTGCGAGGTGTGCCCTGATCGGACCGAAGGAGCAGGTCAGAGCGGTATTCCACTCCTCAGGCCGCCTGCAGCGGAGCGTCCTCGCGCCATTTGAGGATCAAGTGCCTCCACCACCGCGGTGACCTGCGGGTTCACCACCGGAACGCTACTGACCAGCAGGAATTTCCTTCACTGGTACCTGCTGGTCGGTGCCGTTTTCGAGCCTCATGTGCCCTGCATGTGCCCCGAGTCGCCTGCCAATGCCGTTGAGGAGCACTTGGCGTGAGAAGACAACCCACACCCATACGAGTGATTGCTCAGTTCTGGCCGACAGTGTGAGCTGATGGCATGCATCGCTGGTCTCCCTTGAACGGCCGACAGCGCGCCCTGCTGGGCCGCTTGGACGCCGGCGAAGATCTCGGCGCACAAGATCCAGGCGAGCGGCGTTCCGCCATTGCACTTCGTGATCGTGGACTGCTGACGATCCAGCGCAAGAAGGGCGTCGTGACCGCGCAAGTCACCGCAGCTGGGAAGTTCTACCTCAAGCACGGCCACCACCCGGACGATCCCGCGCACAGCACCACCAAGGCCGCGGCCCCTACGGTCACCCACCCCACGAACAAGCGCTCGACGTCACGGGGTGAGAAGCCGACCGCACTTCGCCAGCGCAGCCGAAGCTCCGCGAAGAAGGCGCCGACGCCCTACAGCGAGCGGCCGATCCCACGTGCTCGACGGGCAAAGGCGACCAAGCTCGTGGAGCAGCTCGTCGCCGAGCGCCAGGTGATCATCAGCGAGCCGGACGAAGCAGAGGTCACCGAGTGGCGACGGGTGGTCGACTACGCCAAGCGGCACAACCTCGTTCCGGCCGGCAAGCGGATCGAGAAGCAGCGGCTGTGGGCGCGCGACCTGCAGATCTCCCTGCTGGACGGAACTCACCCCAACTCGCGACAGCAAGGGCCCGAGACGGCAGCACCCGTTTCTGTGCCCAAGCAGCTACGGTCCCCGCATCCGGTCGTGGCCGGGCTCCGGGAAGACCGAAGCTGCCTGGCGATGCCTGCGCAACTGCGCCACCGTGCCCTGCTGATTCTCCAAGGTCTGGTGGCCGAAGCCGTCCGGAAAGGCCACAAGGTGCGCCATCATCCGATGCAGCACCGGGGCCGTACATCAGGATCCTCCTACGGCAGCCTCCACTACCCCACCCGCCACTC
>NZ_VISV01000025.1:0-117392 GCF_007827615.1 Streptomyces sp. CNZ287 | reverse complement strand
GGGACATCGAGCTGCTGTCCCTGCCGCTCGACGACCCCAGGACCTTCGAGCTGCTGGGCCGCGGCGACACCCTCGGCGTCTTCCAGTTCGACGGCAGCGCGATGCGTTCACTGCTCCGGCTCATGCGCCCCGACCACTTCGAGGACATCACCGCCGTCACCGCCCTCTACCGGCCGGGTCCCATGGGCATGAACTCGCACATCAACTACGCGCTGCGCAAGAACGGCCGCCAGGAGATCACCCCGATCCACCCGGACCTCGCCGAGCCGCTGAAGGAAGTCCTCGACATCACCTACGGGCTCGTCGTCTACCAGGAACAGGTGCAGAAGGCCGCGCAGGTGCTCGCCGGCTATTCACTGGGCCAGGCGGACCTGCTGCGCCGGGCGATGGGCAAGAAGAAACAGGAAGTGCTCGACAAGGAGTTCGTCCCCTTCCGCGACGGCTGCCGGCAGCGCGGCTATACGGACGAGGCGGTGCAGGCGGTCTGGGACGTGCTGGTGCCCTTCGCCGGCTACGCGTACAACAAGGCGCACGCGGCGGCGTACGCGCTCGTGTCGTACTGGACGGCGTATCTCAAGGCGAACTACCCCGCCGAGTACATGGCCGCGCTGCTGACGTCCGTGCGCGACGACAAGGACAAGTCCGCGGTCTATCTCAACGAGTGCCGGAAGATGGGCATCAAGGTGCTCCCGCCGGATGTCAACGAGTCCGACGCGAACTTCACTCCCCGCGGCGACGACACGATCGTGTTCGGCCTCACCGCCGTGCGCAACGTCGGGCAGAACGTCGTGGACTCCATCGTCCGCGGCCGGCAGTCCAAGGGGCCCTATGCCTCCTTTCCCGACTACCTCGGCAAGTCCGAACCGGTCGTCTGCAACAAGCGCACCACCGAATCGCTGATCAAGGCCGGCGCCTTCGACGCCCTCGGACACACCCGCAAAGGTCTCCTCGCCCGGTACGAGCCGATGATCGACGCCGTCGTCCAGGTCAAGCGGAAGGAGGCGGAGGGGCAGTTCGACCTCTTCGGCGGCATGGGCGACGAGGCGGCGGCGGACGAGCCGGGCTTCGGGCTCGACGTGCAGTTCACGGACGAGGAGTGGGAGAAGTCCTATCTGCTCGCCCAGGAGCGGGAGATGCTCGGGCTCTACGTCTCCGACCACCCGCTCTTCGGCATCGAGCACGTCCTGGGCGACAGGGCCGACGCCTCCATCGCGGCGCTCAACGGCGGGGACCACGCCGACGGGGCGATCGTCACCATCGGCGGCATCATCTCCGGACTGCGGCGCAAGATGACCAAGCAGGGCAACGCCTGGGCCATCGCCACCGTCGAGGACCTCGGCGGCTCCCTCGACTGCATGTTCTTTCCGGCCACGTACCAGTTGGTCTCCACCCAACTCGTCGAGGACGCCATCGTCTTCGTCAAGGGACGGCTCGACAAGCGCGAGGACGTGCCCCGGCTCGTCGCCATGGAACTCGCCGTCCCCGACCTCAGCACCGCGGGCGAACGCGCCGCCGTCCGCCTCGACATCACCGAGGCCCAGGTCACGCCCGAGTCCGTGGCCCGGCTCAAGACCGTGCTCCAGGCCCACCCCGGCCCGTCCGACGTGCACCTGCGGGTGCGCGGCCGGACCCGTACGACGGTCTACCGCCTCGGCCACCGTATCGCCCCGCGCCCGGAGTTCTGGGCGGATCTGAAGGCGGCGGTCGCGGTGACCAGGGAGCCCGGCGCGTAGCGGGCGCCGCCGCGGTCAGGCGCGCGGAGCCGTCGCCTTCGCGCCCGTGTACGCGACGTCGTGTTCCCAGCGCGACCGCGGCTGGGTGTGCAGCCGCCAGTAGTGCTCCGCGATGAGGTCCGGGTCGAAGTCCGTGCCGGGCGCCACCGCACCGTCGACCGTCACCGTCGCGACGTGCACACCGCCAGGCCCGTACTCCAGGTCCAGCAGTCGCGCCAGCGTGTGCACCCCGGCCTTGCCCAGCGAGAGGCTGACGTACGCCGGCTTCGGCTCGGGCATGCCGCCGGTGAGGAGGAACGAGCCGCCGCCGCGCCGGGCCATCGCCGGCGCCAGGTGCGCGGCCGCGGTCAGCGCGCCGCCGACGTTGACGGCCCAGGCGTCCAGCAGCGCGCTCGGGGCCAGCTCGCCGAGCGCGTCGGCGCGGACGAGCGCCGCGTTGTAGACGACGGCGTCGGGCACCCCGAACCTGCCGGTCGCGGCATCGAGCGCGGAGCGCAGCGCCGCCTCGTCGGTGACGTCGGCGACCAGGGGCAGCACCCCGGACCCCGGCGCAATGCCGGTACCCGCGGCGGCGACCCCCTCGGCGACATGCGCGAGCGTGCGCTCGGAACGCGCCAACAGCGCCACGGGCAGGCCCTCCCGGGCGAACCGGCGGGCGACCGCGGCGCCGATCCCGGGCCCGGCGCCGATGACCACCGCTCCTGCCATGACCTCTCCTTCCTCTCCCCGCGGATGATCCGCGGCTCCGGCGACGTTAGAGCGTGCCACCGGTGTGAAGGTCAAGAGAGAGGACGGGGACGGCATGCGGATCGGCGAGCTGGCCCACCGTTCCGGCGTGAGCCGGCGACTGCTGCGCTACTACGAGGAGCAGGGGCTGCTGCACCCCGTCCGGCTGCCCAACGGCTACCGCGAGTACACCGACGGCGACGTCGACGCCGTGCGGCGCATCCGCGTGCTGCTCGACGCGGGCCTGCGCACCGCGGTCATCGCGGGAATCCTGGACTGCGTCGCCGGCGACGGCACCCCGTACCGCCTGACGACGACCGGCTGCCCCGGCGTGGTGGCCCGGCTGAGCCGGGAGCATGCCAGGATCACCGCCGACATCGATCGCCTCGACCGGTCCCGGGGACTGCTCGCCGGCCTGCTGGACACCGCCGCGCCGGATGCCGCCACGCCGAAGGACGCCATACCCGACGCCGACGTGCCGGACGGCCTCGCGCCCCCGGGCGATGTGCCCCGGGGCGCTGCCGGCCTCAGTGCGGCGTCGGGCGGCCGCTGGCGGCCTCGTACCAGGCGAGGGAGCCGCTGATGCGGGTGGCCAGGGCCGTCTCGCGGCGGCGCGTGGCGCCGTCGAGGGCCTCGCGCAGGTTGGCGATCTCCGCGTCCAGCCGGCCGATCCAGCGCTGCCGCGCGTGGCCCGCGCGCTCCGCCTCCGCGCATTCCGCGAGCCGGACGTAGTAGTCGTCGCGGCGCCGCAGCACCTCCGCCGTCTCGCCGGCCTCCTCCAGCCGCTCCCAGGCGTACGCGGCGACCGTCTCCAGCAGCCGGAAGCGCTCCCCGTCCCGGGAGACCAGCGACCGGTCGACCAGCCGCGCCAGCAGCCCCGGCACCTCCTCGGCCGTCAGCCCCGCGGGCGGCGCCTGCTCGCCGCCGGCCTCGATGGACACCCCGGCGTCCGGACCCGCGCCGGTGTCCGCGCACACGTAGATCGCACCGCTCAGCGTGCAGCCCGCGCCGTGCACCGCCAGCCGCCGCAGCGCCGCGCGCTCCCGGTCGTCCAGCAGCCGCCAGCTCCACTCCAGGGCCGCCCGCAGGGTGCGCTGCCGCTCCGGCAGGCCGCGCGGTCCTTCGTCCAGGAGCCGGAAGCGGTCGTCGAGCCCGGCGGCCAGGCCCTGTACGCCCAGGCCGCGGACGCGGGAGGCGGCCAGCTCCAGCGCCAGCGGGATGCCGTCGAGCCGGCGGCACACCTCGGCGACCTCCGCCGCGTTCCCGGCGCCGAGCGCGAAGCCCGGCGCGGACGCGGCGGCGCGGTCGGCGAAGAGCCGCACCGCGTCCGCCTCGGCCAGCGGCGCCACCGCCCGTACCACCTCGCCCGCGACGCCCAGCGGCTCCCGGCCCGTGGCCAGCACCCGCAGCCCCGGCGCCGCGCGCAGCAGCCGGTCGGCGAGCTTGGCCGCCTGCTCGACGACGTGCTCCGCGTTGTCGAGCAGCAGCACCGCGGGGGCGTCGCCCAGCGCCGCGGCGATCCGGTCCTCGTCGGGCACCCCGAACGCCGTCGCCACCACGTCGGCGACGCTCCCGCCGCCGGCGCCCGCCAGTTCCGCGACATAGCCCGGCTCGGGGCGCTCGCCCAGCAGGGCCAGTGCCAGCCGGGTCTTGCCCACGCCGCCGGGCCCGGTGAGCGTCACCAGCCGCTCCCCGCCGAGCAGCGGCCCGAGTTCCGCCAGCTCCGCCGCCCGGCCGACCAGCGGCGTCAGCGGCACGGGCAGCCGCGGCGGGCGCAGCCGCGGCACCGCGGGCCGCGCGGCGGCCAGCGCCTCGTCGCCCGCCAGGATCCGCTGCTGCAACCCGGCCAGCTCCGGCCCCGGGTCGAGCCCCGCCTCCTCGCGCAGCCGCACCCGCAGCGCGCGGTAGGCGGCCAGCGCCTCGCT
Organism: Streptomyces sp. CNZ287; assembly: GCF_007827615.1. Classification (NCBI taxonomy): domain Bacteria; kingdom Bacillati; phylum Actinomycetota; class Actinomycetes; order Kitasatosporales; family Streptomycetaceae; genus Streptomyces; species Streptomyces sp. CNZ287. Next base: position 113,008 of record NZ_VISV01000025.1, on the reverse strand, counting down.
CTGCCGGCCGGAGCCGTACAGCGCCCGCATCAGCAGCCCGGTCAGCCGCTCGCGCACCGGATGGGCGCCCACCAGGTCCGTCAACTCGGCCACCAGCGGCCCGTGTTCGCCCAGCTCCAGCCGGGCCCGCGCCAGCTCCTCCAGCGCGGTCAGCCGCTGCTCCTCCAGCCGCGCGGCGGTGGCGCGGGCGAAGGGCGCGTCCTCGTACGGGCTGAAGGCGGGCCCGCGCCACAGCGCCAGCGCCTCGGTGAGCAGGTCGGCGGCGCGCGCGGGACCGGGCGCCGTACGGGCCCGCCGGACCAGCTCCGCGAAGTCCCCGGCGTCGGTGGCGGCCTCCAGCACGTACCCCGAGGCGCCCGCGGCGACCAGCTCGCGCCCGCCCGGCTCGGCGTCGCCCAGCGCCCGGCGCAACTGGGAGACCTTCGCCCGGAGCGCGCCCGTCGGCTTCCCCGGCGGACGGGCGTCCCACAGGTCGTCGACCAGCCGCCACGGCGGCACCGGCCGCCCTTCGCGGGCGAGCAGCGCGGCCAGCAGCACGCGTACCTTCAGCTCCGGGACCCGCACCGGCCGTCCGTCGTCGGTCCAGACCCGCACGGGACCGAGCACTCCGAAGCGCATGACACCACCATAAGCAAACCCGAACACCGTGCGGCGACCGTGAACCCATGACCACGACCACCGCCACGAAGGCCGGGCCCCGGGCATGGCTCGGCCTGAGCGTCCTCGCCCTGCCCATGCTGCTCGCCTCGGTCGACAACAGCGTGCTCTACCTCGCGCTGCCGCATCTGACCGCGGATCTGGAGCCGTCCCCCACCCAAGTCCTGTGGATCATGGACGTCTACGGGTTCATGATGGCCGGCTTCCTCATCACCATGGGCACCCTCGGCGACCGGATCGGCCGGCGCCGGCTGCTCACCGTCGGCGCTGGGGCCTTCGGCGCCGCGTCGGTGCTCGCCGCGTACGCGGTGAGCGCGGAGATGCTCATCGCCGCCCGCATCCTGCTCGGCATCTCGGCCTCCGCGCTCGCGCCCTCGGCACTGGCCCTGGTCGGCACCATGTTCACCGACGCGCGCCAGCGCGCCCTGGCCATCGGCGTGTTCACCGCCTGCTTCATGGGCGGCGCGGCGCTCGGCCCGGTCGTCGGCGGGGTGATGCTGGAGAACTTCTGGTGGGGCTCGGTCTTCCTGCTCGGACTGCCGGTGGCGCTGCTGCTGGTGCTCACGGCCAGGCCGCTGCTGCCGGAGTCGGGCGGCGAGGACGGCGAGGGCGGCGGGCGGCTCGACCCGGCGAGCGTGGGGCTGTCGCTGCTGGCGGTCATCCCGCTCGTGTACGGGCTGAAGGAGCTGGCCGACGAGCCGGACGTGCGGGCGGCCGTGGCCATCGCCGCCGGGCTCGCCTTCGGCTACGCCTTCGCCCGCCGCCAGCTCCGGCTGGCCGAACCGCTGCTCGACCTGCGGCTCTTCCGCAACCGCTCGTTCTCCGCGGCGCTGGTGGTGCTGCTCTTCACGATGCTCGTGCAGGGCGGCTGCTACTTCTTCTTCAGCCAGCACCTCCAGTTGATCGAGGGCTTCTCGCCCCTGAAGGCCGGGTTCTGGATGGCGCCGCCTGCGCTGGCGCTGGTCGCCGGCTCCCTGCTGGCGCCGGTGATGGCGCGGACGGTGCGGCCCGCAGTCGTGGTCGGCGCGGGCCTGGCGTTCTCCGCGGCCGGGTTCCTCTACGTCGCCGTCAGCGACGACCTGGTACCGCTGGTGATCGGGTTCACGGTGGGCTTCCTCGGCGCCGCGCCGGTCGGCGCGCTGGGGCTGAACCTCATCGTGGGCAGCGCGCCCCGGGAGAAGGCCGGCTCCGCCTCGGCCACCGCGGAGAGCAGCGGCGAGATGGGCATCTCCCTGGGCATCGCCGTCTTCGGCAGCCTCGGCGCGGCCGTTTACACCGCCGGGTTCGACGGTCCGGCGGGGGCGCCGGAGCGGGCGGGGGAGTCCCTTGCCGACGCCGAGGCAGCGGCCGCCGGGCTGTCCGGGCGCCTCCGCGGCGAACTGCTCGACGCCGCCCACGCGGCCTTCGGCTCCGGGATGACCGCCGTCGCCGTGGCCGCCGCCCTGGTCTGCGCGGGCCTCGCGGTGCTGGCCGCCGTGCTGCTGCGGCACCTCCGCCCGATCGGCTCGGAGGACGACGGCGGCTGAGGCGCAGGGCTGGGGGTCAGGGCTGGGGGTCAGGACTGCGGATCGGGGCTGGGGGTCAGGGCTGCGTCGCTGCGCGCTCGGCGGCGCTGCGCAGCACGCAGAACTCGTTGCCCTCCGGATCGGCGAGGACGGCCCAGCCGGTGCCGTCCGGGTTGCGGTGGTCGGCGACGAAGGACGCGCCGAGGCGGAGCAGCCGCTCGACCTCCTCCTCGCGCCCCGTCTCCGGGCGCAGGCACAGATGGATCCGGTTCTTGCCGGTCTTCCGCTCCGGCACCTGGTTGAAGTGCAGCACCGGCCCCTCGGGCAGGAGCACCTGCGTCTCCGGCGAGCCCGGTCCGTCCTCCGGATGGACCGGGCTGCCGGTCACCTTGCTCCAGAAGAGCGACAGCCCGTAGGCGTCGGCACAGTCGATCGCGATGTTCTGCACCACCGAGGTCATGGACGCACCCTGCCTCAGCACCCCGCGCGCCGCCACCGTATTACGCCCCGGCGGCCCGCCGCCGTCAGGCGGACTCCGCCGCGGCCAGCAACTGGTCCTCCGTGGTCCCGCGGCCCGACTGCCCGGCGGACGGCGGCGGTTCAGCGCGGTGTCTCCGGCTCGCGCAGCGGCCCCAGGAGCAGCAGCCCCACCGCCGGCAGGGCGATCAGCGGGCTGAGCGCCGCGGTGAGCGACGTCGCGTCCGCGAGCACGCCGATGGCCGGGCTCGCCAGCCCGCCCGCGCTCACCGCGAGACCCAGCGTGACGCCGCCCGCGGTGCCGACGTGCCGGGGCAGGTAGTCCTGGCCGAGCGTGATGTGCAGCGAGAACGGCACGTACAGCCCGGCGGAGGTGAGGGCCACGAAGACGTAGACCGCGGGCCCCGGCACGAACACCAGCCCGGCGACCGCGGGGCAGGACAGCGCGTACGACCACCGCACCACCGGCAGCCGCCCGAACCGCGAGGCCAGCCGCCCGCCCGCCACCGTGCCCACCGCGCCGCCCAGATAGAGCACGAACAGCGCCGCCGTGCCCGCCGCCGTACCGCCCGCCGTGCGCCCGGGCACGTACAGCGAGACGAAGGCGCTCAGCCCCACGAACACCACGGAACGGCACACCACCGCCCCGGTCAGCCGCGCGAACGAGGCCCAGTCGTCCCGGCCCGCGGGTACGCCCGCCGGGCGGGTGCCGGCCGCCGGCCGCTCCGGCGCGTACGGCCGCAGCCCGCGCAGCGCCGCGGCGCACAGCGCCGCCCCCGCCAGCGCCGGGAACACCAGCAGCGGTGACGCCCGCAGCCCGCCGGCCGCGGCGACGGCGGCCACCAGCGGGGGAGCGGTGGCGAAGCCGAGGTTGCCGCCGAGGGAGAACCAGCCCATCGCCGTGTGGCTGCCCGCGCTCGCCCGCCGCGCCACCCGGGCGGCCTCCGGGTGGTACGCGGCCACCCCGATGCCCGACAGCGCGACCACCGCGAGCGTCACGGCGTACGAGCCGGAGACCCCGGCCAGCGCCACCCCCGCGCCGGCCGCCAGCGTGCTCACCGGCAGCAGCCACGGCAGCGGCCGCCGGTCGGTGAGCACCCCGAACAGCGGCTGCACCACCGACGACAGCAGCGAAGCCGCCAGCACGACCCCGGAGGCCGCGGCGTACGAGTACGCCCGCTCGGCGACGAGGAACGGCACCAGCGCCGCCACCGCCCCCTGGTACACGTCGACGCAGGCGTGCCCCACGGAGAGCAGGGTCAGCGGCCGGAAGCGGGCGGCGCGGGGCTCTGGCATCCCTCGATCGTCGCCGAGTCGCCCCTGGCGAACTTCCGATAAAGTGCCAATCGATGCCGGATATCCGCCACACCCCCGAGGCGCCCACCCGGGCCACGACCCTGGCCGCGGGCGCCCGCATCGACGCGCACCGGCACGACGACCACCAACTCGTCTACGCCGGCGCCGGGGTGCTCGCCGTCACCACCGACGCGGGCACCTGGTTCGCGCCCGGCACCCGCGCGCTGTGGGTACCCGCGGGCTGCGTCCACGCCCACCGGGCGTACGGCCACCTCGACCTGCACCTCGTCGGCGTGCCCGCCGCCACCGACCCCCTCGGGCTCGACGCGCCCGGCGTCCTGGCCGTCAGCCCGCTGCTGCGCGAGCTGATCCTCGCCTGCACCCGCGAACCGCACGACGGGACGCCCGAGCGGCAGCGGCTGCACACCGTCCTGCTGGACCGACTGCGCGCCGCCGCCGCGGCCGGCGCCGCCGGGCAGCCGGTGCCGCTGCCCGCGCCCGCGGACCCGCGGCTCGCGGCCGTCTGCGACCTGCTGTACGCCGACCCCGCCGACCAGCGCACGCTGGCCGTCCTGGGCCGGGCCGCGGGCGCGGGGGAGCGGACGCTCAGCCGCCTCTTCCGCCGCGAGACGGGGATGACGTTCCCGCAGTGGCGCACGCAGGTGCGCCTCTACCACGCGCTGCGGCTGCTCGCCGACGACGTACCGGTGACGACGGTCGCGCACCGCTGCGGCTGGTCCTCGGCGAGCGCCTTCATCGACGTCTACCGCCGCGCCTACGGCACCACCCCGGGCAGCAGCCGCCGGGGGTGAGCCGGCCCGGGGCCGGTCAGGTGCCGGACAGCTTCCCGATCCCGGCGACCACGTAGTCCGTGTGCGGACGCACCGCCGCCCTCAGCTCCGCGGTCCAGCTCTCCTCCGCGTACCGGCTGCCGAGGTACAGCTCCCGCGCGTGCTCCAGCACCGGCCGGTGCTCCGGCGGCAGCCGGTCCAGCGCCCACGCGGCGGCGGCGTCCTTGGGGCGGATCTCCCCGGTGGCCAGCGTGCTCCAGATCCGCGCCAGGGTGAGCAGCACGTTGCGGGTGTCGTCGGCCGCCTCGGCCAGCAGCTCGGGGATGCCGGCCGTCGCGGCCCGGGCCACGTCCTCGTACGGCACCGGATCCAGCAGCCGCCCGGGCGGCGGTCCCGCGAGCGCGTGGTCGCCGGCCAGCGTCATCGTGAGCACGATCGCCAGGTCCGGCATGGGCTCCGGCCGCGGCGGCCCGCCCGTCTCGAACTCCTCGCGCAGCCACTCCCCGTACAGGAAGTCGCCGGTCGGCGGGTAGCGCCACGGCCGGATCTCGGCCTCCACGACCACCGTCAGCTCCACCGGGCGCAGCCCGCCGGTGAAGCCGGACACCCGCAGCAGCCCGTCGAGGAGCGCCCGCCGCTCGCCGTCGGTGAGCGAGTGGCGGGCGACGACGAGGACGTCCAGGTCGCTGGCGGGGCGCAGCCCGCCGAGGACGGCGGAGCCGTGCAGGTAGGCGCCGGCAACCTCGGGGCCCAGCACGTCGTCGACCAGTGTCATGACCTTGCGCACCTGATCTCCCATCGGACCAGTGTGGGTCATGGGCGGCCGGCGCCGTGCCTCAGGTGATCTCGATGCTGTCGAGCTCGGCGTAGTACGTGCCGCGGGCGAGGCGGACGGTGTTCCAGCCCGCGTCGAGCCGTACCCGCTGGTCGACCGTGGCCCACTTCTCCCAGCCGGTGAACGGGTAGTCGACTCTTCCGGCCGCCTTGCCGCCGACCGTCAGCAGGTGCGACGACGTCACGGGGGCGGAGCCGGCCAGGGAGCCGTTGGCGTAGCGGACGGAGAGGGTGCGGTGGCCGGCGGCGGGGGCGAAGACGGAGAACTCCACGTAGCTGTTCGCGTAGTCGATGTGCCCGACGGCACCGCCGTCGTGCGCGCCGGCGGCGTCGCGGATCCGCGCGTTGTTCACGACGGCGTTCTCCGCCTGGTATAGGACCTTGCTGCCCTCCACCACCGGGCGGCCGCCCGCCCAGCCGATACCGGTCGCGTACATCGCGCGCCGCGAGCGGTCCGCGCTCCAGCCGTGGAAGAGGATCCGGTCGCGCCCGTCCGGGCCGGTGACGACGTCCTGGCCGCCGGGGCCGCGCACGGCGCCGCCGAAGGTGTCCGTGCTCAGCAGCGGATCGGCCACCTTGGTGTACGGGCCGGTGAGGCGGTCGGCGACGGCATAGCCCGTCTTGTAGCGGTTGCCGTCGTAGAAGGAGGCGGAGTACAGCAGGACGTACCTGCCGTTGCGCTTGACGAGCGTCGGCGCCTCGATGACGTTGCCCTCCCAGGCGCGGTCCTGGCGGATGAGCGGCGTGGGCCGGCCCCTGACGACGGTGCCGTCCGCGTTCATGGGCTGGACGTACAGCCAGGTGTCCGTGCTGCAGCAGTTGCCGTCGTTCTTCCAGAGCATGTAGCGCTGCCCGCCCTCGGTGTAGCTGGAGGCGTCGATGGCGCCGCCCTGGCGTTCGGGGCAGACCAGCGGGCCGCGGCCGGCGGGCTCGAAGGGCCCTCCCGGGGCGGTGGCCAGGGCGACGCCGATGCACTGCTTGTCGCTGGCGCGGTCGCGCGCCGTGTAGTGCATGGTGAACCCGGTGCCGTTGTCGAAGACTTCGGGCGCCCAGACCAGCCCCTGGTCGGGCACCGCCCAGTCGCCGAGCCGGGGCAGCACGTCGTCGCCGTCCAGCGACCAGGAGGCGAGGTCGGTGGAGGTGGCGTGCTGGATGTTCTTGCCGGCGCCGTTGGTGGCGTAGGCGTGGTACGTGCCGCCTGCCCTGACGATGTCGGGGTCGGGGAAGTTCACGTCGAGCACCGGCGGTCCGGGGGCGGCGGCGGGTGCGGGACCTGGTTCGGCGGCGGACGAGCCGGGGGCCGCGAAGGCGGCCAGGGCGGCGAGCACCGCCGCGGCGACGGTGACGGCTCTGAAGGGGCGCGGGGACACGGAAGCTCCTTCCGGTAGCGGACTCCGGGCGGCCGGCCGCAGGGCCGGCCGCCCGGTGAGGCGAGCTGCGCGCACTATTACATCGTTGTAATCGCCTGACACGGTAAGGAGCCGCACCTGAGGTGTCAACGACCCCCGCGGGGACGGGTGCTGCCGGGGCGGCGGCCCGTCGCGTGCCGCCGCCCCGCCCTACTGAATGGTTTCAATCGCCTCACACCGCGGGCGCCGCCGCGGTCACGGCTTCCCGGTGAACGTCCACGAGCCGTGCGGCACCCGGTACACCGCGAAGCCGGGCTCGGTCCGTACGAACTCCGCGCCCTCCGGCTCCCGTACGTCCCCGCGCGACCCGCTCGGCACGTGCACCTCCGCGGTCGACCCCACCGGGACCCGCACCGCCAGCCGCACCGTCTGGTCGATCCGCGACCACGACACGGCCGCCGGACCGCGCACCGTGTGCAACTCCGTACGCGCCCAGTCGACCCCGGTGCGCGCGTCCGGGCGCACGGCGAACGTGCGGTAGCCGGCGTCGCCCGGCCGCAGCCCGGCCACGTTCTCGTACAGCCACTGCACCACCGTGCCCTGGAAGTAGTGGTCCCGCGAGCGCGAGTCGAGCTGCCACATCTCCCACATGGTGTCGGCGCCGTTGTCGAACCAGTAGCCCCAGCTCGGGTACGTGCGCTGGGTCGCGATGGCGTGCGCGACGTCGGCGTGCCCCTCCGCGGTCAGCGCGCGCAGCAGCACGCTGGTGCCCAGCGCACCGGTGTTGAGGTGGTTGCCGCGCTTCTCGATGTCGCCGAGCAGCGACGCGGTGACGCTCGCCCGCGCTCCGGCCGGCACCAGGCCGAAGGCAAGCGGTATGCAGTTGTTCGTCTGCCGGTAGTCCGGGTCCTTCGCCGTGCGGTAGTGGCCCTCCGGCGCCAGGAACGCGGCGTTCAGCGCCTCCTTGAGGCCGTCGGCGGCGGCGAGGTACCGGTCCCGGGTGCCGGACTCGCCCGCCAGGTCCGCCATCGCGGCGGTGTCGGTGAGCGCCCGGTGCAGATACGAGGTGGCGGTGAGCCGGGTGTCCTCCGGCGGGTTGCCGCCGTAGCCGGGCGGCAGGTAGTCGCCGAGCGCGGTGACCGCCAGGCCGTCCACCAGCCGGTCCAGTTCCCAGTCCAGGTAGCGCGTGAGCGCCGGCAGATGGTCGCGTACGACACGCTCGTCGCCGTACACGCGGTACATCTCCCGGATCAGGAACGGATAGACCGTCGTCCACTCCGGCGAGGGGCCGAGGTCGCCGTAGCCCCAGCCGCCGCTGGGCACGATCACCGGCAACTGGCCCGCGGCGTTCTGGCTGTCGCGGATGTCGTCGAGCCACTTGCCGAGCATCCGCTGCATGCCCAGCGCGTACATCATCACGGGCGCGCCCACCTGCGCGTCGCCGGTCCAGCCGTTCTTCTCGTACATCGGGGTGTCGGTGGGGATGCCGTGCAGGTTGTTCTGCACGGTGCGGCGCATGGCGCGTTCCAACTGCTCGTAGAACGGCTCCGAGCAGCCGAACGTGCCCGTGTCGGCGACCGGCGTGTGCACGACCCGGCCGAGGACGTCGCCGGGCCCGGGCTTGGCGGGCAGCCCGCTGATCTGAACGTAACGGAAGCCCTTGTACGAGAACTTGGGCTCCCACACCTCCGCGGACCCGCCGCCCGCGCAGACGTACTCGTCGGTCTGGAAGCGGCCCGGCACATGCCCGGTCTCGGCGTGCACGCTGCCGTCGGCCTTCAGCTTCTCGCCGTGCATGAGCCGCACGACGGTGCCCGCCGGGGCCCGTACCGACAGCCGCGACCAGCCGGCCAGGGTGCGGCCCATGTCGACGATCCAGGTGTCGCCGTGGGCGGTGACGGCGACCGGCCGGACGGTGTCGATGACCCGGATCGCGTCGTGGGGCTGGGCGCGCAGGCTCCCCTTGGGCGGGTCCTGGCGGGCGGGGCGCGCCCAGCCGGTGTCGTCGAAGCCGGGCCGGGTCCAGCCCGCCGGGTGCTTGCGGGCGTCGTAGGTCTCGCCGGCGTAGAGGCAGTCGGAGCGGGTGGGGCCCTCGGTGATGCGCCAACTGCCGTCGGTGGCCACGGTGGTACGGGCGCCGCCCGGGTGCTCGATCTCCAACTGGGCCAGCAGCCGGGGCTCGCCGTGCCACGGCGGGGTGTGCCAGTTCCAGACGTTGGGCGTCGTCATGCCGAAGAAGCCGCGGCCCAGGGTGACGCCGATGGCGTTGGCCCCGCGCGTGACGAGGTCGGTGACGTCGTGGACGGCGTAGAGCACGGTCTCGTCGTAGTCGGTGAAGCCCGGGTCGAGGACCTGGCGGCCGACGCGGCGGCCGTTGATCTCGGCGTCGTAGTAGGCGAGCCCGCTGAGGTACAGCCGGGCGCGCCGCACCGGCCGGCCGACGCTGAACTCGCGGCGCAGCAGCGGCGCGGGCCGCACCTCGGCGGGCACCGCCGCACCGCTGCCCCAGGGGCCCTGGCCGTACGGCGCGAGCACCGTCGCCGCCGCCCACGCGCCGTCGTCGAAGCCGGGCTGCTGCCAGCCGTCCTGCTCCTGATCCGCGCACCGCCAGCCGGGCCCGGTGACCAGCTCGGTGACGTCGTCGCCGCGGTGCACCATGAGGCGTACGAGCAGACCGCCCGGGTTGACCGAGGCGCCGCCGCGGTTGGTGGCGCGTACGGCGACGACCACCCGGCCGTCCGCGGCGCGGACCGCGTCGGTGACGTCGGCCTGCCGGCCGGTGCGCCAGCCGTCCGTCTGCTGCGGGGCGTGCAGCACCTGGGTGCCGTCGAGGAAGAGGGTGAAGTCGTCGTCGGCGGTGGCCACGATCCGGGCCGCCGACACCTCGGCACCGGCGGGCAGTTCGAGCGCGGCGCGGAACCAGACCGGTCCCGCGGGAGCGTTCTGCGGGGTGGCGCCGGGCGCCCAGATCCACGACGCCCCGGCGAAGCCGGGCGGCGCGGGCGCGGCGTCGGCGCCGATCCAGTGGCCCTGCCAGTCGCCGTCCGCCAGCGCGGTCTCCCACCAGCTCCATCTGCTCCAGGCGGACGGCCGGCCCCGGCCGTCCCAGACCCGCACCTGCCAGTGGTAGCGGGTACGGGTCTCGAGTGCGGGTCCGCCGTAGGCGACGCCGACGGTCCGCGCCGAGGCGACCCGGCCCGAGTCCCACACCAGGGGACCGTCGCCCTCGGTGTCCGGTGCCACCCGGACCTGGTACGCACTCTGCCGCGCGCCGCTGCCCGGCGCGGACAGCTCCCAGCTCAGCCGGGGTGCGGCGATGTCGGTGCCGAGGAGGGAGGGCGCGTACTCGACGGTGGTGCGCTCGACGCGCAGCCCCTCCTCGCCGCCGTCCCCGCCGTCCCCGCCGCCCCGGCCGGCCGCGGCGGCGGGGACGGCGCCCTGGCCGAGGCCGATGACGCCGGCTGCCGCGCCGGCGGCGGCGGAGGTGCGCAGAAAGGCCCGCCGGTTCCATGCACTTCCGTTGTTCGTCTCGCGCTCGTGGCTCATCGCACGTCCCTTGGTTGAGGATGGCGTGTCCGATCGCATGGATTGAAACGTTTCAATCGGACTCTCCGAAAAGCCTAGATCGACGGGTCGCGCAGCTCAAGAGTCGTGCAGCGAAAGGCGGCAGGCGGCATCCCCGCCGCGACCGGGGCGGCGGGGGTGGATCCCGGCCGCGCGGAGGCGCCGGGGCAACGCGGAGGCCGAGGCGCGGGCGGGCGCCTCCTCGGGGCTGCGGTCCGGCCTCGTGCGGACGGACGCAGTAACGGCAGGCGAACTGAAGGAGGGGGAGCGTGTCGTCCTCGCCGCGTTCGGCGGCGGATTTTCGTGGGGACCGGTCGCGCTCACCTGGCCGGGAATCACCGCGGTTTGACCACGGAGCCGCGGTATACCGGGCACTGGCAAAGGCAGGTAAGCAAGAATGTACGGAAAAGGGGAGAACCTGTGACGTCGTCGACGCGGCAATCCGCGGAAGAACTTCTGGATCTGCTCACCACCGAATTCGGGGCAACCGAGGGAAGCACGGCGGAAACGCCCTTCGACATGATGGAGTTCGACTCGCTGGGTCCTCGTGGAAGTCGCCGTGGAACTGAGCCGGCGATTCGGCACGGAAGTCCCTCACGAGGAGGTCCAGGAGGCCGGAAACGTCACCGGCACCGTCGAGTTACTGAAATCGAAGGGCGTGGCCGTCTGAACCGCCTGGCTGTTGCGGGGCGGGAGGTTGACGTCAGCGCTCGCTGGTCGGATGTATGCGTATCGCATATACTTCCGGCATGGAATCCCGCCTCGAAGAAGCGATCAACGAGTGGCACGCGAGCGTCAACGCCGGTGACCTGCAACGGTCCGCGGGAGCGGTCGGTGATCCGGTCGTTGTCCTGGGCCCGAAGGGGGCGGGTCCGATCACGCCTGCGCAGTTCGCGGAGTGGGTGGAGCGTTCGGGGATCAAGCTGACCCCCCGGTCCTGGCACCCGGTCAGCGAGCGTCTGATGGTGGTCGAGCAGGACGCTACCTGGCCCAAGAGCACGCAGGTCACGCGGGTGGCGACAGTCTTCCGCGCTGCGGGCGGGAAGATCACGGCTGCGCTGAGGCTGCCGGACCTCAGGGCTGCGCTCGACCTGGCGTACATCTGCCGCGAGATGGCGGCAACCGAATGACGGACCGAGGTCCGGGACAGGTCATGTTCCACTTCGTCCGGTACTGGTCACGCCGACCCGTCGCGGCTGACATGGGCGGTGAGCAGGGCCGACTCGTGGTGGCCTGCGAGGCGGTCCATGCCCTTGCCCTGCGCGGGATCCCGGCAACGGTGAACGCGGTCGCGCACGAGATCGGGATCGACCAGAGCGGTGCTTCACGGTTGATCAAGAGCGTCGCAGCGGCCGGCTACCTGACCATGACGGCGTCCGCGGCCGACAGCCGGCGGCGTGAAGCATCGCTCACCCCGGCGGGCCGGTCCATGCTCGGGCAGGCGCATCGCTGGCAGGAGGAGGTCTTCGCCGAGCTGACCACAGGCTGGAGCGACGAGAAGCGCCGCGACTTCCAGCAGGCGATGACGGACCTGATGGAGCGTTCCCAAGCGATGGACGCATGAGCCCCGCCGATCGGCTCGCGCACCGGGGAGCCGGTGAGCTGCCACCGCGCCCGCGCCGGGCCGCCGGCCGCACCGTACCGCCGCCACCGGGGCCGCTCAGCCGCCGAACGCCTCCAGGATCCGCTCCGCCGCCCGCGTCGCCGTCAACTCGCCGTCCCTGACCTGCTGTTCCAGCCCGGGCGCCAGCGCGCCGACCGCCGGGTCGGCGCGCAGCCGGCCCAGCAGCTCGTCGCGCACCATCGTCCACGTCCAGTCCACCTGCTGATCGCGCCGCCGGCCGGCCAGCCGCCCGGTGCTCTCCAGCAGTTCGCGGTGGCGCTCCAGCCGGTCCCACACCGTGTCGAGCCCCGTCGCCTCGCGCGCGCTGCAGTGCAGCACCGGCGGCGTCCAGAACGCGCCCTTGCCGTGCATCAGCCGCAGCGCGCCCGCCAGTTCACGCGCCGCCGCCTTGGCGTCGCGCTCGTGCGGGCCGTCCGCCTTGTTGACGGCGATGACGTCCGCCAGCTCCAGCACGCCCTTCTTGATGCCCTGCAACTGGTCCCCGGTCCTGGCCAGCGTCAGCAGCAGGAAGGAGTCGACCATGTTCGCCACGGACGTCTCGGACTGGCCGACGCCGACGGTCTCCACCAGCACCACGTCGTAGCCGGCGGCCTCCATCACCACGATCGACTCCCGCGTCGCCTTCGCGACCCCGCCGAGCGTGCCCGCGGTGGGGGAGGGGCGCACGAATGCGGCCGGATCCACGGCCAGCCGCTCCATGCGGGTCTTGTCGCCCAGGATCGAGCCGCCGGTGCGGCTGGACGACGGGTCGACGGCCAGCACCGCCACCCGGTGGCCCAGCCCCGTCAGCATGCTGCCGAAGGCGTCGACGAACGTCGACTTGCCCACCCCCGGCACCCCGCTGACGCCGATACGCCGGGCCTTCCCGCTGTGCGGCAGCAACTCGGTCAGCAACTCCTGCGCCAGCGCCCGGTGCTGCGGCCGGGTGGACTCCACCAGCGTGATCGCGCGGGCGACGAGCGCGCGCCTGCCGTCGAGGACGCCCTTGACGTACGTGTCGAGATCGATGGCCACCGGTTCACCCGCTCACGCGGTGTCGTGCCCGAGACCGGCGGCCACCTGCGTCACCAGGTCGTACGCGGCGTCCGGGATCACCGTGCCCGGCGGGAAGACCGCCGTGGCGCCCGTCTCCAGCAGCGTCGCCACGTCCTGCGGCGGGATCACCCCGCCGACCACGACCATGATGTCGTCGCGTCCCTCCTCCGCCAGCGCCTCGCGCAGCGCCGGTACGAGCGTCAGGTGCCCGGCCGCCAGCGACGACACCCCCACGATGTGCACGTCCGCCTCCACGGCCTGCCGCGCCACCTCCGCCGGGGTCTGGAAGAGCGGGCCGACGTCCACGTCGAAGCCGAGGTCGGCGAAGGCCGTGGCGATCACCTTCTGCCCGCGGTCGTGCCCGTCCTGGCCCATCTTGGCGACCAGGATGCGCGGCCGCCGGCCCTCGGCCTCCGCGAATGCGCCCACCCGCGCCCTGGTCCGCTCCACCGACGGCGACTCGCCCGCCTCGTTCCGGTACACACCGGAGATCGTACGGATCTGCCCGGCGTGCCGCCCGTAGGTCTTCTCCAGGGCGTACGAGATCTCGCCCACCGTCGCCCGGGCGCGCGCGGCCCGTACCGCCAGCTCCAGCAGGTTGCCCTCGCCGCCTGCCGCCCGCATGAGGTCGTCCAGCGCGTCCCGGCATGCGGTCTCGTCGCGCTCCGCGCGCAGCCGCTCCAGCTTCGCGATCTGCTGCGCCCGCACCGCGGAGTTGTCGACCTTCAGCACCTCGATCTGCTCGTCGGAGGCCACCCGGTACTTGTTCACTCCGATCACCGGCTGCCGCCCCGAGTCGATACGGGCCTGGGTGCGCGCCGCCGCCTCCTCCACCCGCAGCTTCGGGATGCCCGCGTCGATCGCCTGCGCCATCCCGCCGGCCTGCTCGACCTCCTCGATGTGCTGCCAGGCCCGCCGCGCCAGGTCGTACGTCAGCCGCTCCACGTACGCGCTGCCGCCCCACGGGTCGATCACCCGGGTCGTGCCGGACTCCTGCTGGAGCAGCAACTGCGTGTTGCGGGCGATCCGCGCGGAGAAGTCCGTCGGCAGCGCCAGCGCCTCGTCCAGGGCGTTGGTGTGCAGCGACTGCGTGTGGCCCTGGGTGGCCGCCATCGCCTCGACGCACGTGCGCGTCACGTTGTTGTAGACGTCCTGCGCCGTCAGCGACCAGCCGGAGGTCTGCGAGTGGGTGCGCAGCGACAGCGACTTGGGATTCTGCGGATCGAAGCGCTTGACGAGCTTCGCCCACAGCAGGCGCGCGGCGCGCAGCTTCGCGATCTCCATGAAGAAGTTCATGCCGATCGCCCAGAAGAACGACAGCCGCGGCGCGAACGCGTCCACGTCCAGGCCCGCTTCCCGGCCCGCCCGGATGTACTCCACCCCGTCGGCGAGGGTGTACGCCAGCTCCAGGTCGGCCGTCGCACCCGCCTCCTGGATGTGGTAGCCGGAGATCGAGATCGAGTTGTAGCGCGGCATCTTCTGCGAGGTGAAGGCGAAGATGTCGGAGATGATCCGCATCGACGGCTTCGGCGGGTAGATGTAGGTGTTGCGGACCATGAACTCCTTGAGGATGTCGTTCTGGATGGTCCCCGCCAGCTTTTCCGGCGGCACCCCCTGCTCCTCGGCCGCCACGATGTACAGCGCCAGCACGGGCAGCACCGCGCCGTTCATCGTCATCGACACCGTCATCCGGTCCAGCGGGATGCCGTCGAAGAGCCGGCGCATGTCCAGGATCGAGTCGATCGCCACGCCCGCCATGCCGACGTCGCCCGTCACCCGCGGGTGGTCGCTGTCGTAGCCCCGGTGGGTGGGCAGGTCGAAGGCGACGGACAGGCCCTTCTGCCCGGCCGCGAGGTTGCGGCGGTAGAAGGCGTTGGACTCCTCGGCGGTGGAGAAGCCCGCGTACTGCCGGATCGTCCAGGGCTGGTTGACGTACATCGTCGGGTACGGGCCGCGCAGGTACGGCGCGATACCCGGGTAGGTGTCCAGGAAGTCCAGGTCCGCCAGGTCCTGCCCGGTGTACAGCGGCCGGACGGCGATGCCCTCGGGCGTCTCCCAGCCGAGGTCGCCGCCGTCGCCGCCGCGCTTGACCGCGGCGCGCCACTCGTCGGAGCCCGCCGCGGGGGCCGGGGTGCCCAGCTCGATGTCCGAGAAGTCGGGGACGGTCATCGGGCCACTCCCATGCGGTCGAGTGCGTCGGTCAGCACGGCCAGGGCGTCGCAGCCGGCGTGGACGTAGGTGTCGGCGCCGTCGTACGCGTCCGGGCGCCCGGCGAGGTATACATGCCGCGCCCCCGCGGCCCGCAGCTCCGCCGCCGCGGCGGCGCCCTGCTCGGCGTAGACCGTGTCGCCGGAGCAGAGGCACGCCTCGCGCGCCCCGCTCTCCGCGAAGGTGCCGCCGGTGACGGGCTCGACCCCGCCGGCCTGGAACAGGTTCGCGGCGAAGGTCAGCCGCGGCGTGTGCACGGCGGCCGGGCCCAGGGCGGCGAGGAAGACGCGCGGGCGGGCACCGGTCGCGGCCAGATGCGCGTCGGAGCGCGCCCGCAGCGCCTCGAACGCCTCGTCCCTGCGCACCCGCGGCAGCCCGCCGGACGGCGGCTCGGGCGCGGGCTCGCGGACGACGGGCTTCTCCGCCAGGTCGGGGAACTCGCTGACCCCGGTCACCGGCTCGCGGCGGGTGGCGAGCCTCCTGCCGCGCTCCGCCCAGGTCCGCGCCAGCCGCTCGCCGACCATCCCGGAGCGCAGCGCGGCCGCGTGGCCGCCGGCCCGCTCGATCTCCTGGAAGAACGCCCAGCCGGCGTGGGCGAGTTCGTCGGTGAGCCCCTCCACGTACCAGGAGCCGCCCGCCGGGTCGATGACCCGGGCCAGGTGGGACTCCTCGACGAGGATGGCCGAGGTGTTGCGGGCGATGCGCCGGGAGAACGTGTCCGGCAGGCCGATCGCGTGGTCGAAGGGGAGCACCGTCACCGCGTCCGCGCCACCGACCCCGGCGGCCAGGGTGGCGACCGTGGTGCGCAGCATGTTCACCCACGGGTCGCGGCGCGTCGCCATCACCGGCGAGGTCACCGCGTGCTGGAGTTGCGCGCCTGCGGCGGGCGCCCCGCAGACCTCCGCGACCCGCGCGAACAGCCGGCGCGCCGCCCGCAGCTTGGCGACCGTCAGGAACTGGTCGGCGGTGGCCGCGTAGCGGAACTCCAGCTGGGCACACGCCTGCGCGGTGCTCAGTCCGGCCGCGGTCAACTCCCGCAGATAGGCGACCGCGGTGGCCAGGGAGCAGCCCAGTTCCTGCGCCGCGGAGCCGCCGGCCTCGTGGTACGGCAGGGCGTCCACGGTGACGGCCCGCAGGCCCGGGTGGCGGTCGGCGCAGAGCCGGGCGAGTGCGGCCATGGCCCCGGGGTCCCCCGGCTGTCCGGTACGTGCCTCGTGGCCGAGCGGGTCGGCGCCCAGGCCGCCCCGGGCGGCACCGGCGTCGATGCCGCGCTCCTCGTACAGCCGCAGCAGCTCCCGCGCGGCCGCCTCGGTCTCGGCGCCGGCGTCCAGGACGACGGGCGCGAGGTCGAGGTAGACGTCCTTGAGAACATCCGCCAGCGCCGCCACGGGGATGCCGCCGGCGTCACCGGCGGCGAGCCACAGGGATGTGGCGCCGTTCTCCAGGTCGCCGAGCACGGCCTCCGCGTCGGGCACGGCGTGCCGCTGGCGCACGTCCCACCCGCCGGCGGCGTTCCCCTCGGGCCGGCCGCCGCGGACGAAGGGCGCGAAGCCGGGCAGGCCCGGGTCGGGCGCGCGGTCGCGCGCGGTGTAGAGCGGCGGGGTGCGCAACCCGTCCTCCACCGCGGTGGACAGCAGGGACTCCGCCTCGGCGCCGGAGACCTCCTTGCCGGACTTGCGCAGCACGCCGGCCACCAGGTGCTGCCACTCCTCGTGCGACGCGTCGGCGAACTCGGCCGCCAGGGAGAGCCCGTCATCGGGCAGGACAGTCATGGTCGGATGCTAACCAGGTCGGCTAAGGGATAGACGATGCCGGCCTTGGCTGTGACTTTCTTCTCGCCGGGGCCGCGCCCGGCCGCCCCCTCGCCGGCGCGCGGAGGCGGTCGGCGCGTCCCGGGCCGACGGGAACCGCCCCCGGCCGGCATGTACGCCACCGCCGCCACCGCCCTCGACCATCTCCCACAGCCACTCACCCGCACCACCGCCGCCTGCGCCCTGGCCGCCTGGACGGTGGTCACCGCGCTGCTCCCGTACCACCGCGCCACGGCACCCTCGCGCCTGGCGGTGGGCCCGTAGCCGGCCGGGTCAGGGCGCCCGCAGCAGACCGTCGAGGACGCGGCAGAAGACCCGGCGCGCGGTCCACGCCACCAGAGGATCCAGCGCCCGCGGCACACCCCGCACCCCCAGCTCCTCCCGCCACACCACCCGCACCGGCCCCGCGGTACCGTCACCCGCCTCCGGCCCGTACACCTCGATCTCGGCCCAACCGAGCACCACCTGCCCCCGCTTGACGAGCCGGCACCGCCCCACCGCGCGCCCCGCCTCCGGCGGGGACCACTCGACGACCTCCATCGGGTCGTCGAAGCCCACCCGGCCCACACCGGTACGCGCCGTGAACCGCGCCCCGGCACCCTCCGCGGGCACGGACACCCCGGTGATCCGGGTCAGCGGCACCCGCCCGCCGTGGGCCGGCCAGTCCGTCAGCCGCTCCCAGACCGCCACGGCCGGCGCCCGCACCGTACGCTCCACCTCGAACAGGGCCATGCCCTCAAGGCTAGGCCGCCGCCGGATACCCTGCTGGAGGCCGGAGGCGGGAGCGGCGCGGGCCGCCGCAGGCCGGAGAGGCGGGGGCGGGTGGCGGACGCGGTACGCCGGGTGGTGCTCGCCGCGTACGACGACGCGCCGATACTCGACATCGTCTGCCCCAGCGGCGCCCTGGACGCCGCGAACCGCTTCGGCGCGGCGCCTCCGTACGCCCTCGGACTCGCCACCGCCAGCGGACGCGGCGTGCTCAGCTCCGCCGTCATCGGCATCGGCATCGGCGGCGGGCAGCGCCTGGCCGAGGTGCCGGCGCGGCCGGACACCCTCATGGTCGTCGGCGGCATCGGGCACGAGCGGGCCGCCGTGGACGGGGAGTCGGTCAAGCAGGTTCGCAGGCCCGTCACCGGCGCCCGCCGCGTCTCACCCGTCACCTCGGCCGGCGCGGCGGCGTGCCCGACGGGCCCCGCACGAGCCGGTGCCCGGCGTTGACAACGCCCACGAAGGCGGCGGTCACGATGCCGACGAAGGGTGACGGCGACGCCCCGCCGGAGGAAGTCCCGGCGGGGCGTTCGTCGGCAAGGTGTCGTTTTCGTCGGCGAGGTGCCGGTGGTGTCGGCGGCATCGCCAGCCGTGTACGGATGGACGTGGCCGGTTCGTTGATGCACCCCGCAACGCCGGTTCCCGGATGGACGGTCCGGAGCGAGGGTGACCGGACTCAGGTGCGGGCGGTCAGATCTGCCCCCGGTCGCCTGCGTGCGAGGCCGCGGGCGATTCGCCGTTCGAGCCTCGCCCGGCAGTCCGGCCACTCCGCCGCGGTGATCGAGAAGATCGCGGAGTCACGGAGCCGGCCGTCCTCGCCCGGTGCCCAGGAACGTGACCAGTTCCGCAACACGCCCTCGAAGCGTGCGCCCGCCCCTTCGATCGCTGCCCTCGACCGGCTGTTGCGCGCGTCGGTCTTCAGGTCGACGCGCGCCACGTCCCAGTTCTCGAACGCGTGCCGGAACAACAAGTACTTGGCCTCGGTGTTCACGCCCGTGCCTTGGGCCGACGCCGCGAGCCAGGTGAAACCGACCTCGATCGCGCACAGACCACCCCTTGTCGGCCACAGCCGCGGATCCCAGTAGGCCGTGGCCCCGATCGCCCGTCCAGACGCCTCTTCCACCTGCGCGTACGGGGCCAGCTTCCCAGCCGCGGCACGGGCGAGCTGGGCATCGATGTACCCCTCGACCTCGGCTGCCGTGGGCACCCACGTGAACCGATAGGAGCTCCGGTCTTCCTCCGCCGCCACGGCCAAGTCCGCCGCATGGCGGTGATCCAGCGGCTCCAGGCGTACCAGAGTGCCTTCCAGAACCGGTCCCTCAAGCGTGAAACTCATTGATCACCCATCAAGTGCCAGCACAGATTGTTCGCACCCAGGCCGCAGGCCCCGGGCCCGTAGCGTTCCAGAGCCGTCCGCGTCATGTCGCGCGAATTCCGCACGGAAGAGATCGGCGCCCGGAACGCGGCGCACGCGGCGGCGCCGGCCACGACGGCGTTCACGGTCCGCGAGGGCGCCTGACCGGACGCGCCCGGGGGGAGCAGAGGAGGGGACGGTGCCGCGGCGGCCGTCCCCCGATCCGGTCCCGGCGGGCGGACACGTCCGAAACCTTCAAGACCGCCGCCCGTGCCGCTGCCATCGTGGGCGTATGACCGCAGATCTCTCCGCCGCCTCCTCCTTCATGGCCGCCCACGCGCGACTCCTCGACCGCCGCCGCTTCGAGCTGCTGCTCGGCGGGACCGACCCCGCCGCCGTGCTCGCCGCCGTCGACGGCTACCGCAACCCCGACGGCGGCTACGGCTGGGGTCTGGAGCCGGACCTGCGGGCGCCGGAGAGCCAGCCCGGCGGTGCGCTGCACGCCTTCGAGGCGTTCGTGGACGCCGCCCCGGCCACCACCCCGCACGCGGCGCGGCTCTGCGACTGGCTGCTGTCCGTCACGCTGCCCGACGGCGGGCTGCCCTTCGCGCTGCCCGTGGCGGACCCGACCGGCTGCGCGCCGTTCTGGACGCGGGCCGACCCGGCGGTCTCCGCCCTGCAGAGCACCGCGTTCGCCGCCGGCACCGCGCTGAGGCTGGCCGCGCACGACCCCGCCGTCGCCGCCCACCCCTGGCTGGAGCGGGCCACGCGCTACTGCCTGGACGCCATCGAGAACATCGGCGACCAGCCGCACGCCATCGAGCTGTCCTTCGCCATCCGCTTCCTCGACGCCGCCGCCGACACCCGCCCCCGGGCCACCGCCCTGCTGGAACGGCTGCGCGCGCTCATCCCCGGCGACGGGGTGCTGCCCGTCGCGGGCGGGTCGGAAGGCGAGGCGATCCGGCCGCTCGACGTCGCCCCCGAGCCCGGCCGCCCCGCGCGCACGCTGTACGCCCCGGAGGCCGTCGACGCCGACCTGCGCCGGCTGGCCGCGGGACAGCAGGAAGACGGCGGCTGGCTGGTCGACTTCGGCTCGTTCTCGCCGGCCGCGGCGCTCGAGTGGCGCGGCTACCGTACGGTCGGCGCGGTCGCGGTGCTGAAGCAGAACTCCCTGCTCTGAGCCGCCCGCACGTGCTCAGCCGCGGGCGGCCGCGGGCTGGGGAACGGCGGGCGCCGGCTCCGGGACCTGCGGCACCTGAGGTGCGCCCGTGCCGGGTGCCGCCTGCGCCGCCTCGGCGAGGGTGTCGACGGCGGACTGCACGAAGGCCCGTACCAGCGGCGTCTCGTGCGCCGTACGCCAGATCAGCCCCCAGACGCCCATCGGCTGCTCCGTGATCGGCACGTACGCGATGCCGGGGCGCGGGAAGTGCCGCGCCGCCTCGCCCTGCACCACGCACACCGCGTCCCCGGCCGCGACGACCGCCTGGGCCTCCTGGAACGTGGCGATCTTCGGCCCGTCCGCGGGGATCGGCCGCCCCGACGGCGTACGCGCCGGCATCAGGGCCTCCATCCAGTACGCCGGGACCGGGTTCACCGGCTGCGGGAACGAGCAGTCCGCGAGGTCTTCGAGGCTCACGGCCCCGCGGGCGGCGAAGGGGTGTCCCTCCGCGACCATCAGCACGTGCGGCTCGCGGGCCAGCACCGGGCCCACCGTCAGATCCGGCTCGCGCACCGGGAGCCAGGTGACCTCCAGGTCCACGTCGCCCGCCCGCAGCATCCCGAACGGGTCGCTGAAGACCACCTCGCGGAAGCGCAGCTCGACCCCCGGGTAGCGGTCCTTGAAGCGTGCGAGGATCGACGCCTGGTCGAACGCCTGGGCGCACATCAGCCCCAGCGTCAGCACCCCCGTCGTCCCGCGGGCCGCCGCGGCGGCGGATTCGATGCCGTCCTGGATCCGCTGGTAGCCCGCCTTCAGGTCGTCGTGGAGCCGCGCCCCGATGGCCGTCAGCTCCACCCGGCGGCTGGTGCGCTCGAAGAGCGGGGCGCCGATGCGGCGCTCCTGCTTGGCGATCGACTGGCTGACGCGCGCCTGCGAGACGTGCAGCCGCTCCGCGGTACGGCCGAAGTGCAGCTCCTCGGCGAGCGCGAGGAATATCTCTATGTCCCGCAGCTCCATCCCGCACCCCCGTATCGCCTGGCCGTGGCCGGAAACCGGCTCCGTCACCGGAGCGTATCCCGGCCGGCCCGCCCCCGTCACCCTCAGGCCGCCGCGCCGTGACCTGCGGCGGAAGCGGATGCGGAGGGGGAAGCGGGGTCGGGAGCGGGGGCGGTGGCGTCCCGGCGGCGGGCAGCGGCGCCGTCGACGAGGCGCAGCAGCGCCCCGGCGTCCGGACGGCCGCCGACGACGCTGATGTCGACGCCGGCGCGGGCCGCCTCGCCCGCCGCCGCCCGGCTCAGCGCCACCACCGCGCAGGTGGCGGCGCGGTCAAGAGCGGTGCCCGGGGCACCGGGCGGGGCGACGGAGCCGCAGAGCTGCAGCAGATGGCCGGAGCGCTGCGCGTACAGCAGCGGCAGGACGGCCTGCGCGACCCACAGCGGGCCGAAGAACGCCGACTCCATCCGCGCCCGCGCCGCCGGCTCGGGTATCCACCCGACCGGCGCGGCCGCGTCCCCGGCGGCGGTGCCGCCGGGGGAGGGGCGCGGCGGGCGGGCGTCGTTGACGATCGCGTCGAGGCGTCCGAACCGGTCGGCCGCCGCGCACACCGTGGCGTTCACCGACCAGTTGTCGGCCACGTCCAGCGCCCGTACGAACAGCCTGCGCCGGTGCTCCTCGTGCCGCGCCAGCAGCCGGTCCCTGGCGGCCTCGTCCGGTACGACGGCGGCGACGCGGTCGCCGCGGGCCAGCGCGGTCGCGGTGACGGCCCGGCCCGCGCCGTGTCCTGCCGTGGTGACGAACCAGACCCTGCCCGTACGTGCGGTGGCGGTCATGGACCTTGCGCCCCCTTCGGTGGCTGCGTGTGCTCCTGCTCTTCGTCTGCGTGGACCAGCCTCCGCCGGGCGCGCCGGGCGAACAACTGCCGATCCGGCAACGACGGATAACCCGTCGGTTATGAATCCCCCGCCCCCATCGATAACCGTCGGGTTATGGCACGTTCCGGGATCGGCCGTTGTTCGCGGGGCGGAGCGGGGCGAGGCTGGAGCCATGAGTTCACCGGTGGAGATCGCCGTCGTACGCGACGCCGCGCCGGCCGCCGCCGCGTGGCGCGCGGTCGTCGCCGCCGCGAGGGCGGCGGACCTGCCCGGCGTGCCCGCGCCGGTACGGGAAGAGGTCCTCGCCGGACTGCGGGGGGACGCCCACGCCGGCGGCACGATGCCGCCGGCGTGGGCGGCCACGGGGGCGGAGGGCGAGGTGACGGCCGTCGCGGGGGTGCGGCCGGCCTCGCCCGGCCCGGCCCGTACGGCCGCGGACCTCCAGCTCTACGTCCACCCCGCCGCCCGCCGCCGCGGCACCGGCACCCTGATGCTGGCGGCCGTCGCCGCCGCGGCCCGGGAGGGCGGCTGGTCCGCCCTGCGGGCGGCCGCCCCGGCGTGCACGCCCGCCGACGTCTTCTGCCTGCGCCACGGCTTCGTCCGCGAGCGCGTCGTCCACCATCTGCTGCTGCCGCTGGCCGAGGTGCACCGCGCCTGGCTGGCCGAACTGGTCTACGCCGACCACCCGGGCTACCGCCTCACCACCTGGTACGCCCCCGCCATCCCCGCGTCCGGCCCGCCCGAGCCCCGTACCGGAGGTGCGCCGGCCGCCGCCGAGGACCCCGGTGGGCTCGCCGCGGCCGTCCCCGGCTTCGCCTTCGGCACCGGCTCCGGCGTGCCGGAGCCCGGCAGCGGCCGGCTGCTGACGGTGGCCGCCCTGCACACCGGCACGGGCGCCGTCGCGGGCTACACCGAAGTGCTCATCCCGCCCGCCCCCGCTCCGCGTGCCCAGCACTGCCACCTGGCGGTCGTGCCCGCCCACCGCCGCCGCGGCCTGGGCCGCTGGATCACCGCCGAGCTGCTGCGCCGGCTGCACGCCGAGCATCCGCAGGTCAGCGAGGTGGAGACCGCGGCGGCCGACGGCGACGGCGCGATCCTCGCCCTCGGCGAGCAGCTCGGCTTCCGCCCGTACCGCCGCACCCACGACTACCGGCTGCACCTGCCCGGCTGAGCCAGGACCCGGTGCCGGACGGTTCAGCCGGGGCCGGGACCAGGGGCGGCGGCGAGCGAGCCGAGGAGCGCGAGCGCCTCGGCGCCGGGTGAGCCGGGCTCCGCGTGGTAGACGACCAGCTCCTGCCCCGGGGCGGCGCGTACGCCGAACGCCTGCATCGTCAGCGTCAGCGGACCCACGGCGGGGTGCGCGAAGCGCTTGTGCTCCAGCGCCTTGCCGCGGGCGTCGTGCCGCGCCCACAGCTCCGCGAACTCCGGGCTCGACTCCAGCAGTCCGGCGAGCACCTGCCGCACCCGCGGGTCGCCGGGGGCCGCGCCGTGCCCGAGGCGGAAGCCGGCGACGGAGTTGCGCGCCACGTCGTGCCAGTCGCGGTAGAAGGAGCGGGCCGCGGGGTCGGTGAACACGACCTCCATGAGGTTGCGCGAGTGGGACCAGCCGAGGAAGAGCGCGTCCGCGATGGCGTTCGAGGCGAGCACGTCATAGGCGCGGTTGTGGACGACCGCCGGGTTGTGCGGCCAGGCGTCCATGAGGGCAAGCAGGCTCGGCTCCACCCGGTCCGGCACCGCCGCGGCGCGGGCGCGCGGTCCGAGCCCCGCCAGCCGGAACAGGTGCAGCCTGCCGTCCTCGTCCAGCCGCAGCGCGGCGGCGAGCGCGTCGAGCACCTGCGCGGAGGGTGACCGCTCCCGGCCCTGCTCCAGCCGTACGTAGTAGTCGGCGCTCACCCCCGCCAGCAGGGCGACCTCCTCGCGCCGCAGCCCCGGCACCCGGCGTTCCCCCGTGACCGGGAGGTTCGCCGCGGCCGGGGTGACGCCGGCGCGGCGCGCGGTGAGGAAGGCGCCCAGCTCGGTACGTGCCATGCCGCCATGCTACGCACGGCGCCCGCCGGCGTGCCTGGGTGCGCCGCACCCAGGAGGACACCGCCTCTCCCGCAGGCGCCGCGGCCGGCCCAGCCTCGTAGCCATGACCACACAGCACGCAGAGCAGACCCCCGCCGTCCCGAAGACCGTCCTCGTCACCGGCGCCAGCAGCGGCATCGGCGAGGCCGTCGCCGCCCGGCTCGCCGCCGAGGGCCACCGGGTGGTGGCCGGCGCCCGCCGCACCGACCGCCTGAAGGCCCTGGCGGAGCGCACCGCCGCCGCCGCTGCCCGTACCGGCGGTGCGCTGGAGCCCGTACGGCTCGACGTGACGGACCGGGCGGACGTCGAGGACTTCGTCTCCGGCGCCCGCGCCCGCCACGGCCGCGTCGACGTGTTCGTCGCCAACGCCGGGGTGATGCCGCTGTCGCGGCTGGACTCCCTCCTCGTCGACGAGTGGGACCGCATGATCGACGTGAACGTCCGCGGGCTGCTCCACGGCATCGCCGCGGCGCTGCCCGTGTTCGGCGCCCAGGGCTCCGGGCACTTCGTCACGGTCGCCAGCGTCGGCGCCCACGAGGTCGTCCCCACCAGCGCCGTGTACTCCGCCACCAAGCACGCGGCCTGGGCGATCACCGAGGGCCTGCGGCAGGAGGCCGACCCCTCGGTACGGGTGACGACCGTCTCGCCCGGCGTCGTCACCTCCGAGCTCGCCGGCACCATCACCGACCCCGGCGCCGCCGAGGCCATGCGCACCTACCGCGCGCACGCGATCGCCCCGGACGCCATCGCCGCGGCCGTCTCGTACGCCCTGTCCCAGCCGCCGGAGGTGGACGTCAACGAGATCGTCGTGCGCCCGGCCCACCAGCGCTGACCGGGAGCCGATCCGGGGCAGGCCCGCCGGCCGGCGGGGGGACCGGTAGGTTGGGCACATGACAGCGGCAGCGGCGGGACCGCCCACGGACCCGGGGACGACCGAGGACGCGCAGGCACTGCGGTCCCTCATGCGCGCGGACCTCCGCGCCGCGATGAAGGCACGCAGGCGCGAAACCGTCTCCGCGCTGCGCACGGCGCTGGCCGCCATCGACAACGCCGAAGCCGTCGAGGCCCCCGCCGCCCCGGCGGACGAGGGGAGCGAGCACGTCGCCGGCGCCCGGTCCGGCGTCGGCTCGGCGGAGGCGGCCCGCCGGGTGCTCTCCGCAGGCGACGTACGCGCCCTGCTGCAGGCGCAGATCACCGAGCGCCGTGCCGAGGCCGGGGTCTACGAGAGCGCCGGCCGGGCCGAGGCCGCGGACCGGCTGCGCCGCGAAGCCGACGCGCTCGCCGCGTACCTGACCCCGTAGCAAGCCCGCCTCCGCCCTGCCCCGGGGACCAACGGGCCCCGGCGGCAGGGGAGTTCGGTTCGGCCGATGTCAGTGCCCCTCGGCAGAATGAGGGCGTACGACACGTCCGACGAACGGAGGCGACGATGGCGGACGACACCGCCGAGGTGACCGCGGCCCAGGCATACCGCCGGCTGGTGCGCAGCGTGCAGGCGGCGATGGCCGAGCCCGGCGGGTCCGGGCCGGCCGCGGCGGTGCTGGCGGGGCCGCTGGCCGACGCCGACCGGGCGCTGGCCGCGGCCGGCCTGGCCGGGAACGAGCCGCGGTTCTTCGCCGTCGTACGCAGCGTGACGGCGATCCCCGCCCCCGCCCCGGCGTCCGGCACCGCATCGACGTAGCACGCGGGCCGCGGAGGTCACCGGCCGTTCCAGAAGCCGCACCGGTGGTCGGCCGCGAACGGGGTGGGCGCGATGGCGCCGTCGGCCAGCCCGAGCACCGTGGTCCTGCCCTGCGCCCGTACCGGACGCCACCGGGGCAGACCGGCGCGGTTGGGGTCGCCGCGGTGGGCGAAGGCGGCCCAGTAGCCGGTCATCGCGGCGGTCAGGTCCTCGGGGCCGGGCTCCGCCCACGGCAGGCCGAACAGGTAGGGCAGATCAGAGCCGTGGTGCGCGCCGTAGGGGAAGCCGTCGACCACCGTGCCGCTGTCCTGGACCAGTTCGTACGCGTACACGGGCGCGTGCCGGGCGGCGGACGTGGCGGTGGCCAGCGTCGGGCAGGCACCGATCCGGGCGCCCCGGTCGGTCAGCAGCCGCGACAGCGCGAGCACCGGGCTCGGGTCGCCTGCGGCCGGGTAGCGCCGCAGCACGGCCGGGGCGTCGTCGCCGAACGTCCGGGTGACGACGTCGGCGTAGCCTCGCGCGGTGAGCGGGCGGCCGCCGAGGTCGTACGCGTCCGGGACGAAGGAACGCATCTCGTCACGGGTGCTGCCGATGAGCAGCGGGACCCCGGCCGCCGAGCCGCGCCGCAGCGCCGTCCCCGGCTGCCGCGGCAGGAACGGCGTGCCCGCGACCGGCCCCCAGGCGTCGTCGGTGGTCGTACCGGTGACCGGTGCCCTCATCTCCCCCAGCGCGGTGAGCAGGTCGGCGACCGGCGCGCGGCGCAGGCAGGCCGCGACGTCCGCGGCCCCGGCGCAGCCGGCGTCACGCGCCGCCCGCGCACCCCTGGCGTCGGCGGCGGCCTTGGTGAGGACCGGGTTGGCGCAGGCGCCGCTCTGCACGACCGCCCGCTGGAAGAGGCCGCGGGAGGCGGGCGCGGCCAGGTGTGCGCAGACGCTACGGGCACCGGCCGACTGCCCGGCCAGCGTGACGCGCCCGGGATCGCCGCCGAACGCCGCGGCGTTGGCCCGGACCCAGCCAAGCGCCCGGGACTGGTCCATCAGCCCGTGGTTGCCCGAGACGCCGCCCGGGTCGTCCAGCGCCGGATGGGAGAGGAACCCCAGCACGCCGAGGCGGTAGTTGACGCTCACCACGATCACATCGCCGGTGGCGGCGAGCCGGGCGGCGTCGTAGTCGGATCCGGCGCCGGTGGTCAGGCCGCCGCCGTGCAGCCAGACGATCACGGGCAGCGGCCCGGACCGCTCCGGCCGCAGCGGCGCGGTGACGTCGGCGTACAGGCAGTCCTCCCCGCCGCCGGAGGGCTGCGCGCACCGCTGCCCCGCCACGCCGGCGTCGCGGACACCGGACCACGGGCGCGGCGGCCGGGGCGCACGCCAGCGCAGTTCGCCGACCGGCGGCCGCGCGTACGGCACGCCCCGGAACCGCAGGACGCCGCCGTCGCGCACGCCGCGCAGCAGCCCTCCGTCCACCCGTACCAGAGCGGGATCGGGTGCTTCGGCGGCGGCGGCCGGAACGGCGACCGGGGAGAGCACGGAGACGACGGCCAGACAGAGCGAGGTGACACGGGCACGTGAGGACATGCCCCACAGCCTCGGCCGCGCCGCGCCCGCCCGCGTCCCCCGCCGGGCGTCTTCGCGGCTACTCCCCGTGGCGTAGCCGCCCGCCTGCGGGACCCCTCCCGGGCGCGGGGCCGCAGAGTAGGAGCCGGCAGGCCGCCGGGCGGCGCCCGTACGGGACCGGACCGCCGGCATCCCGCACCGCTCTCCGTGACCACGGCCTTCCGCTCACCCGGACGCCGCCTCCACCGCGGCCTGCGCCGACGACGTCGGCATCGAGGAAGGGACGGCACCATGAAGACGATCGCCCGTTTCGCCACGACGTCCGTGCTGGCGCTCATCGCGGTCCTCGGCCTCGCCGCCTGCGAGGACGACTCCAGCCGGGGCAAGGAGGACGCCGCCAAGCAGAGCAACTACGACGCCCTGGTGGCGAACCAGCCGGCGGGGAAGATGACCTACTCGCCGACCCGCGAGGCCATCAACGAGTGGGTGAAGACCTGGGGCAGGCGCGGCAAGCTGTCGTACGTCTACATCCAGAACGGCAAGGGCGAGTACGGGTACTTCGTCATGAAGGGCCTGCCCGTGCCCCGCTGCAAGAAGCTCACGCCGACCGAGGCGGTGGACTCCTCGTCGCACGGCAAGGTCGTGGTGGCGCAGCCCGGCATGGACGGCACGTACGACTCGGGCTCGGCGTGCAACGCCTACTTCGGCTTCGACGCGACGACGGGCGCTTACGTGGAGTTCACGGTCGGGATGAACCAGTCGTTCTTCCTCTTCGACCAGCCCATGAAGATGCCGGAGTACGCGGACGCCACGCAGCTCGGCCCGACGTCGGCGGAGGACGTCGAGGACTGACACGGGACGGGCACCCGAACCGCTCCGGCGCATCGTGAACCGATGGCCGGCCCGGCAACCTGATCCGGATCGCCGAGTACGGGTAGGCGGACGCCGCACCGGCCCGGGCGGCGGCCGGCCCGCGGCGTCCGGGCCGGAGCGCGGCGTCCGCGTTCACCCGTTCCCGCCGTGCCTGCGGGCCTCGTACAGCATGATCGACGCGGCCACCCCGATGTTCAGCGAGTCGACCGTGCCCACCATGGGAATGCGCACCCGCCGGGACGCCCGGGCCAGCAGGTCCTCCGGCAGCCCCTCCCGCTCGCTGCCGAGCAGGAACGCGAGCGGCGGATCGTACGCGGCGCTCCAGTGCTCCTCGTCCGCGGAACCCGACGTGGCCACCACGGCGACACCCTGCTCCTCGGCCCAGGAGAAGAACTCCCCGGCGTCGGGGGCGTGCACGACGTCGACGGCGAACAGAGATCCCATGCTGGCCTTGACGGCCGCCGGAGCGTACGGGTCCACGGTGTCCCCGATCAGGATCACCCCGGCCCCGCCCACCGCGTCCGCGGTGCGGATGATCGTGCCGAGATTGCCCGGGTTGGCGATGCGGTCCAGGGCGACGAAGACCGACCCGGGCCGCGTGCTCAGGCTGTCCAGCCCGCCGTCCCGGCTGCGCAGGACGGCGGCGATGCCACTGGGCCCGTCGCGGTCGACGAGCCGCCGGAACAGCTCCGCTTCCAGCCGGGCCACGGCCACACCCGCCCGCTCCTGCTCCTCCACCATGCGCAGCGCACCCTGATGCGTGAGCAATCCGGGCGCGACGAGCAGCGTCTCGACCTCCCACCCCGCCTCGACGGCGGACCACACCGGCTGCAGCCCCTCGACGACGAACGCCCCCTCACGCCGCCGGTGCTTACGGCCCGCGAGCAGCTTCACCCGCTTCGCGAGCGGGTTGGCGGCGCTGCTGATGGTGTCGGTCATGACGCTCTTTCGTGGTCGCGGGTCCGGGTGAGGGTACCGAAGCGGGCGGGAGGCGCCAAAACGGCCTCACGAGGAAAGTCCCGCGCCGGAATCCGGCCCTCTCACCTGCCTCTTCACGGCTGATTGCAGGGGAATAAGCGGGCACCCGCTTTCCCGGCCGGAACGCTTATCCGGCTGAACGCGGGCCCTTGTTCTTCTTGATTCAGCCAGGGCGGCACCGGGCCGCCCTCCGGATCCAGGAGGATTCATGCGCAGGACTGGTGCTCTCGCCGCCGCGCTGTCGTCGGCGGCGCTGCTCGGCTTCACCGCGCTCGCCGCCGCACCCGCGGCCGAGGGCAGGGGCGGTGACGAGATGCCGTACGGCGTGGACCTGCGGATGCACGACGACGGCTCGGTGTCGGTCGTGGCGCTGACGGAGGACGACATCGACGACGAGAGCGGCCACTGGCACTCCGTCGGATAGCCCTCCCGCCGAGCGGCCCCCGGCGCCCACCCGGCGCCGGGGGCCGCGCCCCGCCGGGAGGCCGAGTCGCCTGTCACACGGTGCGCACGCATCATGGAAAAGAGCATCCGTCCCGGTACCCGTACCCGGTACCCGCGGCCACCGGCAGCGAGGAGATGTCGTGCACGAGAAGCTGCTCCGCAGGGGAGGCGGCCGGCTCACCCATCGCCCCGACGACCGGCCCTCCGCAGCCGCCCCGGCCCGCCCGGTGGAACTCGTCCTCGACCCGGCGAAGGTACGTGGCCTCGGCGAAGGCACACTCGGCGCGCACGACGAGGCCGCACTCGCCCGGGAAGTGGCGGAGCTGCTGCCCCACGGCTGGGACCTGCCCTACAAGCTGAAGGCGGCGCTCCAGGACGTCATCGCACACCTCGGCAGCGAAGCCGACCTGATCAGATGGCTGGACACCTTCCCCGGCCGTCCCCGCGTGACGGCACGGATCTACGTCTTCCTCGGCCTGCTGGACCGGTACGGCGACGCGCCGGAGGTGGTCGAAGCCCTGCGGGAAGCCCGCATCCGGAAGCCGTACCCGGAAGGTCTGCGCGACGTCCTCGTGCCGCAGACCGACTCGGAGACCCTGCCCGACCTGGGCTACCGGGTCGAGGCGGCCCTCACGGACGGGAAGGTGGAGCGGGCCGCGGAACTGGCGCTCGCCATCGCCGGCTGGCTGCGCCGGTCGCTCACCGGCCCCGTAGCCGAACTGATGGGCCACGCCGGGGAGGACATCGCGCAGGCGGCCGGCGAGGCGGCGGCTCCCCGGAGTCCGGCGGGCCCGTGACGGCCGGTCAGGCCGTCCGTCCGCCCATGCAGAGTGCCGGGAAGCGCGGCCTGCGCGCGGTCCGGGAGCAGGCCGCGGCGTACGCACCCTGCCGCCCTGGACGGGCGCTGCATCGGCGTCCGCCGCATCGGCCGCCGGGGGAACGGCGTTCGTTCGCCGAACCGCGCATGTGGCGTACGCTGCCGGGCGTGAGTCAGGGAGACAAGGCCCGCTTCGACGCGGTGGACGCGCTGGTGGCGCGGTCGCGGGCGCTGCCGCCGCCGGGGGAGCGGCGCCGGCTGCGGATGGCGCACGGTCTGACGCAGCAGGAGGTCGCCGACGCGCTGGGCGTACGGCGGGCGACGGTGGGCGCGTGGGAGAGCGATGAACCCGGCCGCCGAACGGAACCGCGCCCGCCCGAACGCGACGCCTACGCCCGGCTCCTGGACCGGCTCGCCGAGCTGTACCCGCCGCCCGCCCCCGACGCGCCGACCGCACCGGAGTCTCCCGCCGCGCCCCCGGCACGCCGGACCGTCCCGGCGCCTCCCCGGCCCGCGGACTCCGCGGCTGCGGCGCCGCGGACGCGGCCGTCCGTACGGGAGCCCGCGCCCACCGCCGCGCCGGCGGGGGAGGGGCGCTACCCGTCCGGCCCGCTGGCCGTGCTCGACGGCGCCGGCCTCGCCCACCTCGCCGACGGCCGCACGGCGCCCTGCCCCGCCGGCTCGGTCGCGGAGCTGGTCGACTGGGCTCTGCGGGCCGGGCTCGGCGCCGAGCGCCTGCACCGGCACGGGCAGGACGCCGACCCCCTGGTCGTGCTCACCGAAGCCGCCGCCGAGCGGCTCGGGTTGCCGCCCCGGCTGGACAACCGCGCCTTCGACGACGGGATGCGCCTCGCGGAGGACCACCCGGTGGTACGCGAGATCCTGGCCGCCGGCTGGAAGCTGACCCGCCGCGGGTTCGGCCCGTGGCCGCGGATCTACCGCCCCGCCGAGCACGGCCGCCGCCGCTGCGTGCAACTCGCCGTCCTCGGCTGGGACGCGCTGGAGGACCGCGCCTGGCCCGGCGCAGGCCAGGTGCCCCCCGGCGAGCTGGCGCGGATGCTCGGCACGTACGCGGCCCGGGTGCTCACGCCCCGCGGCTCCACCGCGGTCACCGGTCTGGAGCTGATGACCGCGCTGCGCCCGCCGACCCGCCCCGTCCGCGACGGTGCCGCCTGGACCCCGGGACCCGTACCCGGATCGCTCACCGCCCCGGTCGACCCCGCCCCGCCGGAGGCCCCGGAGGAGCATCCGGTCGCCGAAGGCCGCCCGGCGGGGCAGGAACTGGACGAGGAGGCGTACGACTGGGTGCGCCCCTGCGGGTTCACCGACGCCGAGTGCGCGCTGCCGTACGTGCTCGGCCTGGACGTCAACATGGCGTTCGCCGCGGCGGCGAACCGGCTGACCGTGGGCCTGGGCGCCCCGGTCCACACCGACGGGCCCCGCTTCGACAAGAAGGTCCCCGGGGCCTGGTACGTCGACCTCTCCCACGTCGAGCTGGACCCCCGCCTGCCGTCGCCGTTCACCCCCAGCGGCGACCGTCCCTCCGGCCCCGCCTGGTACGCCACGCCCACCGTCGCCTACGCCGTCGAACTCGGCCACGACGTCGCGCCGCTGGAGGCGTGGCTGCGCCCGGAGGCCGGCGCGTACCTGGACCCCTGGTACGAGCGGCTGCGCGACGCGTACCTGGCCACGATGGCCGACCTCGGCGTGACCAAGGACCTCACCGAAGCCGGCTACCTGGCCGCGATGGCCGGCCACAAGGACGTCGACCCGGCCGCCGCCGCGGTCCTGTCCGCGATCAAGGCGACCGTCAAGGGCGGCATCGGCAAGCTCCGCGAACGCGCCCAGGGCAAGGCGAGGTTCCGTACGAACCAGCGGTGGCCCGCCCTGGAACGGCCGACCTGGCGGCCGGACATCCGGGCCGCGGTCATCGCCACCGCCCGGGTCAACATGCACCGCAAGATGCTCAAGATGGCCACCCACGGCCGCTACCCGGTCGCGGTCCTCTCCGACTGCGTCGTCTACCCCGCCCCCACCCCGTCACCGCTGGACCTGCTGCCCCGTACCCCCGACGGCAGGCCGGCCCCCGGCGTCTTCCGCCTGGGCGTCAGCCCCGGCATGACCAAGCTCGAAGGCGTACGGGACCTGTGGTGGGCCGCCGAGGTCATCGAAGAGCACTACAACCCGGCCCGGCACATCAAGGACGACCCCACCCGCGACGGGGAGGAGTGAGCGGTGGCGACGATCGGCGAGTCCCTCGAAGCGGCGCTTCAGGCCACCGCGACCCGCCCCATCCCGGTGAGCCCGCAGGCCCGGATGCGGTTCCTGGTACGCGCCGAGCGGGGCTCCACCCGCCGCGCCGCGCAGCGCCTCGGCTGCTCCCGGCGCCAGGTCGAGCGCTATCTCGCCGGGCAGGCCAAACGTCCCACCCCGCGCCTGGCCGCCGCGCTGGAGCGCGAGGTCCGCAAGAGCTGGCAGCCCCGCGTACGTGCCCGCGCGATCCGGCAGGCCGCCCAGCGCGGCGCCATCGTGGAGACCCGCGCCCGGTTCGGCTTCACCGCCGCCCCCGGCTCCACCGACGACCCCCGCATGCGCCGCATCACCGAACAGCTCCCCCCGGACATCACCGCCCGGCTCCTCGCCCAGCACGCCGCGGGCGCCGACGAGGCCGAACTGCGCGACCTCCTCGGCGCCGGCCTGGGCCACGCGTACTTCCAGGACCGCGGCCGCCGCGCGGCGGGCCTGGAGGTGACGGTCACCGACATCGACCACCTCGACGTCGACCTGAGCTGAGCCGAGCCTCCCGCCTCGTCGGCGGCAGCCGGCGGTCCGGCCCGTCAGCCGGGCTGCTTCTCCATATGGGCGAGGAGGCGGTCCGAGATCCGGGCGAGCGTGGCGAGTTCCTCCTCGGTGAGGGCGTTGATGAAGAGCCGGCGGACGTGTGCGACGTGTAGCGGTGCGGCTTCCTCGATCGCCTCGTAGCCCGCGGGGGTGGCGACGATGAACGCCCCGCGTCCGTCGTCGGGACAGTCCTCCTTGCTCACCAGGCCGCGTTTCATCATCCGCCCGACCTGGTGGGACATACGGCTCTTCTCCCACTCCACCAGCTTCGTCAGGTCCATGAAGCGCATCCGCCCCTCGCCGCTCTCGGTGAGCTTGACCAGCACGGTGTAGTCGGCGGCGGACATGCCGGAGTCGGCCTGTACCCGGCGGGAGAGCCGTCCGATGAGCTTCTCCTGCATCCGGATGAAACTCTCCCAGGCAGCGGTCTGCTCCGGGGTCAGCCAGCGAGGCGTTGCGTCCATGGGGGGAGCGTAACGAGGCCGCCGAGAGGTCTTCCATCCGGCGGACACGGCCCATTTCGCATCGATGCGCAGAACGTCCGGTGCGCCGCGAGCGCCGGCGTCTTGCAGTTCGCCTCGGCAACTTCCCGCGCCCCGGGCGAGGGTCGGCAAGTCGACTTCTCAGACGTTTAGTTGACGCCTCAACGATTAATCCCTAGCGTAGGTGATGCGTCAACCAAATGGGCGGAAGGCCGCCATCCGGTCGGCCCCCGTTCTGTCTGACGTCCGCGAACGCGCAGCTTCAGAGGGGAACTCCCATGAGCACCGAGAACAAGGCCGGACTCGACGCGCTGCTGACGCCCGAGGAGAGCGTCCTCGTGCTGATCGACCACCAGCCGTTCCAGTTCGCAAACCTGAACAGCCACGAGCCGACGATGGTCGTCAATAACGTCGTCGGCCTCGCCAAGGCCGCGAAGGTGTTCGGTGTCCCGACCATTCTGACCACCGTGCTGGAGGAGCGCGGCGGCCTTCTCCTCCAGGGTGTGCAGGACGTGTTCCCCGAGCAGAAGCCGGTCAACAGGACCTTCATCAACACCTGGCAGGACGAGCGCGTGGTGGAGGCCGTCAGGGCGACCGGGCGCAAGAAGCTGATCATCGCCGGGCTCTGGACGGAGATCTGCGTGGCGATGCCCGCCATACAGGCCGCTGGCGAGGGCTTCGAGGTCTTCGTCGTCACCGACGCCTCGGGCGGCGTCTCGAAGGAGGCGCACGACATGGCCGTGCGTCGCATGGTCCAGGCGGGCGTGGTGCCGATCACCTGGCTGGCCGTGATGGGAGAGTGGCAGCGCGACTGGGCCCGCGAGAAGACCGTCGCGGGTGCCGCCGAGGTCCAGGCGCAGCACGGCGGTGCCAGCGGCGTGGCCTTCGCCTGGGAGCTTCAGCTCCTCGCCACGCCCACCGGAAGCGAGGGCTGACGTCTGCGCGGCGGCCGTCGCCGCCGCGTGGTGGAGCCGGCGGGCGTTACACTCGCTCGTGATGCAAGTTGATGCATCAACTGGATGCGGTCCGTGCGGGCCACCGCCCGCGCGGAACGAACATGGAGGAACACGTGTCAGTGGAAGTGAGTGACGCCCCCGAGTCCAACCGGTACGAGGCCCGGGTCGACGGTGAGTCCGAGGTGGCGGGCGTCGCGGCCTACATCCGTACGCAGGAACTCATCGCGTTCGTGCACACCGAGGTCTCGCCGGAGTACGAGGGCAGGGGTGTCGGGTCGGCGCTGGCCCGCACCGCCCTCGACGAGGCGCGCGCCGCGAACCTGCGGGTGCTGGCCACCTGCCCGTTCTTCGCGGGGTGGATCGCCCGCCACCCCGAGTACAAGGACCTGCTGTATCAGTCCCGCAGCAGGGTCAGCGACTGAGCACCGGGCATGGCAGCGAGGGAGGCGGCATGAGCAGCAAGACCCAGAAGAGGGCCTACGAGGGCAAGTCGATCACCGTGACCTTCGAGGCCGGGCGCTGCCTGCACGCCGCCGAATGCGTCCGCGGCCTGCCGGAGGTCTTCGACCCGGACGCGCGCCCGTGGATCCGGCCGGACGGTGCCGGGGCCGAGCGGCTGGCCGAAGTGGTGCGGCGCTGTCCCTCGGGCGCGCTGCAGTACGACCTGGTGGACGGAGACGCGGAGGCCCCGGACCGGCCCACGCACGTCGCGCGCAACTCCGCCGGGCAGGTCCTCGTACGCGGCGAGCTGAGCCTGGACACCGCGGCGGGCCCGCGGGCGGAGACCAGGGCCGTTCTCTGTGGCTGCGGGCAGAGCGCTCATCAGCCCTACTGCGACCACGGTGGTCCCTGCGGCCGGACGGCAACGGACTGACTGCGCCCGTCCACACGCACCTACCCGGAACGACCGGGAGCCGGGCTGCCGGTGGCCGGAAAAGCCCGCAGGACCGACCCGGACGGAGCATCGATGGCAGAATCCTGGCGGGAACGTGACCTCGGCGAGGAGGTCGCGTACTACTTCGCCGTCAAGAAGGAAGCGGACATCGCGCTCAGCCGCAGTGGGCTGAACTGGCTGATTCTCCGTCCCTCACTCCTCGTCGACGGCCCGGGAACCGGCGCCGTGTCCCTCGGTCCTGCGGAGTTCCACGGCCGGATCCCCCGCGACGACGTCGCCGCCACCCTGGCCGAACTGCTTCACGAGCCCCGTATCGGCCGGCAGATCCTCGAACTCAACGAGGGTTCCACGCCGATCGAAGACGCGGTACGGGCGAATGTCCGCTGACCAGGCGGCCCTCCCACGCCGACGTGAGGCGTGGCGCACGGAGCGACGTGGTGGTTCGGTGAGACGCCGCAAGGTCACGGCGGAGAATTTCCCCATCGGCACGGAGGAGCACGCATGCGGTCAGTCATTCCCGACTATCTGACCGAGGCACTCGGAGACGTCGAGTCGGACACTTCCGGAGTGCAGGCGGGATACATCCCCGAACTCGCGGCGGCGGACCCCGAGCGCCTCGGCGCGGTCTTCGCCACCGTCGACGGCAAGGTCTACGGCGCCGGCGACGTCGATACCGAGTTCACGATCCAGTCGATCTCCAAGCCGTTCACGTACGCGCTGGCACTGGCCGATCGCGGCTTCGACCGGGTGCTCGCCAAGGTCGGCGTCGAGCCGTCGGGTGAGGCGTTCAACCAGATCTCCCTCGAAAGCGATACCGGGCGCCCGCTCAATCCCATGATCAACGCCGGTGCGATCACCACCCACGCGCTGGCCGGCGAGGAGGACATGGATCCGGCGGCGCGCGTGGAGCGCGTGGTCAGGGGGCTCTCGGCGTTCGCCGGCCGTCGGCTGCGGATCGACGAGGCCGTGTGCGTGTCGGAGATGGAGCACGCACACCGCAACCTCGCCATCGCCCACATGCTCCGCAGCCACGGCGTCCTGACCGAGGACCCGGACGCCGTCGTCGACGGCTACACCCGCCAGTGCGCCGTGCTCGTCACCGCGCGAGACCTGGCCATGATGGCGGCGACGCTGGCCAACCGCGGCGTGAATCCCCTCTCGGGTGAGCAGGTGGTCAGCGAACCGGTGGTGCGGCAGGTGCTGAGCGTCATGTTCACCTGCGGGATGTACGACGCGGCCGGTGACTGGGCGACCCAGGTCGGCATTCCGGCGAAGAGCGGCGTGGCCGGGGGCCTGATCGGCGCGCTCCCCGGCCAGATCGGCATCGCCACCTTCTCGCCACGACTGGACCAGCACGGGAACAGCGTGCGCGGGGTGTCGCTCTTCGAACGCTTCTCCTCCGACATGGGCATGCACGTGATGCAGGTCCCGCCCCCGGCGCGTGCGGTCGTGCGATCCAGCCACGTCGCCGGCAGCGGTCCGAGCGCGGTCCGGGTCCTCCAACTGCAAGGCGGGATCGGCTTCTCCGGAGCGGAGCGAGTCGTCAGGGAAACCGTGGACTCGCCACCCGCGGAGGCCGGAGTGGCCTTGGACCTCACGAGGGTCTACTCGATCGATGACGTGGCACGGCGCATGCTGCTGGAGATCGTGCGCCGGCTCACGCTGGACGGCCACGAGGTCTACCTCGTCGACCCGGAATCGGTCATGCCGGACCCCGACCCCGGAGACGGCGGCCGGGTCACCGTCGTGGGCACCGTGGACCAGGCCGTGATCTCACCGCACAGGGCAACCCGGCGCTGAACGCCCCGGGGATCAGCCGACGGGTCCGCCGACCGCGGTGAAGGCGTACGAGACCGCGAAGGGCCCGTACCCGTACGAGACCGTGATCCTGTCGCCGTGGCCCGCGTCCACCGCGCTCAGGTCGAGGGCCGCGCGGAACATCCTCGCGTTCCGCGCGGCCTGCGTCACGGTCAGCGGCACCACGGCCCGATCACCCACCCGAACCTCGACCGAGCCGCGGTCGGCGGAGGCCGCGTCCAGGTTCAGCGGTGCCCGCAGCTCCACCGTCACCTTCGCGTGCCGGGGCACCACCCGGGCGGCGGCGCCACCGCGGGTACGGACCTCGATGCCGGTCTGATCGGCGGCGCGCCAGGCGAGCGAGGCGTTCCAGGCGCTGTTGAACGCCACCCAGCCCTCGGTGTGGCCGATGTTCCCCTGGTCCGGGTTGAAGGGGTAGTGGCCGTTCTTGGGGCTGCCGTCGAGGACGCCGGGCAGATCCTCCAGCAGTCCCGCACCGCCGCGGTACTCGGAGAACCAGCCGCGCTCCACGCCCTCGAAGCCGGCAGTGCCGCTGGGCGCGTCGTACGAGGCATGCCGCCCGGTGGGGTTGCGGCCGAAGATGTTGTCGACGTGCGCCGCCGCGATCTCGCGCAACCGCCCGGCCAGCGGGTCGTCGCCGAGCAGCCGGGCCGCGGCGAGCGCCGGCGCGGCGAAGCCGGCCACGTTGCCGGTCTCGTTGGGGTCGTCGGCGATATGCGCTGCCGCGCTCGGCCGCCGTCCGCGCGGGCGCGCCGAACCCGGCCGGCTCGGACAGGGGTCTCCGGCCGGAGCGTCAGGCCCGCGCCAGGAACCGGCGCTGGGCGGCGAGGAGGTCCGCTTCCTCCGCCGCCTCGCCGGGGTGCGGGAAGTGGCCCGCGGTGAGCACGTGCAGCTCCTTCGGCCCCGGCAGGGCGTTGTACACGGCGAACTGTCCCGGCGGCGGGACGGCCGGGTCGAAGAGCGCGGCTGCGACGTGGACCGGAATGCCGATGTGCCGCGCCGCGGTGGCGGCGTCGAAGTACGCCAGCACCCCCGCGACCTCCGGATGCGCGGCATGGTGCCGCCGGACCGACTCGCCGCTCCCGGTGCACGGCAGCGTCAGCCGCAGCGGATGGTTGCCGAAACTGGGCACGGTCAGCACGGCGGCCGCGAACCGCTCGTCCCACGGCAGCGCCAGCGCCCCGATGCCGCCGCCGAAGCTCGCCCCCGCGTACGTGAGCCGCCGCATCGACGCGGGTACGAGTTCCGCGAGCGCCGTCGCCGCGCACCACACGTCGGCGGCGCAGCCTCCGTGCACGTACGACCGCCGGGAACCGATGCCGTGCAGGACGTGCGCGGCGGCGCCGGACGGCAGGTCCGGCTGCCGGCTGCGTGCGCCCTGGCCGCGCAGGCACGGCCAGATGGCCGCCGTGCCCGGCGGCAGCAACTCCGGCTCGGGGCCCTCCCGGCCGCCGTAGCCGTGCGTCACGACGCAGCCCTGGCGCACCTGCCCGTCCGCCGGCAGCGTCACCCAGCCGCCGATGCGGCGCCCGCCGAGCGAGGTGTACGCGACCTCGTGCACCGCCACCGCTTGCGCTCCGCCGGTGGTCGCCGTGCGGCTACGGAGCCGGGGCGCGACCCGCGTGCCGCGGGCCTCGGCGTACAGGGCGCGCCAGAACTCCCCGAAGCCGGAGGGGGCTTCGGGGGCGGGCACGGAGAGCAGCCGGTCCAGGTCGTAGCCGTACGCGGGGTCGAAGGGGAAGTCGTGTGCCAGGCCGGCCGCCTGCTCGCGCGGGCGGTGGCCGCGACCGCCGCCGTCCGTCCCCACCACCCACGCCTCCCGCCCGGCACCGCCGTTCGCCCCAAGGTACCCGGGCGATC
Source organism: Streptomyces sp. CNZ287 (assembly GCF_007827615.1). Lineage (NCBI taxonomy): Bacteria > Bacillati > Actinomycetota > Actinomycetes > Kitasatosporales > Streptomycetaceae > Streptomyces > Streptomyces sp. CNZ287. Next base: position 73,440 of record NZ_VISV01000025.1, on the reverse strand, counting down.
CGCACCGGCGAGGGGCGCGGTCCTCAAATCCGGGAAACCTCCCGGAAATTCGTTCGCCACCGCCTGTTGACGGGGTCATGTCCCGCTCCTATGGTCGCTGCTACGAAACAGCAAGAGGGGCTCAAGTCCTGCTAATCCGCTGCTGATACGTAACAGCAAGGGGTTCCTTTGTCAGTCAAACGCCGTCGCGGGGCACCGACCCAGGCAGACGTCGCCCGCCGTGCGGGCGTGTCGCAGGCGACCGTCTCCGCCGTCGTGAACGGTCGTGCCACCGACCACCGGATACCCGTCGAGACGGAGGAACTGGTCCGCCAGGCCGTCCGCGACCTCGGCTACGCGGCCAATCCCGCCGCCCGCAGCCTCAAGGGCAAGCGCAACCGGATGATCGGGGTGCACACCTTCGAGTCGGTTTTCCCGATCGCCAGCCGCGACTTCTACCACGAGTTCCTGGTCGGAGTGGAGGAACAGGCCGTCGCCGAGGGCCACGACCTGGTGCTGTTCACCTCCACGGAGGGCCCCGACGGTCAGCGTCAGCTCTACAGCGACGGCTCGAACCGGCTCAACGTCGCCGACGGCAGCGTGCTGCTCGGCGTCGCGCACGACCACTCCGACCTCGCCCGCCTCAGCCGGGAGGGCTACCCCTTCGTCCATATCGGCCGCCGCGACGTGCCGGGCGCCGACATCGCCTGGGTCAGCGCCGACTACGCCGAGGCGACCCGCGACGCCGTCGCCCGGCTGGTCTCGCTGGGCCACCGCCGGGTCGGCTACCTCGGCATCACACACAGGGTCGAGGCCGTCGTCGACCGCGAGGCCGGCTACCGCACGGCCTGCGCGGACGCCGGCATCCCGCAGCTCCCGGTGCTGATGAACGCCGGGGACCTCACGCAGGAGTGGTTCGACCTCGCCCTGGCATCCGGGATGACCGCGTTCGTCGCCGAGGACGAGTCGTTCGCCGGCCGCATCGCCGGCTTCGCCGCCGCCCGGGACCTGGCGATACCCGCGCGGCTCTCGCTCGTCGTGCTCCGCGGTACGGAGACGGGCCCGTACCCCGGGACCGGCTGGAGCTGCGTGGAGATCCCCCGCCGGGAGATCGGCCGCGAGGCCGTGCGGCTGCTCCTGCGCCTGCTCGACACCCCCGACGCGCCGCGAGAGGACCAGATCCTGCTCTCCTGCACGCCGCCCGGCGGGGAGACCGTCGCCGTGGCCCCGGCGGGCGCTCCGGGAGGAGAGGCATGACGGAGCTGCGCACCGACATAGCCGTCGTCGGGGGTGGGCTCGGCGGCGTGGCCGCCGCCCTGGCCGCCGCCCGCTCGGGCCTCAGGGTCCTCCTCACCGAGGAGTACGACTGGGTCGGCGGCCAGTTGACCGTCCAGGGCACGCCGCCCGACGAGCACCCCTGGATCGAGCAGTTCGGCTGCACCGCGAGTTACCGCCGGCTCCGGGACGGGATCCGCGACTACTACCGGCACTGGTACCCGCTGTCGGCGGCGGCGCGCCGGCGACCGGCCCTCAACCCCGGCGCCGGCCGGGTGAGCGCGCTGTGCGCGGAGCCGAGCGCGGCGCACGCCGTGCTGCGGGCCATGCTCGCGCCGCACCGGGCGAGCGGCCTGCTGGACCTGCGGCTCGGGCACCGCCCCGTCGCGGCGACCACCGACGGCGACGCCGTCACCAGCGTGACGCTGCGCGACCTCGGCTCCGGCGAGGACGTCACGGTGACCGCCGCGTACTTCCTGGACGCCACGGAGACCGGCGAACTGCTGCCGCTCACCGGCACCGAGTACGTCACGGGGTTCGAGTCGCAGGCCGACACCGGGGAGCCCAGCGCCCCCGCGCGGCGGCAGCCGCTCAACATGCAGGCCGCCTCCTGGTGCTTCGCCGTCGAGCACCGGGCCGGTGAGGACCATACCATCGACAAGCCCGACGACTACGGCTTCTGGCGCGACTACCGCCCCCCGTACTGGCCCGACCGGATGTTCAGCATGGTCGCGCCCAAGCCGCAGACGCTGCGGCCGGCGACCCGCGTGCTGATCCCCGACCCCGCGCCGGGCGAACCCGCCCTGCAGGGCCTGGCGGGCGACCTCGACCTGTGGGCCTTCCGCCGCGTCCTCGCCCGCTCCTCGTTCGAGGACGGCGCGCTCGCCGGCGACGTCGTCATCGTCAACTGGCCGATGATCGACTACGTCGAGGGGCCGCTGTACGAGGTCGAGCCCGCGGCGGCCGCGCGCCACCTGGCCGGCGCACGGCAGATGAGCCTCTCCTTCCTCTACTGGATGCAGACGGAGATGCCGCGCCCCGACGGGAGTACCGGGCTGCCCGGACTGCGGCTGCGCGGCGACGTCGTGGGCACGGCGGACGGGCTGTGCATGGGCCCGTACATCCGCGAATCCCGGCGCATCCGGGCCGTGTACACGGTGACGGAGCAGGACGTGTCCCTCGCGATACGGGGTGATCGCGGGGCGGTCGCGTACGAGGACTCGGTCGGCATCGGGTCGTACCGCATCGACCTGCACCCCTCCACCGGCGGCGACAACTACATCGACGTGGCCTCCTCGCCCTTCCGTATCCCGCTGGGCGCCCTGCTGCCCGAGCGGATGTGCAACCTGCTGCCCGCCGCCAAGAACATCGGCACCACCCACCTCACCAACGGCTGCTACCGGCTGCATCCGGTCGAGTGGAACGCCGGCGAGGCCGCGGGACTCCTCGCCGCGTACTGCCTGCGCCACCGCACCACCCCGCACCAGGTCCGCGCCCAGCCCGCCCGACTCGCGGACTACCAGAGCGCGTTGACCGGCCACGGCGTCGAGATCGCCTGGCCCGACATCCGCGGTTACTGAACCCGAGGGAGCGAGAAGATGACGGGACGCATCGACAGGAGAAGGCTGCTGATGGCCGGCGGGTCACTGGTGGCGGCCGGGGCCGTCGGCGGACTCACGCTGAACGGCTGCGACTTCAGCACGGATCCGGCGGGCGGCGCGGACACGGCGCCGGTCGAGGGCAAGGGGCAGGCGCCCGAGCTGCAGCGGCTGGTCGACGAGGGGAAGCTGCCCGCGCTGCCGAAGCGGCTGCCGGCGGAGCCGCTCGTGGTCCGCCCGGTCGACCGGGCGGCGGCCTACGGCGGCACCTGGCGCAACGCGCTCATCGGCGCGGGCGACGCCGGCCGCCTCGGCTACGCCTTCGCGTACGAGAACCTGGTCCGCTGGGACCGCGACTGGAAGAAGATCATCCCCAACGTCGCGGAGTCGTTCAGCGAGAGCGAGGACGCCACGCGGGTGACGTTCAGGCTCCGCAAGGGCCTGAGGTGGTCCGACGGCGAGCCGTTCACCGCGGACGACATCGAGTTCGCCTTCCGGGACCTGATCATGAACAAGGAGATCATCCCGGACACGCCGGGCCAGTACACCGTCGGCGGCGGCCCGGCGAAGCTGCGGAAGATCGACGCGTACACCGTGGAGTTCACCTTCGCCGGGCCCAACGCCCTCTATCTGACGGGCATGGCGAACGAGGTCTACGACATGCTGACCCGGCTGCCCAAGCACTACCTCGGCCAGTTCCACCCCGACCTCAGCCCGGACGCCGAGAAGGCGGCCATTGAGCTGGACTACGCGGGCCCGATGGAACTGCTCCAGGACGCGCTCTACGCCGGCATGCTCTGGAAGGACCCGCGGCTGCCCCGGCTGCACGCCTGGCTGCCCGACGACGCCATCGGCGGCGGCACGCGCATGCGGTTCACCCGCAACCCCTACTACTTCAAGGTCGATCCGGAGGGCAACCAACTGCCCTACCTCGACGGCGTCGACTTCGCCATGGCCCAGGACGCCGAAGTGGTGCTGCTCAACGTGCTCCGGGGCGACATCGACATGATCGAGCGCAACGTCACCACCACCAAGAACAAGCCGGTGCTGGCCCGGGACCGGGCCAAGGGGCACTACCGCTTCTTCGACCTGGCGTCGGACAAGCTCAACACCCTGACGATCATGCTCAACCTCACCTGCAAGGACGAGGCGAAGCGGGAGGTCTTCGGCAGCCGCGACTTCCGCATCGGCCTCTCGTACGCCATCGACCGCCGGAAGGTCATCAAGGCGGTGCACGCCCGGCAGGGCGAGCCCTGGCAGGTCGCCCCCGCGCGCGACTCCGGCTTCTTCGACGAGGAGATGGCCAAGCAGTACACCGAGTACGACCCGGACAAGGCGAACGAGCACCTCGACCGGGCCGGTCTGCGGCGGGACGGCGACGGGCCGCGGCGCGGCCCGGACGGCGAGCCGTTCTCCTTCCGCATCCTGGTCAGCGCCGGTGCCGGGAAGCCCGAGCTGGCCGACGCGCTGGAGATCATCAAGCCCATGTGGGAGGCCGTCGGCGTACGGATGAGCGTGCAGGCGGAGGACGAGACCCTGCGCATGCAGCTCATCCAGGGCAACGGCCACGAGGCGCTCGCCTGGGACGGGGACGGCGCCCTGGACCCCGTCAGCACCCCCGCCTTCTTCATGCCGGAGTGGGGCGAGAACAACGCCTTCTGCCCCGAGTGGTTCACCTGGCTGGCCACCGGAGGACGGGAGGGCATGGAGCCGCCGGCCCACGCCAAGGAGCAGTACCGCCTCTACCACGAGGAGATCGCGGCCGAGACGGACGGGAAGCGGCGCGCGGCGACGATGAAGCAGATCCTCGCCATCGCGAAGGAGCAGTTCTACACCATCGGGATCAGCACCCCGCTGCCCGGCTACGGCGTCGTCGGCGAGACCTTCCGCAACGTGCCCGAGAAGAGCTTCTTCGCCGCCAAGTTCCCCATGCCGGGGGCCATGAACCCCGAGCAGTTCGCCATCGGCGCGTAACCGGCACACGGCTGACGGGACGGTCGAGCAGTGTTGAGCTACCTGGCACGTCGGTGCCTCTACATGATCCCCACGCTCTTCGGGATCTCCGTGGTGGCCTTCGCCATCATCCAGTTGCCCCCGGGCGACTTCCTCACCACCCTCGCCGCCCGGCTGGAGAACCAGGGCGACCGGATGGACGAGGCGCAGATGTCCGCGCTGCGCGAGCGCTACGGGCTCGGCGAGCCGGTCTACGAGCAGTACGGGAAGTGGGTCTCCGCGATCGTGCTGCACGGCGACTTCGGGGAGTCCTTCGAGTACGGGAAGTCCGTGTCCAGCCTGGTCATGGACCGGCTGCCGCTCACCGTGGTGCTCGCCGTCTCGACCCTCCTGGCGACCTGGCTGCTGGCGTTCCCCGTGGGCCTGTACTCGGCGGTGCGGCAGTACTCGGTCGGCGACTACGTGGCCACCACGGTCGGGTTCCTGGGCCTCGCCATCCCCAACTTCATGATCGCGCTGGTGCTGATGTACCTGGGCCACAGCGTCTTCGGGATGAGCGTCGGGGGGCTCTACTCGCCCGAATACGAGGACGCGGCCTGGAACCTGGGCAAGTTCCTCGACCTCCTCAGCCATCTGTGGGTGCCCGTGCTGGTACTGGGCGCGGCGGGCACCGCCGGCCTGGTGCGGGTGCTGCGCGCCAACCTCCTGGACGAACTGCGCAAGCCGTACGTCGTCGCCGCCCGGGCGCGCGGCATGCCGGAGCGCAGGCTGGTGCTGAAGTATCCGCTGCGGGTCGCGCTCAACCCGTTCGTCTCCAACGTCGGCTACGTGCTGCCGGCGCTGGTGTCGGGCGAGGTCATCGTCTCCCAGGTGCTGTCGCTGCCCACCACCGGGCCGCTGCTGCTGGGCGCGCTGCGCAGCCAGGACATGTACCTGGCCAGCTCCATCATTCTCATCGTCAGCCTGCTGACCGTGATCGGCACCCTGCTCTCCGACGTACTGCTGGCCTGGCTGGACCCACGGGTCCGGCTGGCCCAGGGATGAGGGACGACCATGCGCATACGCACCCGGCCCGCGCCGCCAGCAGCACCGGCAAGACACGGCGCCTCCCAATGGCGGCTCGTCTGGCGCCGGTTCCGCAGGCACAAGCTCGCCATGGCCGGCCTGATCGTCACGCTCGCCTTCTACTTCGTCGCGCTCTTCGCGGAGTTCCTGGCGCCCTACGGCACGGACTACCTCGACGACGACTACCCGTACGCCCCGCCCCAGACGGTCCGGTTCAGCGGCGGCCTGCACGTCGACGGCTACACGACGACCGTGGACGACGACACGTACGAGCAGACCTTCACCACCGACCCGTCTGCGGACGTCCCCATCGGCTTCTTCGTCAAGGGCGACGAATACCACCTCTTCGGCCTCATCCCCTGGGACCGCCACCTCATCGGCCCCGAGGAACCCGGCGCCGCGATGTTCCTGCTGGGGGCCGACCGCAACGGACACGACCTGCTCTCCGAACTCATCCACGGCACCCGGGTGTCGATGACCATCGGACTGGTGGGCGTCGTGGTGGCGTTCCTCCTCGGCGTGACGCTCGGCGGGATCTCCGGCTACCTGGGCGGCAGAACCGACACCGCGATCCAGCGGCTCGTCGAGTTCTTCATGTCCCTGCCCCACCTGCCCCTCTGGCTGGGCCTGGCGGCGGCCCTGCCACCCGACTGGGGGCCGCTGCGGCGGTACTTCGCCATCACGGTGGTGCTGGCCATGATCGGCTGGACCCATCTGGCCCGGGAGGTACGCGGCCGCTTCCTCGCCCTGCGCCAGGAGGAGTTCGTCACCGCGGCCCGCCTGGACGGCTGCACCCGCGGCCGGGTGATCTTCCGGCACCTGCTGCCGTCCACCAGCAGCCACCTCATCGCCCAGCTCTCGCTCTCCATCCCGGCGATGATCCTGGCCGAGACCGCGCTGAGCTTCCTCGGCCTGGGTCTCCAGGCACCCGTCGTGAGCTGGGGCGTGCTGCTGCAGGACGCGCAGAACATCCGCGTGCTCTCCTCCGCCCCGTGGCTGATGCTCCCCGGCCTCGCCGTCGTCACCGCGGTACTGGCCCTCAACTTCGCCGGCGACGGGTTGCGCGACGCCGCGGACCCCTACAGGAAGTGACGGAACGAGACGATGGCCCCTGAACCGGACCCCCCGTTGCTCGACATCATCGATCTGAAGACGCACTTCGACACCGAGGAGGGCACCGTCCGCGCCGTGGACGGGGTGAGCTTCACCGTCCCGCGCGGCAGGATCGTCTGCGTCGTGGGGGAGTCGGGCTGCGGCAAGAGCGTGACCGCGCGCTCCGTCCTCGGCCTGGTCGAGGAGCCGGGCCGGATCGTCGGCGGCTCGATCCGTTTCTACGCCCCGGCCGCCGCGGACGCCGGCGCTCCCGCGGACGGCGCCGCGGCCGAGGACACCGCGGACACTGCCCAGGCCCGGTCCCTCGACCTGGCCGCGCTCGACCCGCGGGGCGAGGAGATCCGCGCGGTCCGCGGCGGCCGGATCGCGATGGTCTTCCAGGAACCGATGGCCGCCCTCTCGCCCATGTACACCGTCGGCGACCAGCTCGTCGAGGCCATCCGGCTGCACCTGCCGCTGAGCCGGGAAGCGGCCCGCACGCGGGCCGTGCAACTGCTGGAGCGGGTGGGCATCCCCGGCGCCGAGCGGCGGATGGACGCGTACTCCTTCCAGCTCTCCGGCGGCATGTGCCAGCGCGTGATGATCGCCATCGCGCTCTCCTGCGACCCCGAACTGCTCATCGCCGACGAGCCGACCACCGCGCTGGACGTCACCACCCAGGCCCGGATCCTGGACCTGCTGACCGGGATCCAGGCGGACACCGGCATGTCGGTCCTCTTCATCACGCACGACCTCGGCGTGGTCGCCGAGATCGCGGACGAGGTGGTGGTGATGTATCTCGGCACGGTGGTCGAGCAGGGCCCCGTGGACGCCATCTTCCACGACCCCGCCCACCCCTACACCCGGGCCCTCCTCGGCTCCGTACCCCGCATGGGCGCCGGTGCCCGGCAGCGGCTCGCCTCCATCCGCGGGAACGTCCCGCACCCCTCCGAGCGCCCCGCAGGCTGCCCGTTCCACCCGCGCTGCGCCAGCGCGGTCGCCGGGGTCTGCGACACGGCGGAGCCGCCCGAGACGGCGCTCTCCGAGGACCGCAGGGTCCGCTGCGTGCTGCACGGAGACGCGCCGCCGGCCGTCCCCGCGGCGGCCACTTCCGAAGGAGCCACGGCATGACCGGCACCGCCCTCCCGGACGCCGCCGCGGCCGCACGCACGGCCCCGGCCCTCGAAGTCCGCGGCCTGCGCACGCACTTCCCCGTCAAGCGCGGCTTCCTCGGCCGCACCGTCGGCCACGTCCGCGCCGTCGACGGCGTCGACCTCTCCGTCCGGCCCGGTGAAACCCTCGGCCTGGTGGGGGAGTCGGGCTGCGGCAAGACCACCCTGGGCCGCAGCGTCGCCCGGATCCTCCGGCCCACCTCGGGCCGGATCTCCTACCGGCCGGAGGCAGGGGCGGAGCCGGTGGACGTCGCCGCCCTGTCCGGCCGCGGGCTGCGCGCGTACCAGCGGCAGGTCCGGGTCGTCTTCCAGGACCCGTTCTCCTCGCTCAACCCCCGGATGACGCTGCTGCAGATCGTCGGTGAGCCGCTGCGCTCGTACGGAATCGCCACCGGGGCGGAGCTGGAGGACCGGGTGGCGGCCATGCTCACCCGCGTCGGTCTTTCGCCGAAGTACCTGCACCGCTACCCGCACGCCTTCTCCGGCGGTGAGCGGCAGCGCGTCAGCATCGCCCGCGCGCTGATCGTGGACCCGAAACTGGTCGTCGCCGACGAGCCGGTCTCCGCGCTCGACGTGTCCGTCCGCGCCCAGATCCTGAACCTGCTCCGCGACCTCCAGGAGGAGTTCGCGCTCACCTACCTGTTCATCTCCCACGACCTGTCGGTCGTGGAGAGCGTCTGCGACCGCGTCGCCGTCATGTACCTCGGCAGGATCGTCGAACTGGCCGGGACCGACGAGCTGTACGCCCGCCCCCGCCACCCCTACACCGAGGCGCTGCTGTCCGCCGTGCCCCGCCCGGACCCGCGGCTGCGCGGCGGCGCCCGCCGCATCCGGCTCTCCGACGACCTGCCCGACCCGGCGCACCCGCCGGCCGGCTGCCCGTTCCGCACCCGCTGCCGCTTCGCCCGCCCCGGCCTCTGCGACGTACCGGAAAAGCCCCCCGCGCTGGTCCCCGCCACCGGCGGTACCGACCCGGGGCACCGGGTCGCCTGCCACCTCGCCGGCGAACTCACGCTGACCGGAGTCCACGAAACCCCTGGAGCGACCGCATGACCGACAGGACCGCCACGGAGCCCGCCACCGCAGCACTGCGGTCCCTCGTCGGCAAGCTCACCCTGGAGCAGAAGGTACGGCTCCTCACCGGCGCCGACAACTGGGCCCTGCACGCCGAACCCGCCGTCGGCCTGCGCCGGATCGTCCTGTCCGACGGACCCAGCGGGGTGCGCGGCGAGAGCTGGGACGGCCGCTTCACGGCCCTCAACCTGCCCTCCGCCACCGCACTGGCCGCCACCTGGGACCCCCGGATCGCCTACCGCTACGGCGCCGTCATCGCCTGCGAAGCCCGCCGCATGGGCGTCGACGTCGTCCTCGGCCCCACCATCAACCTGCACCGCAGCCCCCTGGGCGGCCGGCACTTCGAGGCGTACTCCGAGGACCCGCTGCTCACCTCCCGGCTCGCCGCCGCGTTCGTCCGCGGGGTGCAGGACGGCGGCGTCGGCGCCACACCCAAGCACTACGTCGCCAACGACGCGGAGACCGACCGCTTCACCGTCGACAACCGCATCGGCGCGCGCGCCCTGCGCGAGCTGTACCTCGCCGCCTTCGAGGACACCGTGACCGGCGAGCGGCCCTGGATGATGATGTCCGCCTACAACTCCGTCAACGGCACCACGATGAGCGAGCATCCGCTGCTCGCCGAGCCGCTCTGCGGGGAGTGGGGCTTCGACGGCGTCGTGGTCTCCGACTGGTGGGCCGTCCGCAGCACCGAGCCCGCGGCGCTGGCGCGCCAGGACCTGGTGATGCCGGGGCCGGAAGGCCCCTGGGGCGGCAAGCTGACCGCTGCCGTGCGGGACGGGCGGGTGCCGGAGGAGGCCGTCGACGAGAAGGTGCTGCGGATCCTTCGCCTCGCGGTCCGTGTGGGTGCGCTGGAGGGTTTCGCGCCGGCCGTCGCCGCACCGCCGGCCGGGGAGGACGGGCCCGCGCTCGCGCGGGAGGTGGCCGCCGCCGGCACCGTGCTCGTACGTAACAGCGGTGAGCTGCCCTGGTCGGCGGACGGCCTGCGCTCCGTCGCCGTCATCGGGCACCTCGGCTTCCTGCCCCGCACCCAGGGCGGCGGCAGCGCCACCGTCGAGCCCGCCCGGGCCGTCTCGCCGCTGGAGGGTCTACGGGCCGCGCTGCCCGCCACCCGCGTCGACTGGCACCTCGGCGCGCTCGCCCAGCGCGGCATCGCCCCCTTCGCGGGCAGCGACCTCACCGATCCGGTCAGCGGCCGGCCGGGCGTGCGCCTCGTGTGCCGAGGCGCCGACGGCACCGTGATCCTCGACGAGCACCGGCGCGACGCCAACCTGGCCCGCCTGGGCTCGGCCAGGCTGGCCCACACCGCGACCGTGGAGGTCACCACGCGCTATCTGCCCGCGCGCTCCGGTCCGGTACGGATCGGTGTCGCGGGCGCCGGAACCCTCCGGCTGCTCGTCGACGGCACCGAACTCCTGCGGGAAGAACTCGTCCACACCGGCGAGGAGTTCGGCGGCGGGCTCGTCTCCCCGCCGCACGCGAGCGCGCCCGTCGAACTCGACGCCGGCCGGCCGGTGGACATCGCCGTCCGCCTCGACCTGCCGCCGCGGCGGGGCCCGGACTCCGGCGTCACCCTCGTCGCCGGGCTCGACCTGGACACCGGCGCACCCGACGCCGAGATCGCCGCGGCGGCCGCGGCGGCACGCGACGCCGACGCCGCGCTCGTCGTCGTCGGCACCGGTCCCGAGGTGGAGAGCGAGGGCTTCGACCGCACCACCCTCGCCCTCCCCGGCCGGCAGGACGACCTGGTCCGCGCGGTCGCCGCGGCCAATCCCCGCACGGTGGTCGCCGTGAACGCGGGCGCGCCGGTGCTGCTGCCGTGGCGGGACGACGTCGCCGCCGTGCTGCTCACCTGGTTCGGCGGCCAGGAGTTCGGGCACGCGCTCGCCGACGTGCTGCTCGGCACGGTGGAGCCCGGCGGCCGGCTGCCCACGACCTGGCCGGTGGACGAGGCGGACGTACCCGTGCTGTCCACCACGCCGGCGGCGGGACGGCTGCCGTACGACGAGGGCATCCGGATCGGCTACCGCGCCTGGCTGGAGTCCGGCACCGAGCCCGCGTACCCGTTCGGACACGGCCTCGGATACACCACCTGGGCCCCGCCGGCGGCCGGGATCCCCGGCGAACTCGCCGCCGGTGACGATCTGCTGCTCACCGTCGCCCTGCGCAACACCGGAGAGCGCCGCGGCAAGCAGGTGGTCCAGGCGTACCTGTCCCGCCCCGCCGGCGCCGTCGACCGGCCGGTGCGCTGGCTGGCCGGCCACGCGACCGTGACCGCGGGCCCGGGGCAGACCGCCACCGCCGACCTGCGGATCCCGGCCCGCGCGTTCCAGCACTGGGACGGCGCCTGGCGCACCGAACCGGGCGACTTCCAGGTGCACCTCGGCTTCAGCTCGGCGGATCTCGCGGTCACCGGCACCGTACGGATCCACTGAGACCACCCCGCACCGGAGAGGAGGACCGCAACCGCATCGGCACCACCCCCCACCGAACCTTCGTTCCCAGGAGAGCCGCATGCACAGAAAAGCACGAAAGCTCCTGCTCGCCTTCCTCGCCGCGGTGGCGGTGCTCGTCACCGTCATCGCCCCGGGACAGGCCACCGCCGGACCGGCGCCCGAAGGCGCCGCGCCCGCGGACGCCGCACCCGAGGCGGCCGTGCCGTGGCTGAAGACCGAGGGCAACCGCATCAAGGACGCGGCGGGCAACCCCGTCACGCTCCGCGGCGTATCGATGATCGGGCCGCGCCACAACAACGAGTGCAGCTCATGCAACCCCAAGCCGATGGCGGAGCTCATCAACCGGGCCACCGACCCCGCCCTGGGCTGGCACTCTAAGGTGATCCGGCTGCCCGTCACCGAATGGGCGCCCGACGACTCGCTCAGCCTGGAGGAGAACTTCCGCCAGCACATCGACCCGTACGTCCAGCAGGCCGTCGCCCGCGGTGTCTACATCATCGTGGACCTGCACAAGGTGCAGGACTACGGCGGCACGAGCGGGATGCCGCAACAGCGCGTCCTCGACTTCTGGTCGTACGTCGCACCGAAGTACAAGGACATCCCGAACGTCATCTTCGAGGTCTACAACGAGCCCATCAACCCCGACTCCTGGGCGACCTGGAAGAGCTACATCCAGCCCGTCGTGAACAGGGTCCGCGCCGCCGCCCCGAAGAACCTCATCCTCATGGGCGGCCCGCAGTGGAGCACCCGCGTCAACCAGGCCGCCGCCGACCCCGTCAGCGGCGGGAACATCGCGTACGTCTACCACCTCTACCCCAACCAGGGCGCGGCGACCGCCGCCAACCTCGACGCGAAGTTCGGCAACGCCGCGAAGAAGATCCCGGTGATCCTCACCGAGTTCGGCTGGAACCCGGAAGGCCCCTGGTCCGACCCGGTCACCAAGGGCACCACCTCGGGCTGGGGCACGCCGCTGCGCCAGTACCTGGACGCACGCCCGGAGATCAGCTGGGTGGCGTGGGCGTACAGCAACTACTGGAAGCCCATGATGTACGACCACGACTGGAACCTGCTCGGCGGTGAGCACCAGGGCCAGTTCATCAAGAAGTGGCTGGCCGAAAAGAAGACCGCCAACCAGCCTGCACACGGCTGACCCGGCACACCGGCTCCGCCGCCCCCCGCGGCGGAGCCCGCCCGCGGGGGGACCGCTGTTACGGTCGAGTCGCCGCGAAGCGAAGCCCGGGGCCCTCGGGGATACAGCCGGCCCGCAGGCTTCGGCTCCCGTCTTCTCCGCCGCCAGGTCCGGCGTCAGCTCCGCCGGCTTTCGCTGTCCCGCCCGGCTCCCCGGTCAGGTGGTGAAGCGGTACGTGCCCGCCGTCGCGCGGTAGACGGCGTAGCGCTCGCCGCCCGGGTGGTCTCGTGCCGCAGGAAGCGGACTTCGAAGGGAGCGGATCGCGGTGCCGCGGACCGGTATGCAGACCTCCGCGGTGGTGTGGTAAGGCACGGTGACCTCCATGCCGGTACGCCCGTCCGCCTGCCGGCGCCACGGCGAAGCCACCGTGCCGCGGACCGTCTCCAGGCGGGCCGCCACGTCTCGCGCGACGACAGCCCGTTGGTGTGGTCGGGGAAGAGCACGGTCGCGAGGTTCACGCGCGGCGCGTAGCAGCCGGTCCAGCAGCGAGGCGCGGGACGGGGTGCAGGTGGGAGCGCCCGCGTAGAAGTCGGCGAGACGCATACCGCGGCGCGCCATGCCGTCGATGACGGGCGTTGTCACCAGTGGTGAGCCGTGGCAACCGGGGTCGCCGTAGCCGAGATCGTCGCAGTAGACGATCACCAGCGTCCGGCGCGTCAGTCTCCTGCGGTCGAGGTGGCGCAGGAGCACGCCGAGGTAGTGGTCGAGCTGCTCGACCAGGTCGCCGTAGGCGCCGGCGGCCGACGCGCCGTGGAAGCGGGGCTCGACCCGGTAGGGGGCGTGCGGTCCGAGGTGGGAGAGGACGGCGAGGAACGGGCCGTCGCGGTGGTCCTCGACGAAGTCGAGGGCGGCGTCGGTGAGGCGGCGCGCGGCCGTCGCCGGGTCGGCGTCGTCCACGACGGCCTTCCGGCCCTCGTACCGGGCCAGCGGCATGACGTCGGTGCCATACAGGGTGCCCTCGAAGCGGCCGAAGCCGTGATCGAGCGGGTGCCGGCCCGGCCCCGCGCCGAGCCGCCCCTGACCGAACAGCCCGGTGGCGTAGCCCGCGCTCCCGAGCAGCTTCGCGACGGTGACCGCGTCCGGCGGCAGGCCGGCGTCGGTGCCGGGGGCGGTGGAGGCGGGCAGGCCGTAACGCGCCCCGTAGCGCCCGGTGAGCAGGCCGGCGCGGGACGGCGTGCCGGTCGGGGCGGCGGCGTACATCGCCTCGCAGACGACGCCGTCGGCCGCAAGCCGGGTCATCGCGAGCGTACGGACGAGGCGTGAGCCGGAAGGGCCGAGATCACCGATGCCCAGGTCGTCCGCCAGAACCACGACAACGTTCGGTGGCATCATGCCCCCGCCTCTTTCCCATGGCAGGAACATGTCGACCATAGAAGCCCTCTGTCAGGCAGCCGCCTTTGGCGACGGGAGGGCGGACCTTCTCCACTGTGAGGCGAAAGTGGTCCCGCTTCAGCGTCCCCGGTGCCCGGTGCCGTCCGGTCACCGGGGACGCGGCGGTCACCGCAGGGCCGGCTCTACCACTGAGGGGAAGGTTCGCCGGGCGCGAGCGGTGTGGGGGTGCCGGTCTCCTCGGGGACGGGGGTCGGCTCTCCCGGCTCCTCGCCCGGCGTGCCGGGCACCGAGGGAACGGGGGTCGGCTCTTCCTGCGGCTCGCTCGGAGTGCCAGGCGCCGAGGGGACGGCGGTCGGCTCGCTGGGCGGGCCGGACTCCGAGGGGACGGGAGTCGGCTCGCCGGGCACCTCGCTCGGAGTGGCGGACTCCTGCGGGCCGGAGCCGCCTGCCGGCTTCTCGGCGCCGGTGGTGGCGTGGGCGAGGGCGCCCAGGCCGCCGACGGTCAGGACGCCCGCGGCGGTGGCAGCGAGGATCAGGCGGCGCGGACGCCTGCGGTGAGGGGTCGTCAAGGTGACTCCTGATGCGTGGTGGTGGACCGGCCCCGGCGGTCGCCGGGGCCCCTGCATGAGAGGAGTACGGACCCGGGGATGCCCCGGGTTGCATCGCCTGTCCACGGGAATTTCCGCCCGGCTGCGTGCAACCTCCCGCCGCCCGCTCACGTAGAGACTGTGAGAAGCGGTGTGTGAGCCGAAGGGCTGGGTGGGTGAGGGAAGCGGTACGGGAGCGGGAGTTCCGGGAGTTCGCCGAGGCGCGGCAGGCGGACCTCAGACGCAGCGCGTACCTGCTCTGCGGTGACTGGCACCAGGCCCAGGACCTGACCCAGACCACGCTGATGAAGCTCTACGCGGCCTGGGGGCGGGTCCGCCGGGACGGCAATGTGGACGCGTACGCCCGTACCATCCTCACCCGCGTCTTCATCGACCAGCTCCGCCGCCGCACCTGGCGCGAGGAACTCGTGGAGGAGGTGCCCGAGGCGCAGCCGGCGCCCCCGGCCACCCGGGAACTGCGGCTGGTGATGCAATCCGCTTTGAGGGAACTGCCGCCCAGGTACCGGGCGGTGCTGGTGCTGCGGTTCTGGGAGGACTGGAGTGTGGAGCAGACCGCGGAGGCGCTCCGGGTGAGCCCGGGAACGGTCAAGAGCCAGAGCGCGCGGGGACTGCGCCGGCTGCGTCAGCTCCTCGGAACGCTCGCCCAGGAGGTGAACGGAAGGTGAGGCGGGAGATGGACGAGTACGAGTCCGCCGACCTGCACCGCGCCTTCGCGGCGATGGCGGACGATCCCACGGCGCCGCCGATGCCCAGCGTCACCGACGCGGCCGTCGACGGCGGACGCCGTATCCGCCGCCGCCGCGCAAGCGCAGCCGCCGGCAGCGCGCTGGCGGTCGTCGCCCTTGCCGTCGGCCTCGCGGCGGGCCTGCCCGGTCCGGGTGCCGAGGACCGTTCCAGGCCCGCCACCCCGCCGCCCAGTGGTCCACCGGCGTCGCCAGCGCCGTCCACGCCTCCGTCGGAGGTCCCCAGCGGGGTTCCCACACCGACGCGGAACGACGACGGCGCCGGTGCACCGGGAGTGCCGTCCACCGGGATTCCCCCGTCCACCGACTCCCGGTAGCAGGGCGGTGCGCCCGGGCCACGGCACGAGGCTCCGTCCCGCGTCCCCGCCACGTGCGCGGTCGCACACCGGGGCAGGGCGGCAGAGCCGCCGCACCGCCTACTCGAAGAACTTCAGGCTGTAGCCCACGTTGGTGGTGCTTCCGGGGACGTTGGCGCGCCGGTACGTGGTGTTGCTCCACCAGACCGCCGTCCCGGAGTACCAGAAGCGGTTGGACCACGTGTACGGGGTGCCCTTGGCCACCGCGTGGAACATCGTGGGGAAGCGGTTGCCGGATGGCGGGCCGGCGTTCACGTCGCCCTGCGGAAGGATGAACGTGTGGTGGCCGGGACCGTTGACGTTCACCGTCGGTGTCCAGCCGGACATCATGGACGGGGCGTGCGAGCCGAAGAGGCAGCCGTTGCTCTTGTACCAGTCCCAGACGTAGGTGGGATCGCCGCCGGCCCTCAGCCGCAGGTCGGCGATGCAGTACTTGTCGCTCCAACTGCCGTTCGCGGAGTAGACGACGTGCAACTGGCCATCGGGATCGACGATCGGCTGGGGCGCTTCGTTGATGTACGGGTTGCCCACGACGCGCTCCCACGGCTCACGCGGCTGCGAGATGATGTAGCGCCCGCCGGTGGACGCCGTGGGGCTGCTCATCCGGGCGACGTAGAGGTTCTGTTCGACGTTGGTGTCGCCGGCCCAGCCCGACCACACGAACCAGCGCTGCCCGCCGAACGTGAAGGGCACCCCGTCGATGGCCCACTTGTCGCCGGGCAGGGCGACCTTCACGGCCGCGGAGTATCCGGACGTCGGGTTCGGGGAGCCGATGTGGTACATCCGGTGGGCCGCGCCGCGGCCGGCGGCGAAGTAGATGCGGTACTGGCCGTCGTGGTGGACGATCTCCGGCGCCCAGACCTCGCCCAGATTCGCGGTGTCCTGCCACACCTGATGCTTGGGGGCGGTGGCCACGGCCTCCGGCGTCGACGCCGTCCGCACCGCGATGCCGCCGTCCACCGATTTGGCGGAGACGTAGAGGCTGCCCACCCTGATGACGCTAGGGTCGGCGCCGCCGACCAGGGCACGGCCGAGCGTGGAGGGCGGATCCGCCTTCGCCGCCGTCACTGCTGCCGCCTCCCCCTGGGCCGCCGGGCCGGCGGGTCCGTCGCCGGGCCGGGTGGCGGTGGCGGTCTGTCCGAGGGCGAGTACGCCGATCAGCCCTAACGGGACGGCACCGG
The DNA here is from genome assembly GCF_007827615.1 of Streptomyces sp. CNZ287. NCBI lineage: Bacteria > Bacillati > Actinomycetota > Actinomycetes > Kitasatosporales > Streptomycetaceae > Streptomyces > Streptomyces sp. CNZ287. Next base: position 56,367 of record NZ_VISV01000025.1, on the reverse strand, counting down.
CGAGCCAACGGGAAGGGCGCATCACGTCTCCTTCTGGCGTGTACATGACTGAGAGCGCTCTCAACTGTCACAGCGGCGGGGAACCCTGTCAAGGAACGGAGCCGCGGCACTGCGAGCAGGCGCGGTGCGCAGGGTGGAACGGCGCCACCCCGTCGCGGCGTGTCCGCGCAGGGTGGCGCTCGCTCCCACCCGGAGCCGGCGCGGGGATGCCGGGCTAACGTCCGTACACCTCGAACGAGAACAGCGAGTACCCGTACTGGGTGTTGCGCTGCGTCCCGTACATGCGGACGTATCGCGCATCGGCGGAGACGGGGATCGTCTCCACCCCGCCCGGTCCGCTGGTCGTGGAGTGGACGTCGGTCCAGTCGCCGCCGTCGTCCGAGACCTGGAGCCGGTAGCTCTTGGCGCTGGCCGTCTCCCAGTGGAGTTTCACGGTGCCGATGGCCGTCGTGGACCCCAGGTCGACGCTCAGCCACTGCGGGTCCGAGTAGTCGGATCCCCAGCGGGTGGTGTCCTGCCCGTCCGTGGCGTTGGCCGGGGCCAGTTCGGCGACGCGGGTGGAGGAGGCGGTGGCGGGCTTGCCGCGTGCCAGGTCCACAGCCGCGTGGACCTCCAGGCCCCGCAGCGAGAAGCCCCGCCTGGTGTGCCGCTTGGTGAGGTTCAGGCGGACGAACCGCACCGGCTGGGGGGTGATGGCCAGGGTCCGGGTGCCGCCCGTACCCGAGGTGGTCGAGTGGACGGTCCGCCAGCTTTCCCCGTCGGGGGAGACCTCGACGGCGTACGCCTGCGCAAAGGCCGTGTCCCAGTGCAGCGCCACCGCGTCGGCCATCTGCGGCGTCAGCAGGTCGACCATCGCCCATTCGTCGTCCGAAGGCGCCGAGCCCCAGCGGGTGCGGGGGTTGCCGTCGGTGAGGAAGTGGGCCCCGACGGAGGTGTCCTGTTCGGAGGAGGTGAGCACCGGGCGGCGCAGGGCGACGTCGTTCGCCGTTGCGCCGAGGGTGACTCCCGCTCCCTGGCGGTCGCCGTCGGGGAGGGTGGCGGTTCCGCGGGTGACCTCTCCGAACCGGGTGAGGGTGACGGCGACGGTGACGCCGGGTGCCTGCGGGGCGGAGACGGTGATGACGGGCGCGCCGGTTCCCGACTCGTCGAGGATGACCATGCAGGGCACGTCGACGGCGAGGGTCACCCCCTTGCGGATCTCTGCGGTGCCGGGGGAGTAGAAGAGGAGCTGGGAGATGCCCAGACCGTCGTGGCGTACGCCTTGCAGGGACGTGGTGTTGGCGAGCACCCGCACGGGCAGGTGGTGCGCGTATGCCACGGCCTGGCCCTGGTTGACGCCGGGCCGGACGACGTAGGCGTATGTCGCGCCGCTCGGCTCCGTGCCGTGGTCGAGCCAGAGGCCGAACACGTTCTCGGTGACGGGGGCGGGGTCCTGGCCGGTGGCGATGTCGGCCCAGGACCCGGTGACGGTCTCGTTCCTGACGGTCATGGCGACCGGCTCGAAGAAGGCGTATCCGGTGCCGTCGTGGTAGGCCCACGTTCCGGTACGGGTGCGGGTGGCCCCCGGCTCGACGGTGGTTCCGGCGGCGACGACGCTGCCCACCCGGCGTGCCTGGTTGAGCGTGGTCACGACGGGGTTCGGGTCGGTGGAGGTGATGCCCGCGCCGAGTGCGACGAACTCGTCGTCGAAGCAGAAGTAGCCCTTCCGGGCGGTGGTGCCGTACTTCTCCATGTCCAGGGCCGCGGCGCCGTAGAGCCCGTTGTCCACGCCGCCGACGAAGGTGGTCGACTGCCGGTAGGGGTTGCTCGCGTCCAGGGGGACCACGACCGCGGGGTTGGTGCATCCGGGCAGGCGGGACCAGTCCCACACGGGGAACAGGTTGCGGTACTCGTCTCCCCTGCGGGCGATGAACGTGGTGCCGAAGGGGACCCAGTACAGGTAGTTCAGTCTTCGGGGGTTGGAGGAGCGCCACTCGGAGCCGATGGTGCGCGCGGAGACCATCTTGACGGTCACGCCCCAGTCGGGGCGCTTGTGGGCGGCGAAGTCCGAGCGCCAGAAGTACTTGTGGCCCCTCAGCCCGGTGTCGCTGCTCTGGAGGGCGATGTTGCGCCGCAGCCGGGCGAAGTGGCCGGCCTGTCCCGGCAGTACGTCGTCCATCCGCCGGAGGGCTTCGAGGGTGCGCTCGGCGTTGCTGCGGTACCGCGGGGCGGGGTTGAGGAAGACGTTGAACTCGGCGTGGTCCCCGTTGATCATCCAGCGGGTGCCGTCCAGGACCCAGCTCGCGTAGTCGTAGACCGACGCGGGTGAGAAGGCGTAGGAGGTGCGTCGCAGGACGTACAGCCACTGCGCGACGTCGGTGAGCATGCTGCGGCCGTACCCGGCCGAGTAGAGCTGGTCTCCGTGCTGGTGGTAGCTGAGGTCGCTCTGGATGCCGTCGCCCGTGTTGAGGAGGATCGCGCGGGCCATGGCGTCGCGGCCGGAGGCGACGAGGGCGGGGTCAGGCGTGAGCAGACCGCGGAAGATGACGTTCTGCGCGTACCAGACGGCGTTCTGGCCGGTGCCCGACGAACTGCTCTGCAGGACGCCGACGATGTCCGCCGTGCGGGCGGCGTCGAGCTGTCCGTGCAGGAGCAGGCCGATACGCCCCAGGCGGAGCTGGATGCCGATGCCCCGCTCCCACCAGTTGACGTTGGTCGGCTTGACCTGGAACCAGTGCTCGACGCCCTTCGCCACGCCGGCCAGCAGCGCGGGGTCGCGGTGGCGCGGCCCGGCCGGGTTGGCGTACGCGGCGGCCATGGCCTGCATCCGGTCCAGCGCCCGGTACGGCGACCACGCCGCCCCGTTGGCGGCGCTGTTGGTGGCGGAGTAGTCCACGTCGCTCCACGAGCCGTCGGCCCGCTGGGCGGACAGGTACTCCATGGCCTGGCTCTGGTACGTCCATTCCACCCGGGCGGTGGTGCCGTCGTCGAGCCAGTCGTGTGCGAGGTAGATACCGAGCAGGGTCGAGCGGATGTCAGCGAGGTCGCCGGTGGTGCCGGCGAACGCCGGCGGTACGCGGCCCAGCGGGCCGCCGGCCGTGATCAGCGCGGCGAGCGCCGCGCTGGAGGAACCCAGAAAGACTCGGCGTGAAACGGTCACGACGAGACTCCTCTCTGCGAGGTGGGGGCGGGACGGGGGTTACGGGGCGGTGCGCTCGAGTGCTGCGACGCCGATGGAGCTGTCGGCCATCCCGTAGAAGACGTACGGGATGCCTTCGATCTCCTCGACGGCGGTGGGGAAGACGACGTTGCCGAGAGTGCCCTCGGTCTCCTCCCGGATCTGCGGGGACAGCCACGGCTGCGGGCTGCGTGCCAGCACCCGGGACGGATCGAGGGCGTCGAGCAGGATGCCGCCGGCCCGGTAGACGGAGCCGTGGCTCAGTTCGAAGCCCTTGGCGACAGGGCCGGTGACCCCGTGGTGGATGAGCAGCCAGCCCTCGGGAACGCGCAGCGGCGGCGGCCCGGCTCCGATCTTGGCCTCCTCGAACGGCATCTGAGGGCCCGCGACCGGCGCGGCATGGGTGAGCGAGGTGAGCGCGGAGAGGTCGGCGCGGACCGCGCCGGCGTCCGCGTAGGCGATCCAGATCGACGGCCGGGGGTCGGTGACCCCGGCCGGGGCCGGGGCGCCTTCGCCGGGCCGCAGCCAGTCCAGCTCCCACATCGGCCGGTGCAGCATGGCGAAGCAGGGCCGCCCGTTCGGTCCCGGCAGCACCTCGGGGAAGAACACCAGGTCCTTGTTGGGGAAGAAGTTCAGGTCGGTGGAGAGGCCCGGCCGGTACGCGAAGTGCAGCGGCCCCAGGCGCCGCCAGTGGACGGTGTCGTCGGAGACGGCCAGGGCCGGACGGGGGCCGAGAGGGCCGTAGGCGACGTAGGTCATGACGTGCACGCCGAGGTCCGCGAGGAAGGTGATGCGCGGGTCCTCCACACCGGCGTTGCGTGCACCGCGCTCGAAGCCCTCGTCCGGGGCCAGGACCACGCCCTGGCGTTCGACGCCGACCGGGACGCCGTCTTCGATCACGACGCGGGCCCGGGCGATGCGGGAGACGTTCCCGGCCGAGACGATCCGCGGGAAGAGGTAGAGGTGGCCGTCGGGTCCCCAGGCGGTGGCGGGGTTGAGGACGCCCTCGGCCTCCAGCGGGTCGGCCGGATCGGCGGTCATGAGGACGCCGATGCGCTTCAGGGCGTAGGGGAGTGCGGTTTCGGCGTTGAGCTGGGTCATACCTACCCTTTGATCGCGGAGCCGAGGTTGGCGGAGGTGAAGTGGCGCTGAAAGAGCAGGAACAGCACCACGGCCGGGACCGCCAGGACGCACGCGCCGGCCAGCACGGCGCCCATGGGGTTGGCCTGGAAGGTGGAGTTGGCCTGGGAGAAGTTGGCCAGGCTCACCGCGAGGGGCTGCATGTCCGGGTTCTTGGTGATCAGGAACGGCCACAGGAACTCGTTCCACGGGCCGATGAAGGTCACCAGCATCGCGGTGAGGATCGCCGGCCGTACCAGCGGCACCGCGACCGAGCGCAGGATGCGCAGTTCGCCGGCGCCGTCCATGCGGGCCGCGTCGAAGATCTCCCTCGGTATCTGCAGGAAGTACTGGCGGAAGATGAGCACGGCGACGGAGTTGACGGCGAACGGAAGGATCATCCCGGCGTAGCTGTCGGCCAGGTGGAAGTAGCGCACCACCATCACGTAGAGCGGGATCATCAGCAGCTGGAACGGGATCGCCTGGACCAGCAGCACCAGGGCGAAGACGAGGCCGCGACCGCGGAAGTGCAGGATCGCCAGCGCGTATCCGGCGAGGAGCCCGAAGACCAGGGTGCAGGCCACGACCCCGGCGGTCATGATGAGCGAGTTGAGCAGGGCGGTGGTGAGGCTGAAGGAATCGTCGATCCCGGAGAGGTTGGCCAGGGTCAGGTTGGACGGGTCGGGCAGCAGCCCGCCCAGGCTCGTGTCGCGCTTCTTCTGCAGCGCGCCGATGAGCATGTAGTAGAACGGCAGCAGCGCGGCGACGGCGCCCAGACCGAGCGCGCCGTAACGCAGCAGGCGCAGCAGCGTACGGGCCATGTCAGTTCCTCTCCATGACGCGCCGGGAGATGGTGGCGAGGATGAGCACCGCCGTGACGAGGATCAGCCCGATCGCGGCGGCCGCGTCCGGTTCGCCCTGTTCCAGGCCGCGCTGGTAGATCAGCAGCGCCGGGGTGAGCGAGGCGCCGTTCGGGCCGCCGCCGGTGAGGAGGAACGGTTCGGTGAAGATCTGCCCGGAGGTGATCAGCGACAGGAGGATGACCAGGGAGGTCACCGGCCGTACGGCCGGCAGCGTGACCGCGCGGAAGGCCTGCCAGCGCCCCGCGCCGTCGGTGAGCGCCGCCTCGTGCAGCTCGCGCGGCACGTTCTGCAGCGCGGCCAGATACAGCAGGACGTAGAACCCGAGCTGCTTCCACGTCACGTAGAGCGCGATGAGAGGCATCACCAGGTGCTTGTTCGCGAGCCACGACGGTTCCGGCGCCCAGGCGCCGAGCGCGTGGTTGACCGCGCCGGAGCCGTTGAAGAGGAAGAGCCACACGGCGAGGGTGGCCACCGACGCGGTGACGTACGGCACGTAGTAGGAGACGCGGAAGAACACCCGCCATCGCGTGGCCGAGTTGAGCGCCGCCGCCAGCGACAGGGCCAGCACGACGGTCAGCGGAATGTTGATCGCCATGAAGACGCCCAGGTTCCGGAAGGCGCGCCGGGTGTCCCCGTCTCCCAGGACCGCGGTGAAGTTGTCGAACCCGACGAAGGGGTGCGGGACCGACACCCCCGGGGCGGTGAAGAAGTAGTCGTGGAAGGCCATCCAGACGCCGAAGCCGAACGGGATCGCGAAGACGACCAGGACGAAGACCGTGTACGGGGCGGTGAGCGCGAGCCCCAACGGGTGCCTGCCCAGCCAGCGCTCGACGCGGTGTGCCCGCCCGGGCCGTGGCGGCCGGCCGGCCCGGGCGCTCGCGCGGGGAGCGGGGGGCGGTGAGCCCTTGAGCTGCGGCCCGGAGGGCGAGCCGCCGCCGGCCCGCGCCTCCTGCCGATGGGGATGCGGTGCGGTCATGGTGGTGCGCCTCGTCAGCCGTTGGCCTGGTCGTCGATGGTCTGGGCGGCCTCGCCGAAGGCGTCCTCCACGTCCCCCTTGCCGGACAGCACGGTGTCGTCCCACGCCTTGCGGAAGGTCGTCCACACCTCGCTGGAGCCGGGGATGTTCGGCACGTCGACGGCGCGCGGGACGGCGTCGGCGAAGGGCTCGTAGAACGGGTTCTTCTTCAGGAAGCCGGCGGCGACGGTCGTCACATCGGTGCGGGTGGGGAACTGGCCGGTCTCCTCGAGCAGCGCCGCGTCGTTCTCCTCGCTCATGGAGAACTTGGCGAAGTCCCAGGCGGTCTGCTGGTTGCGGCACGAGGTGAACATCCCGACGTTCTTCGAGTCGGCGAACGTCGACGTCTCCTCCGCGCCGGCTGCGGTGGGCAGCGGCACCACGCCGTACTCCACCTTGCCGTCGAACTGCCCCTTGCCCCACGGCCCGGCGATGCCCATGGCGGCCGCCCCGTCGGCGAACGGGCCCGCCCACATGTCGCCGCTGTACGCCTCCGGGGAGGAGTAGCCCTTGGCGTACATCTCCTGCCAGAAGCCGAGGGTCTGCAGGCCGGCCTCGCCGGTGAAGGTGGCCTTGCCGTCCTCGACGAGCTGGGTGCCGCCGGAGTTCGCCAGATACAGCGGGTAGAAGTCGAAGAGCGAGTTGGTGTAATCGCTGGTCGCCGGGGGATACAGCGCGAAGTCCGCCGCCTTGGCGCTCTTGATCGCCTCGGCCGCCGCCAGTACGTCGTCGTAGGTGCGCAGCTTGGGATGCTCCGCGTCCAGCCCGGCCTTGGCGAAGGCTTCCTTGTTGTAATAGAGCATGAACGGGTTGGTCTTCCAGGGCATTTGATACAGCGAGCCGTCCGGGGACCGGAAGCCGTCCACCGCGTCGCCCGAGCGCTGCTCGATGAACGACTCGGCGTCCTTGAACGTCTTGGAGAGGTTCACCAGCCCGCCCTGTTTCTCGAACGCGGAGACCGCGGCGGGGGCGGTGTTGTAGACGAGGCAGGGTGTGTTGCCCGCGGTGATCGCCGCGCCTATGACGTCCTCGGTGGACTTGCCCGCGGGCACCGCCCGGGCGGTAACCTTCTCCTCGGGGTGCTCGGCGTTCCAGGCGTCGACGGCGGCCTTGGCCCACGCCTGCTCCTGCTCATTGGTCGAGTACCAGATATCGATCGGCCCCGCTGTCGGCTTGCCGCCGCCGGAGTCGTCGGATCCGCAGGCGGACAGTGGCAGGACCACCGCCGCGGCCGTCACCAGCACCGCAATGCGCGTATGACGCTTCATAGGGCCTGACCCCTTCATGGTGTGAGGGTGGAGAGATGCCGGACGTGACGGCGGCTGCCCGTCCCACGCCGTCGTCGACCGGTCCCGGCCAGATGATCGAGCCGGGGTGACGGGCGCCATTCAAACCGGTTTAAAATGTGAGCGTCAAGGGACCGCACGAAACGTTCCGGTCATCGGCCGGGCCTCCGCACCCGGAGCCCGCCCGCACCGGACGGCGGCAAGGAGGGGAACAGCATGACCCACCAGCACCCCGAGCCGGGCGCGGCGCAGACCGGCGCGGAGCCCGCGGCGCCGGCGCCCCCGCGCCGGCGCAGCCGCCCCACCATCGGGGACGTCGCGGCGCTGGCCCGGGTGTCCAAGGCGACTGTGTCCTTCGTCGTCAACGGGCGCGCCGGCGTCAGTACGCACGCGCGGCAACGGGTCCTGGAAGCGGCCGCCGAGCTGGGCTGGCAGCCCAGCGCCGGGGCCCGGGCGCTGTCCACCCGGCGCGCCCAGGCCCTCGGCCTGGTGATCCGCCGGCCTCCCGAACTGCTCAGCACCGACCCGTTCTTCCCGCAGTTCGTCGCGGGCGTCGAAAGCGGGCTGTCCCCCCTCGACTACGCCCTGGTCCTCCAGGTCGTCGAGACCGAGGAGGCCGAGCACAACGCGTACGAGCGCCTGAGTCACGACGGCCGGGCCGACGGCGTGTTCCTCACCGATCTGCAACTCGGCGACCGGCGCCCGGCGCTCACCGACCGGCTGGGCCTGGCCGCGTTGATCATCGGCCCGGACCGGCCGGACAGCCCGGTGCCGGCGATCGGTGTCGACGACGCCGAAGGGGTTCGCCGCGCCGTCGGGCACCTGCATGCGCTCGGCCATCGCCGCATCGGGCACGTCAGCGGCGCCGAGGGCTACGTGCACGCCGAGGCCCGCCGGCGCGCCTGGGCGACCGCCCTCGCCGACGCAGGAGTGCCCGAAGGGCCGCTGGAGGCCGGGGACTTCACCGGCGCCGGCGGCGCCCGCGCCACCCACGCCCTGCTCGACCTGCCCGAGCCGCCGACCGCCATCCTCTACGCCAACGACCTGATGGCCATCGCCGGGATCGCCGCGGCGACCGGTCGCGGACTGAGCGTCCCGGGGGATCTGTCGGTGGTGGGATTCGACGACATCCCGCTGGCCGAGTACATCGCCCCGCCGCTGAGCACCGTCCGCCAGGACGTGATCGCCTGGGGCCGTGCCGCGGCGCGGCAACTGGTCTCCCTCACCCAGGGGCATCCCTTCCAGGCGCCCGCACTGCCGCCGGTGGAGTTCGTGGCCCGCGCGAGCACGGCGCCGCCGGCGCGCTGAGCCGGCGGACCCACCGACCCGGCCGCGCTGGCGCCGCGACTGCGGTGCAGGCCGCGGCCTGCCCGCTCCGGCGGTGCGCCGTGCGCCTGCTGCCGGACGTGCCGAGCCGCAGGAAGCCGGTGCGTCAGCGCGGTTCCCGGCACCCCCTGGGCCGCGCGACGCCGCCCCGGCACTCACTCTCGTCGTGCCGCGACTGTTGACGTCCGCGGGGCGTAGCCGGTAACTGTTTACGCATCACTTCAAACCGGTTTAGAAACGGGGCGAACCTACCCCCGGCCGTGACCGAATCAGCACCCGGAAGCGCTAGTCGGCGGACGGGCGCACACCTCCCGGCAGCGTTGTCACCACCGGGTGCGCATCAAGGAGTCCGCATGCCTGAAAACGGAGCCGCACCCCTTCTCGACCGACGCCGAGTCCTGCTCGGCGGACTCGGACTTGCCGCGGGCGTGGCCGGTCTGACGCTGTCAGCCCCGGCTATCGCGCGCGCCGCCGAAGCCGCCGGAAACCGCGCGGCGGCGGACGACATTCAGCTCATCATCGAGCGCATTCAGCAGCGCTTCCTCGCCCAGGGCGACCAGATCAAGCTCGCCAACTTCATCTATCTCGCCCGTACGTCGGAGGCCCTGACGTACGCCGAGTCGCTGCGGGCCGATGGCTCGTGGCCGAATGTGGACTACGCCGACACCACCAGTTCCGCGAACGGCCGGGTCTGGTCGCCTTATCACGCGCTCTACCGCATGATGGCGATGGCACACGCCTACCGCGATCCGGACGCCCCGGGCTACGGAAAGCCGGAGATCGTCGAGGCGCTGAACCGCGCACTTCTGTACTGGGACAGCGTGAAACCCACCAGCACGAATTGGTGGGAGGTCGAGATCGGCAAGTCCATGGCCATGGGCCGCGTGTCGATCTTCGTCGGCGATGAACTCAGCGCCGAGGCACGCGAGGTGGCGTACGCGCACAACACCGGCCGGCTCGACCCGGTCGGGGCGAACGGCTCCTGGCGGACGGAGAACTACCTCTACGAGGCCGTCGCCAAGCGCTCCACCGCCGACATCGAGCAGGGCTACGACACCATGGCGCAGACGATCGCGGTCGACGGCAGCGGCGGCGTCAAGGAGGCCGTGCAGGTCGACTCGAGCTTCTGGGCGCACGGTGCGCAGCTCTACAGCGAGGGCTACGGCATGGCGCTGTTCACCATCGTCGCCGCGTGGGCCGACGTCTCGCGCGGCACGAGCTTCGCCCTCTCCGACGAGGAAGTCGACGCCATCGCCTTCTACATCCTCGACGGGACGCGCTGGCTGATCCGCGGGGAGATCGGGATGATGTACCTCGGGTACCGCCCCGCCAACACCATCGACGGCGTCACGAGTTATGCGGCGGACTTCCTGGAGCCGCTCGACCGGATGGTGCGGGCCGACGAGGGCAACTCGGCGGCGTACCGGAAGCTCGCCGACAACATCCGGGGGAAGACCCGGGAAAACGGTGTCACCGGGCACAAGTACTTCTGGCGCTCGGAGTTCTCCTCGCACCTGCGCGCGGGGTACGGAATCTTCACCAGGATCAACTCCCCGCGCATGGTCGGCAGCGAGTACCGCTCCACCTTCCGGCCGGAAGTCGGCAACGAGATCGACTGGAACGCGCAGGGCGCCACCTCGATCCAGGTCACGAACCGGGAATACGACGACCTCGTACCCGCCTTCGACTGGTTCCACTACCCGGGTGTCACCGCGCCGTACGCCAAGGTGACGTCGACGGCGGGAAAGCGCAACGCCGGCAGCTTCACCGGCGGTGTCTCCGACGGGCGCTACGGAGCCGTCGCCTTCACGCTGGACCGGTCCTCGACCACCGGCCGCAAGAGCTACTTCTACTTCGACGACGAGATGGTCGCTCTCGGCGCGGGAATCACTTCCACCTCCGAACATGCCGTCCACACGACCGTCAACCAGGGCGCGGCCCGGGGCAACGCGACCGTCGGCGGCAAGACGGTGCGCCCGGGGACCGACTCCGCGGCGACCGGTGCCTCGTGGGCGTACAACGACGAGATCGGTTACGTATTCCCCGAAGGAGGACCCCTCAGGGTCTCGAACAAAGGGCAGAGCGGGAGCTGGATCGACCGCGATCCGGTGGCGCGGAATGCCTTCACGCTCTACTTCGATCACGGCCGGGCCCCGGAGGGAGCCGGATACGCCTACATCGTCCTGCCCGGCGCATCTCCGGCGAAGGTACGGGCCTACGCGGCCGGGCCGGCGGTCAGGATCCTCCGCAACGACGAGCAGGTCCAGGCGGTCCGCCACCCGGGGCTGCGGCTGACGATGGCCACCTTCCATGCCGCAGGCTCCCTCGACCTGGGTGCGGGCCGTACGCTGCGGGTCGATCAGCCCGCCGTCGTCATGCTCGAGGAGTCCGGCGGCTCGGCCGTGGTGAGCGTCGCCAATCCCGACCAGCCCGGCCTGACCGTCTCCGTCGCCCTCGCCGCCCCCGGCCGCACCCGCCGGGCCGGCTTCGAGCTGGGCTCCGGCGCGAACCTCGGCAAGACGGTGACGCAGCCCCTCACGTGACCCCGCCGGAGTACCGCCGCCCGGTCCGGCGCGCCGTCGGGCCGGGCGGCGGTCGCTGCCGTAGCGACTTCACGTACACAGTCGCCGCGGGACGTTTGCCGTCGCCGGAGCAATCCCGTATCGCAGGCTTGACGACCCACGAGGAGACGCCCATCCTCGTCGGGTCGGTGGTGTAGTCCAATCTTGCCGCGGTCCACCGGCAGGATCCGCTGCACCATCACGCCGTGTGCCTTCGCAAACCTGGGCACGTGCGGATGCCTGATGCAGCGAGCAGGACGTCAGGGCATCGGCGCCATCGCGGCTCTCCGGCGCCTGAGGCGACACCTGGAGGTTGATCGTGCACAGTGCTTCGACTCTCGTGCCGGTGAGGGCCCCGCCCTCCCGGCCGCATGCATCGCTGGGCGGCGCTGCTCGCGCTGGCGATGGTCCCCGTGGCGCCGCAGGGGTGGCCCCGCGACGCGGCCGCCGCGGCGCCCGCGTACGACGGGCAGCCGCGATTCGACACCGCCTCTTCAGCATCAAGGGCCCGGACAACGCCGCGGCCCAGGAGTTCACCACGGATGACAGCCGGGTGGAGAAGGCGTCCCTCTACCTGGCGAGCCGTGCCGCCTCGGGCACCGTCACGGTGGAGGTCCGGACGGCGCGTGAGGACCCCGGGTCCGCGATCTCGTCGAGCACACGAGACCTCGCGCAGCTCGGCGGCGGGGGAGCGGGATGGCTCGACTTCCCGCTCGGCGCCGACGTCACTCCCGGAACGACCTACTACCTGTTCGCGCAAGCGACCACGACGGAGAGCAAGGCGATCGCCTGGCTCGGCACCAGGTCACCGGTCGGGGGATCGCTCACGAGCTGGAACTACGACCTCCCGGTGCTCGGAGGCTGGCGGGCCTACACCACCCGTACCGCCTTCTTCCTCAACCCGGCCGGCGCCGAGGGCTGCGGGGACCCGGACGCCTGCTACCGCGCCGTGCCCGACCACGTCTTCGCCGCCTCCACGGCGGGCCTGTACTCCAACGGGAAGACCACGGAAGCCATCACCCCCGTGCAGGCGTACGGCTCCGAGTACGTGCGGGACAGCAACGTGCTTCGGCTGCCCAGCGGCCGCTGGCGCTACCTTCCCGCGGGCGGGTCCGAGCCGGTGACGGTGCGCGCGAACGACCCCGGCGCACGGCGCCAGATCAGCGAGTCGCGCGCCTGGCTGAAGCGCGGCACCGTCAACGCAGGACGGGACCGCAACGCAAGGCCGCCGCACGGGCCTTGCTCTCCATGAAGGCGCTCCTCCAGCCCAACGGTGCTTCCGCCGCCGCCTGGTACTCCATCGGGGAGTACTCCTGGCCCCGCGACTCCAGCTACGTCGCCGCTGCGTTCGCGCACGCGGGACACACCGAGGACGCCTACCGGATCCTCACGTACAACGCCTCCACCCAGCGCCCGGACGGCACCTGGGAAGCACGTACCACCCTGGACGGCGCGGGACCGCCCGACAGCCGTCACTCGCAGCTCGACGCGAACGGCTGGGTCCCCTGGTCCACATGGCAGTGGTACCAGGACGCTCCGCGGCAGACCCGCGACGCGGACCTCAAGAAGCTGTACCCGGCGATCGAAAAGGCGGCCGACTACGCTGCCGCGTCCCTGGACGGGGACGGACTGCCGCCGGCTTCGCCGGACTACTGGGAACTCGGCACCGGCACCCCGGACATCGGAACTGCCGCACCGCTGCTCAGCGGCCTCAACGCCGTGGCGGACCTGGCCCGGGCCCTCGGCCACGACGACCACGCGGCGACATGGGCAGAGGCCGCGGGCAAGCTCTCGGACGCGATCGCCGAGCGCTTCGCCCCCCTCGGCTACCAGCGCACGGTGGACGGGCTGCACGGCCGCGACGGCGCGGCCGCTTTCATGGCACCGCCCTTCAACACCGCGCCCGCCGACCTGCCGGACGCACTCGACTCGACCCACGACGCCCTGCTGCGCCCGAACGGCGGTGTCGTCCCCGGCGACGACCGGGCCACGACTGGGGCACGTCGACCTGGACACCGAGTACATCGTTCTTCGACTCGCATGAGCGGGCATCGGCGAGCGGGAGAAGGCCGGCCGCGTGCTCGACTGGGTCCTCTCCAAGCGCAACGTCCTCGGCGAGCTGCCCGAGAAGGTCGACGACGGCAACCCGGCGTCGGTCGTTCCCCTCGGCTGGACGGACTCCCTGTTCGTCCTCACCCTGCTCCAGCTCGACCGCGACGACGCCCTCCCCGTGCCACCCCAGGCACGCTAGCGCCCGCCGTGCCCCTGCCCCTGTCCCCGCTTCGGCCGGGACAGGGGCAGGCTCGGTGACACGGCTGATAATGCAGGGCAGCACCCGCCTGACGCGTACCCCGGCAAAGCGAAGCTTTCGAGACGGAACCTCCCGCCGTCTCGGTGACTGCCCCCGCCTGAGATGATCGGCACGACCGAAGGGTTGAACGCAGAGGTGGAGAGCCTTGATCATTCCCATACTGCTTGGCGTCCTGGCGCTCGTTCTCGGGGGGTGCGCATGTGTGGTGTGGTCGGCACGTGGAGGCGGCCCCCGGTGGGTCCGCGCCGCGGCGCCCCTGATGCTCGCCGCGGGAAATGCGGAGCGCGGCTCCGCGGGCGGCCGGCGCCGCGGTAGCAACGGCAATACCAGCGGCGGCGACTGGATGATCGCTTCCAAGACAGTGGCCGTAGACGGTCGATGAACCCCAGTCACCGGTACGCGGAAGGGATCGTGGCATGCCCGGCGACCGTCTCATGCGCATCCACAGCGCCGAGTTCCGGGCCATGGCCGAGAGGGTCCTGCGCGTCACCGAACTCACTTCCCGCCTGAATATCCTGCCTTTCGAAGACGAAGCGGGCAAGGCGGACCTGTTCAAACAGATCCTCGGCAAGCCTCTGCCGCCGGGAGTGACGATCTATCCGCCCTTCTACACGGACCACGGCCTCAACCTCGACCTCGCCGAACGCGTCTTCATCAACCAGAACTGCACGTTCCTCGACTACGCCGGCATCCGCCTCGGCGAGCGCGTGATGATCGGGCCGAAGGCCACGTTCATCACCAGCGGCCACCCGGTCGATCCCGGGGAGCGGCGGCTGTATCTCACCGGCGCACCCATCAACGTCGCGGAGAACGTGTGGATCGGTGCCGGCGCCACCATCCTGCCCGGTGTCACCATCGGCCGCGACGCCGTGGTCGCCGCCGGCGCGGTCGTGGCCGACGACGTTCCGCCGGCAAGCCTGGTGACCGGCAGCAAGGCAACCGTGCACCGAACGTGGGTCTCGGGTGAGGAATGACGCTCTGCCAGGAGCTGCGCCCCTCGGAGCCCCCGCCACGTGCCGTGCGAGGGCCCCAAGGGTGTGAGTTGCTGAACGGCTGTCAGCTGGTGCGGTTGTAGATCGCTGTGCCGGGGCAGCCGGAGTAGCCGAGGCGGGTTCCGCAGCCGGTGTACTGGCTGGAGCCGTTCCACCAGGTCCAGCCGCCGATGGTGCGGCCGTTCAGCCAGGTGTACTGGCCGACGAGGTTCGCGTCGTACGTACGCAGGCTCCAGTGCACGTGGGCGCCGGTCGCCGAACCGCCGGCGCAGACATCGGTGCCTATGGTGCCGAGCAGGGCGCTGGACCCGATCGATGTCCCGTTGTAGTAGGTGGTGTTCCACATGTGGTAGTAGTCCGTCGAGAAGCCGCCGGGGTGGATCACCCTGGTCCAGCCGCCGCCGGCACCGCACATCGAGGTCGCGGTGCCTTCACGGGACGATCGGACCCGGCCGCTGGCGTTGCCGCCGGCGAAGTCGAGGCTGCTCCAGTAGCCGGTCCCGCCGGTGTGGGAGTGCGGGCCGCCGGTCACGGTCATGTAGTAGTCGGGCATCCAAGGCAGGAGCAGCCCGCCGGTGTTGGCGGTGGCCCTCGTCGGAGACGCCGTCTTGTCCGGGGTCGTCCTGCGCTGCGCGTAGTCCGTCATGGCTCTCCGCTCGGCCTTGCCGACCAGCGGTGATGTCGCCACGTGGGCGGCGAACTCGCGGTCGCCCTCGAGACCGGCGACCCAGCGCCCGTTCTCGCGGTGGGCGAGGTAGAGCCAGCCCTCCGGCTGGCCGTGGGCCTTGCGCGAGGCTTCGACGTACGCCACACCGCGGGCCCATCCGGGCGAGACGGTGCGGACGTCGACGACCACCTTGCGGCCCTCGGCGGCGAGTTTGCTGACGGCCTTCGCCGGGGCGAGGCCCTTGGCGTCGTGGGACCGGGAGAGGACATCGGCGGAGACGGCGTCGATCAGCGCTTTGCGGCCGGCGCCGAGACGGTCGGCGACCTTGTCCGGCATCTTCACGGTGACACCGGCGGACGGCGACGTGGCGGACGCCGGCGTCGCGCGGGGTGTCGCGGAGTCCGGGGAGGTGGCCAGCGCCGAGGGCGCGGTGGCGACCAGCCCGGTGATGGCGAGAGCGGCGAGGGTGGTTCTCACGGACAGCTTGGAGAGCAAGGGTGGTACCCCATTTCCGTTCGCGAGGCCCTGTCGGGTGAACAGGTCAGCGGATTCTGACACAGCACGGTCACGCTCTGCGAGGCGTTGAAGTCACGGAATTTCCTGAATGAGCGACCAATTGGACCCTTGCATGTCATTTCCGGTTAACCAGCCGGCTTGCTGCCGGCTCGCCGTGGTTGCGCGAATTACCCTGACGCCTGCCACGGCCTGAGAGGCCGCTCTCTCGGACCGGGTGGCGGGAACCGTGCAACGGGCGGGGCGGTGGCCTGAAGAGGGCCTTGGCAACACGGGGTGCGATGAGAGAATTCCTATTGTCAGGGACATGTCGTCACATGCGGTACGTCCCACCCGGTTCCGACTCCTCGTAGGAGGAAGACGTGAGCACCGAGCGCACCAACCCCCTCAGACGCACAGCCCGGCGCTTCCGGCGGCCCGTGACCGCCCTGACCGCCCTGGCCGTGCTCGCCCTCCCGGCGGGTCTGGGGCTGGCCGGCCCGCAGGCGGCGCAGGCCCAGCCGCGGACGTTCAGCACCGGCGAACTCGCGGCGGCGGGCGACGCCGTCCTTGCCGCCGACATCGCCGGAACGGCCTGGGGCGTCGACCAGGCGACGGGCACCGTCCTGGTCACGGTGGACGAGCGCGTGTCGGCCGCTGAGATCGCCGAGCTGCGCAGGAGCGCGGGTGCGCAGGCCGGCGCCCTCACCTTCGAGCGGACCGCGGGTACGTTCCGGCCGTATCTCCAGGGCGGCGAGCCGGTCTGGAGCACTACCGGCCGCTGTACCGCCGGCTTCAACGTACGGGTCAGCAACGCCGACTACTTCGTGACCGCGGGCCACTGCACCGCCGGCTTCCCCACCTGGTACACGAACTCGTCGCGCACCACGCTCGTCGGCCCGACCGCGGCGAGCAGCTACCCGGGCAACGACTTCGGCATCGTGCGGTACACCAATCCCGCGGTGCCCCGGCCCGGGACGGTCAACTGCAACGGCACGATCATCGACATCACCGGCCCGGCGAACCTGGTTGTCGGCCAGAGCGTTTCGATGGCCGGCGGCGCCACCGGCTGCCACGGCGGGGGCATCACCGGCATCAACGTCACGGTGAACTACGGCGACGCGATCGTCAGCGGGCTCATCCGCACCACCCTGTGCTGCGGGCCCGGTGACAGCGGCTCTCCGGTGTTCACCCTCACCGGGGACGGCACGACGGCGCTGGCCGTCGGGGTGCTCTCGGGCGGCTCCGGCAACTGCACCTCAGGCGGTACGTCCTTCGTCCAGCCGATCAACGAGATCCTCACGGCCTACGGCGCCGTCCTCACCTGACCGGACGGGTTCGCAGCGCCGCGGGCGCCGGGTCCGGAGCGGCGTTGTCAGATGACCACCTGGACGCCGGGGATGTCCAGGTGGGTGACCGGCGTGCCGTCCGGGCGGTGGCAGCCCTCGGTGATCACCCTCTCGAGGTTCCCGAACCTTGAGAGGGCGCACCGGTCGGGCGAGAACACACAGTGGTAGAGCTGGAGATGTTTCAGAGCAGGGGGGCCTCCTTGCGCCTCGGCAACCCAGGCGCTCACATCGCCCCCGACGAGGGTCAGGTTCGTCAGGCCGGTCAGGCCGTCGAGTTCTCGCAGTGGATGGACCGCTGCGGAGTCCTTGTAGTGCAGCGTCAGAACCTCCTCCCGCAGCCCCTCCACCCTCACCCGGGCAGCCGCCTCCCGCTCCTCCAGCATTCCCAGCACCGAAGCCACCGCGCACTCCTCGGTCATGAAGCGGACAGAAGACGCCGCATGCCTCCCTCACTCCGAGTGAAACCATGCCTGACCAGCGGAAATCAAGGGATCACGTTCGGTTGAGATAGGGCTTCTCATGCAGCTCGATCTGCGTTTGGCGGTTCTCTTCCTGGCTGGCGTCGGTGTCCTCGTTCTTGATCTCGTCGCCGGACTGCTGGCGCTGGGCGGTGAACGAGCCCTTCGAGTGCCTGGAGGTCAGCACCCGAACGCCATACCTTAGGCGCTTTCCGCACCGACCGCCCTCACGCTGAACTGAGCCCGCTACCGCCGGGCGGTCGCGCGCGTACCACTCGACGAGGACGGACGTACCGGGAACTCCTCCGGGCGCGCCTGTCAGTTCACCGAGGCCGAGAACGAGTTCACACCGAGGCCGGTGCCACCCTCCCAGGGTTCGAAGCCGGCCTGAACGCTGGTGAGATACCACTGGTCCGTGGCCAGCCCGGCCCCGATCGCATGGTCGATGAAGGCCGTCAGGTCGAAGCTGAGGCTGTTCACCGCGGAGGGGGCGACGAAGGAGATCACGTCATTCGAGCCGTTGCTGCCGGTCCACACCTCCCACGTGCGGCCCGCGACCTCGGCGGTGCCGGTCTGCGAGCCGATGGGCTGGATCGGTCCGACGCGGTTGAGCCAGATCATGATCTCGGTCTGACTCACCCCGTCCGTCTGCGGCTCCGGGTCCAGCCAGATGTCGAACGAGGCGTTGTAGACGGCATTGTCGACGAAGGTGTACGAGATGTCGCTGGGCGCGTTGGAGATCGCCCCGATCTGCCGCGGCAGGTTGGTGCCCGGCGAGCAGTTGGTGTAGTGACAGCCGAGGAAGACCGACGGATACGACTTCGGCGCACCGTTGGTGGGGGTGCTGCCGTCCGCTCGCGTGATCTGGAAGCCGCTGTCAGTCGTGTTGATGCATTGCGTCTGATCCGTTCCCCAGGCATTGTTCTGCACCACGTACTTGTCCTGGATCGTGGTAGTTCCGTACTTCTCGCAGATCTCCGCCTGAGCGGCCGGGGACGCCTCTGCGGTCGTCAGAAAGGCGGCCGTGGACCCGAGGGCGACGAGCGCTGCCACTCCGAGAGCGTGTATGCGTGATTTCCGTGAGCTCATCCTTGGTGCTCCTTCAGGTGGGGGGTATGGGAGCGCTCCCAGTCGTAGGGACGATAGAAGGCCTCGCGGCGGTTGACAAGACTCAGGACCCGTACGTGCCACCGGGCATGCCGATGACGTGGCCGTCCTCCACGAGCCCGGATCCGGACGCGCGGCGAGAGGCGGGTCCGGAACGAGCGGGCTCCAGGGCTCTCGGCTGCAGCGACGCGCGGCCTGAGGGCGTCGGTCGGACCCGGTTGGCGCTGGGTCTGCCGTGCCTCGCCGTGGTTGCCACGCCGAGGATGGCTTTCCTCGTGCGGCGCCTGCACGGCCCCGCGCGTCCCGGATGAAGCCCGGCCTGTCAACCGGTCGGGAGCATTGACTCGTTCGAGCGGACTGGCGCCGTGGCGGGCGCACGAGCGTGTCGCGGCGTGCAGCCCCCCGGCATGAAGAAGATCAGTAACGGCCTGCTGGCCGTACTCGCACCCTTTGCGGCGATCCTGACCGGCCCGGTCGGACCCGCCGCCGCGGCGCCGGTCGCCGAGCGGGCCCGGGTGACGGACCCGGTGACCCTCCCGGCTCCGGCCCCGGCGCGGGTGACGCTCCCGGTGCGTACCGCGACCGAGCAACTGCCCGTCGCCGACGAATCCCGGGAGGGCTACGACGGGACCTGTTCCGCCACTGGATCGACGCCGACCGCGACGGCTGCAACACCAGGATGAAAGTCCTCCTGGCCGCGGCTGACTCCCAGACGGGCCCCGAGCTGCGACTCGGTCATTCTGCTGCCCGGCACGAACGCGCCGGAGACGATCTGTTCCCGCAGCCGGTCCGCGACGAGCGCCGGAGTGCTCCGCGGGTTGACGGGGGTGAGCTCGTCGAGCCCTGGCTGCGACACCTTTGCCGTATTCATGACGCCGAGCGGTCTCGCACGGGTGCAGCGATGTACTTGTACTCCAGGAACTCCTCGATGCCGACCCGTCCGCCTTCCCGGCCCAGGCCGGACTGCTTGACCCCGCCGAAGGGGGCGGCTGGGTTGGAGACTAGGCCGGTGTTGAGGCCGACCATGCCGACCTCCAGGCGTTCGCCGACGTCCAGGGCGCGGTCGAGGTCCTGGGTGAAGAGGTAGCCGACGAGTCCCCAGTCGGTGTCGTTGGCCAGGCGTACGGCCTCGTCCTCGTCGTCGAAGGCGATGACCGGGGCGACGGGGCCGAAGATCTCCGTGGTCAGCATGTCGCTGTCCGGGCTGACCTGGGCCAGGACGGTCGGTGGGTAGAAGTGACCGGCGTCCTGCGGGGCGACGCCGGCGGCGACGACCTTGGCGCCCTTGGCCACCGCGTCCTCGACAAGGGACTTCGCCTTCTGCTTACTGGCGGCGTCGATGAGGGGACCGACCTGGACACCGTCGCGGGTGCCAGGACCGACGGTGAGGGCGGCCATGCGCGAGGCGAGGCGCTCGGCGAACTCGTCGGCGACGGAGCGGTGGACGAACAGCCGGTTGGCCGCCGTGCACGCCTCGCCCATGTTGCGCATCTTCGCCATCATCGCGCCTTCGACAGCGACATCGAGGTCGGCGTCCGCGAAGACGATGAAGGGGGCGTTGCCGCCCAGCTCCATGGACGTCCGGATGACCGTCTCCGCGCACTGGGCGATCAGCAGCCGGCCAACGGCGGTGGAGCCGGTAAAGGACAGCTTGCGGATGCTGCCGCCGCGCAGTGCCGGTTCGACGACCTCCGCGGCCCGGGTGGTGGTGACGACGTTGAGGACGCCGTCGGGCAGCCCGGCCTCCTGGAGGATGCGGGCCAGCGCGAGACTGGACAGGGGGGTCTGGGGAGCGGGCTTGAGGATCATCGTGCAGCCGGCGGCCACCGCGGGGCCGATCTTGCGGGTGCCCATCGCCAGGGGAAAGTTCCACGGGGTGATCAGCATGCAGGGGCCGACAGGCTGCCGCATGACCATGATGCGGTGGCGGCCGTCAGGCGTAGTCGTCATGCCTCCGTCGATGCGGACGGCTTCCTCGGAGAACCAGCGGAAGAACTCGGCGGCGTACGCCACCTCACCGCGCGCCTCGGCGAGCGGCTTGCCCATCTCCAGGGTCATCAGCATCGCCAGCTCGTCGGTGCGCTCCAGGATCAGCTCGTAGGCACGGCGCAGGATGTCGCTGCGCACCCGCGGCGCGGTCCGCGCCCAGCACTCCTGGACGGCGACCGCGGCCTCGACCGCGCGGGCGCTGTCGGCCGCACGGCCGTCGGCGACCTCACATAGCTGTGTCCCGGTGGCGGGGTTCTCCACGGCGAAGGTCCAGCCGTCTGCTGCCGGGACCCACTGGCCCGCGATGAACAGCTGCCTGGGCACCTCCGCGATGACGTCCGTCTTGGTGTCCTTGGTGTTGGCCATGACGTGTCTCCAAAGCTCAGGAAAGCGAAGGGGATTGGGGGTCGTCCAGCAGTTGTGCCAGGTGGGTGGCGCCGGGGCGGTCGTCACCAACGAGGTGCTCGATCTGCATCTGGCAGCTGAACCCGTCGGCCAGGACCGGCGTCTCAAGCGCGGCGGCTTCCAGCCGGGGGCGCAGCGCCTGGTCAGCGACGGCGACCGAGACGTCATAGTGCTCGTTCTCGAAGCCGAAGTTGCCGGCCGCACCGCAGCAGCCGGTGGCCTCAGTGACCTTCTCGACGCCCAGGTCACGCAACAGGTCGCGCTGCTGTCCGGCGCCGAAGACGGCGTACTGGTGGCAGTGGGTCTGAAGCACCACCTCGTCGGGTACCTGCCGGGGTTTCCACCCTGCGGCGACGCGCTCGGCCAGCGCTCCGGTGAAGGTCTGTACCCGGACAGCGACCCGGCGTGCCGCGTCGCTGTCCACCAGCTCCGGCAGATCCTTGGCGAGGGCGGCGGCGCAACTGGGTTCCGTGACCACGATCGGTCCCTCGGTCGCGTCAAGGGTGGCGGCCGTACGGGCCAACATGCGCCGCGCGATGCCGATTTGACCGGTGGTGATCCAGGTTAGGCCGCAGCAGACGTCCCCTCGCGCCTGGGTGGGCAGCCCGGCGTCGGCGAGAACGCGGGAGGCGGCTCCGGCCAGTTCGGGACGGAAGGCCCGCGTGAACGAGTCCACCACAAGGACCGCCGCAGGTGCCTGCGCCGTCTCCGCCACACCGCGCCGCCATGCGCGCCGCCCGTGGAACGCGGGCAGGCTCCGTTTCGGCGTCACTCCGCCCAGGCGGGCGATCCACGGCCCGAAGCGGCTGCCCATCACCGCGTTGACCAGCCTCGGCATGCGTCCGGCGAGCGCCGTCCACAGCGGGAGCCAGCCAAGCGAGTAGTGCGACAGAGGGCGCGGGCGCCACTTGTAGTGGTGGTGCAGGAACTCCGACTTGTACGTCGCCATGTCGACGCCGACCGGGCAGTCGCTGGAGCACGCCTTGCACGACAGGCACAGGTCGAGCGCCTCACGGGTCTCCCGGGAGCGCCAGCCGCCGGGCAGCGCTCCGCGCAGCATCTCCTGCAGCGTCCGCGCCCGGCCTCGGGTGGAGTGCTGTTCGTCGCCGGTGGCCCGGTAGCTGGGGCACATCACGCCGCCGGTGTGGCTGCGGCAACGGCCCACGCCCACACAGCGGTTGGCGGCGGCGGTGATGCCGTCCGGGTCTTCCAGGAAGGCGAACACCGTCGAGAGTGCGGTGGTCCGGCCCGTGCCCAGGGCGAGGTCCGCGTCCAGCGGGCGGGGGTCGACAAGGATGCCCGGGTTGAGCAGGCCCTCGGGGTCCCAGGCGTGCTTGAAGGCCGCGAAGGCGTCCAGCATCGGCCGGTCGTACATCACGGACAGCAGCTCACTGCGGGCCCGGCCGTCGCCGTGCTCGCCGGAGAGAGTTCCTCCGTGCCGTACGACGAGTCGGGCAGCGTCGGTGAGGAAGGCACGCATGACGGCGCGGCCCTCGTCGGTGTCGGGACGGAAGTCGAGCCGAGCGTGGGCGCAGCCGGCGCCGAAGTGGCCGTACAGCACGCCGGTGAGCCGGTGCTCGGCCATCAGGGCGCGGAAGTCGCGTAGATAGGCGGCCAGTTGGCCGGGGGCGACGGCTGCGTCCTCCCAGCCGGGCCAGGACGCCCTGCCATCGGTCAGCCGGGCGGCCAGGCCCGCGCCGTCCTCACGTACCCGCCACAGCGAGGCGCGTTCGGCCCGGTCGGTGATCAGCCGGCCGGAAACCATCCGGCCCGCGGTCTTCAACTCGTCCAGGAGTCGTTCGGCCTCGGCGGTGACCTGCCGGGGGTCGTCCCCGTCGAGGTCGACGTACAGCCATGCCCGGCCCTCAGGCAGTCTGGTCACCGAGGATGCACCCCGGCGGTGGCGCATGGTGGCCACGATCGCCTCGTCCAGGCCCTCGACGGCGGCCGGGGAGAACTTCAGGATCAGCGGGACATCCTCGGCCGCATCGACGACATCGTCGTAACCGAGTGCGATGAGCAGCGCGGTCGGCGGTTTCGGCATCAGCCGTACGGTGGCGGAGACCACCGTGGCGCAGGTCCCCTCGGTGCCGGCGAGGACCCGTACGACGTCGAAGCCGTTCTCGGGCAGCAGGTGCTGGAGCTGGTAGCCGGAGACCTGGCGCGTGATACGGCCGAGGTTCAGGCGGATCGCTGCAAGGTTGGTGTCGACGATGCCGCGCAGGGCGGAGGTGAGCTCGGCCACTCGCTCCCGGCCCGCCTCGTCCACGGCGTGGAGGCCGTCGCGGTCGGCGACCACACGGGTGCCGTCGGCCAGAACCAAGTCCAGGGTGAGAAGGTGCTCCCCGGTACGGCCGTAGCGCACGGAGTGGTTGCCGCACGCATCGTTGGCGATCATGCCGCCAATGGTGCAGCGGCTGTGCGAGGACGGGTCCGGGCCGAAGACCAACCCGTAGGCGCCGGCGGCGTTCTGGAGGTCGTCCAGGACGATGCCGGCCTCGACGCGCGCGGTCTGCGCGGAGGCGTCGATGTCGAGGACGCGGTGCATGTGACGCGACAGGTCCAGGACTAGGCCGGTGCCGACGGCGTTCCCAGCCATGCTGGTGCCCGCACCGCGGGTGGTGACGGGTACGCCGAGTCGGTGGCAGACCTGGTGCGCGCCGTAGACCTCGTCGGCGTCGACGGGGAACGCCACGGCCAGCGGCGGCACTCGGTAGTTGGACGCGTCGTAGGCGTACTGCGCGCGCCGCCCGCCGGTGGTGTCGATCCGCAGGGACGGCACCTCCCGGCGCAGCGCCGTCACCAGCTCTTCCACGGCGATCACGAGGAGCCTGCCGTGCCCGTTTCCACGGCGGCCCGCCAGGCGGCGAGGCCCTCGTCGACAGCCGTCTCGTCGATGACCAGCGCCGGGATCATCCGCACGACGTTGTTCCAGGGACCGCACATCAACAGCAGCAGCCCCTCCTCGGCGGCGGCCTGCTGCACCCGCGCGGCGGTAACCGGGTCGGGAGAGCCGTCGGCGGTGACGAACTCGTTGGCGAGCATCAGGCCCAGACCGCGGACGTCGGCGATCCCCGGAGTGTCGGCGGCGACCTCCTCCAGGCCGGCGCGCAGCCGCTGTCCCATGGCGTCAGCGTTCTCCACCAGCTTTTCGTCGCGGATCACGTCGAGGGTGGCGACCGCGGCCGCGCACGCGACGGCGTTGCCGCCATAGGTGCCGCCCTGCGAGCCGGGGAGGACCTTGCTCATCAGCTCCTGGGAGGAGGCGATGCCGGACAGCGGGAAGCCGCTGGCCAGCCCCTTGGCGATGGTGATGACGTCCGGGCGGACATCCTCGGCGTGGTCGTGGCCCCAGAAGCGGCCGGTGCGGCCGAAGCCGGTCTGGATCTCGTCCATCACCAGCACGATGCCGTGCCGATCGGCGCGCTGGCGCAGCCCGCGCAGGAAGGCGGGGTCGGCCTGGATGTAGCCGCCCTCGCCGAGGACGGGCTCGACGGTGAAGGCCGCCGTCTCCTGCGGAGCGGTGACGGTCTGGAGCAGGTAGTCGAGCTCGCTGAGCGCGAAGCGGGTCGCAGTCTCCTGGTCCCAGCCGTAGCGGAAGGCCGTCGGGAACGGGGCGATGGCGACACCCGACATCAGCGGCGAGAACCCTGTGCGGAACTTCGTGCCGGATGTCGTCATCGACGCGGCGGCGACGGTACGTCCGTGGAAGCCTCCGTGGAAGACGACGATGTTGGGACGGCCGGTGGCCTGCCGGGCCAGCCGCAGCGCCGCCTCGACGGCCTCACTGCCGGAGTTGGAGAAGAACAGGCTGTCCAGGCCGGCGGGCAGCACGTCCCCGAGCCGCTCGACCAGTTGCCGAAGTGGCCTGTGCATTACGGTGGTGTACTGGCCGTGGATGAGCTTGCCGACCTGCTCCTGCGCGGCGGCGACCACACGCGGGTGGCAGTGACCCGTGCTGGTGACGCCGATGCCAGCGGTGAAGTCCAGATAGCGGCGGCCGTCGGCGCCGTAGAGGTAGACGCCCTCGCCGCGCTCGGCAGTGACGGGGGTGGCTTGGCGCAGGTGCGGGGACAAGCTGGTCAAGGCGGACTCCTTGTACACGGCGTGCGGGGCGGGCTGAGGGCGTGCCGGGCCCCGGGGGCACGTGGACGGCGCCCGGCATGGATCGAGCGCGAGGGTCAGCCGTTGACATACTGGTGGACCTCGTTGACGGTGGCCGTCAGATCGGTCAGGTCGCGACGGACGGCGTGCGCGATCGACGGGTCGTTCTTCTCGTCGAGACGGTTGATCCACACCCGGGAGATGTCGAGCTGGCTGGCCGGCACCATGTCGTGGAAGTAGCTCTGCGCCACATGCACCCAGCGGTCACGGGTGACTCCGAGGGACTGCTCGAAGTGCTGGAAGTGGTTGTGGGTCGGTTTGTAGGCGCCGGAGTCCTCGGCGGTGACGATCGCGTCGAACTGGATCTGCAGGCGGCGCTGGGTCTCGCCGATGATGACGCGGTCGCAGTTAGTGAGCAGGGCGAGGTTCCAGCCGGCCTCCTGGAGCTCGCGCAGGGCCTGGCGGGTCTCGGGGAAGACCGGCCAGAACGGGATGCCGGTCGTCAGCACGCGGGCGTCGTCCTCCACCAGCTCGATCCCCACTTCGTCCGCCGTCCGCTGCAGCGCCTCCGCGAGGACCTCGCTGTAGCGCATGCCGGGGTGCTCCGTCTGCACCGCCGGCTCATGACGGTTGTAGACGTCCAGCAGCTCCCAGCCCCTACCGGGCGCGACCATGTCGATGCCGGTGGCGATGCCGTGACGCCAGTCCACGAGGGTGCCGAAACAGTCGAAGGTGACCCAACGCTTCTCGCTCATTGATCTTTCTCCGGTTCTCGGGAGTTCTCGGACGGGAGGAGCCGGGGGGCCGTGACCACGAGCCGACCGGCGTTGCCAACAGTCGGATCGTTTACGATTCCGCGGCGCGCGTCTTTCGGCAGTCGTCCAGAAAAGTCGGCGCCGGCTTTCAACACGTGCACATGGTTCGCCGTCGCGCCAGCGCTCTACGGTCCTCCGTACCAGCGGCACCTCGCGAAGCCGCCGCCGCCGGCCGAGTGAACGTCGACCGAACGGCAACCTCACGGGTCAAGGGCTGTGCGCCGCCAAGCGCGTTCGCCTGAACCCGAACTCACACGTTCATGTTCGAGGCGTGTGTGACGGGCGGACCGTCACCTCGCATGTGCGTCCCGGACTCCATGTGGTCACGGGTATCCCACCCGCCTCTGTCGAGAGGCCCAGCCACCGGCACTCGACGATTCCTGGCCCGGAGTCCCCGTCCCCTGGAGCGGCAGAAACATGAGTACCCCGAACACCCTTGAGCCTAGAACCGAGAGAACAGCGACCACGGTCGCCTCGTCGGCACGTGGCGTTCGCCGCGGCGCTGTGGCAACGACCGTTGTCGTGCTCGGATTGAGCCTGACCGCATGTGGCGGCAACCTCACATCCGGAGGCTCCACTGACAGCGACTCCGGGACCAAGGGCACCATCAAGCTCGGCATGCTCACCCCGCTGAGCGGCAGCTCCGCTGCCATCGGCCCGAACATGCGGCACGGCGCTCAGCTCTCCGTCGACGAGATCAACGCCAAGGGCGGGGTGGACGGCCGCAAGCTCGAACTCACTGTCGAGGACGAGGCGTGCGACCCGAAAACGGCCGCTGCCGGCGCCGCGAAGCTGGTCAGCGCCGGGATCGACATCTCCGTCGGCGGCTACTGCTCCTCGGCGACCCTGCCCACGCTGAGCATCTTCAACAAGGCGAACATCCCGGTGATCATCCCGGTCGCGAACTCCACGGACCTGGTCGCCCAGAAGCTGCCCAACGTGTTCCTGATCAACGGCACCGGCATCCAGCAGGCACAGGCCGCGTCGCAGTTCCTCAAGGATCAGGGCGCCACCGGTGTCGCGCTCCTGGACGACAACACGTCGTACTCGACCGACATCGCCAAGCGGACCGAGCAGGATCTGAAGTCGCTGGGCGTCAAGGTGGCTGGCCATCAGTCGGTCACCGCGGGCGAGTCGGACTACTCCGGAGCGGTCAACGCGGTCATCAGGGCGAAGGCGGACTTCGTCTATTGGACGGGGTATTACCAGGAGGGCGGCCTGATCATTAAGCAGCTGAAGGCGGCGGGCTACCAGGGCAAGTTCATGGTCGCCGACGGCTCGGTCGACCCCAAGCTGATCGAGATCGCCGGCCAGAGGAACGCGCAGGGTGTGTTCGCGACGATGACGCAGACGCCTCAGACCGTTCCAGGTGGCGCTGCCTGGGCCAAGAAGTACAAGGCCAAGTTCGGCTCCGCGCCCGGCCCGTACTCGACTCAGGCGTACGACGCGGTGCGGGTCGCGGCCGAAGCGGTCAGAGAGTCCGGTTCGACCGACGGCCAGGCGGTGATCAAGGCGCTGGAAGCGATCGACGACTTCGAGATCTTCTCCGGCTCGCTGAAATTCACGTCCGAGCACACGCTCATCGAGGGTGGTTTCCACATCCTCGTCGTCAAGGGCAACGGCTTCACGCTCAACAAGTGACCTGAGGCCGTGTAACACATGAACCACTTCATCCAACTCGTGCTGGACGGCCTGTTCGTAGGGTCCTTCTACGCTCTTGTCGCACTCGGCTACTCGATGGTCTACGGGATCATCAAACTCCTCAACTTCGCCCACGGCGACATCTACATGCTCGGCGCCTTCGCCGGCTTCACCGTGCTCAGCGTTGCCGCCGGTGCGCTGGGCAGCGGGATCGCCGCGCTCGTCGTAGTCATGCTCATCGCGATGGTCGCGACCGGTTCCCTCGGTATCGTCCTGGAGCGGGTGGCCTACCGTCCGCTGCGCAACGCACCACGTCTGTCCGTCCTCATCACCGCGATTGGTGCGAGCTTCGCACTCGAATACGGCGTTGCGGTCGCGTTCGGCCCAAATCCGGAGGTGTACACGCTCGAAGTCGGCAACGGCGCACTGAACATCGCGGGTGCACGGCTCAGCGACGCGCAGCTGGCGATGATGGTGATCGCGGTCGCGCTGATGGTGGCTCTCGACACCCTGGTCCGCAAGACCCGCTCTGGCCGGGCCATGCGGGCGATCGCGCAGGACCCCAAGGCGTGCCTGCTGATGGGCATCAAGGTCGACAACGTCA
The DNA here is from genome assembly GCF_007827615.1 of Streptomyces sp. CNZ287. NCBI lineage: Bacteria > Bacillati > Actinomycetota > Actinomycetes > Kitasatosporales > Streptomycetaceae > Streptomyces > Streptomyces sp. CNZ287. The sequence goes on along the minus strand of NZ_VISV01000025.1, from coordinate 28,106 downwards.
TCTCACGGACCTTCTTCATCGGGTCCGCGCTGGCTGGTGCGGCGGGCGTCATGGCAGGCGCTTACTACGGGAAGATCGACTTCCTGATGGGCTTCATCATCGGGCTCAAGGCGTTTACCGCGGCGGTCATCGGCGGCATCGGGAACCTGCGCGGCGCCATGCTCGGCGCGATCGTGCTCGGTCTGCTGGAGTCCTTCGGCGTCGCGTTCTTCGGCAGCGAGTGGCGTGATGTCTTCGCCTTCGGCTTCCTCATCCTGTTCCTGACCGTGCGCCCGACCGGGCTGCTCGGCGAGCGCGTCACGGAGCGTGTGTGATGAACGACGAGACGACCCTGAACCCCGCCGAGGAGCCCTCGGCATACGTCCGCGCCGTGGAGGAACGCGCACCGGCGAACGTCGCACTCGCCGGGAAGGGAGTCGGGAGCCCGAAACCGAGCCGGGCGACGCTGTCGTCCGTGGTGTCGGGCGCCCTCGGCAGCAAGTGGCTCGGCCTTGTCCTGGCCGTCCTCACGGTGGCATTGCCGTTCGTCAACTCGACGACGTACCTCATTCAGATCGCCACGGGCGCCCTCATCTTCGTGATGCTCGCGGTCGGGCTGAACATCGTGGTCGGGTTCTGCGGACTCCTCGACCTCGGGTACGCCGCGTTCTTCGCGATCGGCGCGTACACCTCGGGCGTGCTGGCGACGAAGTTCGGCTGGCCGATGATCGCGACCATCCCCGTGGTAGTGGTAGTCGCGGTCCTCGGCGGCATCTTCATCGGCGGGCCCACGCTCCGGCTGCGCAGCGACTACCTGGCCATCGTCACCCTCGGTTTCGGGGAGATCATCCGCATCACCGCGAACAACATCGACTTCACCGGCGGACCGAACGGCCTGTACGGCATTCCCGGCTTCGGCGACTTCGGGCTGCGCTCGGACATCGTGGTGTACTGGGTGTCCGCCGTCGTGGTCTGTGCGGCCGTTCTCTTCTCCAGCCGACTCGGGCGCGGCAGGCTCGGCCGGGCGTGGCGCTTCGTCCGCGAGGACGAGGACGCCGCCGAGGCCATGGGTATCCACACCTACAAGGTCAAGTTCGCGGCATACATCGCCGGTGCGGTCTTCGGAGGCATCGCGGGCGTGCTCTTCGCCGCCCAGCAGACGGCGATCTCCCCGCCTAGCTTCAACTTCCTGTGGTCGGCGCTTATCCTCATGGCCGTCGTCCTCGGCGGTATGGGCTCCACGCCCGGTGTCGTCCTCGGCGCCCTGATCATCTCCCTCCTGCCGGAACTGCTGCGCGGCGCGGAGAACTGGCGCTACCTCATCTTCGGCCTGCTGCTGATCGTCGTCATGATCTTCCGTCCGCAGGGACTGCTGCCCGCTCGCACCGGTGAACCGAAGCGGTGCGAACGGCGAGGGCCGACCACCACCCAGGAAGGTGCATCGTGAGCCAAGTGCTACTCGACGTCCGGGACATCGCGGTGCAGTTCGGCGGCGTCCGCGCCGTCGACGGCCTGACCTTCGCCGTCCACGAAGGTGAGGTGCTCTCGGTCATCGGCCCCAACGGCGCTGGCAAGACGAGCGCGTTCAACTGCATCACTGGCTTCTACCGGCCCTCCGCGGGCTCGGTGACGTTCGCGGGCACGGACATCACCGGGAAACGAACGGCTGCTGTCGCCGCGAGCGGGATCGCGCGGACCTTCCAGAACCTGCGGCTGTTCGGGGATCTGACCGTGCTCGACAACGTACGCGCCGGGATGCACGTACGGATCAAGCAGAACGCCTTCGACGCGATGCTTCACACCCCTCGTTACCGGCGTTCCGAGGATGCCGCCACCGACGAGGCGAACCGGTGGCTCAACTTCGTGGGCATGGAGTATGACCGCGCCGCCCAGATCCGCAACCTCCCCTACGGCGAGCAGCGGCGGGTCGAGATCGCCCGCGCCCTGGCCCGGGAGCCGAAGCTGCTCCTGCTGGACGAGCCGGCGGCCGGTCTCAACCACGGGGAGAAGGCTCAACTGCTCGACCTCATGCGGCGTATCGCCGGCCTGGGGACCGCCGTGGTCCTGATCGAGCACGACATGGGCCTGGTGATGGAGGTGTCCGAGCGGATCGTCGTGCTTAGCCACGGCAAGGAGATCGCCGACGGCACACCGGCCGAGATCCGGTCCAACCCGGCCGTGATCGAGGCGTACCTCGGGGCCGACGACGGGGAGGCACATATGGAGGTGGAACGCATCGCGGCCGAGGCGAACCCCGGTGGCCCGACCACGGAGGTGCAGCGGTGAGCACGGTCCTCGACATCAAGGGCCTGGAAGTCGTCTACGGCAAGGTGGAAGCCCTCAGGGGCCTCGATCTCACCGTCGGCGAGAACGAGATCGTCGCGCTGCTCGGCAACAACGGCGCCGGCAAGTCAACGACGGTCTCCACCATCTCCGGCGTGGTGCGGCGCCGGGCCGGTTCGATCACGGCGTACGGAGACGACATCACGGTGGCGACGCCCTGGTCGATCGTCCAACGCGGGATCGTGCACGTGCCGGAGGGCCGGCGGATCTTCTCCCGGCTGACGGTGCACGAGAACCTCCAACTCGGCGGCTACACCGTGAAGGACGGCGCGACGATCGACAAACGGATCAATCGGGTCTACGAGTTGTTCCCGCGCATGGCCGAGCGCCGCAACCAGCAGGGCGGCACCCTGTCCGGCGGCGAGCAGCAGATGCTGGCCATCGGCCGGGCCATGGTCGGGGGACCACGGCTGATCATGCTGGATGAACCGTCCATGGGGCTGGCCCCCCTGGTCGTGGCCCAGGTCATGGACGCCATCGTCTCGATAAACCAGGCGGGAACATCTGTGCTGCTCATCGAACAGAACGCACGGGCCGCCCTCAAGATCGCCCACCGCGGCTACGTCATCGACTCGGGCCGGGTGAAGGTGGCTGGAGCAGCCGATCAACTACGGGCCGACCCGCAGGTCGTGGAGGCGTATCTCGGGGCGTGACACTGCGCTGACCCGAGCCGGGCATGTACGCAGTCCTGCGGACCGCGCGGCGGCCAACAGCCGTGCGGCAGGCCGCTTTGGATGGGTGACCCCGAGCGATCGCTTCGTGGATGCGCTCGGGGCCGGTGTCCCGGGAAGGAACCAGCGCCAGTCGCCGCCGGCCGTCGGAGTCGGTGCCTGCTCGCCCGCGGCGGTGGCGTCGGCGGAGACGGCCCACTCGATCGCCGCCAGATCGCTGACGTCCAGGGCGCCCAGCGCCCGCGAGGCGGTCGGGCCGATGGGTACCGACCAGCGGCACGATGTCCTCGTCGACGTTGCCAGGCATACCCAAAGTGGTTCACTGCGGAGCAGTATGGCGGCGGGAACTCTGCTCGCCGTATACGGGACCCGTGATGGAGCTTAGCCGCTCAACTGGTTGCACCAGCGGTGCACCGGATCGCTGCGCGGATCCGTGGCGCGCCGGCCGGGGGTGCGATGCGCCAGGATCAGCGCGATGGCTGAGCCTTCCACGAGGAGCCACGGTCCGGGCCACCCCCCTGCAGGCCGTGCAGCAGATAGAGGAAACCGATCTGGGCAAGCAGGATGCTTCCGCCGATCCGCACGGTGGCCGGGAGCAGAAACAGGCAAGCGACGACTATCTCCACAATAGCGAACCCGCGGGCAAAGGTGTTGGGAGGACTATCGCGGCGTGCGCGCTGACGCCAAGGGCCGCCAGTCCGGTGACCCCGTGCAGAACCACGCGGGAGTAATGCTGTCGCTTGTGCGGTGACACCTGAGGGTCCTCAGCTGTGTGCGGGGCTGTCGGGGGTGTCGCCGGTGCCGCCCGGCTGGGCAGTGGGGTCGGCGTACCAGGGGAACCCGGCAACATCGGGTTCAATCCAGCCGGTGCGGGCCTGAGGGCTGGCCAGAGTGGCGGAGTGGTAGAAGCGATTGAGGAGTCTTTTGTCGAGCAGCGCGGGGTACTGATCGGTGAAGGCGTCGAAGTCGGGGGCGTCGGACTGGTCTGCGTGGTAGCCCACGAGTTCAACCCAGGCCCGGCTGACGGTGGCGTTGTACTTCTGCGGGGCGCCTGCGTAACGGGTGGTGCTCTGGATGCCGTCACTGACCACGTCGACTGCCGCGCTGGTGCCGTAACGCCGGACGGCCAACCAGGTCAGCTGGAGATGCTGGCGGTGACCGAACCGCTCGGCTGTCGCCATCACCTCCCCCATCAGCTCGGAGAACGGCGAGCCCTTCTCATCAGCACCCTGACCGGCGTGCAGATGCGCCCTGTGGCCCGAGTGCGGGCCGTGGTCGTGTGCGGTCATGACCCTTCCTTGGCCAGTGCGTCCAGAACCGCATAGAAGCCAGCGATTGCCTCGGCGGGCAGGCCGTCGAGTGCGTGGTTCTCCAGGGTGGCCAGGGTATGGGTGATGACGGCGGCCGCCGCGTGCCCGGAATCGGTGAGTTCGATGAGCACGGACCGGCGGTCGCCGGCGCGCGTGCCGCGAGTGATGTGGCCACGGCGCTCCAGCCGGTCCAGCACGCTGGTCAGCGTGGTGGGGCGGGTACCGACCGCGGCCCCCAGCTGGGAAACGGTGCGCCCCTGGCCGTCGGCGAGGTTGGCCAGGGCGTTGATCTCGGAAGTGGTCAGGTCGAGGTCGACGAGTTCGGTGGCGATCAAGTGCAAGGTGGCGTGAGTCGCGCGCTGCAGGCTCAGCAGTGCAGACCGGCTCGATGGTTCGAATTCGGACTTCATGATTTCGGATCTTACGATATCGGATTAATTACTGTCAAGCGCTCCCCTTCCTGGGTTCTCGTGCGGCCGCGACGGACTGTCCTGGCCGCCACCGACCCGGTCCGCGGCATTGTCGCGGCGTCGGCGGACTTCTCAGCCCATACTGGTCAGTGCTGCGCGCTCGCGTTCGGTGAGTTCGGGTCGACGGGCGTATCGGGCCAGGTCAATGGGGCAAGGTCAGGGTCAGGAAGGGCCGTGGCCGTCTCGGAAGCGGCCGTTGATACCGCCGCGGTCACAGCGCGACCGTCCCGGTCGCCTGCTCGCCGAGGCGGGCCAGCTGCGCACCCGCCAGAGGATGCCCCCCTTGCCGCGGACCTTCTTCAACTCGGCGGTGAGATGCTTCTTCATCCGTCGCTCGGCGCGGGCGTTGATCTTGTGGACCAGGGGCGACCAGTGCGTCGGTGATCTCCGCCTGACGAGACGAGCACAGCGCGGCGAGCAGGGTGATCCGTACATCCTCGCTCGTGTCGCGGAAGTCCGAGGAGTACATCCTGATCGCCCGCGCCCGCCAGGCAGCCACCAGTTTCTCCGAGCACCGCAAGCAGTCCGTCGGGCAGCCCGAGCTTGCGCACGTCGTTGAGCTTGGTGATCTCCGTGAGCAGGGAGTTCAGACCCACCGCGCCAGGGTTGCGCTTGAGTGTGGCCAGCAGGGCGGTCCCCGCCTCGTTGTCCTCGGTCACCAGGGACAGCAGCAAGGTGTCGCGGGCTGGGAAGCTCACTGATCGCCGCGGTCTTCGTCAAGGACGTTCCTCAGGGACGGCGGGACCTCGGCGGCCCCGGCTCCCTTGGACGGGGAGGGGCGCCGGGAGTGGCCAGGGAGAGTGCGTTGAAGGTGGTTTGATCGGTACTGACCAACATCAACGGCGCCGTGCTCCCCATCGACAACGGCTGGGTCGGCCGTCTGACACGACCAGTGCACGAGTGGTGCCCTGCCCCTCGGAGCCGGGGCATCCATGCGGTCGTGCGCAATGGAGCACCCTCGTGGTGTCAGTCTGTCTGACAGTATGTTCCCAGCGGTGGGAGGAACAGACGCCGTTCTCTCGCTCTCGGAACGTTGTGGGAGGCCGCCGTGCTACAGGAGCTGCAGGACGTCATCAACGGCATCTCTGCCGAGGTCGGTGTGCCCACATCACTCACCGACACCCGGCTGAACTCCCTCGTCTTCGGCCCCCACGACGATGCGGAGATCGATTCGGTGCGTCGACAGGCGCTGCTTCTTCGGTCGACCCCCGAGTGGGTACGCGAGTGGTTCGGCCGCTACAGCATCCCCACGGCCACCGCCCCGGTCCGCATCCCGGCGGACCCGGAACGCGAGCTGGCCAGCCGGGTCGTGGTCCCCGCTCGCTGGGCATCCACGACCTGCGGGTACATCTGCCTCCTCGACGTCCACCAAGAGCTGGACGAAACCCGCATGACTGCGGTCGTGGAAGCCGCAGCTGAGGTGGGGCGGGTCCTGTACCTGCATCAGCAAGCCCGGCGCAGCGACGCCGACCTGCTCGTCGATCTTGTACGGGGTTCGGCGGCCGTGCGCGGCAAGGCGGTCGATCGTCTGAGTGAGCAGGGCCGGTTTCCTGTCGGCTGGCCGGTCGCCGTCGTATTCCTGCGGCCTGTGGGCGGCGGGGCCGGCACGGACGCTCTGGAGCACTGGCTGTGGCGTGATCATGGCGGTCTGTCTCGGAGGGCCCTGCGCTGTCTCGACGCGGAGGGAGCTGTGATCCTGGCGGCGGTCCCGCCGACCGCGGAGTCCGGGCACAAGGAACGCATCGTCGATCACCTGCTCACTGGTGGCGACGATCTCCCCGAGTTCGTCATCGGCATCGGTGACCCGCAGTCCGATCTGCATGACGCCCATCTGTCGTACGAACATGCTCGGTTGGCCGCGCGGGCCGCGACGGTCTGGCCGGAGACAGGGCCGGTGTGCTCGTGGGACCGGCTCGGCGCGCTGCGCGTCTTGATCGGTACCCCGGACCATCTCCTGCGGGATCTGATGGACCCGCGGGTGGCCCTGCTGGCGGAGGCCCAGTCTTCCCAGGCGAGTCTGATCGACACCCTCGAGACCTATCTCGACTCGGGCTGTGACAACCAGACCACCGCCGCGCGTCTGCACGTGCACCGGGGCACCGTCTACTACCGCCTGGAGAAGGCTGCCTCCTTGTGCGGAATGGATCTGAGCGACGGACTGGACCGGCTCGCCCTGCATCTGGGCATCAAGCTGCTGCGGCTGATCGAGTCGAAGGCCGGCTGAGTGCACCGGCTCTGAACGATTGCCGTACGGCGGGGTCCGCTCTTCGCAACGTGTGTCCGTGGTCCGTGCAGGACGCGGTTCCTCAAGGGTGTCCCGTAGGTGCTGGTCACGGGTGAGGTGATCTTGCCGTGGCTGGTGTGATCACGGCGCCGGAGCCGTCCTGGATAGCCCCGTTCACCGGGCCGAGCCCGCGCCATTTCGGCAAGCTGATCACCGCGCTGTGGCGTGAGGGTGCGGATCCGGTGTGCAAGGGGCCAGCCGTGGAGCCTGCCGCTTGATGATCGGCGTGGTTTTCAGAAGTGTTTCCGAAGCCGGAGAGACCAGGTCAGGGCCCCGGGGTTTGCAGGATGTGGTGGCGTGCCGCACCACGGAGAACTACGGCGTTGTCCCGGGGGCAGTCGGGGGCGTTGTGTCGGCCGGGCACTCGAGGAGGGTTCCGCCTTCCCATCTCAGGTTGTTCATGGAGGTCCAGCCCTGCGTGGTCGTCCCGGCCAGGCGGCCGTAGACCCAGAGGTTGCCGTAGTGGTTGTAGACGTGGCACTAGAAGTAGAACTTCGCGCGCTGGGGACCACTCGCCACGTTCTCGTGCTCCATGGCAGGGGCTGCCTTGAGGTTGTAGGTGCCTGCGAAGTGGCCTACTCCGTCCGAGACGTTGGAGATCGTGACGCTGTCACACGGCGCCTGTGCGCTGGCGGACTCGGCGCTCGAGGTGAGAGTAGATCCGGTGAGCAGGGCAGCGGTTGCGAATAGCGCTGAAAGTCTCTTCTTCATAGGTGGCAGACCTCTCCCTTGGGGTGGAAGGTGTTGCGAAGAGAAGGCGGGGGACTGTCACTTCGATGCGCTCGGAAGTTGAGTACAGGCGCTGTACAACTGACCGAACCACTCCCAGTACCGGGCGTACGTGTCCTCGCCGACAAGTTCAAGCTCGATGTCATCGCTGCGGGGCATCTGGGTGAAGTTGGCGCTCCCGGTGATGACTCGGGAAGTGGGTGTCCCGTTGTACGGGCCCTTGAACATCGTGATCTTCGTGTGCGGCTTTTCCCCGTCCCTGCGGCATACGATGAGGTCGATCGTGGGAACGCTCCGCAATTCGGCTTCGATCTCCGTGCCGAGCTCGCCCCCGATGATGACCGTGATCACACATCCCCTCCGCGCCAATTCCGCCACTTTCTCTGCGATATTGGTGCGGTAATTGGTCCAGTGCGTGAGCGCGAAATCTATCCTGGTGACGTATCTGTTGCCGTCGGGGCCGGGGTACTCGCATCCATTGATCCGGTCGAGGACCTGCCGCACGGGGTCGTCGGTGGCGCTTGTCTGCTTCCGGTGCGGGTAGAACCCGACGCGGTACTTTCCTGCGGCGTAAGACTGGTAGTAGTGATCCGTAGGGGATCCAGCCGCCCGCTCTTGCAGATCCAGGAAGTAGTCCCGGTAGCGGTTGTAGATCTGGTCCTCCGGCGTGCCCGCACTCTGGGTTGCCAGCGTGTACGCGTCGTTGAACGAGACGTTTATGTACCAGTCGTGCAAGTTCGACGAGGACTGGAAGACCGCGTTGCGATAAGTGGTGCCGTCCACCGACAGATTCGTGAAGAGGGCGAACTTGTTGTGCAGATAGCCGGCGCCATCGACGTTCGGTCCTCCTGCGATGCATCCTCGATTGTCCGGGCATCTCATGGCCCAGGAGTCTGCGGTCACATGATTCCCGAGAGCGATTCCTAGCCGATCATAGGTCTCCTCGTGCTCGGCCAGCGCAGAGTCGATGATGACCTTGATCTCCGCGCCTCTGATCCTGGCCTGGGTCAGCGCGCTGAGGACATCCTCCCCCGAAGTGTTCTCCGTGACCATCCACTGGTGCATCGCCAGATGAACCTCGCTGTCCGGTGTCGTGGACTGGAACAGCCGGATGAGCTGGTCGATGACGGCCCTCCGCGCGGACGACCCCGCCGGCGCCGTCGGATCGTTGAAGACCGGCCCGTTGATCACGGGTGGCACGGTCTGTGCGGCCGCTTCGCTCTGGCTCGACACGGCGGGAGTCGCACTCAACGCGCCCCCAGCCATCACCGTGGCCGCCAATGCCGCGACCCATCCCCTGAGCTTGCGCACTGTGTCCCTCCTGACTCGTGAGCCACGGAACCCGGCGACGCCCGATCCGATTAGCCCGGGCATAGCGCGCGAAACGACGATCGGCAGCATGCCATTCACAAGGCAAACAGCTGATACTAATACAGGCCCATTTTCTGTACACCTGCGTCTTGCCGCCATATCGATGCATCCAGTGTGTGGCGTCCGAGGCGGTGCACCAGTTCCTGCACGGCGTCGCGCACTTGCTCGGGCAGGTTCGCGCGCCAGCCCACGCCCTGGCCCGCACAATCGCCTTGATGACAGCGGCTGGGAATCGGCTATGAGGTGCACCAGGACATGCGCGTCGAGCTAGATGAATGAATCCAAGGGATGGTCTGCGGACATGAAGCGAGGGCGTCCAATGTCGGTGTGTGAAGACAGACCTGGACACCCTCGCGACAGCACTCTGTGCCCGGATCGACGATGAGTTGAAGGCTTCGCCGTGGTTGGCTCCGACCCGGCCGGCAGTCGGGATCGCGCCTACGCTCAGCGACGCCGAGTTGCTCACTCTCGCGGTGATGTCCGCGCTGCTCGGCTACACCTCCGAGCGGCGCTGGCTGCGCCGGGCCGACCGCGACTTTCGGCACCTGTTCCCCTACCTGCCCGGCCAGTCCGGCTACAACAAGCGCCTGCGGGCCGCGTCGGGCCTGCTCACATGCGTGATCCGTATCCTGGCGACCGACACGGCGTTGTGGGGCGACGATGTGTGGGTGGTCGACTCCTCACCGGTCGGGTGCGGCTGCTCGCGGGAGACGGCCAAGCGCTCGGACCTGGCCGGCTGGGCCGAGTACGGCTACTGCGCGTCGCACTCGCGGTACTTCTGGGGCCTGCGGCTGCACCTGGTGTGCACCCTGGGCGGGCTGCCGGTCCTGTTCGCGATCACCGGCGCCAAGAGCGACGAGCGCGAGACGCTACGCGACATGCTCGACACCGCGCCGGACGTGATGGCCACCCACCCCGGGCAGACGATCATCGGAGACAAGAACTACTACGGCCGCGACTTCGAGCACGACATCGCGGAGCGTCACCTGACACTGCTGCGACCGGCCCGCAAGGGCGAGACCAAGCCGGCCGGGGCACACCTGTTCAAGCCGCTCCGGCAGGTGATCGAGTCGATCAACCAGACCCTCAAAGGTCAGCTCGACCTGGAACGACACACGGCGGCAAGAGCCCGGCAGGGGTGACGGTGCGGATCCTGACACGCATCCTGGCACTGACCGCGGCGATCTGGCACAACGACAAGACCGGTCAGCCGGTGAAGCGATCACTGATCGCCTACGACTACTGACCGCAACGACACCCCTTGGACTCATTCATCTAGGCGAGTGCGTCCTCCAACTCGTCGTGCTGGTCCCGCAGACCGTCCAGACGGCGGACCTTCACCTCAATGCCGAGGTCCATTCTCCCGCAGCACCAGGTCCGGCCGGGGTCCTGCATTGCGCTGGCCGAAGTCGAACAGCACCCGCGCGGCCGCTGACGTCGCTGGCGCCGCGGAGGCGGAGCTGCGCGACCTCCCCGGCGCCGGGCTCGGGCACGCCTACTTTCAGGACCGCTGCCGCCGCGCGGCCGGCCTGGAAGTGATGGTCACCGACATCGACCACCTCCACGTCGACTTGAGCTGAGGCCCGGTTTCTCCTGGACAACCAGCGGCCGGATACGCCAGTCGCGGTGCCGATCAAGGGTGCCTTTCAGCTTGCCCTTCGGCTCGCCCCTCTACGTGCCTCTCGGGTTGCCTTTCCGGTTGCCTTTCCGGTTGCCTCACAAGGCGCAGAGGAGACGAGGAAGGTGCACGTCAGCGCCCCGGTCAAGGGGGCGCCGGGGCGCCGACAACTTCTCTATGAGGCCCTCTCGCGAGAGGTCCGGACCCGGTGCCGCCGTCCGCGGCGGCCGCCGTCGGCGCCGCGCCTTGAACACGGGGATGCCACCCCGGGCCTTCTGAGGGTGCCGGTCCGCTTGCCGATCCGTCTACCGGTCCGGGTACCTGCCAGACGGGCACAGGGCCCGTCGCATCTTGGGACTGGTCGACCGGGCTTTGTCCTCTTCCGGCGTGGCCTCCGACTTAGCCCCGGGGAGAGGGGCACCGATCAATCCGCCAGCCGGCGGCCGGCCCGGACCGGCGTGCGGCCCGGTTGTCCTGGTGCTTGCACGCCCGCTTCCTCCCGCACCAGAAGGGGGGCCGGTGGCTGCGCCGGCGGGCCGCCCCGCGGATACCGCGGTGCGGGACGGCGGACCGGTTCGCGGCCCGCCCGCTGGCCCTCGTGCCCGCTGCCGCCGTCGCCGCGATGTGGTCGGTGCTGGTCTGGGGTGATGTTGAGCATCGCGCGAGTGGGCGCCGGGTCGGTGTGGCGCTACTACCTCCCCGTCACCGCGGGCGTTCGCCGTCCGCGCCGCGCCCGTCCTCCTCCCTCCGGGCAACTGCGGTTGCCGCTGCCCGGCGTCGGCGATGTCGACGGTGGCAGCGGCCTGGCGGGCGGGGTGCCGCCGCCCGGGGTGTGGACCGGCCGGGCCTGCCCGGCCCTCGGCGTCGCCGGCGTCGCGACCGAGCGGGAGCTGGAGTTGCTGTTCGGCCAGGGCCTGTACCCCCGTGCCGACGCCATCACCGCCGAGTGCCTGGCCGCCGGCCACAGCCCGGCCGCCGTACGCCAGGCGGTCAAGCTTGGCTACGCCGTCCGCGAGCGCACCGGCAAAGGCGGCTCCGTGACGGCCTGGGACATGGTGCTGCGCCCACCGCCGTCGTTCCACCTGCTGTGGGCCCTGGCCGACGACGCAACCCGCCGAATCCTCGAGGACTGCCACCTTCTCGCCGGCGACGACACCCTCGCATCGCTGGAGGAGCGCGGGCTGATCGTGCGCTCCGGCCGGGGCAGCACCGTACGGCGCCGCGCCCGCCCCGGGGTGGCCGCGGTGCGTTTCCGGCACTGGACGAACCGGCACGGCATGCCGCTGCTGCACGACCACTGCCTGATCAGTACCCGGGTGCAGCGCCCCGAGGGCGACTGGTCGAACCTGCACGGCCGCGCGCTGCTGGAACAGGCGGTCGCCGCCGGCACCTTCTACACCCAACGGGTCCTGGAAGAGGCGTGCGAGCGCCTCGGGCTCGCCCTCGTTGAACGGGAGACCACCCGCGGCTTGCGGACCGTACCGGAGATCGCCGGCATCCCCGAGGACCTCATCGCCTGGACCGGCACCCGCAACGAGCAGATCATGTGCCGCCTCGAAGATCTCGCCGCCGAGTACACGGCGCTCTACGGGTACGAGCCCGGGCCGCGGGCTCCGGGTCAAGCTGATGGCCCGGGCCGCCAACGAGACCCGCCCACGCAAGCAGCCGGCGGTGCCGCTGCCGGTGCTGCGGGCCCGCCGCCGTCCGCGTTCGGCGCCGAGCGCATCGACCAGCTGCTCGCGCTCGCACGCCGCGCGGCCGCCGCGATCCGGGCCGCCGCCCGGCCGGTGGTCGACCTGGCCGGTGCTGCCGCCGATGTCGCCGCCGTCGTCTACGTCCACCGCGGCCGCTTCCGCCGCCGGCACCTGCTCGCCGAAGCCCGCCGCCACCTCACCCACGAACTACGCGGCCAGCGCGCCGAGCCCGGCCTTGACGAACGCATCGTCGCCGCCGCCCTCGCCCACTGCTGCGCGCTCACCAAACCTGCCGGGCCGCTGGCCGGCGAGCACACCGCCTACACCCTCACCCTCGCCGACCAGATGCCCCGCCGAACCGCCGTCCGGTGCCCGTATCACCGCCTCCCGCCATGAGTGGGCTCGCCTCGCCAGCCTGCGCCTCCAGGGCATCACCACGAGCGGGCCCGGCAAGAGCACGTACGAAGCCGCCACACCAGGCGCTCTTCTTCCGGCCCCCGCACGCCAGCAGGAAGCCTCCAGCTCCTCCCGAGAAGTTGGCGCCCGATGGGGTGCCAGGGGCCGCATTTCATTCCATCTCATGATGATCACCCCCTCTCAGACACTCCCGGCCGCCCCCTGCGCGCTCGCGCCCATGGCCCGCGCGCACCTGGCCTGATTCCGGCCCCCACTCATCCGCCGGTCCGACCCATAGCCGTCCGGCGAGGGCTGCGCATCCGACCGCCCGCCGGTCCGCCGCGCCCCATCTGCCCCGATCCCTCGCGCCGGGAGAACGGCCCAAGGACGTTTCTGCGTGCGCCCGGCCGGGGAGCACACCCCTCCCGGGCGCAGCGGCCAGCGCCCGCCGCCGGCGGGTGAGTTGCTGCCCAGAGCAGCCTCGGAACGGCCCCGGGCTCTCTTGAAACGTTTCGGTCCGACCTCTTGTCGTGCAGGGGGCGGGGTGCCAAGGTGTGTCCCTGCGACAAAGTCGAACTGCCTTCTATTTTATAGAACGAGGATCATGAGCGACGACGAGGTGCGGCCGAAGCTCCAGCGGGCCGGAGCTGTCAAGAGCCCGATTCAGACGATCGACCGGGTCGCCGCCCTGCTGGAGGCGGTGGCTGGGGCCGGCCCCGCCGGGATCGCGCTGACGCAGGCCACCGATGCGGTCGGGCTGCGAGCCTCCACGGGCCGCACCCTGCTCTCCGCGCTGGTGATGCACGGGCTGGTCGTGCAGATCGAGTCCTCCCGCCGCTACGTACTGGGCCCGCGCTTCTTCGAGCTGAACCGCACCTACACGCTCCAGAACGACCTCGGTGCGGTGGCCGCCCCGGTGCTGCGCGAGCTGTGGGAGACAAGCCAGGAGACCGTGCAGCTGGCCACGCTCCAGCACGGCCGCCGGGTGGACGTGAGCGTGCTCGTCGGACCGCAGCTGCTCAACATCAACCCCACCACCATGCGCTCGGCGTCCGAGCCGGTCGAACCGCTCATCCACACGGCCGCGGGCAAGGTGCTGCTGGCCGGACTGCCGGAGGCCGAGCGCGACCGGCTGCTCGCCTCCGGGCGTACCGCCTTCGACCGGGAGACGGTGCTGGCGGAACTGACGGCGGTGGCCGAGCGGGGCGTAGCGACCAACCACGAGGAGGAGGTCACCGGGGTCTGCGGGATCGCCGCGCCGGTGCGCGACCACAGCGGACGGGTCGTCGCCGCGCTCTGCCTCGGGTACCCCTCGGCCCGGCGCTCCCCGGCCTACGAGGAGCGGCTGCGGGCGGCGACCACCGCGTCCGCCGCCGAGCTGTCGGTCCTGCTGGGCGCCCCGGACGACGAGCGGGGTCACCGTGCGTGAGGACCTCGACGTGCTCGTCGTCGGCGGCGGCCCCGCCGGTATCTGCGCTGCGGCTCAGGCGGCCGGACTGGGCGCACGCACCGGCCTGGTGGAGAAGAACGGCGCGCTGGGCGGGACGACCACGGTCGCCGGCGTCGCGCTGCCGGGCCTCTTCCACGCCTGGGGGCACCAGATCATCGCCGGGATCGGCTGGCGGCTGGTGCGCGAGGCCGCCGCGGTCGGCGGCACCGCGCTGCCGGACTTCTCCCGCTGGGACCTGCCCCACTACCGACTCCAGGTGCCCGTCAACCCCGCCGTCTACGCCGCGCTCGCCGACCGCACCGTCCTCGTCTCCGGGGCCGAGCCGCTGCTGCACACGATGGTTGCCGAGGCCGAGTGGACCGACTCCCGGTGGCGCGTGGTGCTCTGCGGCAAGGAGGGCTTGCGCGAGGTGTGGGCCGGCCGCCTCGTGGACTGCACCGGCGACGCCGACGTGGTGGCGCTGGCCGGACTCGCCCGGCGGCGCAATCCGCGGCAGCAGCCGGGCACCCTGATGGTGCGATTCGGCGGCTACGACCACCTCGCTGTGGACGATCTCGATCTCGCCGCCCTCGACCGGGCCTACGACGCGGCGCTGGCCGAAGGCGTCCTGCGCGCCGAGGACTTCCAGTCGGCCGTCCATCCCCTGGGCAAGCTGCTGCGCCACCGCGGGGAGAACGCCATCCACGTCACCGGCGTGGACGGCGGTACGAGCGACACCCGTACCCAGGCCGAACTCGCCGGTCGCCGGGCCCTGTTGAGGATCTTCCGGTTCCTGCGCGCACAACCGGGCCTGGAGGGGCTGACCATCGACTCCTGGGCGGTGGAGACCGGCATCCGGGAGACGTTCACCATCGACGGCCTCGCCCGGGTCACCGTCGACGACTACCGCGGCGGACGTCTGTGGGACGACGCCGTCTCCTACAGCTTCTACCCCATCGACGTGCACCGCTCCGACGGCGACGGCGTCGACATCCGCCCCCTGGACTACGGAGTGCTGCCGACCATTCCCCGGGACGCCATGGTGCCCCGGGACGGCCCGGGGGCGCTGCTGGTCGCCGGGCGGTCCGTGGCCGGGGACCAGGAGGCCAACTCGGCCTACCGGGTTCAGGCTTCGTGCATGGCCACGGGCCAGGCGGCCGGTACGGTCGCCGCCCTCTCCGCGGCGACGGACACCCCCGTCCAGGACGTCCCCGTCGCCGCGATCCACCGCACCCTGCGAGCCACCGGCGCGATCGTCCCCGGGGACGTCACGGTCGCCCCGCGGCCGCCCACCGGACCGGTCGGTCCCACCCCACCATCCCGCCCAGCCCCGCCCCGCCGGTGAAGGAGAAAACGGAAAAATGAGCACCAGCGTCCGAGCCAGACGGCGCCCCCGCGTCCGGGTCGCACTCGCAGCCGCAGTGGCCGCCGTCCTTGCCCTGCCCAGCTGCGGATTCGTCCGGTCCGGCGACGAAGCCGGCAAATCCACCACCCTGTCCGCCTACACCAGTCCGGAGCAGAACACCGGACTGAAGGAGTTGTACGCCGCATACGAGAAGCAGGAGGGTGTCACCTTCGACGCCTCCCACGCCGCGGCGGAGGAGCTGAACCAGCAGCTGCGCGTCCAACTCACCTCGGGTACCGCGGCCGACGTCATACGCGTCTCCCCGGGGTACTCCAGCCCGGTCTCGGCGGGCGTGCTCGGCCAGACCGACGAGCTGGCCGACCTCTCGGACTCCGCGTGGGCGGACCGGCTCGACGACAGCACCGCCGTGCTGGCGCAGGCCGGGGATCGCACCGTCGCCTACCCGGTGGGCCGCAACGCCATCGTGGCGGCCTACAACAAGGAGGTCTTCGCCGAGCTGGACCTGGAGGTGCCCACCACCTGGAGCGAACTCCTCGACGCCTGCGAGGCGTTGAAGAAGGCGGGCAAGACTCCGATCGCCGCCGGGCTGGTCGAGGGCATCTACCTCCAATTCTACGTCTACGCCCTGGCCGGGACCCTCGTCCACGCCGAGCAGCCCGACCTCGACGAGCGGATGCGCGCGGGGAAGACGAGCTTCGCCAAGGAGCCCGCGTGGACGGAGGTCTTCGACAAGCTCACCAAGCTGTCGGAGTACTTCACCCCTCACGCGCTGGGCACCCCACCCGACCAGGCCCAGCAGGAGCTGGCCCGCGGCAAGGCGGGGATCACGCTGCTGGTCTCGGCCGGGCTCCCCCAGCTCTACGACTACGCACCCGACGGGGCTGAGACGTTCGGCCTCTTCGCGCTGCCCGCCGATGAGGACCCCGGGGCGACGATGCTCCCCACCGCCCCCGACTTCCTCGCTGTCAACGCCGCCTCACCACGGGTGGCGCAGGCCAAGAAGTTCCTCGACTTCCTCTCCCGACCGAAGAACGTGGACCGCTACGCGAAGACCCTGGGCGTCCTGCCCGGCCTCGGCAAGACCCCGGATGCGAAGGACTCCCCGCTGGCCGAGGTGCTCCCGCTGGTGGAAGAGGGCCGTACCGCACCCTACGCCAACTACCTGTGGTCCAACGGAGACACCCAGCAGACGCTGCTCCAGTCCGGGCAGCAGCTGCTGGACGGGAAGATCGACGTCCCGGAGCTGCTGCGCAAGATGGACAAGCAGTACGCGAAGGGCGCCCCGTGACCGCCTCCGCACCGCCTCGTCCGGCCGCGGTCGGACGAGGCCGCCGGCGGCCGGACAGGGGGCGGGGCCCGCGCAGCCCCGGCCGTGCCGGAGCACCCTATCTCTTCGTTCTCCCGGCGCTCCTGGTCTACGGCGTCGTGGTCCTCTACCCGACGGTTGCCGGCGGGCTGTACGCGTTCACCGACTGGACGGGCCGGGCCGGCGGCGCGAACTTCGTCGGCCTGGACAACTTCCGCCAGCTGCTGACGGCGGAGTCCGCGCGCTCCGCCCTGGTCAACACCCTGCTGATCGCCGCGGCCTGCACGGTCGTCCAGACGGCGGCCGGGCTCGGCCTGGCCCTGGCGCTCAACACCCGGCTGCGCAGCCGCAACATACTGCGCACCCTCTTCTTCGCCTCCGCGCTGCTGCCGCCGTTGATCATCGGCTTCCTGTGGCAGTACGTCCTCACTCCCACCGGTCCGCTCAACACCGCCCTGGACGAGGTGGGCCTGGGCGCCCTGAAGCAGAACTGGCTGGGCGACGGTTCCATCGCGCTCGGCTCGGTGATCGCCATCATCATCTGGCAGAACGCCGGACTGACCATGGTCATCTACCTGGCCGGCCTTCAGGGCGTCCCGGCCGAACTGTACGAGGCCGCCGCCATCGACGGCGCCGGGGTCTGGCAGCGGTTCCGCTCGGTCACCCTGCCGCTGCTGCTGCCGGCGACCACGATCGCGCTATCCCTGACCCTCATCGGCAGCCTGAAACTCTTCGACCAGGTCTTCGCCATGACCGGCGGCGGCCCCGGCTACGCCACCGAGACGCTGGCGGTGGTCATGTACAAGGAGGCATTTGTCTCCGGCGAGTTCGGCTACAGCGCGGCCATCGCCCTGGTGCTCACCATGCTGGTCTTCGCCTTCGCCATGGTGCAGCTGCGCACGCTGAGACGCTTCGAGGTGGACACATGAGCGCCACGCACCGCCGCACCGGCATGCGCGGCACCCGCCGGGCGCGCGCCGCGCTGGGCGAGCTGACGATGATCGGCGCGGGGGTGCTGTTCGCATTCCCCTTCTACGTCTTCCTCAGCATCTCCCTGAAAACCCCGGACCAGGTCGCCGCCGACCCGCTGGGCCCGCCCTCCGGGCTGCACCTGGACAACTACACCACCGCCTGGCGCGAGGCCGCGCTCGGCCAGGCGCTGTTCAACTCCACCGTCGTCGCCGTCATCAGCGTCGCCCTGCTCGTCGCGCTGGGGTCGCCGGCCGCCTACACTCTCGCCCGCCGTGCCAGCCGCGTCAGCTACGCCACGTACCTGCTCTTCCTGCTGGGCATCATGATCCCGCTCCAGCTGGGCATGGTGCCGCTCTACCAGCTGATGCGCGACGCCAACCTGCTCCAGACCTACACTTCACTGATCATCTTCAACATCGGCAGTCAGCTGCCGATAACGGTCTTTCTCTACGCTGGCTTCACCCGGGCGCTGCCCCGGGAGTACGAGGAAGCCGCCCGGGTGGACGGCGCCGGCACCCTGCGCACCTTCCTCGCTGTCGTCTTCCCGCTGCTGCGCCCGGTCACCGGCACCGTGGTGATCATCTCCGCGATCAACGTGTGGAACGAGTTCCTCACACCGCTGCTCTACGTCGGCGGCAGCGCCCAGCAGACACTCCCCGTGGCCATCTTCGCCTTCCGCGGCGAGTTCAGCACCAACTGGGGCGTGATCTTCGCCGGCATGGTCCTCGCGATCCTGCCGATCCTGCTCGTCTACTTCCTCCTCCAGAAAACGATCATCAAGGGCTTCGCCTCCGGGCTGAAGGGCTGAAAGGACACCACCATGGCCGAACCCACCACACCGTCCTGCCTCCCCGCCGGCCGCCTCTCCCGTCCCGCGGCCGGGACGGGCCGCTTCATGCCCGGACTCTCCCGCCGCACCCTGCTGGTCGGCGCGGGCGCCGCAGCGCTGCTCACCGCCACCGGCGGGGCGATACCGGCGACCTTCGCCGCGCAGCCGCCCGCCGACCAGCCCACGGCGGCCGAGGCCGGCCTGCCCACGATCGCGCCGCTGCCCGCCGGGGCGCCGGACCGCAGCCTCTTCAGCCACCCAGAACAGCGGCTCGCGCCCTACCTCGTCACCCTGGCACCGATGGTCAACGAGATCGTCACCGACGGCTCCGAGCAGCACGGCTGGATGGCCGGGGGGTGGTGGCGCACCCCCACCGAGCCCTTCAACGCCCGCATCCAGGAACATGTACGCACCCTCGCCTGGTTCGCCACCACCGAACGCCCCTGGAACCCGTACCACGGCGATCCCGCGCTGCTGGCCCGGCTGGACGCGGCACTGGGCCACTACCTCTCGCTCCAGCACGAGAACGGCTCTTGGCCCGAGTACGCTCCGGACGAGCACTCCCGCGCGGCGACCGCCTTCGCCCTCGGCTACCTCTCCAAAACCCTCCAGGACCTGCGGCGCACCGGGCACCTGCCCGAGACGCAGCAGGCGATCGCGGCCGCGCTGCGCCGGGCGGTCACCTGGTTCCTCGACCCGGGCAACACCGGGGTCTGGCAGCACGGGCCCATTGAGTTCGTCAACCAGCCCATGGCCGGTCTCGCCGGGGCCTCCCTCGCGCTGCACCTGGATCCCGCCCCGGCCCTTCGCGCGCAACTGCACGACCGGATCGCGGACATCGTCGCCCGCGGCCAGAGCCCCGCCGGGTACTTCTACGAGCCACGCGGCATGGACATCGCCTACAACCTCAACGTCACCCTCTCCGAAATCGTGGAGATCCTCGACCACCACGACAAGCCCGAACTGGTCGCCATGGTCGAGCGGCTGGCCGACTGGCTCGGCTACAACCTGGTCCGCGAGCCGGACGGCGCGGGCTTCATCGCCAACACCGCCGGCTCCGCGCGCACCCCCATGTACTACCTCGACGACGTCACCGCCGAGCCCCAGCAGCGGGATCTGGGCTCCTGGTTCACCCCGCTCGTCCCGGCGATGGCCGCGTTCTACCCCACCGCCGGGGACCGCACCGCCCAGCGCGCCGCCTGGGCCGCCGACCCCGCCCCCGTCCCGCAGCAGGAGCGTGGGGCCACCAACCCGCGCATCCTCGTCAACATCCCCTACGGCGAGCGCTACCCCTCCGCCGCCGCCAAGGCCGCCGCCATCGCCACCCTGCCCTACCTCGCTTCCCGCCGCTTCACCGAGCTGCGCCGCGACCCGGGCGGCGAGGACTACCTCTTCGTACGCCGCCCCGGCTACTACACGATGGCCCACTATGGCCCGCAGGCGACGAGTCTCGTCCGCTCCGGGCCCTCCCTCATCTGGCACCCCGACGCCGGCACGTTCGTGCACAGCGGCCACAACAGCAACACCGACTGCTGGGCGACCGTGCTGCCGAACGGCGCCACCGACGCCGCCTCGGACCTCGCCGTACGCTACTTCGACGGCGACCCGGCCGACGGCGCGGAGCTGACCGGGAAGGAGGTCGCCGGCGTCCGCGACCTCGGCCTGACCTGGCGCAGCCCGCAGGGCAATGTCACCGGCGCCGCCCTGCTGAGCGACCACTCCATCACCCGGCGCCTCACCATCGTCGGCGAGGCGACCGAGCAAGTACCGTTGGTACTGCGCGCGAACGACCAGTTGGTCTGGATCGGTAGCGGCCCGGTGCGCATCGGCAGCACGGTCAACGCCAGCGGCCTGCGCCTCCGGCGAGGCCGGGTCACCCTGGACATCCGCTGGGAGAAGCCGCTGCAGGCGAGCGTGACGGCGCTGGACCGGACCTACTTCGCCGACGCCCGCGCCCAGGCCCACGTTCTGCGCGTCGCGCACCCGCCCACCGCCGTCTTTCACTACCGCCTGCAATGAGCGTGAAGGTGGGCGGGCTGACCGTCGAGCACACCGCCGAGCCCGTCGGCATCGATGTCGTGCCCCGGTTCGCGTGGCTCGTCACCGACACCACCGGGCGGCCGGTCGCGCCCCTCGCCCACCGGCTGCTGGTGCGCGACCGCGACGGCGTGCGCTGGGACAGCGGCCGGGTGGAGACCACCCGAACCACCGAGATCGTCTACGGCGGGCCGCCCCTTGCCCCCCTGCGCCGCCACCGCTGGACGGTCCAGGTATGGGTGGGCGGGCGGCGGCTGACCGCCGACTCCACCTTCGTCACCGGGGTGGTGGACGGCGACTGGCACGGCGCTTCCTGGCTGGCCGGCCCCGAGGGCGCAACGGCGGCCCCGCTGCTGCGCCGCCCCTTCACCCTGCCCT
The DNA here is from genome assembly GCF_007827615.1 of Streptomyces sp. CNZ287. Classification (NCBI taxonomy): domain Bacteria; kingdom Bacillati; phylum Actinomycetota; class Actinomycetes; order Kitasatosporales; family Streptomycetaceae; genus Streptomyces; species Streptomyces sp. CNZ287. The sequence continues at coordinate 6,924 of NZ_VISV01000025.1, read as the reverse complement.
TCGAGCCCGTCGAGGCGTACCTGGTGGTGGCAGCGGGCGGCTGGGCCCGGGTCGAGCTGGACGGCACGCCCGTCCAGCCCTACCTGCTCAGCCCGGGGTTCACCGACTACGACGTCCGTGTCCAGTACGTCGTCAGCGACGTGACGGCGGCGCTGCGGGCGGGCCGGCACGCGCTCGGCGCCGAACTGGGCCGTGGCTTCCACAGCATGGCCCGGCGCAACACCTGGGACTGGCACACAGCGCCGTGGCACGGACCGCCCCGGATGCGCCTGCTGCTCCTGGCCCGGGACGCGGCGGGCGCCACCTGCGCGGTGGTCTCGGACGGCTCCTGGCGCACCGTCGACGGCCCCACCCGGGCCGACGACCTCTACGCCGGGGAGGACTACGACATCCGCCACGAGCGGCCCGGCTACGCCACCGACGACCACGTCGAGGATGCGGCCTGGCGCCCGGCCCGCGTGGTGCCGGGCCCCCGCGGCCGCCTCTGCCACCAGCGGCAGCCCCCGATCGGGGTCACCGAGACCCTCGCCCCGGCATCCATCACCGAACGGGCGCCGGGGCACTGGGTGTTCGCCTTCCCGCGGGTGCTGGCCGGCTGGGTACGGATGAAGGCCCCCGCCGCCCCCGGCCGCGGCCCGACGACGGTCGAGCTGCGGCACGGGGAACTGCTCCACCCGGACGGCACCGTCCGCGCCGAGGACGACCGCGGCTACTACGACGGGCGGTTCCAGACGCACCGAGTCACCCTCGACGACCGGGCGCTCGACTGGCGGCCGAGCTTCACCTACCAGGGCTTCCAGTACGTGGAGGTACGGGCCCCCGGGCTGACCGGGCCGCCCGCGCTGACCGCGGAGGCGGCCCGCACCCTGGTCCGCCGCACCGGCAGCTTCGCCTGCTCGGACCCGCTGCTCACCCGACTGCACGAGCTGACCTGCCGCACGGTGGCCAACAACCTGCACCACCTGCCCACCGACACCCCCGCCTACGAGAAGAACGGCTGGACCGGTGACGGGATGCTGGGCACCGAGCTGTTCCTGCTCAACTTTGACGCTCACGAACTGGTGGCCAAGTGGCTCACGGACGTCGCCGACTCCCGGCACGGCTGCGGCGCCCCGGCCGTCATCGCCCCCTTCGGCGGCTGGCGCATGGACTGGTCGCCCGCCCCCACCTGGCACGCCGCGCTGGTACTCGGCCCGTGGTGGCTGCACCGCTACACCGGCGACCGCCGCATCCTCGCGGAGCTGTGGCCCGACATGGTCTCCTACCTGGAGTTCGAACTGGCCCGCAGCCCCGGCGGGTTGGCCGACACCACGCTCGGCGACTGGGTGAGCCCGGACACCGACCCCGGGGGCGGCAACCCGCCGGAGGACCGCCAGGTCGCGGCCACGGCATTCCTGCACGCCATGGCGCTCGCCCTGGCCGACACCGCCGACGCCCTCGGCTGGCCGGCTGAGTCCTCACGCTGGCGGCGTACGGCGGCCCGGGTCCGCACCGCGTTCCGGCGCACGTTCGTACGGCCCCCGGGCGGCGGGGACGGGGCGCCGGTAGTTGCGGGCCGGGGAGACGCCGGCTTCCGCCAGGCCCACCACGTGCTGGCGCTGGCCCTGCGGCTGCTGCCGCCCGCGACCGCGCGCCGGGCCGCCGACGCCCTGGCCGCCGACATCCGCGCCCGCGGAGGCCACCTGGCCACCGGCGCGCTCGCCACCAAGTTCCTGCTGCCGACCCTCACCGCCTACGGGCACCTCCAGCTGGCGCACACCGTCGCCACCCGGGTCACCCATCCCAGCTGGGGCTACTGGGTCGAGCGCGGCGCGACCACACTGTGGGAGCACTGGAGCGAGGAATCCCGCTCCCGGGGCCACTACTTCCTGGGCACCCTCGACGACTGGCTCTTCCACACCCTGGCCGGGCTGCGCCCCACCGAGCCCGGCTGGGGCCGCACGGCGCGCGCCCGGCCGCAGCTACCGGAGGGCGTCGACTGGGTCCGCGCCTCGGTCCGCACGCCCTACGGCGTCCTGCGCTGCGACATACATCGGCGGCCATGAATCCATGCCGGGGAATGATGCGTTCCTTGATGCGTTGTTGACCGTTCGTCAAATCCATAGAGGTCGTTCTCTTTCCGAATCTCGTGTGACGTTTTCGCTGGTCAGGTATGAAGTAGCCGCTGCCGCGGGAGCCTGGGCTTGTTGCCGGGCGAGAGGTCGTGGAGGTGGCGGATGCCGTCGATGCGGGCGGTTTTGGAAACGCGGCAGAAGGCCGCAGCCGCGCAGGTGAAGCAACTCGAAGCCGAGTTGGATCGGGTGCGGGCGGCTCTGGCGGACGCCGAGGAGGTGCACCGGCATCGGGCGATCGGCCTGGAGCAGTATCTGGAGGCGCTGGCCGATCAGGACGCACCCGCCGACGTGGCCGGTGGGGTGTCGCGGAGGAAAGCCGGTCGGACCGCGCCGGGCGGTGCCTCACCGGCGACACGCGACCGAGGTGAAAGAGCTGTCGCCGGACTATCAGGCGTTGTTGGCCGCCGCGGATGGTGCGGGAGACGACGGGCTCGGTGCCCGGCAGGCGGCGGTGGTGCTGGGCTGGGACAGTGCATCCGCCTCCCGTGTCGAAGGAGCGAGGGCTCGGCTGAAGCGGCTGGTGGAACGAGGCTGGCTGGTGGAGCCGAATCCGGGCAGGTTCACGCTGCTGCCCCCGCTGCCGGAACAGGACGCCGCTGGTCCCGGGCGGCCAGGCGGCGGCTCATGAGCATGGTCATCGACCACAGGACGACGGCTTCACTGGTGTCGGTGCGCCGCTCGTAGTCACGGACCAGGCGCCGGCTGCGCAGGCACCAGGCAAATGATCGTTCCACGACCCAGCGGCGGGGCAGCACCTCAAAGCCGCGGATGTCGTCGCTGCGACGGACGATGTCGAGAACGACTCCGAACTGTGCCGCACTCCAGTCGACGAGGTGGCCGGTATAGCCACCATCGGCCCAGACGCGTGCCAGCCGCCCGAAGCGGCCCTTGGCCGTCGGCAGCAGGATGCGGGCGGCGTCCCGGTCGGTGGTCGACGCCGGTGTGACCAGCACGGCTAGGAGAAGCCCAAGGGTGTCGGTGAGCATGTGGTGCTTGCGTCCGTTGATCTTCTTGCCGGCGTCGAAACCCCGTGAGGTGAGGGCGACGGTGGCGTCCGCCTTCACCGACTGCGAATCGATGACCGCCGCACTCGGCTCCTCCTGGCGGCCTTCGGCATCTCGGACGGCACCGCGCAGGCGGTCATGCAGCTCGGCCACGAGTCCCGTATCCCGCCAGCGGGCGAAGAAGGCATACACCCGTGGCCAGGGCGGGAAGTCCGAGGGCATCGCCCGCCACTTGATGCCGTTGTCGACCAGGTAGCGCACCGCGTCGATCATCTGCCGGTGGCAGTAGCCCTCCGGCCGCCCACCCCGGCCGGCCAGCCATCCCGGCACCGGCAGCAGGTCCCGCACCAGGGCCCACTCGGCATCGCTCATGTCCGAGCCGTACCGGGGCCGGCGCCCCGGACGGTCGGCAGCGTTCCCGAACCTGTGGGCGAGACAGTCACACCCAGGAGTGGACCAACTGGACCCGGCAACCGTGACCACGCGACACTTCGACAACAGGGCCTCTTGCTCCTCGCTGGACTCGACATCCGCGAGCTACCAAGAGGCCCTTCTTCCATGCACCCGCACCGGCAGACTCACCCAGACCAGGCCCCTGTTCGAACCCCACCGACCACCCGAGCGGATAGAGAACAGCCAGTTAGACCCGGCGCAGCCAAACCGTCACCCGAGGATCCACCACCCGCTCCGGCGTCCTCATGTCCACCTGAGTCCGAGTTCGTTCAGGGCTTCGGCGCGTTCCGGCGTCAGCGTCCCGCGGCGGCTCTTGACGTTCGACAGCCAGACCCCCAGCCGAACGCTCGCTTCTTCTCCGGTTACCGGGTCGACCACCTGTTCGGTGTGCTTCCGGCTCACTGCGTCGAGGGTGCCTTCGCGTTCCAGGTACTGCCGTGCGGCGGCCAGGCCGCGTTCGAAGGCTGCGGCCCTCGCTCCGCCCTTCGGGGGCGCTGTGTGCCCGTCTGCGGGCCGTAGGGCGGCCGCGACGCCCAACTCCGCGAGCCGGTGCTGCTGTTCGGTGTTGAGGCCGTCCCAGCCCTCCTGTTGCCGCTTGAGCCACCGCCCGACGTCCTCACCCCCGACCCGTACGCCGACCACCAGCTCTTCGAGAGAAGCCCCACCGTCCAAGCAGGTGCGGACCTTGACGTAGTGGCGCTGCCAGTCCACGGTCCAGCCGAGCTCGCGCGGGTTCCATTCCGGGTCGATCTCCGCCAGGTCCGCGCGCCGCTGGGCGGCCTTGATGGGGTCCTTGCCCAGCCCGCCGGGGCGGCGGAGGTTGGTGAGCCACTGCCCGACCGGCTTCCCTGCCGCCGCGGCGCCCTGGGGAGCGCACAGCGTGCCGTGCTCGGCGTAGTACGCCCGGGCGGCGGCGAGGTTCTCCTCCCACGCCAGATCCGGCGCCGACCACACCATGCCGATCTCATCGAGGCGCCGGCGGCGGTCCCGCCCCTCGCCATCGTCCATCCGCCCGGCCGCGTACTCCGTGCGCTGGTCCGAGATCCACCGCCCAGTCGGGTAGTCGCTCCCGGGCTCCCGGTACGTCAGCGGCACCCGAACGTGCCCGTGCTCGCGCTGGAACCGCACCGCCGCGGCGAACCCCCGCGCCCAGGTCTCACGCACCGGGTTGATCACCTGCATGTCCACGAACCGCCGGATCGCCTCCGGGCTCCGCTTCGAGGAGAAGCGGAGCAGCAGCCGGTGCTCTTCCTCGTCTTCAGCCGGCGCCGTGCCGATCGACTCGGACGGCTCCACCGGCGACGTGTGGTCCTGCGGAACCGCGAGCATTTCGACCATCTTGGAATCGTGCGCCCTGAGCGCCTGCATCACATTCACGAGAGGCTTGTACGAGCCGGAGGCGTACATTTCCTCCGGGCTTTCCCCGTTCTCCAGGAATACCGGCACGATGATGGTCGCCATTTTCCCCTGACGCGGTTTCTGCCGCAGCGCCCGGCCGATCGCCTGGACGATATCCACCACCGACCCCTTCGGGTCGATGATGGCGACCGAGTCCACCGCTGGGACGTCGACGCCCTCGCCGAGGACACGGCAGTTGGACAGCACAGCCTGCCGGACCGGCCGGCCGTGGCGGTCGATGCGGTCGCCGAACTGGCGCAGGACCTCGCGGCGGTGCTCGGCTTCGTGCTCGCCGTGCAGCCAGTCCGCCCACACCAGCCGCCGCGCCGGGTACCGCTCGGGATCCATGGCGTGCAGCTTCGCGGCCACGCCCGGCAGGCCGGCCGCCCATGCTTCGGCCTCCATCGTCCGATGATGAAAAGTGATCATCGTCTTCAGGTCGTGCTCGGCAGCGGCTTCGAGGACCGCGGTCTGCAGCGCGGCCATCCGCTTGCCCCGCACCTGCTCGCTGCGCTTCTCCTCCCCGCGCAACTGCCCGTCGGCCAGCTCCGGATCGCGCAGCTCGGCGACCACGATCTGAAACTGCGCCAGCAGCTCGAGGCGCACAGCCTCGGCGAGCGGCAACTCGTACACCGTCGGCCCGAACACCGCCGGATCGTCCATGGACGCCGCCATCTCCTCCGGCAACGCCTCCCGCACACCCTCCCGCACCTCAACCGCCGGCCGCGCCTCCCAAATCCGCGGCGTAGCCGTCAGGTACAGCCGCCGGTCAGCCGGAAGCAGCGCCTGGTCATGCACGTCGGCCCACGCCTTGCCCATAGAGCCGGAGGTGCGGTGGGCTTCGTCGACGACGACCAGGTCCCAGCGATCGAGCTGCTGGCCGTACGCACCCTCGTGGGCCTCGATGAGCACCGGCAGGCTGGAGTACGTGCCGAACACGGTCACATGGGACTTGCCGGCCAGCCACAGGGCGAGCTGGATCGGATTGGTCGTCACCCGCACGCCGGCGTTCCACAGCACCGGGTCGTCGGTGAGCGAGCACACCGCCACCGACATCCCGTCCCGCCCCTCGGCCTGCCAGGCCGCCACGGTCTGCGACAGCAGATCCAGGGTGGGCACGAGGACCAGGACGCGGCCGTACGGAGCGATGCGCATCGCCGCGTGCGCCGCCGTGATCGTCTTACCGGTACCGCACGCGGACACCACCGTCGCCCGCAACCCGTCCGGCGGGAAGGACTTCCCAGGCTTCGGCTCCAACGCCCTTACCGCGGCGTCCGTAGCTTCCACTTGATGCGGACGAAGAGTGCTCGGTCCCGTGTGCATCAATTCCTCCCCTGAGGCGAGAGCGTATGCTGCTGGAGCTGCTGAATTCGGATCTATGGAGGCGATGTTGGAGCCTCGCGCCCGGCGATTCGATCAGCCGCTGACAGGGCTCCGGAGGTAGCGGCTATCGCGGGATTCTACATGAAGCATCTGAACGATGCACTGCGCTGGTAGTGCTTCCCTCGATCGGGTGGGAGTGGCACGCTCTTCGCGTGCGGTCCATCGAGCAGGTGACGATCACAACCGGCTGGACCTGGAGCCTCCCCGGGCCCAGTCAAGGCATCCGCACGGGGGCACGGCGAGACTCTGCGGCTCCGACCCCCGTCGTTCCTGATCTGCCGTCAACTAGGGGTGTGGCCTGGTTTTCGGGACTTCACATGGCGCATCACTTCCGTGCCCGCCCCTTCCAGCCCGCCGTCTTTTCCCGCGAAGCGAAGCGGAGTGGGTAAAACCCGCGGAGCGGGTTTTCTTGTTCACGCGGAGCGTGAATGCCAGCGTGAAACGCTGGCTCCCATACCGCGGAGCGGTATGGGTCGTTCAGGGGCTGCGCAGCAGCCCCTGAACGACCCAAACCGCTCCGCGGAATGGGAGCCAGCGTTGCACGCGGGCATTCACGCTCCGCGTGAACAAGA
>NZ_VISV01000024.1:0-117822 GCF_007827615.1 Streptomyces sp. CNZ287 | reverse complement strand
TCGTCCAGCAACAGATCGATCCGCTCCCGCGCAGTCAGCTTCCCCTTGGCCCTCTGCGCAGCGGTCGCCCGCTCACTCGGCCCCGCATGAGCCTGCTCGCGAATGCGGCGCAGTTCGGCCGCCCGCCCCCGGGCCTCGTTCTCGACGGCGCCTGCCGTCGCTGCCGCGTCGGAGGGGGCGTAGTCCACTGTGGTCATGAAACGACGGTACGGGTACTTGGGCATCGAACCTTATGTCATTTCCCTACAACGTCGGCCGGTAAATCATGAGCACCCGGCACTATGTGCAGGTGACGGGGCCAGAGATCAGCCAACGACACGTCGATCAGGGCTGTAGGGCTTCGACAAGCAGTTGGACAGATCGTTGACGCACGAGAAGGTTCCGTAGCAGACCTTCTTGTTAGCCTGGAGCCATGACCACCATGCCCGCATCCCGCGCGCCCGCCCGCACCGTGCCGGACGTCACCGGCATCCTCATGCACACCGCACACGTGCTCAACACCCGGCTGTCCGCCGCGCTGACGGAGGTCGGCCTGCTCCAGCGCGAGCAGTGCGTGCTCGTCCACGCGCTCGCGGCCGAGCGCACCCAGGGGCAGCTCGCCGAGCTGTCGCGCATGGACAAGACCACCATGGTCGTGACCGTGGACGGCCTGGAGAAGGCCGGGTACGCCGAGCGGCGGCCGTCGAGCACGGACCGCAGGGCGCGCATCATCCACGTCACCGAGGCCGGCGCGGAGGTCGCCGCGCGCGGCCAGGAGGTCGTCGACCGCGTGCACCAGGAGGTGCTCGACGCGCTGCCGGCCGCGCAGCGGGACGTCTTCGTCGCCGCCCTGGAGGGCCTGATGGCCGGCCCGCTCGCCGAGCCCGTCCCGTCCGAACAGCCGGTCCGCCGGGCCCGGCAGGCCCGGCGGTAGGCGGCAAGAAGGTCCGTACAAGAAAACTAAATAAGAGATAGTCCCGTAGAAAACTATCTGCTACGGTCTTTCCTGTTGCCCAACGCCTCAGGAGAGACCGCATGAACGCCACCGACGCACCGCAGGACCGATCCCGCTGGTTCGCACTCGCGATCCTTTGCACCGGCGCGCTGATGATCGTCCTCGACGGCAGCATCGTCACCGTCGCGCTGCCCGCCATCCAGGAGGACCTGGGGTTCTCCCCCGCCGACCTGACCTGGACGGTCAACGCCTACATGATCGCCTTCGGCGGGCTGCTCCTCCTCGCCGGCCGCCTCGGTGACCTGCTCGGCCGGAAGCGGGTGTTCGTCGCCGGCATCGCGCTCTTCACCGCCGCCTCGCTGCTGTGCGGCGTGGCCACCGAGCCGTGGGCACTGATCGCCGCCCGCTTCCTCCAGGGCGTCGGCGGGGCGCTGGCCTCGGCCGTCGGGCTCGGCATGATCGTCACGCTCTTCACCGACGCGAAGGAGCGGGCGAAGGCCATCGGCGCGTTCGCGTTCACCGGCGCGGTCGGCGCCTCGCTGGGCCAGGTGCTCGGCGGTCTGCTCACCGACGCGCTGAGCTGGCACTGGATCTTCTTCATCAACGTGCCCATCGGGCTGGCGACCGCCGCGCTGGCGCTGCGCGTGCTGCCGGGCGACCGCGGCATCGGCCTGGCCGCGGGCGCCGACGTCGCCGGGGCGCTGCTGGTCACGTCCGGGCTGATGCTCGGCGTCTACACCATCGTCGAGACCGAGAGCCACGGCTGGGCCTCCGGCCGCACGCTCGGCTCCGCCGCGCTCGCCGCGGCCCTGCTCGCCGGCTTCGTGCTCCGCCAGGCCCGGGCCGCCGCACCGCTGCTGCCGCTGCGGGTGTTCCGCTCGCGCACCGTCGCCGGCGCCAACGCCGTCCAGCTGCTCGTGATCTCGGGGATGTTCGCCTTCCAGATCATCGTGGCGCTCTACATGCAGCAGGTGCTGGGCTACGGGGCCGCGGAGACCGGTCTGGCGATGCTGCCGGCCGCGCTCACCATCGGCGTCACCTCGCTGCTCGTCTCCGCCCGGCTGGTGGCGCGGTTCGGCGAGCGGTCGGTGCTGCTGGCCGGGCTGGTGCTCCTCGCGGCCGGCCTGGCGCTGCTCGTCCGCCTCCCGCGGGACCCGGCCGAGGTGAGCTACGCGGCCCATCTGCTGCCGACGATGCTGCTGCTCAGCGGCGGCGGGCTGGTGCTGCCCGCGATGACCGCGCTGGGCATGTCCGGGGCGCGCGAGGACGACGCCGGGGTGGTGTCGGGGCTCTTCAACACCGGGCAGCAGATGGGCGGCGCGCTGGGCGTCGCGGTGCTCACCACGCTGGCGGCGGGGCGCACGGAGTCGCTGGCCGCGGCCGGGGAGGGCCGGGACGCGGCCCTGACGGGCGGCTTCCAGCTCGCGTTCGGCATCGGGGCGGTGCTGGTCGCCGCGGCGGCGGTGCTGACGGTCGCGGTGCTGCGGCCGCGTACGGCAGGCGGGCCGGGGCAGCCCGGCGCCGGCGCCGGGGCCGCCGGTGCGGAGGGTCCGGCCGCGGATGCCGCCGGCGCGGAGAGCCCCGGGGCCACGGGCGCAGGTGCGGGCTCCGGCGCCGCCCCGGCGCCCGGTGCTACTCCTGCGGCACGACTCCGGCTCGCAGCAGACCGTAGGCGTACGCGTCGTCCAGCGCCTGCCACGACGCCGCGATGACGTTGTCCGCGACGCCGACGGTGTCCCACTCGCCGCGGCCGTCACCGGTGGTGATGAGCACCCGTGTCGTCGACGCGGTGCCGTGGGTCCCCTCCAGGATCCGCACCTTGTAGTCGATCAGCTCGAAGTCGGCGAGCTGGGGGTAGATCCGCTCCAGTGCCACCCGCAGGGCCCGGTCCAGCGCATGGACCGGGCCTTTGCCCTCCGCCGTGACGACGGCCCGCTCGCCCTTCGCCCAGAGCTTCACCGTTGCCTCGTTGGCGTGGGTGCCGTCCGGCCGGTCCTCGACGATGGCCCGCCAGGACTCGGTACGGAAGTAGCGCCGCGTCTTGCCGGACTCGCGCAACTGCAGCTCCTCGCGGAGCAGCAGCTCGAAGGAGGCGTCGGCGGCCTCGTACGTCAGCCCGCGGTGCTCGTTCTCCTTGACCCGCTCCACGACCCGGCTCAGCAGCTCGCGGTCGTCGCCGAGGTCGAGGCCGAGATCCTTGCCCTTCAGCTCGATCGACGCCCGGCCCGCCATGTCGGAGACCAGCATGCGCAGCCGGTTGCCGACCAGCTCGGGGTCGATGTGCTGGTAGAGGTCGGGGTCGACCTTGATGGCGGAGGCGTGCAGGCCCGCCTTGTGGGCGAAGGCCGAGACGCCCACGTAGGGCTGGTGGGTGGCGGGCGCGATGTTGACGACCTCGGCGACGGCGTGCGAGATCCGGGTCATCTCCGCCAGCTTGCCGGCGGGCAGCACACGCATGTCGTACTTCAGCTCCAGCGCGGCCACCACCGGGAAGAGGTTGGCGTTGCCGACGCGCTCGCCGTAGCCGTTGGCGGTGCACTGCACATGGGTGGCGCCCCCGTCGACGGCGGCCAGGGTGTTGGCCACGGCGCAGCCGGAGTCGTCCTGGGCGTGCATGCCCAGTCTTGCTCCGGTCCGGGCCAGCACCTCGGCGACGGTCTCGCGCACCTGGCCGGGGAGCATGCCGCCGTTGGTGTCGCAGAGCACGACGACGTCCGCGCCGGCCTCGTGCGCGGCGGCGACGACCTGCTTGGCGTACGCGGCGTTGGCGCGGTGGCCGTCGAAGAAGTGCTCGCAGTCGACGAAGACCCGGCGGCCGTGCTCGCGCAGGAACGCGACCGTGTCGCGGACCATCGCCAGGTTCTCGGCGAGCGTGGTGCGCAGCGCCAGCTCCACGTGCCGGTCGTGCGCCTTGGCGACCAGGGTGACGACGGGGGCCTTCGACTCCAGCAGCGCGAGGACCTGGGGGTCGTCCTCGACCCGTACGCCCGCCTTGCGGGTGGCGCCGAAGGCGACGAGCTGCGCGTGCCGGAAGTCGACCTCGTCGCGGGCACGGCGGAAGAACTCCGTGTCCCGGGGCACCGCGCCGGGCCAGCCGCCCTCGATGAAGCCCACGCCGAAGTCGTCGAGGTGCCGGGCGATGGCCAGCTTGTCGGCGACGGTCAGGCTGATGCCCTCGCGCTGCGCGCCGTCGCGCAGCGTGGTGTCGAAGACGTGGAACGCGTCGTCGGGGGTTTCGGGGGCGGCGGGCTCTGTGCTCATCGAAGTGCTCCTGTCGGGATGGTGTGTGCTCTCCGGTCCCGGAAATGGAAAAGACCCCTCGCGGGTCGCGAGAGGTCTGCGCGCGGGTCTGGGACGCGGTGAGCCGGCACCGCATGCGGATCGCGGTACGGGTCAGCGCGGACCGGCGCGCCTGTTGCCAATAATCATGACGGCAGACGAGGTCACGTCGGGAAGTGTGGCACACACTCCGCCCGGTCTGGAGACCCGTCTCACGATACGGGCAGAGTGCCCACGTTTCGTACGAGGAGGTCAGGGCGCAATCGCGGTCTTGTGTGGATGTCATGCGCGTGCCAATTTGGTCCAGGCCAGTCGGTACGGCACCTCCCACAACCCCCACATGGTTCACACAAAGGAGAACCACCGCATGAGACCCCAGAAGTCCGCGCGTCTGGGTGGCACCTTCGCCGCCCTTCTCCTCCTCGGCACCGCCGCACTCGGCTCCACGGCCGCCGCGGCGCCCCCGCCGGCCGACCGTTCCGGGCAGGGGGTGCAGGCCGACGCCGCCACCCTCGCGCTCGACGCCGACGTCACCCGCACCCTCGGCAGCGACAGCGCCGGCACGTACCTGGACGCCGACACCGGCGACCTGGTCGTGACGGTCACCGACAAGGCCGCCGCCGCCGAGGCCCGCGCCGCCGGCGCCCGCGCCGAGCTGGTCGAGCACAGCGCCGCGGAACTGCGCTCCGCGATGGGCGCCTTCGAGGACCGGGCGAAGATCACCGGCACCTCCTGGGGTGTCGATCCGGCCACCAACCAGATCGCCGTGCAGGCCGACTCCACCGTCTCCGCCGCCGAGTACGCGAAGCTGAAGCGCGTCGCGAAGAGCCTCGACGGCGCGGCCCGGGTGGAGCGGGTACCCGGAGCGTTCAAGAAAGAGGTGCTCGGCGGCGACGCGATCTACGGCGGCGGCTACCGCTGCTCCGCGGCGTTCAACGTGACCAAGAACAACGCCCGCTACTTCGTCACCGCGGGCCACTGCACCAACGCCGGCGCCTCCTGGTCGGCCACCAGCGGCGGCGCGGCCATCGGCACCCGCGAGGGCACCAGCTTCCCGACCAACGACTACGGCATCGTCCGCTACACCGACGGCTCCTCCCCCGCGGGCACCGTGAACCTCTACAACGGCAGCACCCGGGACATCTCCAGCGCCGCCAACGCCGTCGTCGGCCAGGCCATCCAGAAGAGCGGCTCCACCACCCAGGTCACCAGCGGCACCGTGACCGCGGTGAACGTGACCGTCAACTACAGCGACGGCCCCGTCTACAACATGGTCCGCACCACCGCCTGCTCCGCCGGCGGCGACAGCGGCGGCGCCCACTTCTCGGGCAACGTCGCGTACGGCATCCACTCCGGCAGCTCGGGCTGCTCCGGCACCAACGGCTCCGCCATCCACCAGCCGGTCACCGAGGCGCTCAGCGCGTACGGTGTGAGCGTCTACTGACGCACGGCAGCGCACCACGGCACGAAGGGGGCCGCCGCCGCAGCCCGGCAGCGGCCCCCGGCCCCTGCCTCAGCCCAGCTCGTGCATCCACCCGTGCGGGTCCGCCGCCTGCCCCGTCTGCACGTCGACCAGCGCCTTCCGCAGCCGCGCCGTGACCGGCCCCATCGACCCGTCGGCGACCGTCCACTCCGCCGTGCTCGACTTGGCGTGCCCCACCGGCGTGATGACCGCCGCCGTGCCGCACGCGAAGGTCTCCGAGATCGTGCCGTCCAGGCAGCCGGCCTGCCACTCCTCCTTGGAGATCCGCACCTCGCCGGTCCGGTAGCCGAGGCCGGCGGCGATGGTCAGCAGCGAGTCGCGCGTGATGCCCGGCAGCAGCGTGCCGGTCAGCTCGGGCGTGACCACCTCCGCCTCGGGGCCCTCGCCCCGGACGAAGTAGAGGTTCATCCCGCCCATCTCCTCGATCCACCGGCGCTCCACCGCGTCCAGCCACACCACCTGGTCGCAGCCCTGCTGGACGGCCTGGAGGGTGGCGGCCATCGCGCCCGCGTAGTTGCCCGCGCACTTGGCCTCGCCGGTGCCGCCGGGCGCGGCGCGCACGTACTCCTCGGTGAGCCAGACCGACACCGGCTTGATGCCGCCCGTGAAGTACGCGCCCGCGGGCGAGGCCAGGACCATGAACAGGTATTCGTGCGCCGGGGAGTTCACGCCGAGGCCGACCTCGGTGGCGAACATGAAGGGGCGCAGGTAGAGCGACTCCTCGCCGGTGCCCGGCACCCACGCCTTGTCCTGGCGCACCAGCGCGTCGATGGCCGCCACGAAGGTCTCGACCGGCAGCTCCGGCATCGCCAGCCGGCGCGCGGAGAGCTGGAAGCGGCGCGCGTTGGCGTCGGGCCGGAAGGTGCGGACGCTGCCGTCCGGCTGCCGGTATGCCTTCAGCCCCTCGAAGATGGACTGCCCGTAGTGCAGCGCCATCGTCGCCGGGTCGAGGGTGAGCGGCGCGTACGGCTGGAGCTGCGCGTCGTGCCAGCCGCGGCCTTCGGTCCACTTGATCGTGACCATGTGGTCGGTGAAGTGCTTGCCGAAGCCGGGGTTGGTGAGGATCGCCTCGCGCTCCGCGTCGGACAGCGGGTGCGCGGACGGCTTGAGCTCGATCGTGGTCATGAGATTCGTGTCCTTCACCGTTCGGTGGGTGGCGGACCGCGTCCCGTACCGAAGTCCTCGCACCCGAAGGTACTAGGACGTCCGAGCATTACCCCGTGCCGCGGCCCCGCTCTCGATTATGACGGGGGCGCGGGCAGCGGCAAGCGTGGCGGTGGTACGCGGCCCGAAGGGTCATCGTCGCACCGACCCCGCCCGGAGGGCAGGGTCGTCGGCCGTACGGAGAAACCTGACCGGCCGGGCCGGCCGCAGCGAGCGTGTGTGGTCCCGGCGGTCAGCCGGATACTCGGGCGGCGAGCGCGTCGCCGATCTCGTCCGTGGTGCGCGCAGCGGAGCCCCGCGCGGCGAGGTCGGCCTCGACGGCCTTCTCGACGCGGGCGGCCTGCGCGGCGTAGCCGAGGTGGCGCAGCAGCAGGGCGACCGACAGGACCGTGGCCGTCGGGTCGGCCTTGCCGGTGCCGGCGATGTCCGGCGCGGAGCCGTGGACCGGCTCGAACATCGACGGGAAGGCGCCGGCCGGGTTGATGTTCCCGGAGGCGGCGAGACCGATGCCGCCGCTGATGGCGGCGGCCAGGTCGGTGAGGATGTCGCCGAAGAGGTTGTCGGTGACGATCACGTCGAACCGCTCGGGCCGGGTGGTGAGGAAGATCGTCGCGGCGTCGACGTGCAGGTAGTCCGTGGTGACGTCGGGGTACTCGGCGCCGACCCGGTCGAAGGTGTCCTTCCACAGGTGGCCGGCGTACACGAGCACGTTGTTCTTGTGCACGAGCGTCAGCTTCCTGCGCGGGCGGGCCTGGGCGCGCTCGAACGCGTCCCGGACCACGCGCTCCACGCCGTACGCGGTGTTGACGCTCACCTCGGTGGCGACCTCGGCCGGGGTGCCGGTGCGCAGGCTGCCGCCGTTGCCGGTGTACGGCCCCTCGGTGCCCTCGCGGACGACGACGAAGTCGATGGCGGGGCGGCCGGCGAGCGGGGTCTCGGTGCCCGGGAAGAGCTTCGACGGGCGCAGGTTCACGTAGTGGTCGAAGGCGAAGCGCAGCTTCAGCAGCAGCCCGCGCTCCAGCACGCCGGACGGCACCGAGGGGTCGCCGATGGCGCCGAGCAGGATCGCGTCGAAGTCCTTGAGGGCGGTCAGCTCCGCGTCCGGCAGGGTCTCGCCGGTGGCGTGCCAGCGCCGGGCGCCCAGATCGTAGCTCTCGGTCTCCAGCTTCACGTCCTGCGGCAGGACGGCGGAGAGCACTTTCAGGCCCTGGGCCACGACCTCCGGGCCGATGCCGTCGCCGGGAATGGACGCGAGACGAATGCTGCGAGACATGTGGGGGAGCCTACGCGCTACGTCTTGCGGGATGACACCGCCGTCCGGGATGTGGACAGACCGCGGGCGTTCACCACGCCGACGGCCGCGGTTCTCCGGTGCGCCGGCAACGAGGGGGAATGCTCGGCCATATGGAGACCCCCGGCTTCGGCATCCCCCCACGGCTCGCCCGCAGCATGAGCATGGCCGAACAGCACGAGTACCTGCGCCGCGCGCTCTCCCGGCGCCGCGTCGTCACCGGCGCCGGCGGTCTGGCCGGCGGGCTGTTCCTCGCCGGGTGCGGCGACGGCGGCGGCCCCGGCCGTATGGACGACTCCCCGGCGCGCTCCGCCGGCCCCGCGCCCTCCGGTGCGGCGGCGTTCGGCCGGCATCTGGCGTTCGGCGCCGACCCGCGCAGCCAGATGCGGGTGGGCTGGCAGCTCCCGCTGCCGGTGCGCCGGCCGTACGTGCGCTTCGGCACCCAGGACGGCGGCCTCGGCGAGCGCGTCGAGGCGGAGATCCGGCCGCTGAAGACCCCGGCGCTCAGCGGCCTCCCGGCGGTGGAGCAGCACTACGTGCACGCCGCGCTCGACGGCCTCGCGCCCGGCACGGCGTACGTCTACGGCCTCGGCCACGACGGGTTCGACCCCGCCTCCCCCGACGCCGCCGGGCACCTCGCGACGTTCCGTACCGCGCCCGCCGGGCCCCGGCGCTTCGTCTTCACCGCCTTCGGCGACCAGGGCACGGGATCCGCCGCCCGCGCCGTCACCCGGGGCATCCGCGACCTGCCCGGCGGCCCGCCGGCCTTCCATCTGCACGCCGGGGACATCTGCTACGCCGAGGACTCCGGGCGCGGCCTGGAGAGCGACCGCTACGACGCCCGGGTCTGGGACCGCTTCCTGCGGCAGATCGACCCGGTGTCCTCGCGGGTCCCGTGGATGCCGGCGATGGGCAACCACGACATGGAGGCGTGGTACTCCCCCGACGGCTACGGCGGCCAGCGCGCCCGCTGGACGCTGCCGGGCAACGGGTTCGACCCGCGCGAGGCGCCCGGTGCGTACTCCTTCGTCTACGGCAACGTCGCCGTCGTGGCGCTGGACGCCAACGACGTGTCGTACGAGATCCCGGCCAACCTCGGCTACACCGACGGCGCCCAGGCGCGCTGGCTCGACCGGCGGCTCGGGGAGCTGCGCGGCGCGCCCGGCGTCGACTTCGTCGTGGTCTTCTTCCACCACTGCGCGTACTCCACCAGCACGCACGCCTCGGACGGCGGGGTGCGCAGGCACTTCACGCCGCTCTTCGACAGGCACCGGGTGGATCTGGTGATCAACGGCCACAACCACGTCTACGAGCGCACCGACGCGCTGCGCGCCGGGGCCCTCACCCGCCCGCTGCCGACCGGCGGCTCCGCGGACCCGGCGCGCGACGGCGCGGTCTACGTCACCGCGGGCGGCGGCGGCCGCAAGCTCTACGACTTCACCGCGCCGGACAGCTACGAGGGCCGGCGCCGCGACCGCGACGTGGTGCACACCTTCGTCTGGACGCGCGACGGCCGGAAGGCGCCGGAGGACGTGGAGTGGTCGCGGGTGCGCTACACCGGCTACTCGTTCCTGGCGGTGGAGTCCCGGCCCGGCACCTCGCCCGCGCTGCGGGTCGCCGCGTACGCCGAGGACGGCACGCGGATCGACCGGTTCGAGCTGGTACGGGGCCGCTGAGCGAACGCCGCGCGCGGGCCGGGATCCCGGGGGCGGTGGCGCGGGGGCCGGGTGCGGCGGTGGCGGGGCGGCGGCTCAGTGGCCGGTCGCGCCGCCGTTGTCGCGGCGGTCGAACGCCCGCTGGAGCGCGGCGGCGGCGTTCTTCCGGGCGATCGCGGAGTCCTGGCTCTGCGCGGTGCGGGCGGAGTGGCGGGCGCGGCGGACCGTGGTGGTGGCAGCCATGGGGCAGCTCCTCTGGGGCGCTGGGAAGACGTGGGGACGCCGCTGGGGCGGGAGCGGCGCCGCAGGGGTGACCTGCGTGAGGCGCCAGACCTCGACCACCGTCGCTGATCGGCGAGCGTTCGGCTCCTACAAAAGTAGGACGTCACAGCGTTCTTGTCTCGCCATATACTCGGGCTTCCTACTATCTGAGACGGCACCGCCCCTGACCTGCGGTGATCGTTACGGGTCCAGGGTGCCGAGGAGCGGCCCGAGCTGGCCGGGCGAGGTGATGCGGCGCACATCCGGGGCCCTCTTCCCGGCCACCCGTGCGGCCGCGCCCGGACGGTCCAGCCAGATCCCCGTCAGCCCTGCCGCGTCCGCGCCCGCCGCGTCGGTGTCCGGACGGTCCCCGACGTACGCGACGCGCTCCGGCGGCAGCCCGAGGGCGGCGCAGGCGGCGTGGAAGGCGCCGGCGGCGGGCTTGGCGATGCCGAGCTCCTCGGAGCACACCAGCGCCTCGAAGCGGTCGTGCACGCCGATGGCGCGGAGCTTCTCCTCCTGGTGCGGGGCGCTGCTGTTGGACAGCAGGCCGTGCCGGCGCGGCGGGGTGAGGCCGTCGAGCGCCGGTACGACGTCGGGGAAGACCCGCCAGTGCCGCCGGTACGCGGCCAGGTAGCCGGCCATCCAGACGTCGGCCTCGGCGTCGGTCAGCCTCCGGCCGGCGAGCACCCGGGCCCGCTCGCGGCGCTGGACCAGGAAGGTGAACTCCCCGGCGAGGTAGCGGTCCACGTACTCCTCGGAGACCGCGTGCCAGTGGTCCGCGGCGGCCCCGGGCGAGGCGTACCGGCCCAGCAGCCCGCGCGCGGTCAGGTATTCGAGCGCGGCGCGGCGCTCGGCGCCCGAGTGGTCGAAGATCGTGTCGTCGATGTCCCAGACCACGGCGAGTATCCGCATGTCACGACGGTAGCGCGGGGAGGGCGCGGGCGGCTGCCGGAGAGCGCGCGGAGGCGTCCTTCAGATCGTGAACCGGTCCGGGTCGGCCGCCGCCCAGTCCGCGGCCCAGGCCCGCGGCGGCTCGGCCAGGAGCTGCCCGGGCGCCGGCGGCGGCAGCGGCCGGTCGTCGCGGCGGACGGCGCGGGGCTCGATGCGGACGCGAAGCTGGTGCCGGCGCAGTTGCGCCGGGTCCTCCACGCCCATCGCCGACATGATTTCCAGGGCGCTCTGCACGGTGGCGCGCTGGAAGCGCTCGACGCGCACCGTCTTGTCCGCCACGTCCAGCGCGTGCACCCGCCGGGGGTCCTGCGTGGTCACGCCGACCGGGCAGGTGTTGGTGTGGCAGCGCTGGGTCTGCAGGCAGCCGAGGGCGAACATCATCGCGCGGGCCGAGTTGGTGTAGTCCGCGCCCTGGATGAGCCGCTTGACGATGTCGGAGCCAGTGGCGACCTTGCCCGCGGCGCCGATGCGGATACGGTCCCGCAGCCCGGTGCCGATGAGGGCGCCGTGCACGGCCGCCAGTCCCTGGGTGAGCGGGGCGCCGATGTTGTCGGCGAACTCCAGCGGCCCCGCCCCCGTACCGCCCTCCGAGCCGTCGACCAGGATGAAGTCGGGCGCGGTGCCCTCGGCGAGCATCGCCTTGCAGACCGCGAGGAGCTGCACCCGCGAGCCCACGCACAGCTTGATCCCGGCCGGCTTGCCGCCGGCCAGCTCCCGCATCCGGGCGACGAAGCGCACCAGCTCGCGCGGGGTGGAGAAGACCCGGTGGTACGGCGGCGAGACCACGGTCTCGCCCTGGGGCACGCCGCGGGCGCGGGCGATCCTGGCGTCGACCTTGGCGCCGGGCAGCAGCCCGCCGATGCCGGGCTTGGCCCCCTGGGACAGCTTCAGCGACACGCACCTGACCCGGTCGTCGGCGGCCTTGCCGGCGAACTGCCGGGCGTCGAAGTCGCCGTCGGGGGTACGGCAGCCGAAGTAGCCGGTGCCGATCTCCCACACCAGGTCGCCGCCGGGCCGCAGATGGAACTCGGAGATGCCGCCCTCGCCGGTGTCGTGCGCGAAGCCGCCGCGCGCGGCGCCGCCGTTGAGCGCGAGGATGGCGTGGGAGGACAGGGCGCCGAAGCTCATCGCCGAGACGTTCAGCAGCGCCATGTCGTACGGCCTGGTGCAGTCGGGGCCGCCGACGCGGACCCGCGGCGGGGTCGTGGGCATCGCCACCGGGGCGATGGAGTGCACGAGGAACCGGTGGCCGGGGGCCTCCACGTCCAGCTCCGTGCCGAAGGGCTCCTCGGCGTCGGTGCCCTTGGCACGCTCGTAGACGATGCTGCGCACGTTGCGGTCGAAGGGGCGGCCGTCGAAGTTCCGCTCGATGAAGTACTGCTGCATCTCGGGGCGGAGCCGTTCCAGCAGGAAGCGCAGATGGCCCACCAGCGGGTAGTTCCGCAGCACGGAGTGGTGGCGCTGGAGCACGTCCCACACGCCGAGCGCGGCGAGCGCCAGGAACACGCCCGCGGCCGGCCACCACGCACCGGACACCAGCGTCGCGGCGAGGGTGCACCCGATGGCGGCCACGACGACGGCGGCGAAGAAGCTGTTCCTCTTCATACGCGATCCATCGGACCACAGCACCGGCCCGCACGCACGGGGCCGCCCCCGGCCGACGGGGGAGGCGACCGGGGGCGGCGTGTGCGGGGACCGCGCGGAGCGGTCCTGCGGGCGTCAGCCCATGTGGGGGTAGCGGTAGTCCGTCGGAGCGTCCATCGTCTCCTTGATGGCGCGCGGCGAGGACCAGCGCAGGAGGTTGAACTTCGAGCCCGCCTTGTCGTTGGTGCCGGAGGCGCGGGCGCCGCCGAAGGGCTGCTGGCCGACGATCGAGCCGGTGGGCCGGTCGTTGACGTAGAAGTTGCCGGCCGCGAAGCGCAGCCGCCGGGTCGCGTCGGCGATGACCGCGCGGTCCTGCGCGAGGACGGCGCCGGTCAGGGCGTACGCGGCGACGGACTCCATCTGGTCCAGCATCGCGTCGTAGGTGTCGTCCTCGTACACGTGCACGGCGATGATCGGGCCGAAGTACTCCTCGGTGAAGACCTCGTTCTCCGGGTCCGAGCAGACGATGACCGTGGG
Organism: Streptomyces sp. CNZ287; assembly: GCF_007827615.1. Classification (NCBI taxonomy): domain Bacteria; kingdom Bacillati; phylum Actinomycetota; class Actinomycetes; order Kitasatosporales; family Streptomycetaceae; genus Streptomyces; species Streptomyces sp. CNZ287. Next base: position 104,680 of record NZ_VISV01000024.1, on the reverse strand, counting down.
GCGGACGAAGTACCCGACGGTGTCGTCGTACGTGCCGCCCGCGACGATCTCGCACGCCGGGTCGGTCCTGGCGCGGTCGATGGCGGCCTTGTTCTTCGCGAACGCCCGGTCGTCGATGACGGCGCCGATGAAGTTCCCCAGGTCGGTGACGTCGCCCATGGCCAGGCCCTCGACCTCGGTGACCAGCGACTCCTTCAGCCCGCCGTCCCACAGCGAGCGCGGGACGTACGCGCGGGAGGCGGCCGAGCACTTCTGGCCCTGGTACTCGAAGGCGCCGCGGGTGATGGCGGTCTTCAGCTTCGCCGGGTCCGCCGTCGGGTGGGCGACGATGAAGTCCTTGCCGCCGGTCTCGCCGACGATCCGCGGGTACGCCTTGTAGCCGGGCAGGTTCTTGCCGACCTCGCCCCACAGGTGCTGGAAGGTGCGGGTGGAGCCGGTGAAGTGGATGCCGGCCAGGTCCGGGTGCGGGAGCGCGACCTCGGAGACCTCCTTGCCGTCGCCGGTGACGAGGTTGATGACGCCGGGCGGCATCCCCGCCTCCTCCAGCAGCCGCATGAGCAGCACGGCGGCGTGCGTCTGGGTCGGGGACGGCTTCCAGACCACGACGTTGCCCATGAGGGCGGGCGCGGTCGGCAGGTTGCCGGCGATCGCGGTGAAGTTGAAGGGCGTGATCGCGTAGACGAAGCCCTCCAGCGGGCGGTGGTCGAGCCGGTTCCACACCCCGGGCGGCTGGACCGGCGGCTGCTCGTCCATGATCTGGCGGGCGAAGTGGACGTTGAAGCGCCAGAAGTCGACCAGCTCGCAGGGCGCGTCGATCTCCGCCTGCTGCGCGGTCTTCGACTGGCCCAGCATGGTGGACGCGGCGATCGTCTCGCGCCACGGCCCGGCGAGCAGGTCGGCGGCCTTGAGCAGGATCGCGGCGCGGTCGTCGAAGGACAGCGCGCGCCAGCCGGGCGCGGCGGCCAGGGCGGCGTCGATGGCGTCCTGCGCGTCGGCGCGGGTGGCGGTGCCGTACGTGCCGAGGACGGCCTTGTGGTTGTGCGGCTGCACGACGTCGACGCGCGCGCCGCCGCCCATGCGGTGTACGCCGCCGATGGTCATCGGCAGCTCCATGGGGCTCTCGGCCAGCTCCTTGAGCCTGGCCTCCAGCCGCGCACGCTCCGGCGTGCCGGGGGCGTAGGTGTGCACCGGCTCGTTGTACGGGGCGGGGACCTGGGTCACAGCGTCCATGGTTGCCGTTCTCCTTCGAGGTGCGGAGTCTTCCGGGGGCTCGCGGGGGTCGTCAGCGGCGGCCGGCCAGGGCGCGCAGGAAGAAGGCCGTGTTCGCCGGGCGCTCGGCGAGCCTGCGCATGAAGTAGCCGTACCAGTCGGTGCCGTAGGGGGTGTAGACGCGCATCCTGTGGCCCTCGGCCACCAGCCGCTGCTGCTCCTGGGTGCGGATGCCGTAGAGCATCTGGAACTCGTACTCGTCGGTCTTGCGGCCGTGCCGGCGGGCCAGTTCCTGGGTGATGGCGATCATCCGGGGGTCGTGGGTGCCGATCATGGGGTAGCCGCGGCCGGTCATGAGGATCTTCAGGCAGCGTACGTACGCCCGGTCCACCTCCGCCCTGTCCTGGAAGGCGACGACGGCCGGCTCCTTGTACGCGCCCTTCACCAGCCGCACCCGGGAACCCTCGCCGGCGAGGTCGCGGCAGTCCTCCTCGGTGCGGAAGAGGTACGCCTGCAGCACCGCGCCGGTCTGCGGGAAGCGCTCGCGCAGGGTGTGCAGGATGGCGAGGGTGGAGTCGACGGTGGTGTGGTCCTCCATGTCGAGGGTGACCGTGGTGCCGGCCGCGGCGGCGGCTTCGACCACCGGAGTGACGTGGGCGAGCGCGAGGTCGTGGCCGCCGGGCAGCGCCTGGCCGAAGGCGGAGAGCTTCACGGACATCTCGGCGCGGGCTCCCAGGCCCTCGTGCGTCAGCGCCTCGGTGAGGGCGAGGTACGCGTCCCGGGCGCGCAGCGCCTCGCGGGGGTCGGTGACGTCCTCGCCGAGGTGGTCGAGGGTGACCTCCAGGCCGCGGGCGGACAGGTCGCGGACGGCGGCGACGGCGTCGGCCAGCTCCTCGCCGGCCACGAAGCGCGCGACCACCTGGCGGCTGACCGGCGCGGCCGAGACGAGGCGACGGATTCCGTCGCTGCGCGCGGCGGCGAGAAGCACGGGACCCAGCACGGGGCACCTCCACGGTCGGGGCGCAGGTAACACCTCCGTGAAATCTAAGGATCGCTCCGATCCCGGGCCATCGACACCTGTCACGCATCCGGGAGCGCCGTCTCATACAGATGTATGAGAGGCTGCGGTCATGCGCGGCGACTACCAGCAGTTGGTGGACGAGGTCTCGGCGGCGCTCGGCGCCCCCGCCACCCTGGAGGACCGGGACTTCGGGCTGATCGCGTTCGGCGTCCACGACACGGGCGACGGCTCGTCGGGCGGCGTCTCCTCGCTCATGGACCCGGTCCGCACGAAGTCCATCCTGCACCGGCGCTCCACGGCGGCGGTGCGGGCGTGGTTCGAGGCGTACGGGATCGCGCGGGCGACCGGGCCGCTGCGGATCCCGCCGGACCCCTCCGCCGGGGTGCTCACCGGGCGGATCTGCCTGCCGGCGCGGCACGACGGGGTGGTGCAGGGGTACGTCTGGCTGCTCGACGACGGGCACCTTTCCGACGTCGAGCTGGGCGGTCCTGGACGGGCGCAGGACCCGCGGATCGCGCAGGCCATGCGGACGGCGGCGCGGATCGGGGCGCTGCTGGCGGCGGAGACCCGGGCGGGCGCGGCGGCCGGCGCGCTGCTGCACGACGTGCTGGCAGGCCCCGCGGCGGGGCGGGACGCGGCGCTCGCGGAGCTGCGCGACGCGCTGCCGGGCGGCGCAGCGGGGCCGGTGGCGGCGGTGGCGGTGCTGCCCTGGCGCCCGGCGGACCCGGCGGCACCCGGCCCGGGGCTGCCGCGGACGGCGGCGACGACGCTGGTGCGGGTGGGCGGCGGGACAGGCGGCGGGGCGGGGCCGGTGCGGGCACTGGCGGCGCTGGTGCTGCTGCCGTCCGCGGGCTCGGTGGACCCTGCGGTGGCGGCGGCGGAGCGGCTGCTGCACGCGGCGGGCGGCGGGCCGCCGGGCGGGACGCGGGCCGGTGCGCCGGGTGAGGTGCCGGCGGGGGTACGGCGCGGGGCGCGGGGCGCGGCACGCACCCGCGCCGGAGAGCCCGCCGCCGGGGAGGGCGCGGCTGGCGTACCGGACGCCGTGGCGGGCGTCGGCGACGGGCGGGCGGACCTCGCCGGGCTGCCCGGCACCTGGCGCGAGGCGCTGGCCGCCGCCCGGGCGGCGCGGGCCGCGCCGCGGCTGGGCCCGGTGGCGCGGTGGCCGGAGATCGGCCCGTACCGGCTGCTCACCGACCTGCCCGGCGGCGCCGACCCGGTGGTCGGCCGGCTGCTGGAGCCGGCCCACGCCGCCCTGGCCCGTACCGCCGAGGTCTATCTCGACCACGCGGGCCAGGCAGCCCGCACCGCCGCCGCGCTGGGCATCCACCGCCAGACGCTCTACTACCGGCTGTCGCGCGTCGAGGAACTGACCGGCCTGGACCTTTCGGCGGGCGAGGACCGCCTGCTCCTCCACATGTCGCTCAAGTCCGCCCGCCTCTGACCGCGGCCCCACGCGGCGCGCCGCAGGCGAGACGTGCCCGGCCCGCCTCGGGGGTGTGGCGGGCCGGGGGTCCGGTGGGCGTCAGCCGAGGTGTGCCGCGGGGGCGGGGGCCGGGGCGCCGGGCTTGGCGGGGGCGGGGCGCGGGGTGTTCATCACCACCGCCACCACCGCCGCGGCCACGACGAGGATCGCCGATGCCACCGTGTACGCCGAGCTGAAGCCCTCGACCAGGCCCGCCTTGACCACGTCCGGCACCGGCCCGCCCGCCGCCCGCCGCTCCTCCAGCGCACCCGCCGCCGGCAGCCGCTCGGCGAGGTAGTCGGCGGTGGTGCTTGTCGCGATGGTGTTGAGCAGCGCGGTGCCGATCGAGCCGCCGATCTGCTGCGCGGTGTTGACCGTCGCCGACGCCACCCCGGCCTCCTCCGCGCGCACGCCGTGGGTCGCGTAGTTGATCGCCGGGGCCATCACCATCCCCATCCCGAAGCCCAGGACCAGCTCCGCGGGCAGCACCCCGGCCGCGTACGAGGTGTCCACGTCCACCGTCGCCAGCCACCCGGTGCCGGCCGACGCGAGCAGCAGCCCGGGGACGATCAGCGCCCGCGGCGGCACCCGGGGCAGCAGCCGGCTGGCGAGCCCTCCGGCCCCCGCCAGTACCCCCGCCGTCAGCGGCAGGAACGCCACTCCGGTCTTCAGCGCGGAGTAGCCCATGACGACCTGCATGTAGTACGTGAGGAAGAGGAACATGGCGAACATCCCCACGGTGGCCAGCGCGATGCCCAGGAACGCGCTCCCCCGGGCCCGGCTGAGCACCACCCGCAGCGGCAGCAGCGGCGCCGCGGCGTTCCGCTCGTACAGCACGAAGCCGGTGAGCAGCGCCACGCCGAGGAAGAGCAGCCCGAGCACGAGCGCCGAGTCCCAGCCCTCCGACTCCGCCTCGCTGCACCCGTAGACGACGGCGACGAGGCCGGTGACCGCGAGCACCGCGCCCGGCCCATCGATCCTTTGCCGTACCTGCGGGCGGGTGTCGGCGGGCAGCACCCACCAGCCGGCCGCCGCCAGCACCGCGATGGGCACGTTCACGTAGAGGCACCAGCGCCAGTCCAGATACTCGGTCAGCGCGCCGCCCGCGACGAGGCCGATCGCGCCGCCGCCGGCGGCGATCGCGCCGAAGATGCCGAAGGCGCGGGCGCGGTCGCGCTGCTCGGTGAAGCTCGTGGTGAGCAGCGACAGCGCCGCCGGCGCGAGCAGCGCGGCGAACGCCCCCTGCGCGGCCCGCGCGCCCAGCAGCGCGCCGAAGCCGGGTGCCGCGCCGCCGAGCGCGGAGGCGGCGGCGAAGCCGACGAGCCCGGTGAGGAAGGCCCGGCGGCGGCCGGTGTAGTCGGCGATCCGGCCGCCGAGGAGCAGCAGGCCGCCGAAGGCCAGGGTGTACGCGGTGATCACCCATTGCCGGTCGCCGTCGGAGATGCCGAGGTCCGCCTGCGCGGACGGCAGGGCGATGTTCACGATCGTGACGTCCAGGACGATCATGAGCTGCGCCAGCCCGATGAAGGCGAGGGCGAGCCAGCGCCGTGATCCGGTCGCTTCCGTTTTTGTAGTGTCCATGCCACTATCTTTCTCGTGCGTGCTCGGGGTTTCGGGTGGCTGCGGGGTTTGCGGCGGGACCGGCGCTAGCCGTCGTTCCCGCCGACGATGCGGTCCGTCGCCCTGATGAACCGGGCGGCGGTGATCGCCGGGCCCGGCAGCCCCGCCCCGCGGGCGCGGGCGGCCTCGGGGCGCAGCCCGTCGAGATACAGCTCCAGATGGCGGTGGGCCAGCGCCTCGTCCTCCGCGAACCCGCCGCCGGGCAGCAGCAGCGTCAGCCGCATCACCATGAACGGCACGTCGCCGAAGACCACGTCGTCGCGGAGCCGGCCGGCCTGCTGCGCCCGTACGATCAGCTCCTGCACCGGCCGCAGCGTCCGCGCGCGCAGCTCCGCCAGCTCCTCGTCGATCCGGATCCGGCCGGAGAGCGCGGGGAGCACCGCGCCGATCCGCAGGTTGAGCGCCGTGTGGGCGAACCGGCGCAGCGCCTCGAACGGCTCGTCCCCGCCGGCCAGCGCCTCCTCGGCCGCGCCGCGCAGCTCGGCGAGGGTGGCGGCGGCGACGCCGCGGATCAGCGCCTCGCGGCTGCCGAAGTTGCGGTAGAGCGTGGCGATGCCCACGCCGGCCCGGCGGGCGACGTCCTCCAGCGGGGCGTCGGGGCCCTCGCCCACGAAGACCTCGCCGGCCGCCTTCAGGATCAGCTCACGGTTCCGCCGGGCGTCCGCGCGCATCGGGGTCCGCATGGCCACTCCTCAACCGAAGGGAAATTCTCCACTTACCCGCACCGTAGGACTGAACCGGAGAGATTTCATCCGTCTGGGGCGAAGTGAGAGGGCATCGCGCGAAGATCCTCCGTATCACGCCGCGGGCACCCCGGTCCGGCCGGAGAACCGGGCCCTGGCACGCGTACGGGCCCGGGCCGGCGGCATCGCTGCCGCCCGCCCGGGCCCGGCACCCGGGGGTCTCCCCCGGTCCGCTACTCGGTGAGGTTCACCGCGCGCGCCGAGGCCGCGCCGATCTCACCCGCGATCTCCTGCACGACGGCCGGCGGGATCGTGTCGTCCACGGTGAGCGCGACCAGCGCCTCGCCGCCCGCCTTGGCCCGCGACACCTGCATGCCGGCGATGTTGATGCCCGCCTCGCCCAGGATCCGGCCCATGGTGCCGACGACGCCGGGGCGGTCCCCGTAGCTGAAGAAGGCCATGTGGTCGGCGAGCGTCAGGTCCACGTCGTGCTCGCCGACGGCGACGATCTTCTGCTGGTGCTTCGGCCCGGAGAGCGTGCCGGAGACCGACACCTCCTCGCCGCTGGCGAGCGTGCCGCGCACCGTCACCACGTTGCGGTGGGCGTTCGACTCCGAGCTGGTGGTCAGCCGCACCTCGACGCCGCGCTCCTGCGCGAACAGCGGGGCGTTCACGTAGCTCACGGTCTCGGCGACGATGTCCTCGAAGACGCCCTTGAGCGCGGACAGCTCCAGCACCTTCACGTCGTGCTGCGTGATCTCGCCGCACACCTCCACGTCGAGCCGGACCGCGACCTCGCCGGCCAGCGCCGTGAAGATCCGGCCCAGCTTCTCGGCCAGCGGCAGCCCGGGCCGCACGTCCTCGGCGATGACGCCGCCCTGGACGTTGACCGCGTCCGGCACCAGCTCGCCGGCCAGCGCGAGCCGCACCGAGCGGGCCACGGAGATGCCCGCCTTCTCCTGCGCCTCGCCGGTGGAGGCGCCGAGGTGCGGGGTGGCGACGACGCTGTCGAACTGGAAGAGCGGCGAGTCCGTACACGGCTCGGTGGCGTAGACGTCGAGGCCCGCGCCCGCGACCCGGCCCTCCTTCAGCGCGGCGGTCAGCGCCTCCTCGTCCACGATGCCGCCGCGGGCGGCGTTGACGATCCGGACGGACGGCTTGACCTTCTGCAGCGCCTCGTCACCGATCAGACCCAGGGTCTCGGGGGTCTTCGGCAGGTGGACGGTGATGAAGTCGGAGGTCTCCAGCAGCTCGTCGAGCGAGACGAGCTTGACGCCCATCTGAGCGGCGCGCGCGGCCTGCACGTACGGGTCGTACGCCACGACGCTCATGCCGAACGCGGCCATGCGCTGCGCGACGAGCACGCCGATGCGGCCGAGGCCGACGACGCCGAGCACCTTCTCGTTCAGCTCGACGCCGGTGTACTTGGAGCGCTTCCACTCGCCGGCCTTCAGCGCGGCGTTGGCCTGCGGGATGTTGCGCGCGCTGGCGATGATCAGGCCGCAGGCCAGCTCGGCGGCGGTGACGATGTTGGAGGTCGGCGCGTTGACGACCATGACGCCGGCCTTGGTGGCGGCGGGCACGTCGACGTTGTCGAGACCGACGCCCGCGCGGGCGACGACCTTCAGCCGGCGCGCGGCGGCCACGGCCTCCGCGTCGACCTTGGTGGCGCTGCGGATCAGGATCGCGTCCACGTCGGCGATGGCGGCGAGCAGCTCGGCCCGGTCGGCGCCGTTGCAGTGGCGGATGTCGAAGTCGGGACCGAGGGCGTCGACGGTGGCCGGCGAGAGCTCCTCGGCGATCAGTACGGCGGGCTTCCCGGGGGTGGCGCCGGTTGCGGGGGCAGTGCTCACGTGGTCCTCACTGGATTCCTGTACGGGACGGCCGTCCCGACGGCCGCAGGTGGAGGGATGCAGGCGCCGGTCCGCCGGACAGACGCGTGCTGCCGCGTTTGAAGGACACACGACGCTGTGAGCCTGACGCGCGATGTATCAAGAGTGTAGTGGCGCCGGGCGGTGGCCGGGCGCCCCTGCGCCCCGCCACCGCCCGAACGAGCGACCCGGTCCGCTCAGTCCTTGTCGTCGACCCAGCTCATGAGCTTCCGCAGCTCCTTGCCGGTCGTTTCGATCAGGTGGTCGGCGTCGCGCTTCTTGTACTCGTTGTAGCGCGGCAGGCCGTTGTGGTACTCGGCCATCCAGTCCTTGGCGAACGAGCCGTCCTGGATCTCGCCGAGGATCTTCTTCATCTCGGCCTTGGTGTTGTCGTTGATGATCCGCGGCCCCGAGACGTAGTCGCCCCACTCGGCGGTCTCGGAGACCGACCAGCGCATCTTCTCCAGGCCGCCCTCGTACATGAGGTCCACGATGAGCTTCAGCTCGTGCAGGCACTCGAAGTACGCGATCTCCGGCTGGTAGCCCGCCTCGACCAGGGTCTCGAAGCCGGCCTTGACCAGCGCCGAGGTGCCGCCGCAGAGCACGGCCTGCTCGCCGAAGAGGTCGGTCTCGGTCTCCTCGGTGAAGGTGGTCTTGATGACGCCGGCGCGGGTGCCGCCGATGGCCTTCGCGTACGACAGGGCCAGCGCGAAGCCCCCGCCGCTGGCGTCCTGCTCGACGGCCGCGATGCACGGCACGCCGCGGCCCTCCTCGAACTGGCGGCGGACCAGGTGGCCCGGGCCCTTCGGGGCGACCATGCAGACGTCGACGTTGGCGGGCGGCTTGACGAAGCCGTAGCGGATGTTGAGGCCGTGGCCGAAGAACAGCGCGTCGCCGTCCTTGAGGTTGTCCTTCACGGACTCCTCGTAGACCTTGCCCTGCACCGGGTCCGGCACCAGCATCATGATCACGTCGGCCTCGGCGGCGGCCTCGGCGGGGGTGACGACCCGCAGGCCCTGCTCCTCGGCCTTCGCCCGGGACTTGGAGCCCTGGTGCAGGCCGACGCGGACGTCCACGCCGGAGTCGCGCAGCGACAGCGCGTGGGCGTGGCCCTGGCTGCCGTAGCCGAGGACCGCGACCTTGCGGCCCTGGATGATGGACAGGTCGGCGTCGTCGTCGTAGAACAGCTCGGCCACGGTTGCGATCTCCTTGAGTCTTGCGGTTGGCCCCACCGTACGTCTGGCGCGGCGGGGGGTCCTGGGGGGTTCGGGGGGCGCCCCCCGAAAAATCTTCCTTCACTGCGACTGCACGGAGTGCAGCAGGGATACGGCGGGGGCGGGGCGCCGCTGCGGCGGCACCCCGCCCGAGGGGTTACGCGGTCCTGTCGAGCGCGCGGAGGGAGCGGTCCGTGATGGAGCGGGCGCCGCGGCCGATGGCGATCGTGCCGGACTGGACCAGCTCCTTGATGCCGTACGGCTCCAGCATCTTCAGCATCGCCTCCAGCTTCTCGCCGCTGCCCGTGGCCTCGATCGTGACCGCCTCCGGGGAGACGTCCACGGTCTTGGCGCGGAAGAGCTGGACGATCTCGACGACCTGGGAGCGGGTCTCGTTGTCGGCGCGCACCTTCACCAGGACGAGCTCGCGCTGCACCGCCGCACCCGGCTCCAGCTCGACGATCTTCAGCACGTTGACGAGCTTGTTGAGCTGCTTGGTGACCTGCTCCAGGGGCTGGTCCTCGACGTTCACCACGATCGTCATCCGGGAGATGTCCGGGTGCTCGGTGGTGCCGACGGCGAGCGAGTCGATGTTGAAGCCGCGGCGGAAGAACATCGCGGAGATCCTGGCCAGGATGCCCGGCTTGTTCTCCACCAGGACCGACAGCGTGTGCTTGGACATGTCTTCGTCTCTCTCTTCGCTGCCCGGCCTCAGTCGTCTTCGCCGTCGCCGAAGTCCGGGCGGACGTCGCGCGCGGCCATGATCTCGTCGTTGGAGGTGCCGGCCGCGACCATCGGCCAGACCATCGCGTCCTGGTGGACGATGAAGTCCACGACGACGGGGCGGTCGTTGATGGCGTTGGCCTTCTCGATGACCGCGTCGAGCTGCTCGGGGTCCTCGCAGCGCAGGCCGACGCAGCCCATGGCCTCGGCGAGCTTGACGAAGTCCGGGCAGCGGGTGCCGGCGGCCTGGCGGGCCTGCTCCTCGGCGCCGCCGGCGCCCTCGGCCGCGCCGCCGTTGCCGTTCGGCCCGGAGTGCAGCACGGTGTTGGAGTAGCGGCGGTTGTAGAAGAGGGTCTGCCACTGGCGGACCATGCCCAGCGCGCCGTTGTTGATGATCGCGACCTTGATCGGGATGCCGTTCAGCGCGCAGGTGACCAGCTCCTGGTTGGTCATCTGGAAGCAGCCGTCGCCGTCGATGGCCCAGACCGTCGCGTCCGGCGCGCCGGCCTTGGCGCCCATCGCGGCCGGGACGGCGTAGCCCATGGTCCCGGCGCCGCCGGAGTTGAGCCAGGTGCGGGGCTTGTCGTAGTCGATGTAGTGGGCGGCCCACATCTGGTGCTGGCCGACACCCGCGGTGTAGACCGTGTCCTCCGGGGCCAGCTCGCCGATGCGCTGGATCACCTGCTGGGGCGAGAGGGTGCCGTCGGAGGGCAGGTCGTAGCCGAGGGGGTACGTCTCGCGCCAGCGGTCGAGCTGCTGCCACCACTCCGCGTACCGGCCGGTGCCCGTGCCCTGCCGGTCGCCCTGCTCCTGCTCGCTCTGCACCGCCACGATCAGGTCGGCGATGACCTCGCGGGCGTCGCCGACGATCGGCACGTCCGCCTCGCGGTTCTTGCCGATCTCCGCGGGGTCGATGTCGGCGTGCACGATCTTGGCGTACGGCGCGAAGGTGTCCAGCTTGCCGGTCACCCGGTCGTCGAACCGGGCGCCGAGCGCCACGATCAGGTCGGCCTTCTGCAGCGAGGTGACGGCGGCCACCGTGCCGTGCATGCCCGGCATGCCCAGGTGCTGCGGGTGGGTGTCGGGGAAGGCGCCGAGGCCCATGAGGGTGGTGACGACGGGCGCGCCGGTCAGCTCCGCGAGCACCTTCAGCTCGGCGGTGGCGCGGGCCTTGAGCACCCCGCCGCCGACGTACAGCACCGGGCGCCGGGCGGCGCCGACGAGCCGGGCGGCCTCGCGGATCTGCTTGGCGTGCGGCTTGGTGACCGGGCGGTAGCCGGGCAGCTCGTGCCGCGGCGGCCAGGAGAAGACGGTGGGCGACTGCAGCGTGTCCTTGGCGATGTCGACCAGCACCGGCCCCGGCCGCCCGGTGGAGGCGATGTGGAAGGCCTCGGAGATCACCCGCGGGATGTCCGCCGGATCGGTGACGAGGAAGTTGTGCTTCGTGATCGGCATGGTGATGCCGCAGATGTCCGCTTCCTGGAAGGCGTCGGTGCCGATCGACTTGACCACCACCTGGCCGGTGATCGCGACCAGCGGCACGGAGTCCATGTGCGCGTCGGCGATCGGGGTGACGAGGTTGGTCGCGCCCGGGCCCGAGGTGGCCATGCAGACGCCGACCTTGCCGGTGGCCTGCGCGTACCCGGTGGCGGCGTGGCCCGCGCCCTGCTCGTGGCGGACGAGGACGTGCCGGACCTTCGTGGAGTCCATCAGCGGGTCGTACGCGGGGAGGATGGTCCCGCCCGGAATGCCGAACACCGTGTCCGCGCCCACGGCCTCCAGGGCGAGGATGAGGGACTGCGCGCCCGTCACGGTCTTGTCTGCCGGTGTGTGCCCCGGAACGCGGGACTGTCCCCCGCTGCGGGCCCGCGGCGGCTGCGGGTGGGGCTCACTCCGCGGGGGAGCCTGCTCGGTCATCGGTTTCTCTTCTCGTCTTCGATCGGTGCGAGGGTTGGGTTGGAGCAGCGGGTTCGAGCAACAAAAAACCCCTCGTGCCGGATGGCAAGCGAGGGGAGCGCGTCGGCGCGGTCCGGGAGTCGGGATCCGCTTCAGCCGACGCGCTGTCCAAGTACGAGAATTCGGGTGCGCATGGACCAGACCTTGCCCCCGGCGCGCCGGGGGTGTCAAGTTCGTGGAACCCGGGTCTCACTATGTGAGCGCAATGGCCGATGCGTCCTCTTCCGGCAGCGCGAACGCTCCCAGGGCCAGTGCGTCCCGTACTCGCTCCTCCTCCAGTGGTTCGCAGTAGGCCATGCCCTGCGCGTGCCGGCATCCCAGCGCGCGCAGTACCTCGGCCTGCTCGGGCAGGTCGACTCCCTCGGCGGTCGAGTCCAGGCCCAGCTCGCCGGCGATGCCGATCATCCCGGCCGCGATGGCACGCAGCCGGGGTGATTCGGCCAGGCCGTCGACCAGGCCGCGGTCCAGCTTGAGCACGTCCACCGGCAGCCGGCGCAGCGCGGCGATGGCGGCGTGACCGCTGCCGAAGCCGTCGAGCGCGATGCGCACGCCGAGGCGGCGCAGCGCCACCAGGCGCCGCTCCAGCTCGTCCATGCCGGCCCGGGCGTCGCTGTCGGCGACCTCGATGGTCAGCGCGCCGGGCGGCAGCCCGTGCCGCATCAGCAGCGCCTCCACCAGTTGCGGGGACATGCTCCGGTCGGTGAGCCGGGCGGCGGACATCCGTACGGTCACGGGGATGCCCATGCCCGCTTCGTACCGCGCGGCGGCCTGCTCGACCGTCGCCTCCAGCAGCCAGCGCGCCAGCTCCGCGGTACGGGCCCGGTCCTGCCCGCTGCCGCGCCCGCCGGTGTCCGGCGGGCCCTGCATGAACTCGGCCGGCGTGTGCACGATGCCCTGTGCCGAGCGCCAGCGCGGCTGCGCCGACAGCGCCGCCAGCCGCCCGCTCGACAGCTCCACCACCGGCTGGTGGACGAGCGTGAACTGCCCGTCGTCCAGCGCGGAGCGCAGCCGGTTCGCCATCTCTATCCGGCGTACCACCTCGGCCTGCATCTGCGGCGCGTACAGCTCGACGCGCGCCTTGCCCGCCTGCTTGGCGCGGTACATCGCCAGGTCGGCGTTGCGCATCAGCTCCGCGGGCGTGCTGCCGGGCTCGGCGAAGGCCACGCCGATGCTGGCCGCGACCCGCACCTCGACGCCGCCGGCGGTGTACGGCTCGGAGAGCCGCACCCGCAGCCGGTCGGCGACCTCGCGGGTGCGCCGCTCGCGCCCGGCGCCGTCGGACCGGTTCTCGCCCGCCGCGCCGCCGACGAGCAGCACCGCGAACTCGTCGCCGCCGAGCCGGGCCGCCGAGTCCCCGGAGCGGATCGACTCCTGCAGCCGGCGGCCGGCCTGGATGAGCAGCTCGTCCCCGGCGGCGTGGCCCACGGTGTCGTTGACCGCCTTGAAGCCGTCGAGGTCGATGAAGAGCACGGCCGCGTTCGCGTCCCCGGCCCGCCGGCCGCCGAGGGCGTGGCCGACGCGCTCGGTGAAGAGCGCCCGGTTCGGCAGGTCGGTGAGCGCGTCGTGGGAGGCGCTGTGCTGCAACTGCGCCTGGAGCCGGACGCGCTCGGTGACGTCCCGGGAGTTGAAGATCAGGCCGTTGTGGTGCCGGTTGACCGTCGACTCGACGTTCAGCCAGCCGTCCTCACCGTAGCCGCCCTCGCCGGCGCGGGCGCCGCGGCGGCCCCGGCCGGCCCGGAAGCGGCACTCGATGCGGATCGAGCGCGCCCCGCCGGGCGGCGCCGACAGGAACCGGCGCACCTCGTGCAGCACCCGGCCCAGGTCGTCGGGGTGGATGAGCCCGGCCAGCTCGCAGCCGACCAGCTCCTCCGGGTCCGTGCCGTAGACCCCCTGGGCGGCCGGGCTGACGTAGCGCAGCACGCCGGACGGCGCCGCGATCATGATGACGTCGCTCGACCCCTGCACCAGCGAGCGGAAGTGGTTCTCCTTCTGGGCCAGCTCCTGGGTGAGGCTGATGTTGTCCAGCAGCATGATCGCCTGGCGGACGACCAGCGCCAGCACGACCGTGCACGCGGTCATCAGCACCACGCGGTCGACACTGTGGCCGTCCAGCAGGTTGTAGAGGATCCCCAGCGTGCAGACCCCGGCCGCGAGATACGGCGCGAGCGCGCCGATGTGCCCGGCGATGGGGCGGCCGCGTTCCTTCTGGCCGGGCTCCTCGGCCTCCTCCGCCTCCTCGGCCCTGCCGACCCAGGGGGCGTACGCGAGGAGCACCGAGCCGGCGAACCAGCCGGCGTCCAGCAACTGCCCCGAGCGGTACTGCTCCTGGAGCAGCGGCGAGGTGAACAGCGCGTCGCACAGCACGGTGAGCACCAGCGCGCCGATCGCCGTGTTGATCGCGGAGCGGCCCGCCGCGGTGCGCCGGAAGTGCAGTGCCAGCACCATGCTCACCAGCACGATGTCCAGCAGCGGGTACGCGAGCGAGAGCGCGACCCGCGGCACCGACTCGTCGTCCCCCGCCGCGTGCGCCAGGGCGAGCGTCCAGGAGATGGTGAGCAGGGAGCCGCCGATGAGCCAGGTGTCCAGGCCCAGGCAGATCCAGCCCGCTCTGCTCACCGGCCGCCGGGCCAGCACCAGCAGTCCGATGACCGCCGGCGGCGCGAAGAGCAGGAAGAAGAAGTCCGCCACGGAGACCTCGGGCAGGGGGCGCCGGAGCACGACCTCGTACCAGCCCCAGATCCCGTTGCCGATGCCCGCCATGGCGGACGAGACGCCGAACATGAGCCAGGCCGGCCGGAAGCGGCCCTGGCGGATACGCGCGTAGTAGAGACACGAGAAGGCGGCCGCGAACGCCGCCGCGCTCAGCCCGAAGTCCCCCATGATCAGGGCGATCCGGGAAGAGCCCCAGCCCAGAGCGGCACCGGTGGCATACCCCGCGCAGAGCACCGCGAGGACCAGTTGGGGTACGAACCCCGCGGGCAACGGCGGCCTGGGCACCACCGCCCCGATCGACGCGGTCACCGCGCCCCCCGGCTGCCGGGAGCCGGCCCCGTCCGCGGCCGCGCCGCGACGCCGGCTCTCAGGACCGGGAGGCGCGCGGGACTACCGCGCTGCCCGCGTCCCGGAAAGGATTCCCACTTGCCGTGCATGTGCCCATCGCCCCCCTCGATATCGGATGCGCCGCCGGCAGCGGGCCGGCCACGTTGACGTCGGGAGCAATCCCCGCTGCGGACGATACACCAGGTTCGTCACGCAGGGACATACTTCCTCTACGGAGCGTAACTAAAACCGAGAGTTGCCTGTCAACTACGTAGAGTGTTCATGCGGTTGTCCATCAGGCAACGGCGACCACGTGCTCCACCGGTTCACCTGCGGCGAACCGCCGCAACTGGGCACGCAGCAGCCTCTCCGCACGCGGCCGGAAGGCGGACGTGGGCCCGCCGGTGTGCGGGCTGATCAGCGCTCCCGCTGCATGCCACAGCGGGTGCCCCGGCGGCAGCGGCTCGGGGTCCGTCACGTCGAGCGCGGCCCGCAGCCGGCCCGGTGTCACCTCGTCCAGCAGGGCCTTCGTGTCGACGACGGCACCGCGGGCGACGTTCACGAGCAGCGCGCCGTCCTTCATCCGGGCCAGGAACCCGGCGTCGACGAGGCCGCGGGTGGCGTCGGTCAGCGGGGTCGTCACGATCACCACGTCGGCGGCGGGCAGCAACTCCCCTACGCCGTCGAGGGCGTGGACAGGGCCGCGCGGTGTGGTGCGCGGGGAGCGCGCGATGCGTATGACCCGCTCGCACTCAAAGCCCGCAAGCCGGTCTTCCACCGCGCCTCCGATGGCGCCGTAGCCGAGGATCAGCACGGTCTTGTCGGCGAGCGACGGGTGGAAGCCGCCGCGCCACTCCTCCGCGTCCTGGTTACGGACGAAGTCGGGGATGCCGCGCAGCGAGGCGAGGGTGAGCGCGAGCGCCAGCTCCGCGGTCGACGCCTCGTGCACGCCGCGGGCGTTGCACAGCCGGGTCCCCGGCGGCAGCGTGGACAGCCTGGGCAGGAAGTCGTCGACCCCGGCGGTGAGCGTCTGCAGCACCTTCAGCGCCGTCATCCGCGGCACCGGGTCGTGCGTGATCCGGCGCATGTAGGGGGCCACCAGGAACACGCAGTCCGCCGGGTCCGCGGGGAACTCGGGCTCGGCGTCCCAGTGGACGTAGTCGAGTTCCGGCGGCAGACCGGTGATCTGGTCCGGCGGAATCGGCAGCCACACCTGTCCATCGCTCATGGGTACGAGGCTAGGTGATCGACGCGGGCGCGCGGGGCGTGAGGAGGGCGTGCGGCGGCCGGAAGCCGCCGGCCGGGTGTCGGCGCCAGGGTTTAGTGTGCCTTGCGTGGAGCGCAGGACGATCGGGGCGGCGGCCCTGGAGGTGGGCGCGGTCGGCCTCGGCTGCATGCCGATGAGCTGGGCGTACAGCACGTCACGGCAGCAGGGCGACGAGTCCGTACGCGCCGTGTGCGCGGCGCTCGACGCCGGCGTGAGCCTGCTGGACACCGCCGACATGTACGGGCCGTTCACCAACGAGCTGCTGGTCGGCCGGGTGCTCAAGGAGCGGCGCGCGGACGCGTTCGTCTCCACCAAGGTCGGCCTCCTCGTCGGCGAGCAGCACGTCGTCGCCAACGGCCGCCCCGCGTACGTCAGGCGCGCCTGCGACGCCTCGCTGCGCCGGCTCCAGACCGACGTCATCGACCTGTACCAACTGCACCGCGAGGACCCGGAGGTCCCGGTCGAGGAGACCTGGGGGGCGATGGCCGAGCTGGTGGCGGCGGGCAAGGTGCGCTCGCTGGGGTTCTGCGCGGTCGGCGCGCGGGCGGACCGCCGGGCGGGCGGCGGGATGTACGACGCGACGATCCGCCGGCTGGGCCGGGTGCAGCAGGTGTTCCCGGTCAGCAGCGTGCAGGCGGAGCTGTCGGTCTGGTCGCCGGAGGCGCTGGCGAGCCTGCTGCCGTGGTGCGAGGCGCGGCAGGTCGGGTTCCTCGCGGCGATGCCGCTGGGGCACGGGTTCCTCACCGGCACGCTGACGCCGGGGCAGGGCTTCGAGCCGGACGACATACGGGCCAGGCACCCGCGGTTCACCGCCGAGATGATGGCGGCGAACCAGCCGGTGGTCGCCGGGCTGCGCCGGGTCGCCGAGCGGCACGGCGCGACGCCGGCGCAGGCGGCGCTGGCGTGGGTGCTGGCGCAGGGGGCGCACGTGGTCCCGGTGCCGGGGGCGAAGCGGGCGCGGTGGTCGGTGGAGAACGCCGCGGCGGCGGGGCTGCGGCTGGGGCCCGCGGACCTGGCGGAGATCGCGGCGCTGCCGCCGGCGCAGGGATCGTGGGAGTAGCCGCGCGGACGGCCTTCCGGCCGGGGGCCGCCGGGCGGCCGGTGCGTACGCGCGCGGGCGGGCGGGCTCGTACGGACGCGTGACGCCCGTCGGTACGGGCGGGAACGCCCCACCGGCGCGCGGTGTACGCCCGGTTGTGATGTGCTGGGTACGTTCCGGCCGCCGCCCGCCGAAGGAGAACCGTCCCGTGAGAGCCCGCGCCTTCACCGCCGTGGCCGCCGCCGCACTCGTGCTCGCCGCAGGCTGCTCGTCGGGCGACGACGACGGGGCCGGCGGGAAGGACGCGTCGTCCTCCACCGCCCCCGCCGGCAGCGGCGGCGCCACCGACGGGGGCGAGCCGCCGCCGGCCAAGGGCTCCGCGAAGGTCGTCGGCACCGTCGCCGAGAACCTGGAGACCCCGTGGGGCCTGGCCGAGCTGCCCGGCGGCGACCTGCTGGTCTCCTCCCGCGACACCGGCACCGTCTACCACGTGGCGGCCGGGGGCGGGAAGGTCACCGAGGCCGGCGAGGTGCCGGGCGTGCAGCGCGAGCCGGGCAACGAGGGCGGCCTGCTGGGACTCGCGCTCGGCGCCGACGAGATGCTCTACGCCTACTTCACCTCCGACAGCGACAACCGCATCGTACGGATGACGTACGACTCGGACGGGGCGGAGGGCAACCGGCTGGGCGCGCCGGACACCGTCTTCCGCGGCATCCCCAAGGGCGGCCGGCACAACGGCGGGAGGATCGCGTTCGGCCCGGACAAGATGCTGTACGTGGGCACCGGCGAGGCCGGCGAGCCGGCGCTGGCGCAGGACATGGACTCGCTGGGCGGCAAGATCCTGCGGATGACGCCCGACGGCGAGCCGGCGCGCGGCAACCCGGAGGCGGGCTCGGTGGTGTACTCGTACGGCCACCGCAACGTGCAGGGGCTGGCCTGGGACGACGACAAGCGGCTGTGGGCGGCGGAGTTCGGCGACCAGAAGTGGGACGAGCTGAACCTCATCGAGCCGGGGAAGAACTACGGCTGGCCCGAGGTCGAGGGCAAGGAGAACCGCGACGGCTTCGTCGACCCCGTCGTGCAGTGGCCCACCCCGGACGCCTCGCCGAGCGGCATCGCGTTCGCGGACGGGTCGATCTGGATGGCGTCGCTCCGCGGCGAGCGGCTGTGGCGGATCCCGCTGGACGGCACAAAGGCGGCGGCGGACCCGCAGGCGTTCTTCGACGGCACGTACGGGCGGCTGCGCACGGTGCAGCGGGCGTCGGACGGCGATCTGCTGCTGATGACCAACGAGACGGACCTGCGCGGCACGCCGGAGAAGGGCGACGACCGCATCCTGCGGCTGGAGGTCAGCTAGGCCCTGTCCGGCACATAGCGCCGTCCGCCCTCTGGGCGGGCTCCCCCACAGCGCGCAAGCGCGCGTGGGCGGTACCCCCGGACGCAGGCGGGATCTGCCAGACAGGGCCTGGGCCCCGCCCGGAACGCGTACGCCAGGAGGCGTACGCGGGCAGACGTGCTGGGGCGAAGACTCAGGCGCCCTCGAAGAGCCGCAGCCGGTGCGCCACCGCCGCCGCCTCGCCCCGCGCCGCCACCCCCAGCTTCGCCAGGATGTGGGACACGTGCACACTCGCCGTCTTCGGCGAGATGAACAGCTCCTCGGCGATCTGCCGGTTGCTCCGCCCCGCCGCCACCAGCCGCAGCACGTCCGCCTCCCGCGCCGTCAGCCCCAGCGACTCCGCCGGATCCTCCGGTTCCGCCGGGGCGGCGGCCGCGGTCAGGGCGATCCGGGCGCGGGCAGCCAGGGCCTCCGCGTCGCGGACGAGCCCGGCCGCGCCGAGGTCCCTCGCCGTGTCGTACGCGAGCCGCAGCACCCGCGCCGCGCCGTCCCGGGCGGCGGCCGCGGCCTGGCCGCCCGCGAGCGCCGACTCCGCCCAGCGGTAGCGGGTCACGGCCTGCTCGTACGGCCACTCCAGCTCCGCCCACGCCGCCTCGGCCTCCGCCCAGCGGGCCGTCGCGTCGCGGCCCTCGGCCGCGCACAGCTCCGCCTCCGTCATCAGCGCCAGCGCCTCCCACGGCGGCGCGAACCGCGGCAGGTTGCGCATCGCCGCGCGGATCGCGGCCAGCGCCGCGGGCCGGCCCGTCTCGGCCGCGGGCAGCCCGCGCAGCCGGGCCTCGGCGCCCGCGGTGGCGTACAGCAGCGGCCAGGCGTAGCGCTGCATGCCCAGCCGCAGCCCGTCGCCGACGGCCTGCCCGAACGCGGCGCGCACGTCGGCGACCCGCCCCTCCGCGGCGGCCAGCCGGATCGTCATCCCGGCCCGCGGCAGCTCGTACTGCGGCTGCCGGTCGTTGCCGAACTCCTCGCGGGCCGCGGCGAGTTCGCCGCGCACGACGGCGTAGTCCCCGCGCAGCAGCGCCAGCAGCGCCCGGTCCAGCAGCGCGCTACCGCGCAACTGCGTGCTGCGCGCGGTGCGGAACTGCGCGTCCACGGCCTCCTCGGCTTCGTCCCAGCGGCCGAGCGACAGCAGCGCGTTGGCGCGGTTGCCGTGGCTGAGCGAGAGGTACGTGGCCAGCCCCGAGTCGGCCAGCATCGCGATCGCCTCCTCGGCCGCGGCGAGCGACTCCGCGGACCTGCCGACGCCTTCGAGGGCCGAGGGCAGGTTCGCGTACGCCCGGGCCGCGGCCACCACGAGGCCGTCGGCCACCGCCCGCTCCCGTACCGCGTGGAACTCCGCGATGCCGCCCTCGACATCGCCGGAGTCGACCATCATCCAGGCCCGCGGGATGCGCACGGTCAGCTCGGTCTCCTCGGCGCCGACCAGCCGGGCCAGTTGTACGGCGCGCTCCGCGGCCTCGATCGCGCCGCCGCCGGGGGTGTGCATCGCCTGCCAGTTGGCGACCTCGGCGAGCACCTGCGCATGTACCGGCGACGGCGGCAGGCCGCGGACCAGTTCCTGCGCCCGGTCCAGGTCCGCCCAGCCGTCGCCGCGGCCGAGGCCCTGGACGCAGCGGGCGCGCTCGACGCGGAACCACGCGGCGCGCAGCGGCGCGCGCGTGCCGAGCAGCCGCAGCGCCCGGTCGCCGAGCGTGATCGCCCTGCCGTACGCGGACGCGAGCCGGGCCGCGAACACCGTCTCGGCCAGCAGGTCGGCGAACTCGGGCTCCTCGGCGCGCGGGTAGGCGCCGCCGGAGTCCGGCACGGTACGGGAGGCGGGCGGCGCCTCGTCCCACAGCGCGACGGCCCGCTCCAGCAGCGCGAGCTGGTCGGCGAAGGCGTGCCGGGCGCGGGCGTCCGCGGCGGCGGCGAGGACGGCGGGCAGGGCGCGGGCGGGATCGCCGGCCAGATACCAGTAGCCGGCCAGCCGCGCGGGGCGCTCGTCGGCCCGTACGAGGGCGGGGTCGGCCTCCAGCGCCTCGGCGAAGCGGCGGCTGAGGCGGGCGCGTTCGCCGGGCAGCAGGTCTTCGGAGACGGCCTCGCGCATCAGGGCGTGCCGGAAGCGGTACGCGTCCACCCGCTCGTCCGCCGGGAGCAGCACCCCGGCGCCGATGGCGGTCCGGAGCGCGTCGAAGAGGGCGTCCTCGCCGAGCCCGGAGACGGAGGCGAGCAGCGCGGTGTCGACGCGGTCGCCGCCGACCGCGGCCAGTGCGACGATCCGGCGGGCGGGGTCCGGCAGCGCCTCGGCCCGTACGAGCAGCAGGTCGCGCAGCGACTCGCCGATCCCGCCCGCGGGGCGCCCGGCGACCGGGCCGCCCCTGCCGCCCGTGCCGGCGCCGAGGCCCGCGGCCAGCTCCTCGACGAAGAACGCGTTGCCGTCCGAGCGCCCGTAGACCTCCGCCACCAGGTCCTCCGGCGGCTCGCCGCCGCGCAGCCAGGCGAGCTGGCTGCGCACCTCGTCGCGGCTGAACCGGGCCAGCTCGAACCGGCGGACGCCGCGCAGCCGGTCCAGCTCGGCGAGGCCGGGGCGCAGCGGGTGGCGGCGGTGCAGGTCGTCGGAGCGGTAGGTGGCGACGACGAGCAGCCGGGCGGCCTGGACGGAGCGCAGCAGGTAGCCGAGGAGTTCGCGGGTGGAGTGGTCGGCCCAGTGCAGGTCCTCGACGACCAGCACGAGCACCCGCTCGCCGGCCAGCTTCTCCAGCATCCGGGCGGCCAGCTCGTACAGCCGCGCCCGCCCGGCCTCGCCCTGGGCGGCCGCCGGCACGTCGGGGATCGGCCCCAGCTCGGGCAGCAGCCGGGCCAGCTCGCCCTCCTGCCCGGCGACGGCCTCGTCCAGCCGGTCGCCGAGGCGGCGGCGCAGGGCGCGCAGCGCGGTGGAGAAGGGCGCGAAGGGGAGGCCGTCGGCGCCGGACTCGATGCAGTTGCCGACGGCGGTGACCGCACCGGCGGCCTCGGCGCGCGCCAGGAACTCCTCCACCAGCCGGGACTTGCCGACGCCCGCCTCACCGCCGACGAGCACGGCGCACGGCTCCCCCGCGGCGGCCCGCTCGTACGCCTCCGTCAGCGCGCCCAGCTCCGCGGCGCGGCCGACGAAGACCCGGGCGCCGGTGCGCGTGCCGGCGTCCGCGCCTGCCGGCTCCGAGGGCTCCGGGGACTCCACGCGACCGAGCATCGCACGTCACGCGGCCGGGCGCGGCGCCGGCCCGGAGGTCGCCGGGGAACCGGGCGCGGCCGGGGCCGCGGGGGGCCGCTGGAGGGCCGTATGAGGGGGTCCTCGGCGCCCGTAAGAGGGGCCTTAGGCCGCGGGGCCCGGCCGGGGCGGGCATCTAAGGCGCCGGGCGCGGAGAGATGAGGAAGTCGCCCGATGCGCCGCACCCGCCTGGGAGACGAGTCTTGAGGCACAGGGAGAACACGGCGAGGAAGCCGACTCACAGGGGAGCGAATATGTACGACTACGAGATCCACCGGGCCAGGTCCGCCGAGCTGCGCCGCGAGGCGGAGCAGTACCGGATGGCACGCGGCGCCACCGCCGCCCGCCGGGAGCGCCGCCGCGGCGCGGCCGGCGACCCGGGCGGGGCCGCCGCCCGCCGCGGGAGCTGGGTGAAGGCGGCCTGAGGATGGCCGCCCCGCCGGCACCTGTCGCCGGGGCCGAGGCGCATGACATCCTCGGCGGCGTGAGAGCCGTCCGCCTCAGCCCTGTACTCGCCGGGCGCACGGAAGAACTCGAGACGCTCGACGCCGCGCTCGCCCGCGCTTCCGCGGGCGAGCCGCAGGCGTTCGTCGTCGCGGGCGAGGCCGGGGTGGGCAAGACCCGCCTGGTGGAGGAGTTCCTGACCGCGGCGCGGGCCGCGGGCGCGGTGACCGCGGCCGGCGGCTGCGTCGAGCTGGGCGCGGACGGGCTGCCGTTCGCCCCGTTCACCACCGCCCTGCGCGCCCTCCAGCGCGAGCTGGGCGACGAGGCGATCGCCGCGGCCGTCGGCGGCCGCGAGGAGGAGCTGTCCCGGCTGCTGCCCGACTCCTCGTACGCGCCCCCGGCCGGCGCCCCGCCGCACGAGCGCGACGGCCGCACCCGCCTCTTCGAGCTGACCGCGCAGAGCCTGGAGCGGCTGGCCGCGGACCGCACCGTCGTCCTCGCCCTGGAGGACCTGCACTGGTCCGACCGCTCCACCCGCGAACTGCTCTCCTTCCTCTTCCGCACCATGCAGGCCACCCGGCTCCTGGTGCTGGCGACGTACCGCTCCGACGACATCCACCGCCGCCACCCGCTGCGCCCGTTCCTCGCCGAGCTGGACCGGCTGCGCTCCGTGCGCCGCATCGAGCTGGCGCGGCTCAGCCGCGACGAGGTCGCCGCCCAGCTCACCGGCATCCACGGCACCGTGCCGGCGCCCACCCACGCCGACGACATCTTCCGGCGCAGCGAGGGCAACCCCTTCTTCGTCGAGGAGCTGTCGGCCAACCCCGACTGCAGCCTCAGCGAGTCGCTGCGGGACCTGCTGCTCGTCCGGGTCGAGCGGCTGACCGAGCCGGCCCAGCGGGTGGTGCGGGTCGCCGCCGAGGCCGGCAGCCACGCGGAGCACGCGCTGCTCGCCGCGGTCAGCGGCGAGGGCGAGGACGCGCTGCTGGAGTCGCTGCGCGAGGCCGTCGCCCACAACGTGCTCGTACCCGACGAGGACGGCGAGTCGTACCGCTTCCGGCACGCACTGCTGCGCGAGGCGGTCCGCGACGACCTGCTGCCCGGCGAGCGCTCCCGGCTCAACCGCCGCTACGCGGAGGTGCTCCAGGCCGACCCCACGCTCGTCCGGGCCGAGCAGCGGCTCACCCGCATCGCCCGCCACTGGCACCACGGCCGGGACAGCACCCGGGCGCTGCCCGCGGTGCTGGCGGCGGCGGTGGAGGCGCGCTGCCGGCACGCCTTCGCCGAGCAGTACGAACTGCTGAAGCGCGCGATGGAGCTGTGGGACGACGTACCGCGGGAGATCCGCGCCCGGCTGCGGCCCGCGGACCGCATCGAGGACTTCGAGACGGGCGCGGCGGACACCCCCCTCACCGAGCTGGACCTGCTCGCCGAGACCGTCGTCGCCGCCCGGCTCGCGGACGAGCGGGAACGGGCCCTGGCGCTCACCCGGCGCGCGCTGGAGGCCATCGACGAGGCCGCGGAGCCGCTGCGCGCGGCGTGGTTCTGGGTGCAGCGGCACTGGCTGGTGGAGGACCTGGCGCGCGGCGACGGCCGCGCGGAGCTGGACCACGCGCTGCTGCTGGTACGCGACCTGCCGCCGTCGCGGGTCCCGGCGCTGGTGCTGACGGCCGCGGCGAGCTGGGAGATGCTGCACCGGCCGGGCCGGCCCGAGGGGCTGGCGGCGGCCGAGCTCGCGGTACGTACCGCCGCGGCGGCCGGCGAGGAGAACCTGGAGCTGAACGCGCAGGTGACCCTCGGCATCCACCTGGAGGACTCCGGCCGGGAGGAGGTGGGCGTCGGCATCCTGCGCGAGGCCCGCGACCGGGCCCGGCGCAGCGGCGACTACACGGCGGCGGCGCGCGCGGAGCTGAACCTGGCCGCGGCGCTGGAGAACCTGGGCCGCTCCCGGGAGGCGGCGGAGGTCGCCGCGGACGCGGCGCGGGCGGCGGCGAGCCGCGGGCGGCGCGACAAGGTGGCCTTCTCGCTCGGCAACCAGGTGGACTCCCTGGTGGCGATGGGCCGTTGGGACGAGGCGGAGCGCGTCGCCGACCGGGCGGAGCGGGACGCGGTCGTCGCCCTGACGTACGGCAACCTCGTCCAGGCCCGCGCTCGTCTCGCGCTGTTCCGCGGCGACGTGGCGCGGGCGGAGGCGCTGCTGGCCACCGCCCGCGACCGGCTCGGGCCGCAGCAGACGCAGCCGCAGATGGCGATCCCGCTGAGCACGCTGACGGCGTCGGTCGCGGCGGCGCGCGGCGACCTGACGGGCGCCCGCGAGGAGGCCGCCCGCACCGTCGACGCCGGTCTGGCGCCGGGCGTGCACCGGTACGCGTGGCTGCTGCTTGAGGTGGCGGCGGAGGCCGAGGGGGACGGGCGGCGGGTGCCGGCGTTCGCCCGGGGCACGGCCGCGGCGCTGGCGCGGATCCGCACGGCGGCGGCGGGACTGTCCTGCTCGGCGCCGGTGTGGGCGGCGCACGCGCTGCTCCTGCGCGCGCAGTTGGCCCGCGCCGCCGGCGACCCCGACCCGGCGCCGTGGGCCGCGGCGGCGGCCGCGTTCGAGCCGCTGGACCGGCCGTACGAGCTGGCCCGGGTGCGGCACCGGTGGGCGGAGGCGCTGCTGGCCACCGGCGACCGGGAGGGCGCCGCGCCCCTCCTCGCCGACGCCCACGCGGCGGCCGGCGCCCTGGGCGCGGTCCCCCTGCGCACGGCGGTCACGGCGCTTGCCTCCCGCGCCCGGGTCTCCCTCGGCGGCCCGGACCCGGCCCCGGCGGACCCGGTGCGGGCGCTGGGGCTCACGTCGCGGGAGCAGGAGGTGCTGAGGCTGGTGACGGCGGGACGCAGCAACCGCCAGATCGCCGAGGAGCTGTTCATCTCGCCGAAGACGGCGAGCGTGCACGTGTCCAACCTGATGGCCAAACTCGGCGTCTCCGCCCGCGGCGAAGCCGCCGCGACGGCACACCGCCTCCGGCTCTTCGAGGACGCGTAGGACGGACGGCCGCGACCCGCCGCCCGGCTCCGGCCGAGGTGGCGGCGGCTCTAAGGCACCTGAGGCCCCCGGCGGCGCGAATCCCCGGGGGCCTTAGGCATGTACGCGCGCGTAGGCGCCCCGGGTAAGGCGGGCGGCGCCCGGAGATGCGGAAGTCTCCCGATGTGGCGGACCCCCCTGGGCCGCGAAGCTGGAATCACACCGCAGGAGACCAGCCCGAACGCAGGGGAGAACGAGATGTTCGCGTACCAGATGCACGAGACCCGCTCCGCCGACCTGCGCCGCGAGGCGGCGCAGTACCGCCTCGCCCGCGAGGCCGCCGTCGCCCGCCGGGAGCAGCGCCGCGCGGCCCGCCGGGCGCGCGTCCTGGCCCGCTGGGTGAAGGCGGCCTGACGTGCCGTACGGTGCGGCGGATCGCCGTACGGTCCGGGCCGCGGGGAGACGGGGCCCCGCCGCGGGACCCGAGGACCCCGGGCGGCCGGCCGCTGCCCCGCCGGACAGCGGCCGCCGCCCCCACCGAAGACCGGCCCTGGCCCCGCTCGCCCGGACCGGACCACAGAGCGCCCACCCGCGCATCGCGGGCCGGGCGCTCTCGTCGTCCGCGGTCCCTCCCCCGCGGCTTCGCCGCGCTGCCGCCGTGTCGTAAGGCTGTGCGATGCTCTCCACTGTGACGATCTCGTGCGTGAGCCCCGTGCTCGTCGGCCGGGCCGACGAGCTGCGCTCCCTCGGCGCCGCCCTGGAGCGGGCCGGTGCCGGCACGCCGCAGGCCCTGCTGGTCGGCGGCGAGGCCGGGGTGGGCAAGACCCGGCTGGTGGAGGAGTTCGCCGGCCGCGCCGAGCGGGCCGGCGCGGTGGTGGCCGTCGGCGGCTGTCTGGAGCTGGGCGCCGAGGGGCTGCCGTTCGCGCCGTTCGCCACCGCGCTGCGCGCGCTGCACCGCGCGCTCGGCGACGAGCTGGTGCGGGCCGCCCGCGGCGGCGAGGCCGAGCTGGCCCGGCTGCTGCCCGAGCTGGCGGGTGCCGGCGGCGGGGAGGAGCCCGGGGACCGGCACGACGTCGAGGCCAAGGCCCGGCTCTTCGAGCACGCCGCCCGGCTGCTGGAGAAGCTGGCCGCCGAGCGGACGGTGGTGCTGGTGCTGGAGGACCTGCACTGGTCGGACCGCTCCACCCGCGAGCTCTTCGGCTACCTCATCCGGTCCTTGCAGGGCGCCCGCGTCGTGCTGCTGGGCACGTACCGCTCGGACGACATCCACCGCCGCCACCCGCTGCGCCCCTTCCTCGCCGAGCTGGAGCGGCTGCGCACAGTGCAGCGGCTGGAGCTGGCGCGCTTCTCCCGGCAGGAGGTGATCGGCCAGCTCACCGCGATCCGCGGCGCCGGGCCGCTGCCCCACCTGGTGGACACGATCTTCCAGCGCTCGGACGGCAATCCCTTCTTCGTCGAGGAGCTGACCGCCCTGCTGGACTGCGGCGGCTCGCCGGACGCGCTGTCGGAGTCGCTGCGCGACCTGCTGCTCGTCCGGGTCGAGGCGCTGCCGGAGGCGACGCAGCGGGTGCTGCGGACCGCCGCGGAGGCCGGCTCGACCGTGGAGTTCGGGCTGCTGCTCGCGGTGTCCGGGCAGGACGAGGAGGAGCTGATCGAGGCGCTGCGGCCCGCGGTCGACGCCGGCATCCTGATGCCCGCGGCGGGCGGCCCCGGCGCCGACAGCTACCGCTTCCGGCACGCGCTGCTCCGCGAGGCCACCGGGGACGACCTGCTGCCCGGCGAGCGTTCCCGGCTGCACCGGCGCTACGCGGAGGCGCTGGCGGCCGACCCCTCGCTGGTCCGCCCGGAGGAGCACGCCGCCCGGCTGGCCAGCCACTGGTACGCGGCCCGCGACCCGGCCCGGGCGCTGCCCGCCGCGCTCAAGGCGGCCGACGAGGCGGGGGTGCGGCACGCGTTCGCCGAGCAACTGGCCCTGCTGCGGCGGGCCGTCGAGCTGTGGGACGAGGTGCCGGAGGAGCAGTTGCGCGAGCTGCCCGCGGCGCGCTACGCCGAGTCGTATCCGCTGTGCCGCTGCGCCGACCAGCCCCACCTGCACTTCGTCGACCTGCTCGCCGAGGCCGCCGTCGCCGCCCGGCTCGACGACTCGCACGAGCAGGCGCGCACGCTCACCCGCCGGGCGCTGGAGCTGCTCGACGAGGAGGCGGAGCCGGAGCGGGCGGCGTGGTTCTGGCTGGAGCGGCAGTGGCAGGTCGTGAACAGCGGCGGCGCCGACGGCTGGGCGGAGCTGGGCAAGGCGCAGGAGCTGGTGGCGGACCGGCCGCCGTCGCCGGTGAAGGCGGACGTGCTGGCGACGGCCGCGCTCTGGAAGATGCTGCACAGCCCCGATCCGGCGAGCATCCCACTGGCGGAGAGCGCGGTGGAGCAGGCCCGGCTGGTCGGCGCCGCGGAGGTCGAGCTGCACGC
Source organism: Streptomyces sp. CNZ287 (assembly GCF_007827615.1). NCBI lineage: Bacteria > Bacillati > Actinomycetota > Actinomycetes > Kitasatosporales > Streptomycetaceae > Streptomyces > Streptomyces sp. CNZ287. The sequence continues at coordinate 77,043 of NZ_VISV01000024.1, read as the reverse complement.
GCGGATCACGCTGGCCACGCTCCGCACCCACGCCGCCGACGTCGAGCGCGGCATCGCCGAGCTGTACGAGCTGCGCGACGCCGCTGACCGCAGCGGGGCCCCGACCGTCATCGGCCGGGCGCACAACAACCTCGCGTCCGTGCTGGAGATGACCGGCAGGTCCCGCGACGCCATTGAGGCGGCACGCGGCGGTCTCGCGGCGGCCAGGAAGCAGGGACTGCGCGATTCGATCGCCTTCATCGGGTGCAACATGGTCGACGCGATGATCTCCGTCGGCGAGTGGGACGCCGCCGAGCAGGACCTGGCCCGGCTGCGGTCGTACGGGGCCCAGGCCCGTACCCGCGCGTTCGCAGGGCTCGCCGCTGCCTGGCTCGCGCTCTACCGCGGGGACGTGGACCGGGCCGGGGAACTACTCGCCGAGGCGCGCGAGGACGCGGGCGCGAGCCGGGCGGAGCCGCAGGGCTCGTACCGCATGGTGCAGATCGGGGCGCGGATCCTGATGGAGCGCGGGCGGTACGACGAGGCGCGGGCGATGCTCGCCGAAGGGCTGGTGAAGCTGCCGGAGCTGGGGCACGAGTCGTATCTCTGGCAGCTCCTGGTCTCCGCGGCGGCGGCCGAGGGCGACGCGCGCGGGCTGCCGGGCACGGCGGCGGGCCGCGACGAGCTGCTGGACCGGCTGGAGCGCGCGGCGGGGCAGTTGGACACGCCGACGCCGATCTGGGTGGCGTGGCAGCGGTATTTCGTCGCGGAGCTGGCCCGGGCGCGGGGCGGCTCCGAGGTGGCCCTGTGGGAGGCGGCGGCGTCGGCGCTGGAGCCGCTGGAGCGGCCGCACGAGCTGGGCTGGGTGCGCTACCGGTGGGCGGAGGCGCTGCTCGCGGGCGGCGCGGCCGTGCCTGTACGGGAGCGGGCGGCGCGGCTGCTCGGGCAGGCGCACGCGGCGGCGGAGGCGCTGGGCGCGGCGCCGCTGCGCGACGGCGTCGAGCAGTTGGCGGCGCGCGCGCGGATCCCGCTCGCGGCTCCCGGCGATGCGGCGGCGCAGGCACCGGCGCCCGCCGATCCGGCGGAGGCGCTGGGGCTGACGGCGCGGGAGACGGACGTGCTGCGGCTGGTCACGGCGGGGCGGAGCAACAGGCAGATCGCCGAGGAGCTGTTCATCTCGCCGAAGACGGCGAGCGTGCACGTGTCCAACCTGATGGCGAAGCTCGGCGTGTCCAACCGCGGTGAGGCCGCGGCGGTGGCGCACCGGATGCGCCTCTTCGAGAGCGCCTGACACCCGGCCGTACGCCCCCGGGCGGCGGCCGGCGCTATGGCGCGGTGGCGGACCAGTCGAGCGCGGCGCGGTGCCGCCCGGCCAGATACGCCCAGGCGGCGAGGAACGGCGGGCCGCCGAGCGCGAGCACGCCGAACACGCCCTCCCCCGACACCTCGAAGACCGCGCCCTCGCCGACGAAGAGCTGGGCGGCGGCCTGGTAGGCGACGTGGAAGCCGATGCCGGCCCAGATGTCGCCGCTCGCGACGCGGAACACGCCCAGGAGCAGGCCGAAGGAGAGGAAGACGGCGAGGACGCGCAGCCGCGTCCGGGGTAACGCGGGCGGCCCCGCCGGGGTGTGGGGCGCCGGTCTGTCTCCGGACTCTGACGGCTCGGCGGGCATGGTCGCGGGCCTCTCCGCGGACGGCCGCGCCCGTTCGACGCGGACCGCCATCCTGTACCGCCCGGAGGCCCCCGTCACGGTACGAGTCCGGCAGTCCCGGCCGGCCACGCGTGACCCGAATCAGGAAAGCCGCGGGCTCAGTCCTCGAAGAGGCGCAGGCGGTGGGCCATCGCGGCCGCCTCGCCCCGGTTCGACACACCCAGCTTCGCCATCAGGTTCGACACGTGCACACTCGCCGTCTTCGGCGCGATGAACAGCTCTTCCGCTATCTCGCGGTTGCTCCGACCCACCGCCACCCGCCGCAGCACGTCCGTCTCGCGGGCCGTGAGGCCCAGCGACTCCACCGGGTCCGCCGGCGGACGGGACGCCCGGCCGAGGGGGACGCGGGCGCGGCCCGCGAGGTGTTCCACGGACTCGCGGAGCGGGGCCGCGCCGAGGCGGACCGCCGTCGCGTGCGCCTCGGCCAGCAGCGGGGCCGCGATGTCGCGGGCCGCCGCGCCGCCGCCCGCGGCGCCGGCGAGCAGCGCCTCCGCCCGGCGGTACGCGATGTGCGCCAGCGTGTGCGGGTGGCCCAGCGGCTCGTACGCCGCGGCGGCCGCCGCCCAGACGGCGGGGTCGGCGAGCCCCCGGGCGCGGGCCAGTTCCGCCGCGAAGAGGCGGGACGACGGCGTCCAGGGCGGCCCCTCGGCCGGCAGGACTGCCGCCGCGTCCGCCAGCCGCGCCACGATCTCCGCCCGCCGCGCCTCCGGCACGCCCGGCACCCCGGCGACATCCCCCGCCAGCCGGGCGCCGGCGACCAGGAGCTGCCAGACGTACGCCTCCTGGCCGGAGAGCGGCAGCAGCGCCAGGTGCCGCTCCAGCAGGTCCAGCGCCTCCGGCGCCTGGCCCAGCGTCCACAGGGCGCTCATCTCCACCGCGGCGAACGGCAGTTCGTACTGCGGCTCGCCGTCGTTGCGCCCCCGGTACCTGCGGGCCGCGGCGATCAGCTCCGGCACCAGCTCGAACTCCCCGCGCAGCAGCGCGAGCTGGGCCCGCCGCAGCGCCACCGACGCGCCGGTGCGGGACCCGGCCGCGTGCCGCTTCCACTCCTGGCGCATCTGCTCGGCGCGGTCCCACTCGCCCAGCGAGGTCAGCGACTCCACCACGTTGAGCGCGGCGAAGGCCGCGGCGTCGTACAGCCCGCGGCCGTACATGTCCTTCATGCCGGCGAGGCCCGCCTCGACCGCCTCCGCGGACCGGCCGGCCTTCTCCAGCGCGTCGCAGAGGTTGATACACGCGCGGCCCATCTGGCGATGGGCGCCGCGCTGCCGGGCCAGGTCCCGTATCTCGTACAACTCGGCGATCCAGGCGTCGGAGTCGCCCTTGGCCGAGCGCAGCGTGCACAGCGTGATCCGCGCGCCCAGCTCGACGTCCCCGGCGCCCGCCTGCCTGGCCAGCTCGACGGCGCGCTCGGCGAGCGCCATGCTGTCCAGGTCGGAGGCGTGCAGCAGCTCCCACATCGCCACCTGCGCGAGCACGTCGGCGTGGGTGGCCGAGGCCGGCAGGTCGTGCACCAGCTCGTGCGCCCGGGTCAGCTCCGCGCGGCCGTCGCCGCGGCCGGCGAGCGCGATGAGCTTGGAGCGCTCCAGCCAGAACCAGGCGGCGCGCAGCGGGTCCTGCGTCTCGTCGACGACCTTGAGCGCCTTCTTCACGAACTTCAGCGCCGCCTCCCACTGGTGGTCGAGCCGGGCCGCGAACGCGGCGTGCGCCAGCAGGTCGACCAGGTGCAGCTCGATCTCCTCCGGCCGGTCCCCGCAGCCGCACGGCGGATACGACTCCAGGCCGCCCTGCGAAGGCAGCCCGCGGCGCTCCTCGGGCGACACCTCGTCCCACAGCTCCAGCGCCCGCTCCAGCAGCTTGAGCTGCTCGGCGTAGGCGTGCCGGGCGCGGGTCTCCAGGGCGGCGTGGAGCACGGCGGGCAGGGCCTTGGCGGCATCGCGCGCGTAGTACCAGTAGCTCGCCAGGCGGGTCGCCCGCTCCTCCGCCGCGACCAGCCCGGGGTCGGCCTCCAGGGCCTCCGCGTACCGCCTGCTGAGGCGGGTGCGCTCGCCGGGCAGGAGGTCGTCGAGCACGGCCTCGCGCAGCAGCGCGTGCCGGAAGCGGTACGCCTCGCCCTCCTCGTCGGGCACCAGCACGTTCGCCCCGACGGCGGCGCGGAGGCCCTCGATCAGCTCGTCCTCGGTGAGTCCGGAGACGACGGCGAGCAGCGCGTGCGGGACGCGCGTGTTCCGCGCGGCGAGGCGCACCACGCGCTGGGCGCCCTCGGGCAGCGCCTCGACCCGTACCAGCAGCAGATCCCGGAGGGAGTCGCTGAGGCGGCCCGCGTCCTCGCTGAGGGCCAGCTCCTCGACGAAGAAGGGGATGCCCTCGCTGCGCGCGTACACCTCGGCGGTCAGCTCGCGCTCGGGCTCGGCGACGCCGCGGATGCCGGCGAGCTGGCTGCGCACCTCGTCCTCGCTGAGCCGGGCCAGCTCCAGCCGCTGCACGGAGCGCAGCCGGTCCAGCTCGGCGAGGAAGGGACGCAGCGGATGGCGCCTGTGGACGTCGTCCGAGCGGTACGTCATGAGGACCACGAGGCGGGCGCCCTGGACCGAGCGGACGAGATAGCCGAGCAGCTCGCGGGTGGAGCGGTCCGCCCAGTGCAGGTCCTCCAGGGCCAGCACCACGGTGCGCCCCGCGGCCAGCCGCTCCAGCAGGCCGACGGTCAGCTCGAAGAGCCGGGCCCGGCTGTCCTGGCCGTGCGGCTCCTCGGTGACCGGGCCCAGGTCGGGCAGGAGCCGGGCGAGCACCGGCTCCTGGCCCGCGGCCAGCTCCGTCAGCTCGGCGCCGACCTTGCGGTGCAGCATGCGCAGCGCCGTGGCGAACGGCGCGAAGGGCAGGCCGTCCGCGCCCAGCTCCAGACAGCCGCCGACCGCGGTGACCGCGCCGGCGCCCTGCGCCGCCTCCAGGAACTCGTCCAGCAGCCGGCTCTTGCCCACGCCTGCCTCGCCCCCCACGAGCAGCACCTGCGGCTCGCCGAGCGCGGCGCGGGCGAGCGCGGCGTCGAGGGTCTTCAACTCGTCATGACGGCCTGCGAACACCGGGCTGATCGTTCGGCTCTGCACGCTGTCGAGCATCGCACGCTGCACTGACAGCGTGGAATCGGTTTTCTCACTGGCCGGGCACGGTGGGCAGGCCGGCGAAGACGTCGAAGCGCATGACGGCCGCGATCACCAGCCCGAGCGCGCCCAGCACCACCCCCGCGACGGCCACGGCCCGTACCCACACCACGGGCCGCGGGCCGCTGTCGCCGAACGCCGGGCGGACGAGCACCGCCGCCGACACGATCAGGGCGACGACCGCGGTGAGGCCGTTGAAGAGGGCGATGGTGTGCCAGGGGGTGCCGTACGCGGCGGAGATCTGCTCGGCGGCGGTGCCGTTGGCGGACTCGAGCTGGCCGGTCAGCTCCCGGCGGGCGGAGACGAGGTCGGCCAGCCAGGTGCCGGTGAGCGAGGCGAGGCCCAGGGCGGCGCCCACGATGGCCGCGGCGCCGGCGGCGACGCCGGTGGAGGCGCGGGCGGCGGGGAGCAGCTCACCTGGCTCGTCGCCGTCGGGGCCCTTCCCGGCCCCGCCGGTCTCATCGGCCCCGTCGGCCTCCGCCGTGTCGCCGGTCTCCGTGTCGCCGTACGCGGCCTCGTCGGCAGCCGGCGCGTCCGCGGTCTTCGCGGTGCCGGCGACCCCCGTGGCGTCCGCGGCGTCGGTCCCGGCGGCGCCGGCCGCCCGGTCGGTCTTCGATAGTGCAATCATGCCGGGCACCGTAGGCGGCCCGTCTGAGAGGAGTATTAACGCACCGCCGTCTCCTCCGGCAGCCGGATGTGCTCGGCCGCCGCCGGCTCCCCCGGCCCCTCGACGCCGATGTGCGGCAGCCGCTTCTCCAGCCAGCCGGGCAGCCACCAGTTGGCCCGGCCCAGCAGGTGCATCAGCGCCGGCACCAGCAGCGTGCGCAGCACGAAGGCGTCCAGCGCCACCGCCGCGGCCAGCGCCACCCCGAACATCGCGATGATCCGGTCCCCGCCCAGCGCGAACGCCGAGAAGACCGCGATCATGATGAGCGCCGCGCAGTTGATGACCCGGCCGGTCTCGGCGAGCCCGACCCGCACCGCCCGCCGGTTGTCGCGGGTCGCCCGCCACTCCTCGTACATCCTGCTGACCAGGAAGACCTGGTAGTCCATCGAGAGCCCGAAGAGCACCGAGATCATGATCACCGGCAGGAACGGCTCGATCGGCCCGGTGGCGCCCAGCCCCAGCAGCCCGGCACCCCAGCCCCACTGGAAGACCGCCACCACCACCCCGAAGGACGCCGTCACGGCCAGCACGTTCATCAGCGCGGCCTTCAGCGGTACGCCCACGCTGCGGAACGCCACCAGCAGCAGCAGGCAGCCCAGCGCGATCACGACGCCGCCGAAGAGCGGCAGCTTGTCGACGATCACCTCGGCGAAGTCGTCCTGCCCCGCCGTGATGCCGCCCACGTGCACCTGCATCGACGTGCCGTCCGCGGCCTCCGGTAGCACGTCCGAGCGCAGCCGGTCCACCAGGTCCGACGTCGCCTCGTCCTGCGGCGCGGTCTCCGGGGTGACGGTGATCAGCCCGGTGCCGCCGCCCTTGCCGTGCACCGCGGCGGTGGCGTCGGCGACGCCCGGGGTGCCGCGCAGCGTCTCGGGCAGCGAGTCGAAGGCGACCCGGTCGCCCGCACCGTCGAGGTGGGCGACGAGCGTGAGCGGGCCGTTGCTGCCCGGGCCGAAGCCCCCGGCCATCATGTCGTACGCCTGCCTGGTGGTGGCGCTCGCGGGATGGTTGCCCTGGTCGGAGCTGCCCAGGTGGAGCGCGGCGACGGGCAGCGCGAGGACGCCCATGAGCACCAGCGCGAGCGCGCCCAGCAGCCGCGGCCGGCGCTGCACGAGACCGGCCCAGCGGGCGGCGAGCCCGCGCGGGACGTCGGGCCGCGGGCCGTGCTCGACGAGCGCCCGCCGCTCGCGGCGGCTGAGGGCCTTCATCCCGATGACGCCGAGCAGCGCCGGCAGCAGCGTGATCGAGGCGGCGACGGTGAGCACCACGGTCAGCGAGGCGGCGACGGCGACGCCGGTGAGGAAGTTCAGCCGCAGCACGAGCATGCCGAGCAGCGCGATGCACACGGTGACGCCCGCGAAGACCACGGCCCGCCCGGCCGTGGCCACGGCGCGCTGCGCGGCCTGGCCCACGGGCAGCCCCTCGCGCAGCCCGCGGCGGTGTCTGGTGACGATGAACAGGGCGTAGTCGATGCCGACGCCGAGGCCCACGAGCATGCCGAGCATGGGGGCGAAGTCGGCGACGGCCATGGCGTGGCCGAGGAGCGTGACGCACCAGTACGCCGTGCCGACGCCGACGAGCGCGGTCGCGATCGGCAGCGCCATCGCGGCGAGCGAGCCGAACGCGACGAAGAGCACGACCGCCGCGACGACCACCCCGACGGCCTCGCCGTAGTGCACGGACGGCGCCTGGAGCAGCCCGGCCCCGGGGCCGCCCACGGCGACCTCCAGACCGTCGCCCGCCGCCGTCTCCGCGGCGTCCACGACCTTGCGGATGTCTCCGGTCACCAGGTCGTCCACGGCCCCGTCGTAGGTGACGGTGGCGTACGCCGTGCGCCCGTCGGCGCTCACCGCCCCGCCGTCGCCGGCGCCGTTCCCGGTGGCGGCCCCCGCCTCGCCGGCGGCGTACGAGCCGTAGGGGCCGCTCACCTCCGAGACCCCCGGCAGCCCGGCGATCTCCGTCAGCGCCGCGTCCACCCGCTCCCTGGTCTGCGCGTCGCCGACCCCGCCGTCGTCGTGCCAGACGACGGAGTCCGCGACGCCGTCCATGCCGGGGAACGCCTCGGCCATGAGCACCTGCACCCGCCCGGACTCGGTGCCCGGGACGTCGTAGTCGTTCGAGTACGCCGGCCCCAGCAGGGCCGCCGCGACGGCGGTCCCGGCGAAGGCGGCGAGCCAGAGCAGGACGACGAGCAGGCGGCGGCGGAGACACCACCGGGCGAGACCGGACACGGGCGGCTCCCTGGGATATTCACGATCTTTCAGGGAGGTCGGCCCTCAAAGACTCCTGCACCTGCGCTGCCACTGTTACAGGTGCGGGAGATCGTTTGTCCGATGAGTGGCTTTTTTCACATCATCAGTCCGCTACGCCCAGCTTCTCCATGATCAGCTCCCGGGCGCGGGCGGCGTCCGCCTGGCCGCGGGTTGCCTTCATGACCGCGCCGACCAGCGCCCCGGCCGCCTGCACCTTGCCGCCGCGGATCTTCTCCGCGATGGCCGGGTTGCCCGCGATGGCCTCGTCGACCGCGGCGCCGAGCGCGCCCTCGTCCTTGACGATGGCCAGACCGCGCTTGTCGACGACCTCGTCCGGGGTGCCCTCGCCGTCCAGGACGCCGGTGATGACCTGGCGGGCCAGCTTGTCGTTCAGCTTGCCCTCCGCGACCAGCGCCGCCACCCGCGCGACCTGCTCCGGGGTGATCGCCAGCGCGGCCAGCTCGACGCCGTCCTCGTTGGCCCGCCGCGCCAGCTCGCCCATCCACCACTTGCGCGCCGCGGTGGCGTCCGCGCCCGCGTCGATGGTGGCGACGATCGGGCCGATGGCCCCGGCGTTGAGGATGGACTGCATGTCGTGCGCGGAGACGCCCCACTCCTCGCGCAGCCGGTTGCGGCGCAGCCGCGGCAGCTCCGGCAGCCCGGAGCGCAGTTGCTCCACCCAGGCCCGGGCGGGCGCGACGGGCACGAGGTCGGGCTCGGGGAAGTAGCGGTAGTCCTCCGCCTCCTCCTTGGTACGGCCCGAGGTGGTGGTGCCGGTGTCCTCGTGGAAGTGGCGGGTCTCCTGGACGATCTTGCCGCCGCCGTCGAGGACTTCGGCGTGCCGGACGACCTCGGAGCGCACCGCGCGCTCGACGCTGCGCAGCGAGTTGACGTTCTTCGTCTCGCTGCGGGTGCCGAAGACGGTGGCGCCGGCCGGCATCAGCGACAGGTTCACGTCGCAGCGCATCTGGCCCTGCTCCATCCGGGCCTCGGAGACGCCGAGGGCCTTGATCAGCTCCCGCAGCTCGGCCACGTACGCCTTCGCCACCTCGGGCGCCTTGGCGCCGGCGCCGGTGATCGGCTTGGTGACGATCTCGATCAGCGGGATGCCGGCCCTGTTGTAGTCCAGCAGCGAGTGCGAGGCACCGTGGATCCGCCCGGTGGCACCGCCCACGTGGGTGGACTTGCCGGTGTCCTCCTCCATGTGGGCGCGTTCGATCTCGACCCGGAAGACCTCGCCGTCGACCTCGACGTCGAGGTAGCCGTCGTACGCGATGGGTTCGTCGTACTGCGAGGTCTGGAAGTTCTTCGGCATGTCCGGATAGAAGTAGTTCTTCCGGGCGAAGCGGCACCACTCGGCGATCTCGCAGTTGAGCGCCAGGCCGATCTTGACCGCGGACTCCACGCCCGTCTCGTTCACCACCGGCAGCGCGCCGGGCAGGCCGAGGCAGACGGGGCAGGTCTGGGTGTTGGGCCCGGCGCCCAGCGCGGTGGCGCAGCCGCAGAACATCTTGGTCGCGGTGCCGAGCTCGACGTGGACCTCCAGGCCCAGCACCGGCTCGTACGTCGCGAGGGCGTCCTCGTACGTGACAGTCACAGCTCTCTTCCAGCCTCTCGACCCCGGCGCGGCCCGCTCAGCCGGCGAGGATGTCGTCGTCGTTCATCCGGCGCAGCTCCCGCACCAGCAGGGCGACGCCGGTGGCGATGGCGGCGGCGGACACCGCGGCGTCGAGCTGACGCAGCCGGTCCTCCTCGAAGCGCGCCTGCTTCATCTGCTTGGCGACGCTGATCACGCCGAAGAGCGTGGACGTGAGGGAGATGTACACACCGGTCTTGGACTTCTTGAAGTCCTTGGCCTTGGCGAACTTGCTCATAGGGCGGGTGCCTCCTCCAGCAGGGGGTGGCCCCACCGGTCGGTGAACGCGGCCTCCACCGCGGCACCGACCTTGTAGAGCCGGTCGTCGGCCATGGCGGGGGCGATGATCTGCAGCCCCACCGGGAGCCCGTCCTCCGGCGCGAGGCCGCAGGGGAGCGACATCGCGGCGTTGCCGGCGAGGTTGGACGGGATGGTGCACAGGTCGGCGAGGTACATCGCCATCGGGTCGTCGACCCGCTCGCCGATCGGGAAGGCGGTCGTCGGGGTGGTCGGCGAGACGAGCACGTCGACCTCTTCGTAGGCGCGCTCGAAGTCACGGGTGATGAGAGTGCGGACCTTCTGCGCCGAGCCGTAGTAGGCGTCGTAGTAGCCGGAGCTCAGCGCGTACGTACCGAGCATGATGCGGCGCTTGACCTCGGGACCGAAGCCCGCCGCCCGGGTGAGCGAGGTGACCTCCTCGGCGGAGTGCGTGCCGTCGTCGCCGGCGCGCAGGCCGTAGCGCAGGCCGTCGTAGCGGGCGAGGTTCGAGGAGACCTCGGCGGGCGCGATCAGGTAGTACGCGGCGAGCGCCCTGTCGAACGCCGGGCAGGACACCTCCACGACCTCGGCGCCCAGCTCGCGCAGCAGCTCGACGGCCTCGTCGAAGCGCTGCATGACCCCCGGCTGGTAGCCCTCGCCGCGGAACTCCTTGACCACGCCGACGCGCGTCCCGGCCACCGAGCCGTGGCGCGCGGCCTCGACGACGGCCGGGACGGGGGCGTCGATGGAGGTGGAGTCCATCGGGTCGTGGCCGGCCAGCACCTCGTGCAGCAGCGCCGCGTCCAGCACCGTACGGGCGCACGGGCCGCCCTGGTCGAGGCTGGAGGAGAACGCGATCATCCCGTACCGCGAGACGCCGCCGTAGGTCGGCTTGACGCCGACGGTGCCGGTGACGGAGGCGGGCTGGCGGATGGAGCCGCCGGTGTCGGTGCCGATGGCCAGCGCCGCCATGTACGCGGTGATGGCGGCCGACGAACCGCCGCCGGAGCCACCGGGGATCCGGGTGAGGTCCCAGGGGTTGCCGGTGTGGCCGTAGGCGCTGTTCTCGGTGGAGGAGCCCATCGCGAACTCGTCCATGTTGGTCTTGCCGAGGATGACGACGCCGGCTTCCTTCAGCCGCCGGGTCACGGTCGCGTCGTACGGCGGGACCCAGCCCTGGAGCATCTTCGACCCCGCGGTGGTGGGCACCCCCTCGGTGGTGAAGATGTCCTTGAGCGCCAGCGGCACGCCGGCCAGCGGGCCGAGCTGCTCGCCGCGCTCGCGCCGGGCGTCCACGGCGCGCGCCTGGGCGAGCGCCCCCTCGCGGTCGACGTGCAGGAAGGCGTGCACCTTCTCGTCCACGGCCTCGATGCGGGCGAGATGGGCCTCCGCCACCTCGACGGCGCTGACGTCGCCCGCGGCGATCTGCGCGGCGGTCTCCGCCGCCGTCTGCCTGATGATTCCCGAGCTGTCGGCCACGGTCACTCCTCCCCCAGGATCTGCGGCACCTTGAAACGCTGCTGCTCCTGCGCGGGCGCGCCGGAGAGCGCCTGCTGCGCGGTGAAGCTCGGCCGGACGGTGTCCGGGCGCATGACGTTCGTCAGGGGCAGCGGGTGGCTGGTCGGCGGTACGTCCTCGCCGGCCACATCGGCGACGCGGGCGACCGCGCCGATGATGGCGTCGAGCTGGCCGGCGAAGTGGTCCAGCTCCTCGCCGCTCAGCTCCAGGCGCGCCAGCCGGGCGAGGTGGGCGACCTCCTCGCGCGTGATGCCAGGCATGCGGGTCATCCTCACAGGGTGGTGTGACGGTTTCGGGGCAATCCTATGGGGCGCGGGGCGGTGCGCCCGACCGGGTTTCCCGGCGGGGGCGGTTCCGGCCGCCTCCACGGCCGCCCCGGCCGTACGTGACGGTTCGTCCGCCCGGGTGCCCTGCAGCGGCGGGGCACCGGTCACTTCACCGGCTTGACCGGCTCCTCCGCCTCGTCCGGCTGCGGCACGGCCACGGCCGTCGCCGGCTCGTCCGCCGCGCGCGCGGCGGACGCCGCGGCCGGCAGGGCCCTGGCCCCGGGGCCGGGACCGCGGGCGCGCAGCCAGGCGGTGGTCTCCGCCGGGGGCATGGCGGCGGCGACGAGCCAGCCCTGCACCGCATCGCAGCCGAGGTCGCGCAGGTGTTCCCAGGTCTCGTCGTCCTCGACGCCCTCGGCGACGACGCGCAGGCCGAGGGAGTGCGCGAGGTCGACGGTGCAGCGGACGATCTCCAGGTCCTCCGGGTCGACGGCCAGCCGGGCGACGAACGAGCGGTCGATCTTCAGCTCGCTCACCGGCAGCCGGCGCAGATGGACCAGCGAGGAGTAGCCGGTGCCGAAGTCGTCGAGCGACATCTTCACGCCGTGCCCGGTGAGCCCGGCGAGGGTGTCGGCCGCGCGCTGCGGGTCCTCCAGCAGCACGTGTTCCGTTATCTCCAGTTGCAGCGCGCCGGGCGGCACGCCGTGCCGGGCGAGGCGGGCGGCGACGGCGCCGGCGAAGCCGGGCGTGTGCACGTCGCGCGGCGAGACGTTGACGGCGACGGGCACCTGGAGGCCGGCGGCGCGCCAGTCGGCGACCTGGGCGAGCGCGGTCTCCAGCACGTACTCGGTGAGCACCGGCATCAGGCCCGAGGTCTCGGCGATGGCGATGAACTCCTCCGGGTTCACGTGCCCGCGCTCCGGGTGCGCCCAGCGGACCAGGGCCTCCAGGCCGACGACGCGGCCGTCGAAGCCGACCTTCGGCTGGTAGTGCAGCGCGACCTCGCGGGCCTGGAGCGCCCGGCGCAGGTCGCCCAGCAGGCCCAGCCGGTCGGGGGTGTTGCCGTCGCGGCGGGCCTCGTAGACCTCGACGCCGCTGCGGTCCCGCTTGGCCTGGTACATCGCCACGTCGGCGCGCTGGAGCAGGCCCTCGGTCTCGGTGGCGTGCTCGGGGTAGACGGCGACGCCGGCGCTGGCCTCCAGCACCAGGCTCATCCCGTCGAGGTCGAGCGGGGAGCCGAGGGCGGCGACGAGCGTACGGGCCACCCGCTGGGCGCTGGTGGCGGAGTCGGTGAGCGGGATGAGCACGGCGAACTCGTCGCCGCCGAGGCGGGCGGCCTCCGCGCCGCGGGGCAGCGCGAGCCGCAGCCGGCCGGCGAGCTGGAGCAGCAGCCGGTCGCCGGCGCGGTGGCCGAGGGTGTCGTTGACGGCGCGGAAGCGGTCGAGGTCGATGAGGATGAGGGCGGCGCGGCGTCCTGTGCTCTCGGCCTCGGCCAGGGCGTGCCAGGTGCGCTCCAGCAGCCACTGGCGGTTGGGCAGTCCGGTCAGCGGGTCGCGCAACTGCTCCTCGGCGCGTGCGCGGGCCATCCACAGGCTGGAGTCGAGGGCGATGAGCGGCACCGCGAACAGCGGCAGCAGCACGGGGGTGTTGACGGCCACGACGATGACGAGCGGCGCGATGCCGAGGAGCGCGGCGCCGCTCAGGCCCTGGCGGGTGAGGGCGGCGCGGGCGAGCAGGCCGGGGCCCTCGCGGTGGCCGGGGTCCGCGTACCAGGTGAGCACGCGGGTCACCAGGACGTACGCCAGGGCGGCGGCGATCAGCTCGGGCAGCGCGTACAGGTCCCAGGAGCCCGGCTCCCAGGGCTCCTCGACCGTCGGGTGCTCGCCGCAGGTCCACAGCACCACGGCGGCCGTCGAGATGCCGAGGATCTCGACGGCCCCGTGCAGCGGCGCCTGGCGGCGGTACGGCCGGCGGACGAGGGCGACGGCGAGGATGACCAGCAGGCTGACGGCGACGGCCGGGATCCAGCCGTAGAGCAGCAGCACGGCGAGGGTGAGCGCGGCGGCCGAGCCGTTGCCGCCGGACCAGCGGTCGCGGCCGGGTGCGACCAGATGGGCGATGAGGACGACCGTCAGGACGGCCAGGCCCCAGCCCGCGGTGCCGCGGGGGAAGAGCGCGTGGCCCTCCCGCAGCCCGTACAGCACCCCGATGGCGAACACCAGGCCGCCCGCGGCCTGCGCCAGCCACGGCAGGGCGGGCAGCACCAACCGGCGCAGCACCGGCGCCGGTTCCGTGCTCTCCGTCGGTCGCATCCCGTCCCTCTCACCGCCTGGGCGCGCGTCGGCGCGCCCATCCACACTAGGCTGCGAAAGCCTTTCTGGGGCGGCGATCGGCTGCGGTCGCCCGATTGCCCCCGACTCGCCGGGTTTCGGTCTGCACGCGAACAGGCCGGGGGCGGCGGCTACTCGGGCGGGGGCAGGGCGGCGTCGCGGGCGGCGTCGGGTCCCTGCTCCAAAAGGACGGCGAAGCCCGCGTCGTCGAGGATCGGGAGCTTCAGCTGCACGGCCTTGTCGTACTTGGACCCGGGGTTGTCGCCGCAGACCACGAAGTCGGTCTTCTTCGAGACCGAACCCGTCACCTTGGCCCCGCGGCTCTGCAGCGCCTCCTTCGCGCCGTCCCGGGTGTGCGACTGGAGCGTGCCGGTGACGACGACGGTCAGCCCCTCCAGCGGACGCGCACCCTCCGACTCCTTCACCTCCTCCTCCATCCGCACGCCCGCCGCGCGCCAGCGCTCGACGATCTCGCGGTGCCAGTCCTCGGCGAACCACTGGGTCAGCGAGGCCGCGATGGTGGGCCCGACGCCCTCGGCCGCGGCCAGCTCCTCCTCACTCGCCGCCATGATCCGGTCGATGGAGCGGAACTCGCGGGCCAGCGCCTCGGCGGCGACGGGGCCGACGTGCCGGATGGACAGCCCGGCGATGACCCGGGCCAGCGGCCGGTCCTTGGCGGCCCGGATGTGACCGAGCATCAGCTCGGTGTTCTTCTTCGGGTTGCCCTCCTTGTTGGCGAAGAAGGTGACGACCTTCTCCTCGCCCGTCTCCGGGTCGCGCTTGGGCAGTCCGGTGTCCTGGTCCAGCACGTACGACTTGATGGGCAGCAGGTCCTCGACCTTCAGGTCGAAGAGGCCGCCCTCGTCCCTGAGCGGCGGCTCCGCCGGCTCCAGCGGCTGGGTGAGCGCCGTCGCGGCGACGTACCCGAAGTTCTCGATGTCCAGGCAGCGGCGTCCGGCGAGGTAGAACAGCCGCTCGCGGAGCTGGGCCGGGCAGGAGCGGGCGTTGGGGCAGCGCAGGTCGACGTCGCCCTCCTTCATGGGCTTGAGCGCCGTGCCGCACTCGGGGCACTCCGCGGGCATCACGAACTCCCGCTCGCTGCCGTCCCTGAGGTCCGTGAGCGGGCCCATGATCTCGGGGATCACGTCGCCCGCCTTGCGGAGCGCGACCGTGTCGCCGATGAGGACGCCCTTGGCCTTCACCACGTCCTGGTTGTGCAGCGTGGCGAACTCGACCTCGGATCCCGCCACCGTCACCGGCTCGACCACCGCGTACGGCGTGACCCGTCCGGTGCGCCCGACGCCGACGCGGATGTCGACCAGCTTGGTGTTCACCTCCTCCGGCGGGAACTTCCACGCGATGGCCCAGCGCGGCGCGCGGGACGTGGAGCCCAGGCGGCCCTGGAGGGCGATCTCGTCGAGCTTGACGACGACGCCGTCGAACTCGTACGCCACGTCGTGCCGCCGCTCGCCGTAGCGGGAGATGAAGGCCCGTACGCCGTCGATCCCGTCGACCACCTTCGTGTACGGCGAGGTGGGCAGGCCCCACTCCTTGAGCAGGTCGTACGCCCCGGAGAGGCGGTCGAAGCGGGCGCCTTCGAGCGCGCCGATGCCGTGGACCACCATGTGCAGCGGGCGGGAGGCGCTGACCTGAGGGTTCTTCTGGCGCAGCGAACCGGCCGCGGAGTTGCGCGGGTTGGCGAAGGGGGGCTTGCCCTCGGCCACCAGGTCCTCGTTGAGCTTCTGGAAGTCGGCGAGCGAGAAGTACACCTCGCCGCGGATCTCCACCAGATCCGGGACGTTCTCCCCCCGCAGCCGGTGCGGGATCTCGCCGATGGTGCGGATGTTCGGCGTGATCTCCTCGCCGGCGCGGCCGTCGCCGCGGGTGGCGCCGCGGACCAGCCGGCCGTGCTCGTACGTCAGGTTGACCGCGAGGCCGTCGACCTTCAGCTCGCACAGCAGGTGGTACGGCTGGGGGTCCAGCTCCCTGGCCATCCGGTCGGCCCAGGCGTCCAGCTCCTCGTCCGTGAACGCGTTGTCCAGGGAGAGCATCCGCTCGCGGTGCCGGACGGAGGTGAACTCCGTCTCGTACGCCCCGGCGACCTTCTGGGTCGGCGAGTCGGGCGTGACCAGCTCCGGGTGCTCCTCCTCCAGCGCCTCCAGCTCCCGGAGCAGCTTGTCGAAGTCGGCGTCGCTGATGACGGGCGTCGTCACGTAGTACCTGAAGCGGTGCTCCTCGATCTGCTCCGCCAGCAGCCGATGCCGCTCACGCGCCACGCTGTCCGTACTCACACCGGCCTCCCGTTGTCACTCGGGGTCCCGGGCGAGGGACCCTGCGGCACGGACGCAGTGGGCGAGGGCCCGGCGGGCGTACTCCGGGTCTGCGCCCGCGAGGCCGCACGCCGGAGTGATCACCACACTGCCGGCGAGCGCCTGCGGCGACAGCCCCAGCCTGCGCCACAACGTCCTGACACCCCCGACGCTACCCGCAGGGTCTGACATCGGACCCGCACCGCCGGGCGCGCCCGCGGACGCGTTCGCCGTCGCCGGCACGACGCCCGCGAAGAGCCCGAGCCCGCCCTCCACGGCCTCGCCGACGGTCTCGTCCTGGCGTTCGGTCAGCAGCGCCGCGTCGTACGACACGGCCGCGGCGCCCGCGCGGTGCAGCAGGGCGAAGGGCACGTCAGGGGCGCAGGAGTGGACGACGACCGGGGTGCCGGCCGGGCCGGTGGCGCCGGCGGCGGCGATCACGTCGCGCAGGGTGCCCTCGACGACGGCGCGGTCCACGGCCCGGTAGGTGCGGTAGCCGCTGGCGGTGGCGACCCGGCCGGTGAGCACGGCGGTCACGGACGGCTCGTCGAGCTGGAGCACCACCTCGGCGCCGGGCACCCGGCGGCGTACCTCCGCCAGATGGGCGCGCAGCCCCTCGGCGAGCGAGGCGGCCAGGTCGCGGCAGGCGCCGGGGTCCCGCAGGGCGGCCTCGCCGCCCTTCAGCTCCAGCGCGGCTGCGAGCGTCCAGGGCCCGGTGGCCTGGACCTTCAGCGGTCCCGCGTAGCCCTGGGTGAACTCCTCCAGCGCGTCCAGGTCCTCGCCCAGCCAGGAGCGCGATCTGCGGGTGTCCATCCCCGGCCGGTCGGCGATGCGCCAGCCACTGGGCTGCAGGTGCGCGTAGACGTCGACGAGCATCCCCACGCTGCGGCCGACCATGTCGGCGCCGGGCCCGCGGGCGGGCAGCTCGGGCAGGAAGGGGAAGTCGCCGACCTCGCCGGTCACGGTGCGCGCGGTCTCCCGCGCGTCCTCGCCCGGCATGGATCCCACGCCGGTGGCGGCACCTGCGCCCCAGGGGCGCGTCGCTGTCTCAGTCACGAGGGTGAGGGTATGCCGAAAGACCCGCCGGGCTACGGGCCGGGGCGTACGGAGACGTCGGTGAGCTGGGCGTCGCGCGGCAGGTCGAGGGCCGTCAGCAGGGTGGTCGCCACCGACTCCGGGTCGATCCAGCGCCCCGGCTCGTACTCCCGGCCCTCCTGCCGGTGCACCTTGGCCTGCATCGGCGTGGCGGTGCGGCCCGGGTAGACCGTGGTGACCCGCACGCCGCTGCCGGCCTCCTCCGCGCGCAGCGCGTCGGCCAGCGCCTTCAGCCCGTGCTTGCTCGCGCCGTACGCGCCCCACCCGGGCCCCGCGTTCAGCCCGGCGCCGGAGTTGACGAACACGACGTGCCCCCGCGCCGCCCGCAGCCGCGGCAGCAGCAGCCGGGTCAGCTCGGCGGGACCCGTCAGGTTGACCGCCAGCGTCTCGTCCCAGACCTTCGGGGTGGTCTCCGCGACCGGGCCCAGCTCCACCACGCCCGCGACGTGCACCAGCGAGTCGAGCCGGGCGGGCAGTTCCTGCCCGGCCAGCGCGTCGGCCAGGCCGCCCGGCGCACCGAGGTCGGCGACGACGGTGTGCGCGCCGGGGAAACGCTCCGCCAACTCCGCGGCGCGGGCCTCGCCGCGGACGAGGAACCAGAGCCCGGCGGATCCGCGCGCGGCCAGCCGCCGGGCCAGCGCCTCGCCGATGCCGGAGCCGGCGCCCGTGATCAGATGTGTGGTGGCAGGGGTGATCTCACTCATGCGGTCATCCTGTCACCGCGCCGGACGGGCCTCCAGGTACGTCATGGCGGCCTCGGGGTCGTCCGCGAAGAACATCAGCTCCGTCAGCGGCAGCGGCAGGAACCCCTCCGCCTCCATCCGCCGGAACTGCTCCCGCAGCCCGTCGTAGTACCCCGCGGTGTTGAGCAGCACCACCGGCTTGGCGTGCAGCCCGTGCTTCTTCAGCTCCAGGATCTCCGTGGCCTCGTCCAGCGTGCCGGTGCCGCCAACCATGATCACGACGGCGTCGGAGCGGCCGAGCAGCTCCGCCTTGCGCTCCGCGAGGTCCCGGGCGATCACCATCTCGTCGGCGCCCGCGCGCGCCTTGTCGGCCAGGAACGTCACCGAGACCCCGACGAGCCGGCCGCCGTACTCCTGCACCCCGTCGGCGACCACCTTCATCAGCCCCACGTCGGAACCGCCCCACACCAGCGTGTGCCCGCGCTTGCCCAGGAGTTCGGCGAAGTGGCGGGCGGGCGCCGTGTAGCGCTCGTCGAGGTCGGCGGCGGAGAGGAAGACGCAGATGTTCATGCGTCACACCGTACGCGCGGGCATCACCGCCGCGGACCGGCGCGTTTCGGCCGCGCTACGCGGCCTTGGCCGCACTATGCCGCCTTGGCCGCACTATGCAGCCGGCGCGCCCGCGCGGCGGGTGGTGGCGATGGTGGCGGAGCCGACCACGCGCGTGCCGTCGTAGAGCACCACGGCCTGGCCCGGCGCCACCCCGCGGACCGGCGCGGCGAAGCTCACCCGCAGCTCGCCGCCGGCGACCTCGGCGGTCACCGCCGTCTCGCCGCCGTGCGCGCGCAGTTGGGCGGTGTACGCGCCGGGTCCCGCCGGCGGCGTACCGCACCAGCGCGGCGAGATCGCCGTCAGCGCCTCGACGTCCAGGGACGCGGCCGGGCCGACCGTGACGGTGTTGTCCACGGGCGAGATGTCGAGCACGTAGCGCGGCCGGCCGTCGGGGGCCGGGTGGCCCAGGGCCAGGCCCTTGCGCTGGCCCACGGTGAAGCCGTACGCGCCGGAGTGGGTGCCGACGCGGGCGCCGGACTCGTCCAGGATGTCGCCCTCGGCGGTGCCGAGGCGGCGGGCGAGGAAGCCCTGGGTGTCGCCGTCCGCGATGAAGCAGATGTCGTGGCTGTCGGGCTTCTTCGCCACGAACAGCCCGCGCTCGGCGGCCTCCGCGCGGATCTCGGCCTTCGTGGTGTCGGTCTCGCCGAGCGGGAACATCGCGTGCGCGAGCTGCCGTTCGTCCAGCACGCCGAGGACGTACGACTGGTCCTTGGCGGCGTCCGCCGCGCGGTGCAGCTCGCGGCTGCCGTCCTCGCGGGTGACGACCTTCGCGTAGTGGCCGGTGCACACCGCGTCGAAGCCGAGGGCCAGCGCCTTGTCGAGCAGCGCGGCGAACTTGATCTTCTCGTTGCAGCGCAGGCAGGGGTTGGGCGTGCGGCCCGCGGCGTACTCGCTGACGAAGTCCTCCACGACGTCCTCGCGGAACCGCTCGGCGAGGTCCCAGACGTAGAAGGGGATGCCGATGACGTCGGCGGCGCGGCGGGCGTCGTGCGAGTCCTCGATGGTGCAGCAGCCGCGGGCGCCGGTACGGAAGGACTGCGGGTTGGCGGAGAGCGCGAGGTGCACCCCGGTGACGTCGTGCCCCGCCGCCGCGGCGCGGGCGGCGGCGACGGCGGAGTCCACGCCGCCGGACATGGCGGCGAGGACCTTCAGACGGGCGGGGCGGGCCGTGTGTGTCGCTCGTGGTGTCATAGCCACTCCAGGGTAACGAGCCCGCGGCGCGGAACCGTCCGGCGGCCGGAGGCGTTGGCCGATCGAGACCCAATGAGCGGGAACAAGCGGGAACGAGAAGGAACTGACCGCATGCCGACGACGGACGGCGCAGAACCGGCGCGCGGGGCCGGGGAGCCCGGCGCGGATCCCGGGCCGCCCGCGAGCGCGGAGCCGCGCACGCGCTCCAGCCGCCGCGCCGTGCTCGCCGCCCTCGGCGTGGGCGCGGTCGGCGCCGGCCTCGGCTGGGCCGGGTACGAGCAGCTCAAGCGCATGTGGTGGCAGATCCCCGGCATCGACAAGCCGCGCAGGCCGGGCGAGCTGGACTACGCCGCCGCCGGCTGGGCCGGCGCCTCGGAGGCCAACTGGCGCCGCGCCGACCGCCCCGCGGACTACGGCATCGACCGCGTCGTCATCCACGTCACCGAGGGCAGCTACGCGGTGGCGCTCCAGGTCTTCGGCGACCCGGGCCACGGCGCCGCCACCCACTACGTCATCCGCGCCGGGGACGGGCACGTGGCGCAGACGGTCCGCGAGCTGGACGTGGCCTTCCACGCGGGCAACCGGGAGTGGAACGAGCGCAGCGTCGGCATCGAGCACGAGGGCTTCGTGGACCGCCCGGAGACGCTGACCGACGTGATGTACCGCTCGTCGGCGGAGCTGACCGCGGACATCTGCCGGCGCTACGGCATACCCGTGGACCGGGAGCACATCGTCGGCCACAACGAGGTCCCGGGGGCCGACCACACCGACCCCGGGCCGCACTGGGACTGGCCGCGGTACATGCGCCTGGTGCGCAGGGCGCACGCCGCGGCGGAACGCAGGGCGAGCGCCCGCCCGGCGCGCGACTCCTGACCCCGGCGGCGCGCGCTCAGGGCCGCGCATCCGCTACGGGCCGCACCGCCCCCGCGCCGCGCCGCGCCGCCGCGGGCCAGGCCGGATCAGGCCGGCCGGGTCAGGTCAGCCCCGCCGCCCGCGCCCGTTCCACCGCGGGCCCGATCGCCGCCGCCAGCGCCGCCACGTCCGCCTCCGTCGACGTGTGCCCCAGCGAGAACCGCAGCGTGCCCCGCGCCAGGTCCGGGTCCGCCCCCGCGGCGAGCAGCACGTGGCTGGGCTGCGCCACCCCCGCGGTGCAGGCGGAGCCGGTGGAGCAGGCGATGCCCTGGGCGTCCAGGAGCAGCAGCAGGGAGTCGCCCTCGCAGCCGGGGAAGGAGAAGTGCGCGTTGGCGGGCAGCCGCCCGGCCGGGTCCGGGTCGCCGTTGAGCACCGCATCGGGCACCGCGGCCCGTACCGCCGCCACCAGGGCGTCGCGCAGCGCGCCCACCTCGGCGGCGAACTCCGCGCGCCGCTCCGCGGCCAGCTCCGCGGCCACCGCGAACGCCGCGACCGCCGGGACGTCCAGCGTGCCGGAGCGCACCTCGCGCTCCTGCCCGCCGCCGTGCAGCAGCGGCTCCGGCGCGTACCCGCGGCCGAGGAGCAGCGCCCCGATGCCGTACGGGCCGCCGATCTTGTGCCCGGTGAGCGTCAGCGCGGCCAGCCCGCTCGCCCCGAAACCGATCTCCGCCTGGCCCGCGGCCTGCACCGCGTCGGAGTGCATCGGCACGCCGTACTCGCGGGCCACGGCGGCGAGTTCCGCGACCCGCAGGACCGTGCCGATCTCGTTGTTGGCCCACATCGCCGTCACCAGCGCCACGTCGCCCGCGCCCCCGCCGGGGCCGCGCTCCAGCGCGGCGCGCAGCCCGTCGGGGTGCACCCGGCCGTAGGTGTCGACGGGCAGCCAGTCGACGGTGGCGCCCTCGTGCTTCTGCAGCCAGTGCACGGCGTCCAGCACCGCGTGGTGCTCGACCGGGCTGGCGAGCACCCGGGTGCGGGCGGGGTCCTCGGCCCGCCGCGACCAGTACAGGCCCTTGACCGCGAGGTTGTCCGCCTCGGTGCCGCCGGAGGTGAAGACCACCTCGCTGGGCCGGGCGCCGAAGGCGGCGGCCAGCCGCTCCCGGGACTCCTCGACGGTGCGCCGGGCCCGCCGGCCCGCGGCGTGCAGCGAGGAGGCGTTACCGGTGGCGGTGAGGCGTTCGGTCATGGCCCGCACCGCCTCGGGGAGCATCGGGGTGGTGGCGGCGTGGTCGAGGTAGACGGCCTGGTCCATGATGGTCCCGATTCTACGGCGCCCGCCCCGCCCGCCGAACGCCGCCTTCCGGCCGTACGGGCCCCGGCTCCGGCACCCGTCCCCGTACCGCACCCGCCGGACGGCAGCCCGCCCCCCGGCCCGCCCTCAGCCCTCCCCCGCCGCCCTGCTGCGCCGCTGCCAGGCGCGCGGGGCCCGCCAGCGGAAGCGCAGCGCCAGCAGCCGCAGCACGAACGCCACCGCCGCCGCGGCCGTCGCCGTCGCGGGCCCGACCTGCCCGAAGCGGATCAGCAGCGCGGTGGCCACCGCGCCGACCAGCGCCGGCACCGCGTACATCTCCCGGTCCCAGCGCAGCAGCGACGGCACCTCCCCGGCGAGCAGGTCGCGCACCACGCCGCCGCCGGCCGCGCTGGTGAGGCCGAGGACGGCGGCGGAGGTGAGGCCGAGCCCGTACTCGTACGCCTTGAGCGTGCCGGTGACGCAGAACAGCCCCAGTCCGGCCGCGTCGAAGACCATGACCGCGCTGGTGATCCGCTCCACCTCGGGGTGGAGGAAGACGACCAGCAGCGCGGCGACCAGCGGCGTGAACAGATACCCCGGCTCGGTGAACGCGGCCGGCGGGACCGCGCCGATCACCAGGTCCCGCAGCAGCCCGCCGCCGAGCCCGGTGGCCAGCGCGAGCACCGCGATGCCGAAGACGTCGAAGTTCTTCCGCACCGCGAGCAGCGCGCCGGAGATCCCGAAGACGAAGATCCCCGCGAGATCCAGCCAGTGCTGCAGGGACGGGGTGAACAAGTCGTCGGACACCACGCCCCCGATTTACTCCGGCACGTCCTACTTCTTGTCCTCGGGCGCCTGGTCGGGCGCGTTCTCCGGGTGCCAGCAGGCGGTGCGCCGGCCGGGCTTCAGCTCAAGCAGCGGCGGCTCCTTGGTCTTGCAGACCTGGGTGGCCTTCCAGCAGCGGGTGTGGAAGCGGCAGCCGAGCGGCGGCGAGATCGGCGAGGGCACGTCGCCGTTGAGCAGGATCCGCTCGCGCTGCTGCCGGCGCTTGGTGTCCGGCACCGGCACCGCGGACATCAGCGCCTTGGTGTACGGGTGCAGCGGTTCCTGGTACAGGCTGGTGCGGTCGGCCAGTTCGACGATCTTGCCCAGGTACATGACCGCGATCCGGTCCGAGACGTGCCGGACGACGGACAGGTCGTGGGCGATGATCACGTAGGTGAGGCCGAACTCCTGCTGGAGGTCGTCCAGGAGGTTGACCACCTGCGCCTGGATCGACACGTCCAGCGCCGAGACCGGCTCGTCCGCCACGATCAGCTTGGGCTGCAGGGCGAGCGCGCGGGCGATGCCGATGCGCTGCCGCTGGCCGCCGGAGAACTCGTGCGGGTAGCGGTTGTAGTGCTCGGGGTTGAGCCCGACCCGCTCCAGGATCCCCTGGACCTCCTTCTTCACCCCGCCCTCCGGCCGCACCTTCTGCAGCTTGAAGGGGGCGCCGACGATGGTGCCGACGGTGTGCCGCGGGTTCAGCGAGGAGTACGGGTCCTGGAAGATCATCTGCACGTCGCGGCGGAGCGGGCGCATCTGGCCCGTGCTCAGGTGCGTGATGTCCCGGCCCTGGAACTCGACGGTGCCGCCGGTGGGCTCCAGCAGCCGGGTGATCAGCCGGCCCATGGTGGACTTGCCGCAGCCGGACTCCCCGACGACGCCCAGGGTCTCGCCGGGCAGCACGTCGAAGTCGATGCCGTCCACGGCCTGCACCGCACCGACCTGGCGCTGCATCAGGCCCTTGCGGATGGGGAAGTGCTTGGTCAGCCCGGAGACCTTCAGCAGCGGCTCGGTGCCGGCGGCGGGCTTCTTGCGCAGCCGCGCGCCCGGAACGGTCGCGGTCGCCTTCGCCCCGCCGGCGTCGGCCGGGCCGGCCGCCGCGGCGCCGGTCTCCTTCCCGTCCCCCGCTGTGGGGGCACCCCCGCCAATGGGGGTATCCCCGCCAGTAGGGGCGTAGCCGGCGGGGGAGGGGGCGTGGCCGGCGGGGGGGCTCGCCTTGCCGTCCTTCTTCTCGGGCACAGCCTCGTCCTTCACAGCTTCGGCGCAATCTCTTCGGTGTAGATGCGCTCCCGGTCTTCCTGCCGCAGGTGGCAGGCGGCGAAGTGGCCGGTGCCGACTTCGCGCAGCTCGGGCCGTACGGTGCGGCTGGCGTTGTCCGCGGGCACGTCCGCGTACGGGCAGCGGGGGTGGAACGCGCACCCGCTGGGCACGTTGATGAGGCTCGGCGGGCTGCCCTTGACCGGGATGAGCCGGTCCGTGGCCTCGCGGTCGATGCGCGGCATGGAGCCGAGCAGGCCCCAGGTGTACGGGTGCTGCGGCCGGTCGAAGATCTGCTCGGCCGAGCCCCGCTCCACGCACCGGCCGCCGTACATCACCACGATGTCGTCGGCCAGTTCCGCGACCACGCCGAGGTCGTGGGTGATGATGATGACCGCGGAGCCGAACTCCTTCTGCAGATCCCGGATCAGGTCGAGGATCTGCGCCTGCACGGTGACGTCGAGCGCGGTCGTCGGCTCGTCGGCGATGAGCAGTTCGGGGTTGTTCACCAGCGCCATCGCGATCATCGCGCGCTGGCGCATGCCGCCGGAGAACTGGTGCGGATAGTCGTCGACGCGCTTGTCGGGCTGCGGGATGCCGACCCGGTCGAGCATCTCGATGGCCCGCTTGCGCGCGGTCTTCTTGTCGACGTCGTGGTGGACCCGGTACGCCTCCACGATCTGGTACCCGATCTTGTAGTACGGGTGCAGCGCGGAGAGCGGGTCCTGGAAGATCATCGACATCTCCCGGCCGCGCAACCGGCGCACCGCGTCGGGCTCCGCGGAGAGCAGTTCCTGCCCGTTGAGCCAGATCTCGCCGGAGATCTGCGCCCGCCGGCGCTTGCCGTACTGCCCGGCGGTGTGCAGGCCCATGACCGCCAGCGAGGTGACGGACTTGCCGGAGCCCGACTCGCCCACGATGCCGAGGGTCTTGCCCTTCTCCAGTTGGAAGGAGAGCCCGTCGACGGACTTC
Source organism: Streptomyces sp. CNZ287 (assembly GCF_007827615.1). Taxonomy (NCBI): domain Bacteria; kingdom Bacillati; phylum Actinomycetota; class Actinomycetes; order Kitasatosporales; family Streptomycetaceae; genus Streptomyces; species Streptomyces sp. CNZ287. The sequence continues at coordinate 52,180 of NZ_VISV01000024.1, read as the reverse complement.
ACCACGCCGTCGTCGGTCGGGAAGTGGACCTTGAGGTCCCGGATGTCCAGGAACGCCGACGCGTCGGCGGCGGCCGGTACCGGCTCGCCGACGGCGCCCGTCTTCGTCAGACCGGTCACGAGACCCTCACCCTCGGGTCGATGGCGGCGTACACGAAGTCGACCACCAGATTGCAGATCACGATGAAGAAGGCGGCGAACAACGTCACGCCGAGGATCGGCGGCAGGTCGTTCTCGTTGATGGACTGCACCGCCCAGGAGCCGACCCCGTTGAAGGAGAACACCGTCTCGGTGATCACCGCCCCGCCGAGCAGCAGCGCGAAGTCCATGCCGAAGATGGTCACGATGGGCGTCAGCGCGGAGCGCAGTCCGTGCCGGGCGATCACCACCGGCTCCTTCAGGCCCTTCGCGCGGGCGGTGCGGATGTAGTCCTCGCCCATGGTCTCCAGCATCCCGGCGCGCGTGAGTCTCGCATAGAGCGCGGAATAGAGGAACGCCAGGGAGAACCAGGGCAGCATCAGCCCCTGGAACCAGCGCACCGGATTGTCGGTGAGCGGTGTGTACTCGTTCGGGAAGATCTGCCAGTGGTAGACGAATAGCGCCAGCGCGACGGTGCCGGTGAAGAACATCGGCAGCGAGACGCCCGCCAGGGCGATGCCCATGGCCGCACGGTCGAAGATCGACCCCGGGCGCAGCGCCGAGATCACGCCCGTCGTCACCCCGGAGATCAGCCACAGCACGGCGGCACCGATGGCCAGCGAGGCGGTGACCGGCAGCCGGTCCATCATCTCCGGCCAGACCTCCACGTGCTTGCGGAAGGAGTAGCCGAGGCAGGGCGCGTTGCACTGCGACGGGTCGGGGCCGAAGTTGAACTCCCGGCCGGCGAAGATGCCGCGGATGAAGTCCCAGTACTGGACGTAGACGGGATCGTCGAGGCCGAGGTTCTTCTTGACCGCGTCGATGGTCTTGGGGTCCGGGCTCTTGCCGATGTACTGCGCGGCGAGCTGGTCGGGGGTGCTGCCGGCGAGCCGCGGCAGGACGAAGAAGATGGCGTAGGTGATGGCGCTCACGACGAACAGCAGCACCACTGCGGCCATCAGCCGCCGGATGAGATACGCGAACACGAGGGCGTGCCTTCCACGGTCCGGGCGGCGCGGGCGGTGCCGGTGAGGGCACCGCCCGCGCAGCCGGTGGGGATGCTACTTCAGGCCGAGGTTCAGGTAGTCGTACTGACCGCTGAACGCCTGCGAGACCACCAGGTTGGTGAGCTGGTCCGAACGCTGGTGCAGGACCTTGAAGTAGGAGAGGGGCACGATGGCCGCCGTCTCCAGCATCTTCTTGTCCACCTCGGCGTACGCCTTGGCGCGGGCCGCCTTGTCGGGGTTCGCGATCGAGTCGTCCAGGAGCTTGTTGATCTCCGGGTCGTCCAGGTACGAGATGTTCGTGTTGCCGGACTCGCCGAGCGCGCCGCCGTTGGCGATCTGCTGCAGGAAGCCGTAGCCGCTGGGCCAGTCGGAACCCCACTGCATCATGTACAGACCGGCGTTGTTGTCCTCGGTCCACTTGCGGGAGCCCGCGAAGTCGGTGAAGTACTTGCCGCCGGGGAACTTCTGGATCTCGGCGTTGATGCCGACCTTCTTCAGGGCCGCCTGGATCGCGGTGGCGTTGTCGATCTCGTCCTGCCGCTCGGTGCGTGCGGTCAGCACGGTGTCGAACCCGTCGGGCTTGCCGCACTCCTTCAGCGCGGCCTTGGCCTTCTCGACGTCGCCCTTGTTGCCCTCGGTGGCGTACGGGTCGTCGTACGCCTCGTGGCTCGGGACGTCCGGGGGCAGCGCGGTGGTGGCGATGTCACCCTTGGGCTCACCGCCGAGCGCGCGCATCGAGGAGTCCTTGTCGACGGCGAACTCCACGGCCTTGCGGCAGTTGACGTCGTCGAAGGGCGCGAGCTGGGTGTTCATGGCCAGGTAGGTGAGCCGGCCACCGGTCGGGTTGTCGATCATGTTGGACTTGTCCCGCAGGAGCTGGGACTGGGTCTGACCGGTGACGCCGAGGGCGTCGAACATGATGTGGGTCTTGCCGGCCTCGATGTTCTTGTCGATGGTCTCGGCGTTGACCTTGAACCGGATCTCGATCTTGTCCGGGAGCTGCTTGCGGATCTTGTCCGTCTTGGGGTCCCACTGGTCGTTGCGGACCAGGGTGGCGGACTTGTCCAGGTCGAAGCTCTCGAACTTGTACGAGCCGGAGGAGACGATGTTCTTCTGGTAGTCCGAGCCGTTGTCCTTGTCCCGCGGCACCGGCGCCGTCTGGGTCATGGCCACCAGGTAGTCGAACTCCTGGAACGCCTGGTCGAGCTTGAAGACGATCGTGTGGTCGTCCGGGGTCTCGATGGACGAGATGCCCTCTTCGCTCTTGTCCTTGTACGGACCCTTGTAGTCGTCCGGGTTCTTCAGGTACTGGGCGAAGTAGTTCGGGCCGAGGGAGAGCACGTCGCGGGCGTAGTTGCTCCGCTCGACGGCGTACTTGACGTCGCCGGCCGTGATCTCGGTGCCGTCCTCGTACTTGACGCCCTTCTTGATCTTGTACGTCCAGGTCTTGCCGCCGTCGGTGGCCTCACCGGGACCCTCGGCGAGGTCCGGCACCGGCTCCGCGGCCTGCGCGCCCGGGCCGGGGGCGTACGTCATGAGGGAGCGCGCGTACAGGCGGCTGAAGTTCCACACGTAGCCGTAGTACGTGTTGCCCGGGTCCATCGAGTCCGGCACGTCGGCGGACTCGTAGACGAGGGTGCCGCCCTTCTTGTCGGAGGCGTTGAGGACCTTATCGATCGCCGCGTTCGCGGCGGCGCCGCCGCCCTCGCCGTCCGAGGAGTCGTCGTTGCCGCCACCGCCGCAGGCGGAGACGGTCAGCGCGACCGAGACGGCAACCGCGAGCATGGCGGCTGATTTCGACCTGAGTTTCATGGTGAGGCGTTGCCCCCTGGTTCGGAGTGATGGGACGAGAGCGGGAACGGCGGGTGCCGCGCCCAGGCTGCTTCTTGGGGTCATCGGTGTCATCGGCGGCCCTTGGGATCGAGTGCGTCCCTGAGCCCGTCGCCCAAGAGGTTGAAGGCCAGCACGGACAGGAAGATCGCCACGCCCGGTACGACCATGAACATCGGATCGACCTGGTAGTAGTCGATCGCGCTGCTCAGCATGCCGCCCCAGGAGGCCTGCGGCGGCTGGATGCCCACGCCGAGGAAGCTGAGCGCCGCCTCGAAGAGGATGTTGGTCGGGATCAGCAGGGTGGAGTAGACGAGGATCGGCCCCACCAGGTTCGGCAGCAGCTCCCGGAAGAGGATGAAGGGGCCGCGCGCGCCCAGGCTCTTCGCGGCCTCCACGAACTCGCGTTCGCGGAGGCTGAGCGTCTGTCCGCGGACGATGCGGCCGATGTACGGCCAACTGAAGAAGCCGATGACGAAGATCAGCACGCCGATGTGGAGTTGCAGCCCCTTCAGCCCGAACGCGCCGCCCTGCAGCGCGGCGGAGATGGAGATGGCGAAGAGCAGCACCGGGAAGGCCAGGAACGTGTCCATGGTCCGGCTGATGATCGTGTCCGCCCACTTGCCGTAGTAGCCGGCGATCACGCCGAGGACGGTGCCGATCACGACGGCGACCAGCGTCGCGCCGAAGGCGACGAGCAGCGAGACCCAGGAGCCCTCCAGGATCCGGGTGGCGATGTCGCGGCCGAGCCGCGGCTCCACGCCCAGCGGGTGGTCCCAGCTCATGCCGCCGAAGGAGCCGTACGGCGTGGCCAGGGAGGGGTCGACGAGGTCCTGGTTGAGCTTGTTGGGGTCGAGCCCGAAGACCGACTGGATCGGCCGGGAGAGCGCGGCGATCAGGATGAGGAGCACCACGACGACGCCGCCGGCCATGGCGACGCGGTCGCGCTTCAGCCGCATCCAGGCGATACGCCCGAGCGAACGGCCCTCGATCCGGCTCTTGTCCACGCCCTCGACGAGAGCTTCCGGCGTCGCCTCGGTGGCGCCGGTGGTCTCGATAGGTGCCGTCATGTTGTGGGGACCCCTCTCGAGCGGCGGCGTCCCGCCGTCGTCTGCCGCGGTAGCGGCTCAATCGCTTCGCTGGTGCAAGTCATGCCGTGGTGCCGTGATCCGTGGTGCCGTCGTGCCTGGTGCCCGTACCGGGTGATCGTGAAGCGCTGCCGTCGCACAGGGGAACGACAGCTTCCTGCGGGGGGAGTCTTCAATGCGCCTGCGATCACTCGCCAGACCCCAAGGGGAATGGATGCGCAAACGTGATGCGAAGCAGTGGATAACCGTTATCCGGACATCCGACCGCCGCTGAGCGGATCTTCACCGGCCCGATATCGGGATAGTACGGATATAACGGAGTCGGACGGGAGGGTCCTGCGGGGCCGGCGGCTCAGAACTGCGGGGCGGGTCCCGGCTGCCAGCCGGACTGCGGGGCGCCGCCCGCGGAGTGCGGCGGCGGGTAGCCGTAGCCGGCGGGCGGGGCGGCCGGGCCGCCGCCGTAGGCGCCGCGGTCGAAGAACGGCCGGGAGTTCGCCCGCATCCACATCGCGACCGGGTCGTGGTCGTCGGCCAGCGCCACCGTGGAGACCGCCAGGCCCGGGGGCACGGCGGCCACGGACTCCTGCATCATCGACTGCGCCGCGGCGACGGACTGCGCGCCCGTGTCGTACAGGTCGATGCCGATGGCGAGGTACGGCTCGCCGAGCACCGGCTGCACCCAGGCGCGGCAGAGCGTGCGCACGGCGGGGGTGCGGTGGGCGGTCTGGCCCAGCAGGGCGTAGAACTGCGCGACGTCCACGACCGGTTCCGCGATCCGCAGCGGGCCCGCGGGCAGCCGGTCCAGGCCCGTGGCCACCCGGCGCAGGTCGAGCCAGGGGACGCCGACGCCGCCGCCCGCGGCGTGCGGGTCGAGCCAGAGGCCCCAGCGGTCGGGGTAGAGCGCGGCGGCGATCTCCGCCCCGGCGACGGGCTCGTGGGCGCCGGCCCAGCCGCTGGCGGCCAGCTCGCGGTCGGAGCTGAAGCAGGGCGCGTAGGCGTGGCCCTCGATCTGCATGCTGCCGTACTGCGCGTCGGGCGAGTCGGGGCGGCCCTGCCAGAGCAGCATCCACACCTGCCCGGCGGCCAGCGCGGCGAGCAGCGCCTCGTACGCGTCGTACCTGCCGGGAGCCACCTCGCGGACCAACTGGTCCACACCCGCTCCCGGCGCCCGCCCGCTCGCGCCCCCGTTCACCCTGGGCCCCAACCCTTCGTCTCGGCTCCCGCCGCTCCCGGGCACGCGTGTACGCCCGGAAAGGTCATCAAACCAGCTTAGAGCCTGACCGCGTCAGCCGACCCGGATGTAGAACGGCTCGACCTTGGCCCGCATCCAGGTGATCACCGGGTCCACCGCGGCGTCGAGGAAGACCAGTTGGACCTTCCACGGCACCGGCTGCGCGCCCAGCGCGCGGCCCAGCGCCTCCACCGTCGCCTGCCTGCTCTCGTCGTACGTGTCCAGCAGCTCCACCCCGATGTAGAGCTGCACCGCACCGCCCTCGACGCTCGCGAGCCCCCGGCGCGCGCTGCGTACCACCCCGATCCGCTCGAACTCCTCCCGCGCGACCGCCAGGAAGTCCACCGGGTCGTCCTGCCAGTCCGGCGTGAACAGCCGCACCCGGCCGCCGCGCGCCTCCCCCGGCAGCCGCGCCGCCCCGCGGTCCCGGCACAGCTCCGCGACCGCCGCGGGCGGCAGCGGCACGCCGACCGTGCCGCCGGGGTTGACCGCGATGCCGACCTGCGGCGGCAGCCCGCGGGCGAACTCGCGGGCGGGCGCGACGGTGAACGACATGTGGGAGCCGCTGACCCGCAGGAACTCCTCCTGCGAGGAGAACACCGGCACGTACGGCGCGCCGCCTATCTCGGTCGTCGGCACGGGGAGCGAGGGGCTGTCGGGCCCGCCGCCCGCGGGCAGCGGCACCCAGAGGCTGCTGCGGCCCAGCACCTCCAGCAGCCGCGGGGCGGCCTGCGGGTTGCCGAGCGAGGCGGCGAGCACCTCCTCCAGCTCGTTGCCGGGGAAGCCGCCCGTGGCGGGGGGCTGCGGGGAGCGGTAGTCGAAGCTCATCGGGACCAGCCAACTCTCGGGGGATGAACGTCGGCACCCTAACGGCTGCGAGCGCTCGCGGGCGAAGCCCGCACCTGCCCACGGTGGAGTCCCCTCACCCTCATGACCTCGCGACAGGGAGCCCGTTTTCCATGCGTACGAACCGAATGGCCGGCCTCGCCGCCACCGTCGTCCCCGCCGTCGCCGGCGGCGCCCTCGTGCTCGGCATGGCCGGGCCCGCCGCCGGGGACGGAGCCGGGGGCGGGCACCCCGGCGGCAGGACCGCGGCCTCCGCCCCGGCCCTCACCGACGTCGACCCCTCGACGCTGCACCTGCTGGGGGAGCTCGGGCAGCTCACCGCCGCCACGGCCAGGACCGTCGAGCAGGTCCGGCAGGCGGTCGCCGACGGCGGCCGGCAGAACCCGCGCACGCTGCCCGACGTGCGCGCGCACCTGGACGCGGTGGGCGCGGCGGCGGGGACCAAGGGCACGGTGAAGTCGATGAAGGCGCGGGAGACGACCGCCCTGGCGCAGGCCGTCGGCTCGCTGCGGGAGGAGCTGGCCCGCCTGGTACGGGCCGGCCGGGCGGGCGACCGGGCGGCGGTGGCCGAGCGGTCCCCGGTGACCGTGACGGCGCTGGTACGGGTCCTCTCGGCGACGGCGGCCAGCGGGCTGGTGCCGGCGGGGCAGGTGCCGCAGACGCCGCCGAACGCGGCGGTACCGCCGAAGCTGCCGGCGCGCTCCGGCGCGTAGCGGTCCCGGCGCGGGGCCGGTCCCGGCGCGCAGCCGCCCGCCCGGGCTCAGCCGAAGCTGATCGAGCGCAGCGTCCCGGTCGCCTCGCCGTCCAGTACCAGCACCGAGTGGCAGCCCTCCGCCGGCTGCCCGGCGCTCGCCCAGTCCAGCAGCCTGCGGTGCGCCCACCGGTGGCGGGCGAAGGCGTACCGCGAGACCGCGCGCCCGCGCCGCGCCTGCCGCTCCCGCGCCACGGCCGCCGGCACGTCGAGCACCACGACGTGCATCCCGCGCCCGTGCCGCCTGGCCTGCCTGGTCAGCCACCAGCGCACCCACGGCAGCGTGCCGCAGTCGTGCACGACGAGGCTGCCGCCCGCGCGGACCGCCAGGCGCAGTCGCGCGTAGTGGTCGATGCGGACTAACGGCCGGTAGAGGGCGTACGGCAGCCGCCTGCCCAGCTTGCGCGCCCAGCGCTCGCGCACGTACTGCGAGTCGATCAGCCGGACCGCGGCGGGCGGCTGCGTGCGGCGCATGAGCGTGCTCTTGCCGCTGCCCGGCAGCCCGGAGATCACGACGATGTCCCCCTCCGGATATCGAAGCCGTTCTCTGGAGGCCGCCTGCTCCACCGTCACGCTGCCTCCCACGCCCCGCACCGCCGCCTCTTGCCGTCCACAAGCCTCGCAACAGCGGCGGGACTCGACAAGGACGCAACGGAAGGCGGCCTCCCACTTCTTCCCCTGTCCCGCGGTCGGGGGCGCGTGCAATGATGGCCCCCGCCAACTGCATACCGGCCGTTCGAACCCGCGCGGGAGAGTCCCGGTGCCTCGTCGCACCGGGCGCCGAAGGAGCAAGTCCTCCCTTGAATCTCTCAGGCACCAGTCACCGCGCGGGCGAGGCAGATCTGAAAAGCGGGCGTGCCCGGCCGAGCGCCGGCGCCGCCCCACCCAAGGTGCAAGCCACGCTCCCGCGGGGTCGTGGCGAACCTCTCAGGTTCCGATGACAGATGGGGAGGACACGACCACCCCCTGTCCGGGAGCCTGACGATGACCACTGAGAGCCCTGCACCGCGCCGTACCGCGCTCGACGCCACGCACCGCGCCCTCGGCGCCACCATGACCGACTTCGCCGGCTGGGACATGCCGCTGCGCTACGGCAGCGAGCGCGAGGAGCACGTCGCGGTGCGCACCCGCGCCGGCCTCTTCGACCTCTCCCACATGGGCGAGATCGCCGTCACCGGCCCGCAGGCCGCGGACCTGCTGGACTACGCCCTGGTGGGCCGGCTCTCCGCGGTGCGCCCGGGCCGCGCCCGGTACACGATGATCTGCCGCGAGGACGGCGGCATCCTCGACGACCTGATCGTCTACCGGCTCGCCGACGAGGAGTACATGATCGTCGCGAACGCCGCCAACGCCCAGGTCGTCCTGGACGCCCTCGCCGAACGGGCCGCCGGCTTCCCGGGCGCCGGGGTGCGGGACGACCGGGACGCGTACGCCCTGATCGCCGTGCAGGGCCCCAGGTCGCAGGAGATCCTGGGCCGGGTCACCGACGCGGACCTGGCCGGCCTGAAGTACTACGCGGGCCTGCCCGGCACCGTCGCCGGCGCGGACGCGCTCATCGCCCGTACCGGCTACACCGGCGAGGACGGCTTCGAGCTCTTCGTACGCCCCGCGGACGCGGCCGCCGTCTGGGCGGCGCTCACCGCGGCGGGCGCGGACGACGGCCTGGTGCCGTGCGGGCTCTCCTGCCGCGACACCCTGCGTCTGGAGGCCGGCATGCCGCTCTACGGGCACGAGCTGACGACCGCGCTCACGCCCTTCGACGCCGGGCTCGGCCGGGTCGTCAAGCTCGACAAGCCCGGCGACTTCGTCGGGCGCGAGGCGCTCGAAGAGGCCGCCGGGCGCGCCGCGGCGGAGCCGCCGCGGGTGCTGGTCGGCCTGGTCGCCGAGGGCCGGCGGGTGCCGCGCGCCGGGTACGAGGTGGTGGCCGGCGGCCGGCGCATCGGCGAGGTCACCTCCGGCGCCCCCTCCCCCACCCTGGGCAAGCCGATCGCGATGGCGTACGTGGACGCCGCGCACGCCGGTCCCGGGCCCTCGGCGGCCACCGGCGTGGGCGTCGACATCCGCGGCAGCCACGAGCCGTACGAGGTCGTCGCCCTGCCGTTCTACAAGCGCCCCTGACCGGCTCCGCGAGAGCCACCGGCCCCTTCCCGCGGCAGTCCCCCGACCGCGCCACCAGCGCCCCTTTACGCCTCTGACGTCCCGATCCTGGAGAATCGCCTTATGAGCAACCCTGAGCACCTGCGCTACAGCAAGGAACACGAGTGGGTCGCGACCGCCGACGGCGTCGCCACCGTCGGCATCACCGCCCACGCCGCGAACGCGCTGGGCGATGTCGTCTTCGTCCAGTTGCCGGACGTGGGCGCCGCGGTCACCGCGGGCGAGCCCTGCGGCGAGCTGGAGTCGACGAAGTCCGTCTCCGACCTCTACGCGCCGGTGACCGGGGAGGTCACCGAGACCAACCAGGACGTCGTGGACGACCCGGCGCTGGTGAACTCCGGCCCGTTCGAGGACGGCTGGCTCTTCCGGGTGCGCGTCTCGGCCGAGGCCGCCGACCTGATGTCCGCCGCCGAGTACACCGAGTTCACCGCGGGCTGAGCTCCGCCGCCGCAGCCCCGCCCGACCGCGTCCCTCTTCTTTCCCCGGAAGGTCCCATGTCCCTTCTGAACGGCTCGCTCCACGAGGTCGACCCCGAGGTCGCCGCCGCCGTGGACGCCGAACTCAAGCGCCAGCAGTCCACCCTCGAAATGATCGCCTCGGAGAACTTCGCCCCGGTCGCCGTGCTGGAGGCGCAGGGCTCGGTCCTCACCAACAAGTACGCCGAGGGCTATCCCGGCCGCCGCTACTACGGCGGCTGCGAGTACGTCGACGTCGCCGAGGAGCTGGCCCGCGAGCGGGTCAAGGCGCTCTTCGGCGCCGAGGCGGCGAACGTCCAGCCGCACTCGGGCGCGTCGGCGAACGCGGCGGCGATGTTCGCGGTGCTCAAGCCGGGCGACACGATCCTGGGCCTGGACCTGGCCCACGGCGGGCACCTGACCCACGGCATGAAGATCAATTTCTCCGGCAAGCTGTACGACGTCGCCGCCTACCACGTCGACGCCGAGACCGGCCAGGTCGACATGGCCGAGGTCGAGCGGCTGGCCAAGGAGCGGCGGCCGAAGCTGATCATCGCCGGCTGGTCGGCGTACCCGCGGCAGCTCGACTTCGCCGGCTTCCGCCGGATCGCCGACGAGGTCGACGCGCTGCTGATGGTCGACATGGCGCACTTCGCCGGTCTCGTGGCCGCGGGCCTGCACCCCAACCCCGTGCCGTACGCGGACATCGTCACCACCACGACGCACAAGACCCTCGGCGGCCCGCGCGGCGGGGTCGTCCTCTCCCGCCAGGCCCTCGCCAAGAAGATCAACTCGGCGGTCTTCCCCGGCCAGCAGGGCGGCCCGCTGGAGCACGTGATCGCGGCCAAGGCGGTGTCCTTCAAGATCGCCGCGTCCGAGGAGTTCCGCGAGCGGCAGCGGCGCACGCTGGACGGCGCCCGGATCCTGGCCGAGCGGCTGCTGCGGGACGACGCCCGCGCGGCCGGCGTCTCGGTGCTCTCCGGCGGTACGGACGTCCACCTGGTCCTGGTCGACCTGCGCGCGTCCGAGCTGGACGGCCAGCAGGCCGAGGACCGGCTCCACGAGATCGGCATCACCGTCAACCGCAACGCGGTCCCGGACGACCCCCGCCCGCCCATGATCACCTCCGGCCTGCGCATCGGCTCGCCCGCGCTGGCCACCCGCGGCTTCACCGCCGCGGACTTCGAGGAGGTCGCCGACGTCATCGCGGAAGCCCTCAAAGCACCCCTCACCCGCTGGGGTTCCGACGATCCGAAGACGGCCGCACTCGCCGCCCGGGTCACGGCCCTGGCGCAGAAGCACCCGCTGTACCCCGGCCTGTAGCCCGTACGGCCCGGCGGCCCGCCGCTTCGACGCGGCGGGCGGCCGGGCCCGGGGCCGTACGCGCAACCCGTCACCACCCGCACCACGCACGCGCACGCCCCACGCAAGGACAAGGGAGTCCCGAGTGGCCATCTCCGTCTTCGACCTCTTCTCGATCGGCATCGGCCCGTCGAGCTCGCACACGGTCGGCCCGATGCGGGCCTCCCGGATGTTCGCGCGCCGGCTGAAGAACGAGGGCCTGCTGGCCCACACCGCCGCCGTACGCGCCGAACTCTTCGGCTCCCTGGGCGCCACCGGCCACGGCCACGGCACCCCCAAGGCCGTGCTCCTCGGCCTGGAGGGCCACTCGCCGCGCACCGTCGACATCGAGTGGGCCGAGGGCGAGGTGGAGCGCATCCGCGCCACCGGGCGGCTGCACCTGCTGGGCGCCGAGATAGGGCGCGACCACGAGATCCCCTTCGACGCCTCCGCCGACCTCGTCCTGCACCGGCGCCGCTCGCTGCCGTACCACGCGAACGGCATGACGCTGGCCGCGTACGACGCGGACGGCGGGACGCTGCTGGCGAAGACCTACTACTCGGTGGGCGGCGGCTTCGTCGTCGACGAGGAGGCGGTCGGCGAGGACCGGATCAAGCTCGACGACACCGTGCTGAAGCACCCGTTCCGTACCGCGGACGAGATGCTGCGCCGCACCCGCGAGACCGGCCTGTCGCTCTCCTCGCTGATGCTGGAGAACGAGCGCGCCTGGCGCACCGAGGCGGAGATCCGCGCCGGGCTGCTGGAGATCTGGCGGGTCATGCGCGACTGCGTCGCCCGCGGGACCAGCCGGGAGGGCATCCTCCCCGGCGGCCTGAAGGTCCGCCGCCGCGCCGCCGGCGAGGCCCGCCAGCTCCGCGCGGCGGGGGACCCGGCGGCGCACGCGATGGAGTGGGTCACCCTCTACGCGATGGCGGTCAACGAGGAGAACGCCGCCGGCGGCCGCGTCGTCACCGCCCCCACCAACGGCGCGGCGGGCATCATCCCCGCGGTCCTCCACTACGCGGCGGACTTCGTACCGGGCAGGGACAGCCGCGCCGGGGAGGAAGACACCGCGGTCCGCTTCCTCCTCGCGGCCGGCGCGATCGGCATGCTCTTCAAGGAGAACGCCTCCATCTCCGGCGCGGAGGTCGGCTGCCAGGGGGAGGTGGGCTCCGCCTGCTCCATGGCCGCGGGCGGCCTCGCCGAGATCCTCGGCGGCACCCCGGAACAGGTCGAGAACGCCGCCGAGATCGGCATCGAGCACAACCTGGGCCTGACCTGCGACCCGATCGGCGGCCTGGTCCAGATCCCGTGCATCGAACGCAACGGCATGGCGGCGGTCAAGGCCATCACGGCGGCCCGCATGGCACTGCGCGGCGACGGCCAGCACTTCGTCTCCCTCGACAAGGCCATCAAGACGATGAAGGAGACGGGTGCGGACATGAAGGTCAAGTACAAGGAGACGGCCCGCGGCGGCCTCGCGGTCAACGTGGTGGAGTGCTGAGGGAGTTGGCGAGTGCCTTTCCGGCGGCGCCGCCAACTCCCCCTTTTCCGCCCGCAATCCGGCGGCGATCCGGAAAACGTCCTTTCCCCTTGGGCAGTTGACGCCCCTTCGCCCTCACGGGCGAACGGGTTCTCCGCGATGAATTCGTGAATTCCCGCCGCTCATACGCGTCACCGGACGGCCAAGAACAAACGGACTTGTCGGATATTCCCCGACGGGCGATACGTACTATTTGAAGGATTCGCCCCCGATCGCCCCCCCCCCCCCCGCCTCTGACCGACTGGCCCCCTCCGTCCGGTGACGCGAATCACGTTCGGCCGCGGGCACCGGCGGGGGGAATTCACAGTTTCCGTGTTCCGAAAGCGAGTTGCGGCCCTCTCCGCTTTCCGCGGCGGCGCCCATCCGGCCCGTGAGCCGGTCCCGTATTGGCCGGACGAGTTCCGCAGCTTGTCCGGACCGGAAAGACATGCTTAAGTCTCCGCCAGCCGGGTGGACGCCGAATCCTGCCGCCATCCGGAAACCGTTCCCTAATGACACACGGCAGGAGCGGGGGACCCATAGGTAAGTCGCCGGCCCGGATTCCGGAACGGCTTGGGGTGAAGTCGCACCGCGGTGCGGCCGGGCATCTCCAGCCCGAACCCGACAGCTCACCTCGCAGGCGCAGGAGGAGAAAGACCCATGCCCGCAAGAGGTAAGCACCGCCGTCCCAAGCTGCGTCTGATCGGCCGCGGCATCACTTTCGCCGGCGTCAGCGGCGTCGCGATCGCCGCCCCGCTGATCGGCGCGTCCTCGGCATCCGCCGCCGGCTCCGTCCCCGCTTCCGCCCCCCAGACCGGCGTACGCGCCGAGGCCCCCGCCGCGGCGACCACCGGCGCGGCAGCGGCCACCTATGCCGTGGTCGCCGGAGATTCCCTGGCGAAGATCGCCGACAAGGAAGGCGTACGCGGCGGCTGGAAGAAGCTGTACAAGGACAACCGCGAGGCCGTCGGCGACAACCCGCACTTCATCCTCCCCGGCCTTGAACTCTCCCTCGGCGCCAAGGCCGACACGAGCGAGCCGAAGGAATCCGAGTCCGGCCTGAAGACCACGAGCGCGTCCGTCACGAGCTACCCGGACAACCTCGACGGCTGGATCCGGGAGTCGCTCGACATCATGGCCGAGCACGGCATCCCGGGAACCTACGACGGCATTTACCGCAACATCATGCGGGAGTCCGCTGGCGACCCGCAGGCCATCAACAACTGGGATATCAACGCCGTGAACGGCACGCCCTCCAAGGGCCTGCTCCAGGTCATCGCTCCCACCTTCGATGCCTACCACGTACCCGGCACCTCGACCGACAGCTTCGACCCGGTCGCCAACATCACCGCCGCGTGCAACTACGCGGCCGACAGGTACGGCTCGATCGACAACGTCTACGGGCCGTACTGACCCACCGGAGAGCGCCGGTGTCCCCACCGGCGCCCTCCGCTCCGGCGGTGAGGCCCGCGGCGCGTCCGGACGGCACGGACGCGGGAATTCGCGGCCCGTTCACCCCGTGCTCGCCGGCCGGGAGCGTTTCGCTTCTACGGTCGCCCCATGTCCGCCACCTCTCTCTCCCGACGCGGTGTCCTCGCCGGCGCCGTGGCCGGCGCGCTCGCGTCGCCGCTCGCCGCCGTGCCCGCGCACGCCGCCCGCACGCGCGGCCTGCTGATCTTCGTCGCCCTCGACGGCTTCGGCATCGACTACCTCGACGGCCGTGCGCCGATGCCCCACCTGACGTCGCTGGTACGGGCCGGCTCGCTGACCACCAGCACCGGCGTGATGGCCAGCATCACCAACCAGTCGTGGACGGCCGTCTCCTGCGGCGCCCACCCGGACCGCACCCGCAACGCCGCCTACTACTACGACGAGGCGGCCGGCGTCGCCCGCGGCCAGAGCCGCGACAGCGCGGTCGAGGGCCTCGCCCAGGCGTGGCGGCCGCAGGGCATCCGGATCGGGTCCGCGCAGTGGTTCATCCTCCAGGACAAGGGCACCTCGTACGGCGATCCCGACGGCCTCTACACCCAGCCCGGCGGGCGCATCGGCGCGCGCGTCGACGACGCGGTCGCGATGCTCACCGGGCGGCCCGTCGACAGCGGCGGCACCGCGGTGACCCTCACCCGGCGACCGGACTTCCTGGCGGTCTACTCCAGCGACCTCGACGGCGACGGGCACGCGTTCGGGCCCGACGACCCCCGGATGCTCGACACCCTGCGCGAGACCGACGCCGGGATCGGGCGGCTGATCCGGACGGTCAAGGACCTCGGCCTCTACGGCCGGACGACCTGGGTGGTCACCGGCGACCACGGCATGACGGGCTGGAAGACGCCGATGGCGGCGCAGGCGGTCGCCGCCCTCGCCACCGCGGGCTTCACGCCCGAGGTGATCGGGTCCGGCGGCCGGCCGGCGCCGGAGACCGATGCCGTCCTGGTCTCCGGCGGCAGCATCGCCTCCGTGCACCTCCTCGGCGCGGGGGCCGCCGACGCCGCCGCGATCGAGCGGGCCCGCGCGGCGCTCGCGGACGCCGAAGGCGTCGCGGCGGTGCTGACCAAGGCGGACCAGGCGGCGCTGCGGATGGCGCCCCAGTACGGCCAGTTGGTGCTCGAACTGGCGGCGCCGTACGCGCTCTCCTTCACCCCGCCGGCCGAGGGCTTCGACGGCCGCCACGGAAGCCGCGCGGAGACCGCGGTCCCGCTCATCCTGGCCGGCCACCGGATCCGGCGCGGCCGTGCGCCGCGCGATCCGCGCCACGTCGACCTCGCGGCGACCATGTCGGCGATCCTCGGTGTCGCCCCGCCCGCGCAGTCGGAGGGCCGGGTGCTGCGGGAGTCCCTGCTCCCCTGACCCGGGCCCCGCCCGGGCAGCCGGGTTATTCGCTGGAGCGGCGCCGCCGGGCGCTTCTGGGCCCTGTCTGGCACATAGCGCCGTCCGCCCTCTGGGCGGGCTCCCCCACAGCGCGCAAGCGCGCGTGGGCGGTACCCCCAGGCGTCTGGTGCGTGCGATCGCAAGGCGGAGGGCCGACCGCATAGCGGGCCTCTTCGGCCGACCCCGACAACGCAGCGAGCGTGCGTGCCAGGCGTCGCAACGCCGCGGTCGCCGCCCGGCGCCCCGCCTTCGCCCGGCTGGCCACCGGGGTGAAGGCGTGGGCGAGGGCCCGCGGCCTCGACTCGGCGCCGTTCGGCGGACTGCCGGGGCTGGCCTGGTCGGTGCTGGCGGCCCGTACCGTACGCGAGGCCGAGGACCCGGCCGCGCCGGACTGCCGACAGACTTCTTCGGCACCTGGGCCGCCTGGGACTGGCGGATTCCGGTCGCCCTCGACGCCGCGGCCGCCGCACCGCAGGCGCCGGTGGCGGTCCTCACCCCCACGGAGCCGGTCCGCACCTGCACCGGGCAGGTGACCGCCGGCTTCCGCGACCTGCTGGCCGACGAGCTGTACCGCGCCTGGACCTTCCTGGAGCAGGCGGCGGAGACCGGCGCGGACCCCTGGCCGGAGCTGCTGGCGCCGCCGCCGCTGCACCGGCGGCACGCGGCGTGGGCGGTCCTGACCGTACGCCGCGGCAGTACAGGCGAGTTCGAGGAGACCCTGGGGCGCGTACGGGGGCGGCTGCCGGCACTGCTCACGGCGCTGGCGGAGGCCGGCGCGGCCGACGCGCACGCCTGGCCGCCGCCGTTCGAGACCGGGCCGGCCCTCGCCCGGTACGCGATCGGCCGCGGCCGCACCCCGCCGGGCCCCGCCCGGCTCGCGGAGATCGCCGGCGGGTGGTGCGGCGGGCTGCGCGGGGTGGGCGTCGACTGGGCAGCGGGCGGCACCGTACCGGCGCTGCGCTGATCGCCTCGGACGTGCCGGGACCGCTACCCGTCCGGCCGCGCGCGACTGCCGCTTGCGGCCGACGCGCCCGTGGCGGTCACGGCTTCCTCGCGATGAGGCCCGGGCATGACGCCCCGGCATCGGTGCAGACGATCCGCACTCTGCCCCACACGGTGCGATGTGTCTCGTACTCCCGTTCCCGCGCGGGCAGTTGGGAATGCCGCGGGACGCGTGGGGAGGAGTCCCCTGACATCCAGTTGACAAGATGTCCTGACAAACCCCTTGCCCCGGCTCCCGGTCTGGCTTAGAAAGGGCGGTTGTGAGCCTCATCAAGCGGGACTCACCACGTACGTCAAGGGGAGGCCATCGGTGACGAACTCGGCGCAGGGGGACAGAACGGAGCCCGTTCGGGCGCAGGACGGGGATGGGTCGGGGCCGAGCAGGCGGGTCGTCTCGGCCGCGCTGGTGTCCGGCATCGTCGGTACGGCGCTGGGCGCGACCGCGCCGTCCGCGTGGGCGGACGAGTGGAGCGTGCCGCGCCCGCGCCGGGCGCCGGGCGGCCGGCGGGACCGCGCCCACAACGACGTGCTCTTCGTCGGCGCGCACCCGGACGACGAGGCAGGCAACCTCTCGACCTTCGGGCAGTGGCGGGAGCAGCACGGGCTGAGCACCGGCGTGCTCACCGTCACCCGCGGCGAGGGCGGCGGCAACGCGGTCGGCCCGGAGGAGGGTCCGCCGCTCGGGCTGATCCGGGAGGACGAGGAGCGCGAGGCGGTCGGCTTCGCCGGCATCGACAACGTCTATTACCTGGACAAGCCGGACTTCTGGTACACGCTGTCCGGCCCGCTGACGGCCGCGATCTGGGACGCGGACGACACGCTGGAGCGCATCGTCCGGCTGATCCGCGCCACCACGCCCGACACGGTCGTGACGATGGACCCGCGCCCCTTCAACCAGCACGGCGGCCACCAGTTGTCCGCGCGGCTGGCGATCGAGGCGTTCTTCCTCGCCGGCGACCCGCGCGCGTTCCGCTCGCAGATCACCCAGGAGGGCTACCGCCCGCACCGGGCGCGGCTGCTGCTCGCGCAGAACTACGGCTTCGGCAGCCTGCTCGGCCCGGACGCCCCGAAGCAGCGGCGGACGGACCGCGCCAGCGGGCTGCCGGTCTTCGGCGTCTTTTCCGGCGTGCGCAGCGAGGAGCACGGCACGAGCTGGGCGCAGGTGGAGCGGGACGCCGCCCGCAAGTACGTCACGCAGGGCTGGGCCGCGAGGCCGGCGCAGATGCCGACCGACCCCGAGCAGCTCGGCTCGGACTGGTTCACGGTGCTGGCGGCGAACGGCAAGGCCGTGAAGTCGAAGGTGCGGCCCCAGAACGAACTGCGCCCGGTGTACGCGGAGTTCCGCGACTGGACGGAGCGCGTCGGCCTGCCCTGGCTGGCCAACGACGCGCAGCCGGACTACCCCGAGGCGCCCGCCACGACGATCCCCGAGGTCGCCACTGCCCCCGTACTCGACGGTGTGGAGCGCCCCGGCGAGTACCCGGGCCCCGAACTGCCGCTGGTGCACTGGCAGGGCGAGAAGACCGGCGCGGAGGACGTCTCGGCCACGGCGAAGCTGTCGCGGCACGGGGACGACCTGTACGTGTTCGTCAAGGTCACCGACGACCGCAGGGGCACCGCGCTCGAAGAGAGCGACGCCAAGCGCCACTGGCGTACGGACGCGGTCGAGATCACCCTCGACCCGCGCGGCACGGCAGACGACACCTCGACCACGTTCAAGACGGGCATCTTCCCGTACACCGCGAACGGCGGCGGTGCGGCGGCCGAGCGCGACGGCGACAACCGGCAGGGCCCGGCGGCCACCACGGCGCCCGGCATGCGGGTGGTCTCGCTGGTCTCGGACCCGTACCAGGGCTACACGATCGAGGCGAAGATCGCGCTGGCCGACCTGCCGGCCGCGGCGGACCCGGAGAAGTTCACGCTCAACGTCCTGGTGTACGACTCGGACACCGAGGACAAGACGGGTCAGACCCGGCTGGCGTGGTCGCCGTTCGGCAGCGCCCAGGCCGACCCGTACGTCTGGGGCACCGCGACGCTGGAGGGCTACACCCCGCCGGCGGACCGGCCCACGGAGCCGGCCGAGCCGGAGATCCCGAAGGACGCGGCACGCAGCGAGGACTCGCCGGCGTCGGTGGCGCAGTCGCAGCGCACGGGCGTCCCGCTCGCGGTCGGCCCGCGCCCCCGCGGCTGACGCGGCAGGGCACGCCACGGCGGGTTCCGGCCCGCCGAAGCACCCGGCGGGCGCGCGCCCCGAACGCGCGCCCGCCGGGCGTACGCTCCGCGCCCCGCCCGCCCCGGCGGGGCGCGGACCGCGCTCCCCGGGCGCCCCGTGCGCCCCGGTCGTGGAGGTCCCCCGCCGGTATCGTGAGCCGCATGGTCACGGACACCAGGGACGCTCAGCGCGGCGAGGAGATACTCGCCGTCTTCGACTCCGCATTCGGCGAGCTGCTCGCGGCCGATCCCGCCGCCTTCCGGCTGAAGTTCCGCAAGATGGCGGCCTCGGCGTTCGCCTTCTACCGCGGGACCGCCGCCCTCTACTACCACGACCTGGAGGCCGGCGAGCGCGGCGATCCGTTCCTCACCGAGCAGACGAGCCGGGTCTGGATCCACGGTGATCTGCACGCCGAGAACTTCGGCACGTACATGGACGCCAACGGCCGGCTCGTCTTCAATGTCAACGACTTCGACGAGGCGTTCGTCGGCCCGTTCACCTGGGACGTCAAGCGACTCGCCGGCTCCCTGGCGCTCATCGGCTACACCAAGGCGCTCAGCGACGGGCAGATCACCGGCCTCGTCCGCGCCTACGCCGACGCCTACCGCGAGCGCATCCGCGCCCTCGCCGCCGGGGCCAAGGACGACGAGGTGCCGCCCTTCACCCTCGACACCGCCACCGGGCCGCTCCTCGGCGCGCTGCGCACCGCCCGCGCGCACACCCGCTTCGGGCTGCTGGAGTCGATGACGGAGGTGCGGGACTTCGAGCGCCGTTTCACCTCCGGCGGCGGCGCCATCGAGCTGGACGCGGCCACCCGCGCCCGGGTACTCGACGCGTTCGAGGGCTATCTGGAGACGCTGCCCTCCGGCGGCCGGGAGCGCCGTCCGGACGCGTACCGGGTGAAGGACGTGGTGGGCCGCAGGGGCATCGGGATCGGCAGCGCGGGGCTGCCGTCGTACAACATCCTCCTCGAAGGGCACAGCGACGCCCTGGAGAACGACATCGTCATCTACATGAAGCGCGGCCAGACCCCGGCGGTCGCGCGGCACGTCACCGACCCGGCGATCCGCGGCTACTTCCATCACGAGGGCCACCGCACGGTCATCTCGCAGCGCGCGCTGCAGGCCGCCTCCGACCCGTGGCTGGGCTGGACCGAGCTGGACGGGGCGGGGCAGCTGGTCGCGGAGGTGTCGCCGTACGCGGTGGACCTGGACTGGTCGGACATCGACGACCCGGAGCAGGCCGCGGCCGTCGTGGGCGACCTGGGCCGGGCCACCGCCACCATGCACGCGGCGGCGGACGTGGCGGAGAGCGGGCACTCGCTGGTGCCGTTCTCGACGGAGCAGGCGATCGACGGGGCGATCTCGGCGGACGCCGACGGGTTCACGGAGATGCTGGTCGACTTCGCGCACGACTACGGGGCACGGGCGCGGGCGGACCACCAGATCTTCGTCGACCTCTTCCGCAACGGCCGGATCTCCGGCCTCTGAGGGAGGCCCCTCCTCCACGGACGCTCAAGGCGAAGTACGGCGAGCGCTTCGTGCTCACCATGGCGCCGGAGACGTTCTTCGTGCAGATGGGCTACCAGTTCTACGGCACCGGGCAGTGGGGCGGCCAGGACCCGCGCTGCGGCGCGTACCTGCCGGTGATCCACGCGCTGCGCGACTCGCTGACGCTGCTGCACGTCCAGGACTACAACTCCGGCCCGATCATGGGCCTGGACAACCAGTACCACACCATGGGCGGCGCCGACTTCCACATCGCGATGACGGACATGCTGCTCACCGGCTTCCCGGTCGCGGGCAACGCCGAGCGGTTCTTCCCCGCGCTCCGCCCGGACCAGGTAGCCATCGGGATGCCGGCCAGCACCCAGGCGGGCAACGGGCACGTGCCGACCGCCGAGGTGAACAAGACGCTGGACTGCCTGACGAAGGGCAGCAACTGCGGCTCGTACAAGACCCACGGCACCTGGCCCGGCATGCGGGCTGATGACCTGGTCGATCAACTGGGACCGGTACAACAACTGGGAGTTCTCCCGGAACTTCGACGCCTACTGGCCGTAGGAGGCCCGTGGCCCGGGACGTGCGCCGGCCCCGGGCGGCCGGACGCGCGCCGCGCCCGCCCCGCGGTTTCGCGGGGCGGGCGCGGTCGGGCCGCCGGGCACTCGGCCCGCGGGCGGCGGCCCGCCGGTCCCGTGTGGGGCCGGGACCGGGCCCGGCCGGCGGCCGGCTCCGGGCAGGGCCCGGAACCGGGTCCGGCTCAGCCGAAGTTGCGGTCCACGCGGGCGGCTTCGTCCGCATTCGGGTAGGCGTTGCGGCAGGAGGTGCCGGGGCCGCCGCCGGACATCAGTTCGCTGCACGGGCCGCTGTAGTTGTCGGGCAGGCCGAGGATGTGGCCGGTCTCGTGGGTGACGACGCGCAGCGAGTAGTACTGCTGCGTCTGGCGCAGGTCCAGGAAGACGTAGCCGTGGCCGCGGCCGTCGGTCACGGCGTGGCTGCCGCGCGGGTCGTTGCCCTGGCGGTAGGTGAAGTCACCGGAGCCGGAGGTCTCGGCGAGCGTGATGTTGTTGGTGGCGTTGTTCCAGATCTGGGTGCTCTGGGCTATGTCGCCCTGGTAGTTGGGCGCGCCGGCGTCGTTGTACGTGATGGTGATGGCCTGGTAGCCGGGTTCCGCCGCCTGCTTCTCGCGCGCCTTCTCCCGGATCATCTCGAAGAAGGCCCGGTTCTCCTTCTGCTGTTCCTTGTCCTGCCCGACGTACGCCGCGGAGGCGGTGGCCTGCGTCGTCTGCCGGTCGTGGTGGTCGGCCGCGGGTGCCGGGGAGGCGGCCAGGCCGGTGAGCGCCAGGCCGAGGCCCAAGGCGGTGGAGACCAGTCTTCCGGAGAGCTTCATGGGGGGTTTCTCCTCACGAACGATTGGTCGGTCGGTCGGTGAGGAGTCTGCGGGCGAAGAGGCGGCCGGGGGCAGATCTCATCCGGTGATAGCGGCGTGCGATCCCACCCTCCGGCGGTGCCCGCCGGCGGGGCGGAACGGCGCATAGGTGTAGTGCCCCTGACAAAAGATTGCGGCTATGCTCCCCGCGTGGAGCTGGAGTTGAGGCATCTGCGCGCGCTGTGCGCGATCTCCGACGCCGGAAGTGTGCACGGGGCGGCCAGGTGGCTCGGAGTCTCCCAGCCCGCCCTGACGGCGCAGCTGAACCGCATCGAACGGGCCGTGGGCGGCCCGCTGTTCGTCCGCGACCGCTCGGGCTGCCGCCCGACCCCGCTCGGCCGCTCCGTGACCGCCCGCGCGCGGCCGATCATCGCCGAGATGTCCACCCTGGTCAGCGAGGCGCGCGAGGAGGCCCGCGCGCTGGAGAGCGGGCCCCGGCTGCGGCTGGGCAGCACCGCGAACCGGGCGGTGGCCGGCTGGCTCTGCCGGCTGCACGGACGGTTCCCGGACACGGACGTCTCCATCCGCGTCGACCCGTCGCCGAACTCGCTGCTGCGGATGGTCGCCGACGGCCACCTCGACGTCGCGTTCGTGCACGAGGTCACCGGCTGCCCGCTGCGCGTACCCGACGGCGTCGGCCAGCGCACGCTGCTCTGGCGCGAGCCGCAGTTCGTCGCGCTGCCCGCGGCGCACCCCGCGGCCGCGGGCGAGGACGTGGCGCTCGCCGACCTCTGCGGGCACCCGTGGGTCGTCGACCCGCACGTGGACGGCGAGTGGCACGGCATCCGCCGGATGTTCGCCAGCGCCGGTCTCGAGCTGCGGGTCATCCAGGGCGACTACCTGACGGGCGCCGACCTGGTACGGGCCGGGGTCGCCGTCACCCCGTGCCAGCCCACCTCGACGCCGCGCCCCGGCATGGCGATCAGGCCGCTGCGAGGCGACCCGCTGACCGTGCGGCTGCTGCTCGCCGCCCGGGCGGCGTCGACCACCGACGGCGAGTTCCACGCCGTCTACACCGCGCTGGAGGACGCCTACCGCGAGGCGGCCAGATCCACCGAGACGTATCTGCGCTGGCTGCACCGGAACGACAACCCGCTGCTGCTCACCTGACGCCCCGCCCGCGCGCCCCGGGCGCCGGCT
Organism: Streptomyces sp. CNZ287; assembly: GCF_007827615.1. NCBI lineage: Bacteria > Bacillati > Actinomycetota > Actinomycetes > Kitasatosporales > Streptomycetaceae > Streptomyces > Streptomyces sp. CNZ287. The sequence continues at coordinate 29,665 of NZ_VISV01000024.1, read as the reverse complement.
TCCGCGCCTGGCCACGGGCGCGGAAGCCGGTTTACTATCCCTTTACCCTGGTGTCGGGGACACTCGACAGGAGACACCCCCGGCGCCCCGCCGACGATGACGAAGGAGCAGCGGTCCCGCAATGGGCGAACCTCCCAGTACCAGCCGTGCCACAGCCCGCCGGAGAACGAGCGACGGGGCGGGGGTGGCACGGTGACCGAGATCCTTCTGCTGCTCGCCGCCCTGGCGCTCACCCTGGCCTGCGCCATCTTCGTGGCGGCCGAGTTCTCCCTCACCACCGTCGAGCGCGGCGACCTGGAGCGGGCCGCCGCCGCGGGCGAGCGGGGCGCGGAAGGCGCCCTGAAGGCCGTCCGCCGGCTCACCTTCCAGCTCTCCGGCGCCCAGCTCGGCATCACCGTGACCTCGCTGGTCATCGGCATGCTGGCCGAGCCCTCGCTGGCCACGCTGCTGCGCGGCCCGCTGGCGGCGACGGGCCTGGGCGGCACGGCCGCGCCGGTCGCGACGCTGCTGGGCGTGGCCCTGTCCACGGTGGTCCTCATGGTGATCGGCGAGCTGGTGCCGAAGAACTGGGCGATCGCCCGGCCGCTGGCCGTGGCGAAGACCGTGGCCGGGCCGCAGCGCGGCTTCACGGCCGCCTTCGGCCCGTTCATCCGCCATCTGAACAGCACCGCGAACCGCGTCGTGCGCCGCGTGGGGCTGGAGCCCGCCGAGGAGCTGGCCTCGGCCCGTACCCCCGACGAGCTGGTCTCGCTGGCCCGGCACTCCGCCGAGGGCGGCGCGCTGGAGCCGGACTCCGCCGAGCTGTTCGTCCGCACCCTGCACCTCCACGAGCTGACCGCGGAGAACGTCATGACGCCCCGCGTCGACGTCAAGGCGCTGGAGTCCGGCGCCACCGCCCTCGACGCCGCGAACCTCGCGCACGCCACCGGACTGTCCCGCTTCCCCGTCTACGCCCACAGCCTGGACGAGGTCGTCGGCACGGTGCACATCCGCGACGTCCTCGCGCTCGAACCCCGCACCCGGGCCGCGACGCCGGTCACCGAGCTGGCCACCGAGCCGCTGCTGGTGCCCGAGACGCTGCCCGCCGACCGGCTGCTGGAACAGTTGCGCGAGCGGCGCACGATGGCCGTGGTCATCGACGAGTACGGCGGCACCGCGGGCGTGGCCACGATGGAGGACATCGTGGAGGAGGTCGTCGGCGAGGTCCGCGACGAGCACGACCCGGTCGAGCTGCCCGACCTGCAGCCGGCGGGCGTCGGCGCGGACTCCAGGCCCACCTGGGACGCGGACGGCAGCGTCCGCCTGGACCAGCTCGCGGAGCTGGGCCTGGAGGCCCCCGAAGGCCCGTACGAGACGGTCGCGGGGCTGATCGCCACGCTGCTGGCCCGCATCCCCGCCAAGGGCGACGCGGTGCACCTCGCCGGCTGGCGGCTGGACGTCCTGGCCGTCGAGCACCACCGCGCCGACCGGGTCCGGATCACCGCACCCGCCGAGTCCGCGGCCCGCGCCGCGCCGCCGCGCCCGACCGCCGCGCCCGACCAGCGCCGGCCCGCCGAGGAGGTGCGCCGGTGACCGCGCTGCAACTGTGGATCGGCGCCCTGACGCTGGTCACGAACGCCTTCTTCGTCGGCGCGGAGTTCGCGATGATCTCCGTACGGCGCAGCCAGATCGAGCCGCAGGCCCGCCGCGGGCACAAGCGCGCCCGCATCACGCTCTACGGCCTCGAACACCTCTCCGCGATGATGGCCACGGCCCAGCTCGGCATCACCGTCTCCTCGCTGGTGCTGGGCGCGGTCGCGGAACCGGCCATCGCGCACCTGCTGGAGCCCGGCTTCGAGGCGGCGCACGTGCCGTCCGCCGCGGTGCACCCGATCGCGTTCGTGATCGCGCTGACCGTGGCGACGTACCTGCACATGCTCGTCGGCGAGATGGTCCCGAAGAACATCGCGCTGGCCGCCCCCGTGCCCACGGTGCTGCTGCTGGGCCCGCCGCTGGTCGCGGTCACCCGGGCGCTGCGCCCGGTGGTCTTCGGCATCAACGCCTTCGCGAACGGGCTGCTGAAGCTGCTGCGGGTGGAGCCGAGGGACGAGGTGGCCGCGGTCTTCACCGACGACCAGCTCGCCCGGATGGTCACCGACGCCAGCCAGGCGGGGCTGCTGGAGCCGGCCGACGGCGAGCGGCTGCGGGACGCGCTGGAGCTGGGCACCCGGCCGGTCGGCGAGATCCTGGTGCCCGCGGGCACCATGACGACCGTCGAGGACACCGTCACGCCGGCCCGCCTGGAGCGGCTGGCCGCCGAGGCGGGCTTCTCCCGCTTCCCGGTCACCGACCGGGGCGGCGCGCTCCTGGGCTACCTGCACATCAAGGACACCCTCGGGGTGACGGAGCGGGACGCGCCGTTCCCGCGTACGGCGCTGCACCCGATGACGCGGGTGGCCATCGACACCCCGCTGGACGACACGCTCACCGCGCTGCGCGCCGCCGACAGCCATCTGGCGGCCGTCACCGGCGACCAGGGGCGGGTACTGGGCTTCGTCACCATGGAGGACGTCCTGTCGGAGCTGGTGGGCCCCGCGCCGGCCGCGGCGTGAGCGCCCGCCCGCCGGCCCCGGCCACCGGCTCCCGCCGGGGGTACGGGCCGGCGGGCGGCGGCGCCGCGAGGGAAAACCCCTCGTGCGCCGGGACCCGGCGCGGTACCGTCGCGCTCTCGGCGACGGCGGGAGGCGGCTCATGCACGGTCGGCCGTCCGGCGCGCCCGCGGACGCCCCCGTACCCCCGGCACCCGGCGTCGAGCTCTTCTGCGACGAGTCCGGCTACGAAGGCGAGAACCTCGTCGGCGGCATCACCGACGTCTTCGCCCACGCCGGTGTGACGGTCCCGGCCGCGGACGCGGCGGAGTGCATCCGCGAGCTGCGGGACCGCATCCGCTCCCCCGCCACCGTCTACAAGGCGAACCACCTCCAGCGCGAGAAGCACCGCGGCACGCTGCTGTGGTTCCTCGGCCCCGGCGGGCCGCTCCCCGGCCGCGCCCGCGTGCACCTGACGGAGAAGTCGTTCTTCGCCGTCGCCCGGATCGTGGACCTGCTGGTGTCGGGGACGGACCCGGCGGACGCGGCGGCGATGCTGCGCGGCGCGCATGCGCGCGGCCCCGCGGGCGAGCTGTACCGCGCGGGCCCGCGCCTCTACGGCGGCGAGCGCTGGCGCGCGTTCCTCGCCGCGTTCAACGAGCTGATGTGGATCAACACCCGCCGGGGCGCGGAGACCTCGGCGGACGGCTTCTTCGGGCTGGCCGGCGAGCTGCACCGCGCCGGGGCGCCGGGCGAGGCCGGGCGGCTGCTGGGGCTCGTACGGCAGGCGCGGCCGAGGACCGAGGCGCTGCGTGCCGCGCTCCTCGAAGACCCGCGGACCGTGCCCGCGCTGGACTCGCTGCTGCCGGCGCTGGCCGCCGCGGTCGCGTACTGGGGGCGGGACGGGGCGCCGGTGACCGTCGTGCACGACCGGCAGACAGCGTTCACCGATGAGCGGGTGGCGCGGCTGTACGAGGTGTGCCGGCCGCCCCGGGCGCACCTGCGCGGGCTGCGCTTCGTCGACGCCGAGACCGATCCGCGGGTGCAGCTCGCCGACTTCCTCGCGGGGATCGCCCGCAAGCGGGCCTCCGACGCGCTGGCCGGCCTCGCCGACCCCGAACTCGACGAGCTGCTGCGCCCGTACGTCGCCCCGGACTCGGCGTGGGGCGACGCGCGGAGCTGGGCGCTGCTGGGCCCCGAACCCGCGCCCCGGGCGGGCCTCGCCCCGGCGTGACGGCGCCCGGGCCCGGGGCTCCCGGGTGCGGGCTCAGCGGGGTGTGGCCGCCAGCCGTACGGCCAGGCCCGCGAAGACCGTGCCGCTGAAGATGTTGAGCCCGCGCGCCAGCCGGCGGCTGCGGCGCAGCGCCCGCGACAGCCGGCCGGAGAGCAGGCCGACCGAGCCGTCGACGCAGAAACCGACGACGACGCCGGTGATGCCGAGGAGGAGCAACTGCAGCGGCAGATGGCCGCGGCCGGGGTCCACGAACTGCGGCAGGAACGCGATGTTGAACATGATGACCTTGGGGTTCAGCAGGTTGGTGATCATTCCCTGCCAGAACGCGCGGCGCGGCCGCGGCCCGCCGCGCCTGCCGTCGGCCGCCGCGTCGTCCTCGTCGCCGGGGACGGAACGGTCCCGGAAGGCGCGGATCGCGAGGTAGAGGAGGTAGGCGGCGCCGAGCCAGCGGAGCACGTGGTAGAGCACCGGCAGCGCGCCGAAGAGGGCGGAGAGCCCGAGGGCGGCGGCGCAGGCGTGCACGAGCATGCCGCAGGCCACGCCGGCCGCGGCCATCACGCCCATGCCGGAGCCGCCGCGCCCGCCCATGGCCACGATGAACATCATGTCGGGGCCCGGGGTGATGGAGAGCACGAAGATCGCCACGACGAAGGCGGCGAGGAGGGACAGGTCGACCATGGCGGCGATACTCGCACCGCGCCGCCGGGAGGGCGACCGAATTCCGGATGGCGGGACGGCCCGTCGCGGGAGCGTCGCCCGCCCCTCGTACGCGGCGGCCGGGAGGCGCCCGAACCGCCGCGGCATATGCCATCCGCGGTCCCGTACGACCGCGGAACGCCCGCTGAACGCCCGCCTCCGCGGGGTAGCTTCGCCCCCCGTGCCCCAGCCGTCTAATGTGGTCTGCCACGACCACCCCGGACCCCGGTGGGCCGTCGCCGGAGCACGAGCGAACCGCCCCTCACTGGGAGCAGGTCCCCGGTGCGCGCCCACGCCCGACCGGGAAGCACTCCCGAGTTCAGCCCCACGTACCCGGATGCGGGCAGCGGGTCGCGCGTGACCTCCGGCGGCACGTCCGGCCGCACATCCGGCCGGCACAGGAGCCGTGAAACGAGGTGACGACCCCATGCCCGAGGAGTCGCGAGAGGAAGGTCTGGCCGCCGCGTTCGCGGACCTGGCCGACACCCTCGACAGCGATTTCGACGTCGAGCAGCACGCGCGCAGGCTGGCGCTGCACTGCGCCGAGCTGGTCGACGTCAGCGCCGCGGGCGTCGTCCTCGCCGCCGACGACGGTGGCGCGTTCACCGCGTCGGCCTCCGACGAGCGCGCGCACGCTCTGGAGGAGGCGGAGGCGGAGTGGGGCGAGGGCCCCGCCGTGGACTGCTTCCGCACCGCGAGACCCATGCCCGCCGTCCCCCTCGCGCACGCGCGGGCCCGCGCGGACTGGCCCCGCTTCACCGGCCGGGCGCTGGAGATGGGCTTCGCCCTCGTCGCCTCCGCACCGATGCAGGCGCGGGGCACGACGGTCGGCGCACTCAATCTCTACCGGGACCGGCCCGGCACCCTGCACGCCGCGCAACTGCGGCTGGGCCAGGCGCTCGCCGGCGTGGCCGCCCTCGGCATCCTCCAGCAGCGCGCGCTGGCCGGGCAGACGGCGGTCGCGGCGCAGTTGCAGACCGCGCTCAACTCCCGCATCGTCATCGAGCAGGCCAAGGGCGCGCTCGCCCAGCGCCGGAGCATCGCCGTCGACGAGGCGTTCCGCCTGCTGCGCGGGCACGCCCGCAACAGCCGCAGGCCGCTGGCCGAGGTGGCCCGCGAGGTGGTCGAGGAAGGGCTCGACCCGGCGCCGCGGGACGGCTGAATCCGGCCCGTGGGACGGCCGGTTCCGGTCGGTCGGCACGCGCGCAGGGGCGCGCGTGACCGGCGCGCGCGGCCGGCGGGCGGCGGGGTGGGCGGCCGGTCAGGACAGGGCGAACGTGGGGGGCACGCTGGGCAGTTCCATCGCGGCGTCCAGGAACCGGTCCTCGCGCGGCGGCAGGAACTGCAGCGTGCTCGCGTGCGCCGGGCCTTCCGCCGTCATCGCCCACATGCACAGCATCGCCGCGGGCCGCCCCGCGGGGCCGGGCGACGCCTCCAGCGTGGCATAGCGCACCGGCGCCCCCGGCGGCGCCGTCACCAGCACGAAGTGCGCCTCCGGCGGCGCCACCGCGGGCGGCAGCGTGACGAGGACGGAGTCGTGCCGGACGAGCCGGCCCACGGGCCGGTCGTCCGACTGCTCCCCAGGGGGCAGCCCCGCCCCCGCCTGCCGCCACAGCGCCCGCAGCTCGGCGTCGAGCGAGCCGTCGAGCGCGGCGGCGAGCAGGCGCTCCGGTGCGGTCAGGGCGAGGTCGCGGAGCACGGCGTGGGCGAAGGCGTAGTGCTGGCGTCGGGCATCCGTAGCATTCATACATCAGTTCTATCCGAGCCCACTGACAACGCCCCGCCGCGCGGCGGCCGTTCGCCCCGGCTCGGGGCGCGGGCGCCCGCCCCCCGGCTCAGGGCAGGGTGAGCCCGTACGCCTGGAGCGCGGGGACCACCGGCTGGTAGAACGTCGCCCCGCCGGAGGTGCACGAGCCGCCGGACACGATGAGACCGAGCGCGGTGCCGCCGGACCAGGCGGGCCCGGCGCCGTCGCCCGGCTCGACGCAGACGTGGGAGCGGAAGAGGCCGGAGACCGTGCCCTCGGGGTAGCTGACGGTGTCGTTGACCGAGACGACCGTGCCGCAGTGCACCCCGGTGGTCCGGCCGGCGTGGCAGACCTGCCGCCCGACGGAGGGCTGGGCGGCGCCGGTGATCCCGATCACGCCGATTCCGGCCGACACCTCGCTGGGATAGCCGAAGTCCGGGTTGGTGTAACGGATCAGGGCGAAGTCGCCGCCGGGGAAGTTCACCGCCTCGGTCCTGCCGACCTCCACCGTCCTGGCGGCGTCGGCGTACCAGACCGGCCCCGCGGCGGCTGCGCAGCGGCCCTGCATCAGGGCGTAACGCTCCCCGCCGCGGCCCGCGTTGAAGCCGACCGGGCAGGACGGCCCGGTGCTGCTGTAGAGCACGTCGCCGCCGCGGACGGCCTGGTCCTGCGCCCCGGCGGCGGGCGGGGCAAGGGCGGTGAGCACGGCGAGGAGCACGGCGGCCAGGACGGCCGCCGCCGGGGTGAGCCTCAGGGGGACGGTGTGCGGGGTGAGCGGAGCGCGACGTAAGTTCACGGATCCTCCCGTCGTGGGGTCGGCGAACGCATTGTCGCGCAGGGCCGACTGCCCCGTACAGCAGAGCCGTTCGGCCCTACCCGGGTGCGTATCACCCGGGGCATGCTGGTCCCGCCTCGGCGAGCCGTGGCGTGGGGGGTGAGAGCCGATGCGGCGCGGAAGCCCGCGCCGCATCGGCTCGCCTTCGTCTTCGCCGTCCCTTCCGCAGGGGCCGGCCGGTTCGCGGCGTCCGCCGGCTACCGCTCGGAGGGCCCCGCGCTCCCCTGCCGCCAGTACGGCTCCACCCGCGCCCAGTCGCGCTCCCACTCCTCGGCACGCCTGCGGTCGAGCCGTACCCGCACCACCGTCCTGGACCCGAACACCAGGCACCCCACCACTCCGGCCGCCCCGCCGGCGGCCACGGCGCTCTGCACGCCGGTGTCGCCCGGGGGCGGCGGCGGGTCCACGGCGTGCCGGCCGGAAGCATCCGTCCAGATCTCCGCCTCGGCGCCCCTGCGCAGCCCGGCGGACACCCGGGTACGTCCGGTGTGCGCCCGCCCGTCCGCGTCCCGCCAGCGCACCTTGGTGGCCACCTCGCCGCCCGCCCACGCGTCGCCCCGGAGCATCGTCAGCGGCGGCGCGTCCTCCAGCAGCACGGCCGTCGTACGCTGCCGCTCCGCGCTGCGGCTGCTCAACTCCTCGTGGACGGCGGCCGCGGACGCCCAGGCGGCCGCCGTGCCGCCGAGGGCGAACACCGCGACGGCGCCGAACGTCACCCAGCCCTCCAGCACGTCCGTACGCCGTCTGAAGGGGTTGCGCCGGCTCCACACTCTGCGTACCGGGCGGTCCTCCTCGCGCCCCATGCCCGCTCCCGCGGCCATCGGCACCCCCCATCCGCTTCCCTCGCGCCCGGGTAAAGGCTCTCGCACCGACTGTCGCACTTCGGCCCCGGTTCGGCGAGAACCGGGCGGACGCCGGCCCGCGGGTCGTAGCATCCGGGTGCCCCCGGCATGCCGGTCATGGGCCCGTTCGGCCCTACCCCCGGGGCACGGCGGCCGAGGACGATCGAGCCAGCCGAGCAGGAGCGGAAAGGTGCCCGACGTGACAGTGGAAAGGAAATTCTCGGCGGCCCGCCCCATCAGGGTCTTCCTCGTCGACGACCACGAGGTGGTCCGGCGCGGCCTGCGCGACCTGCTGGAGGCCGAGCCCGGCATCGAAGTGACCGGCGAGGCGGGCACGTTCGCCCAGGCGCTCGCCCGCGGACCCGCGCTGCGGCCCGACGTCGCCGTGCTGGACGTCCGGCTGCCGGACGGCGACGGGATCGGAGTCTGCCGCGAGCTGCGCTCGCGGATGCCCGAGCTGGCGTGCTTGATGCTCACGTCCTTCGACGACGACGATGCCCTGCTGGACGCGATCATGGCGGGCGCCTCGGGGTACGTGCTCAAGCAGATCAAGGGCGGCGACCTGGTCTCCGCGGTACGGACCGTGGCCTCGGGGCAGTCCATGCTCGACCCCGCCACCACCGCCCGGCTGATGACGAACCTGCGCCGCGACGACGTCCCCTCCGCGCCGGAGAACGAGGTGCTCGCCGGTCTCTCGCCGCGCGAACTCGACGTGCTGGAGCTGATCGGCGAGGGCCTGACGAACCGGCAGATCGGCCAGCGGCTCTACCTGTCCGAGAAGACGGTGAAGAACCACATCTCCCGGCTGCTCGCCAAGCTGGGCGTGGAGCGCCGCATACAGGCGGCGGTGCTCGCCAGCAGGGCCCACCGCCCGCCGGGCGCGTGACGCCCGCCGTACGCGCCCGCCGCGGCCCGCGCGCCGCGCCGCTCACCCCCGGCCGGGGTCCTGCCCGCTCCCGTCCGTGCCGCCCCCGCCGCCCTCCGGCCCGTCCGCCTGCTCCCCCGGGCCGCCCCGCTCCTGCGCCGCCCGGTGGTCCAGCGGCACCCGCCACACCAGGCGCGTACCACCGCCGGCCGGCGGGTCGAGCATCAGCTCGCCGCCGAGCTGCCTGGCCCGCTCCGCGATGTTCGCGAGCCCGCTGCGCCGCCCGCCGTCCGGCAGGCCGCGCCCGTTGTCCGTCACCGTGAGCGCGACCAGGCCCTGCCCGGCGATCACCGTGATCTCGACCGACGACGCGCCCGCGTGCCGGGCGGCGTTGGACAGCGCCTCCCCGAGCACCGCCACGAGGTGGTCGGCCACCGGCGCCGGCACGTCGGTGTCGAGCAGCCCCTCGGTGCGCAGCACCGGCGTGAACCCGAGCGTGGCGACCGAGTCCTTGACCTGGCTGAGGACGCGCAGCCGCAGGCCCTGCGCGGCCGTCCCGTGCTCGTGTCTGCGCAGGCCGAAAATCGTGGTCCGGATGATCTTGATGGTCTCGTCCAGGTCGTCCACGGCGCGCAGCAGCCGCTCGGTGCCCTCCTCGTGGGTCACGAAGCGCACCGCGCTCTGCAGCGTCATGCCGGTGGCGAACAGCCGCTGGATGGCCAGGTCGTGCAGGTCCCGGGCGATGCGGTCGCGGTCCTCGAAGAGCGCGAGCTGCTCGGCATCCCGGCGCCGCTGGGCCAGCTCCATGGCCACCGCCGCCTGACCGGCGAAGCCCACCAGGGCGTCGGTCTCCTCCGGGCCGAAGCGCTCGCCGCCCGCCTCCCGGCCGACGAGCAGCACGCCGCGCAGCCCGTCGCTGGTGCCCAGCGGTACGGCGACCGCCGGGCCGATGCCGTTCTCCGGCAGTCCGCCGTCCCGTACCCGGGGGTCCTTCGTCACGTCGTCGCTGATCGCCAGCTCCACCCGGGTGAAGGCGGCGCCGGACAGCGTGCCCTTCATGGGCAGCGTGCGCCCGGCGAGCGCGTCGGCCGCGGTGCCCTGGGCGAGGATGATACGCAGCTCGTCGGCGCCCTCTGCGGGCAGCGCGACGGTGCCGAGGTCGGCCTTGAGGATGCTGCGGGCCCGGTCGAGCATCAGGCCCAGCACCTCCTCCTCCTGGGCGCCGGAGAGCAGGGTGTTGGTCACCTCGCCGCTGGCCTCGATCCACCGCTGCCGGCGGCGGGCCTCCTCGTACAGCCGGGCGTTCTCGATCGCCACGCCCGCGGCCACGGCGAGCGTCGACAGCACGGCCTCGTCCTCGCCGTCGAACTCCTTGGCGCCGCGCTTCTCGGTGAGGTAGAGGTTGCCGAAGACCTCGTCGCGGACCCGGATCGGCACGCCGAGGAAGGAGTGCATCGGCGGGTGGTTGGGCGGGAGGCCGTACGAGGACGGGTGGTCCTGGAGCTCCTGGATGCGCAGCGCCTCGGGGTGCCGGATCAGCTCGCCGAGCACGCCGTGCCCCTGCGGCAGCGGGCCGATCTCCTCGTACTCCTCGACGGAGATCCCCACGGGGACGAACTGCGCCAGCCGCTCGCCGTGTTCGATGACGCCGAGCGCACCGTACTCGGCGTCCACGAGCACCACCGCCGCCTCCACGATCCGCCGCAGGACCTGGCTCAGGTCCAGCTCCCTGCCGACCGTGAGCACCGCCTCCAGCAGGCTGTGCACCCGGTCGCGGGTGCCGCGCACCTCGTCGATGCGCAGTTGCAACTCGTCCAGGAGCTGGTCGAGCTGGAGGCGGGGCAGGTGCCCGCCGCCGTGTCCGCTTGTCGCCATCGCATCCCCCCACAGGACCCAGGGCGGTCAGACAGCACCTCCCCGCACCACGGTAGCCACGTCGTCACGCTCCGGGAGCCTTTCCCGGTCACCCGAATGCACGAGGCGGCACGGGACTGCGGAAAGCCTCACGGAGTGTGGACACCGGGGAGGCTCCCGGCCGCCGGGCCGGGCGGCGGGGGCCCCCGCTCGGCGGGCGGACCGCCCGGGTGCGGCCTTACCGTGGGCATATGGCAGAGAACGAGACCCTGGCCCTGCACGCCGCCGCGCTCGATCAGTTCACCCGGCACGTCCACCAGGTCGGTCCCGACCAGTGGGGTGCGGCCACGCCGTGTACGGAGTGGAGTGTGCGGGATCTCGTCAACCACATGACGGTCGAGCAGCTGTGGGTGCCGCCGCTGCTCGCCGGTGACCGGGTCGAGGGGGTCGGCGACGAATACGAGGGCGACCAGATCGGCGACGATCCGGTGGAGGTCTGGGACGGCGCCTCCGCCGAGGCCCGCGCCGCCTTCGCGGAGCCGCTCGCCCTTTCCCGCACGGTGCACCTGAGCTACGGGGACAGCTCCGCGGAGTCGTACTGCACGGAGATGGCCGTGGACGCGATCGTGCACTCCTGGGATCTGGCCCGGGGCATCGGCGCGGACGACGTACTCCCCGCGGAGCTGGCGGAGTTCGCGCTGGCCCAGGTGGAACCGCAGGCCCGGATGCTGGCGGCCAGCGGGCTCTTCGCCGCCCCGGTGCCGGTGCCGCCGGACGCGGACGCGCAGACGCGGCTGCTGGGGCTCACCGGGCGCCGCCCCTGAGCCCGAGGGGCTTCGTGGCTACGCGTCCGTGCGCTGCGGGGCCGTGAGGATCGTGCCCTGCGCCACCGCGCACAGCTCGGGTCCGCGCTCGCCGTCCCCGGCGGCCCCGCTGTCCGGGGTGTCAGGGCCGACCGCGTAGATGTCGCAGCGGCAGACGGCCTGGCGCCGGCCCGCGTGCACCACGTACGCCTCGGCCCGCAGGGTGCCGTCCCGCGCCGGGCGCAGGTACTGGACGGAGAAGCCGCCGGTGAGGACCGCGGGACCGAGGACCGTGCCGGCGGCGAACGTCAGCGCGTTGTCGGCGGCGTAGGCGAGCAGTCCGCCGTGCGCGTAGCCGAACTGCTGGCGCAGGTCGTCGCGGATGTCCACCTCCAGCGTCGCGGCGCCGTCCGCGAACGCGGTGATCCGGGCGCCGAGCAGCCGGCTGAACGGCTGCTCGTCGAGCACCTTCTGCGCGAAGTCGATCCCGAGGTCCGTCATGTGACCCCACGGTAACGGCTGTGGGGCCGCGCCCCTAGTCGCGCTCGGGTTCGCGCAGTTCGACCCAGGTGCACTTGCCGCGGGGCAGCAGGTCCACGCCCCAGCGGTCGGCGACCTGGTCGATGAGGAACAGCCCGCGGCCGCTGGTGTCCATGTCGCGTACGGGCATCAGGCACGGCAGCGCCCGCGAGGGGTCGCGCACCTCGATGCGGATCCGGCCGCGCGGGCGCGACATTCGCAGCCCGAACGTGCGCGCCCCGGTGTGCCGTACGGCGTTGCCGACGAGTTCGGAGACCAGCAGCACGGCGTGCTCGGCGAAGCCGGGCGACATCCCCCAGTGCCGGACGACGACCGCCTCGGCCAGCCGGCGGGCGGTCCCGGCTGACTCGGGCCGCGACGGCAGCCGCACCTCACCGACGGCGGGGTTGCCCCAGCGCTCCATCGGGTCGGGGCCGGCGGCACCGCCGGCGGGGGCCGCGGCGGGGAAGCGCCGGTAGGCGGGCGAGGGCAGCGGCCGCAGCAGCTTCCTGCGGGACCGCCGTCCGGCGGGGGCCTCCGGATGCGCCGGCTCGTCCCGGTGGAGTTGCTGGATGTCCTCAAGGCCCGCCATGGCCTCATGATGGCGCGGGCGGACGTCTTTGGGAGCATTTCCGCGCCAACAAGTCCCGCGGAAGCCTACATTCCGTGAGCACGCACAGGCATATGCCGGAGCTACTTCGTCCCGCCCGTACCACGCTGAACTGCGTAAACTCCCCGGTGACCGGTGGTCGCGGGGCCCCAAAACCCCTGAATCACCGAAGTCTTGCTTCCGGCGCCCACTACCCCCGGGCGGGGGTAGTGGTCACGGAGCGTCGCCTGGCGCCCGGGGCGGCGGAACCCGCCCGCTGGGCGCCCGCGGACCGGCTCAGCGGAACTCCGCCTTCCCCGGCCCCTTCTCCACGAAGCTGCGCATCCCGGTCTCCCGGTCCTCCGTCGCGAACAGCCCCGCGAACCAGCTCCGCTCCAGCGCGAGCCCCGTCTCCAGGTCCGTCTCCAGGCCGTGGTCCACCGACTCCTTCGCCGCCCGCAGCGCCATCGCGGGCCCTCTGGCGAGCCGCGCCGCCCAGGCGTGCGCCTGCTCGTACACCTCGGCGTCCGGCACCACCCGGTCCACCAGGCCGATCGTCAGCGCCTCCGCGGCCTTGACCATCCGGCCCGTGAAGATCAGGTCCTTGGCCCGCGAGGGCCCGACCAGCCGGGCGAGCCGTTGCGTGCCGCCCGCGCCCGGGATGAGCCCGAGGAGGATCTCCGGCTGCCCCAGCTTCGCGCCCTCGCCCGCGATCCGGATGTCGGCGCAGAGCGCCAGCTCGCAGCCGCCGCCCAGGGCATACCCGTTCACCGCCGCGACCACCGGCTTCGGCACCCGCGCCAGCGCCGTGAACGACTCCTGCAGACCGCGGCTCCGCGCGACCATGGCCGCGTGGTCCATCGCCTGCATCTCCTTGATGTCGGCGCCGGCGGCGAAGACCTTCTCGCCGCCCCACACCACCAGGGCGCGCACGTCATCGCGGCCGGCCGCCTCGGCGGCGAGTTCGCGGATACGGTCCTGGACGGCGATGTCCAGGGCGTTCATGGGCGGGCGGTCCAGGCGCAGCGTACCGACGCCCTCGGCGACCTCCAGGTATGCAGTCATGCCACCACACGTTAGCGCTCATTAACGCAACGGGGCCCGGTGCGCTTGCTCACACACCGGGCCCCGCGTGCCGTCCGTCCGGATCAGCCGGCGGAGGGACTGCCGTCTTGCGTCACTTCTCTGCCGTCACTGCGGTGCGGTCCACTCCTCCCAGGACATGTTCCAGCCGTTCAGGCCGTTGTCCGGGGCGATGACCTCGTCCTTGGCGTTCTTCACCTCGACCACGTCGCCGATGAGGGAGTTGCGGAAGAACCAGGAGCCGGGCGTCGACTTGTCGCCGCCGCCGCGGGCGTCGTACAGGCCGATGCAGCCGTGGCTGGCGTTGGCCGAGCCGAACGTGGCCTGTCCCGACCAGTAGTTGCCGTGGATGAAGGTGCCGGAGGTGGAGAGGCGCTGCGCGTGCGGTACGTCCTTGATGTCGTACTCGCCGCCGAAGCCGACCGTGTCGCCGTCCATCCTGGTGACCTCCAGCTGCTCGGTGATCACCATCTTGCCGTTCCAGGTCGGCGTGGACGGCGCGCCCGTGGTCACCGGGATGGTCTTGATGGTCTTGCCGTTCCGCTCGACCTTCATCTTCTTGCTGTCGGCGTCAACCGTGCTCACCTGGCGGCGGCCGATCTCGAAGCCGACGTCCTTGTGCTGCTCGCCGTAGACGCCGTCCGCGCCCTCGACGCCGTCGAGGCGCAGGCTGAGGGTCACCTCCGTGCCGGGCTCCCAGTACTCCTCGGGGCGGAAGTCGAGCCGCTGGTTGCCGAACCAGTGGCCCTCGATCTCCACGTCGGGGTCGGCGGTGACCTCGATGGCCTCCTCGACCTCCTCCATGTTCGAGATCGGCTGGTTGAAGTTGAGGGACACCGGCATGCCGACGCCGACGGTGCTGCCGTCCTCGGGCGTGAAGTGGCCGATGAAGGTGTTCTCCGGCACGACGGTGGTGAAGGTGGTGTCCTTGGCGGACTCCAGCCCCTCGGAGTCCTTCGCGACGGCGTGCACCTTGTACTTGGTCTGGGTGCGCAGGTGGCCGGACGGCTTCCACTCGGCGCCGTTCTCCGAGATCTCGCCCTCGACCTCGGTGCCCTTCTCGTCCGCCACCGTCACGGAGACGAGCTTGCCCTTGTCCGCGGTCACCTTCAGGTCGCCCTGGGTGCCGACCGCGTCGGCGCCGTCCTTCGGCGTGATCTCGACGACCGCCTGCGAGACCTTCTGTTCCTCGCCGCCCGAGCCGGGACCCCCGGAACCGCCCTTGCCCCCGTCGCCGTCCCCGCCGCCGGAGCCGCCGCACGCCGTCACCACGACGAGCACGGCGCCGGTCAGCAGCGCCGCCAGGCTGTGCCGGGTACGTCCCCTTCGTATCCGCTCCACCTTCAACGCCGTATTCTCCCCTCGGCCACACCGAGCCAGAAGTCCCCCGCGCGTGGTCACATGCGCGCCTTTGCGTTCAAGGTATCCCCAGCCATGGAGATGTGACGCCGCGCGATTGTCACCGTTCGGTCCCAACTGGTGGGCGCTGTGCAGGCGCTTGCGGTGCGGTGATCCGGTGGCGCCCCCGGAGCCGCCGGGTGACACTGCAACCCGATGACCTCCTCTTCCGCGTCTTCCGCACCCTCGTCCCCCTGCCCACGGGACCCCGGCGCGGCGCGCCCGCCCGCCGGGGACCCCCGCCCCGCCGCGCGGCGGCCCGCCGGCGCTGCCGGAGCCGCCGCGACGGCCCCTGCGCAGCCGCGAGTTCGGCCCCTTCTCCGTCGCCCGCGGCATCGCCGGGCTCGGCGACATGATGGCGCCCGTGGCACTCGCCGCCGGGCTGGTCATGCACGGCTACGGCGCCGGGGCGGTCGGCCTGGCGATGGCGTCGACGACGGCGTGCTTCGCCGTGTTCGTCATCCTCGGCGGGGTGTCCCGCGGATCGCCGACGACGTGCAGGGCGCCAACGCCTCGATCCGTACGGCCGAGTCGGTGATGACGCTCGCCGGCCCCGCGGCGGCGGGCGCGCTGGCGGTGCTGACGGCGTGCACGCTGCTCGCCGTACCGGCGACACGCAACCTGCGCAGGGTGGACGGCGTACGCAAAGATCCCGTCAAAGCGGGCCCGGCGGACCGATGCGCGCATGACCGACAGGTCAGGAGAAGGGAAAACAGGGTGAGCGGTTAGCCTGCCCTTACGTAGGCTCGGGAGCGATGCCTGCAGCCGACATACGCACCGAAGAGCCCGAGCCCGCCGACTCCCCGACCGCCGCCGGTACCGGCCCCGGCCTCGCGGGACCACCCGCGGGCGGCGAGGAGGACCGCTCCGCGGTGCGCTCGCTGCTGCGCCTGTGGCCGTACGTCCGCCCGGTGCGGGTGCGGCTGTTCTCGGCGGCCGGGGTGGCGATCGTCGCGTCCTGTATCGGCCTCGTGATCCCGCTGGTGCTCAAGTGGCTCGTGGACGGCCCGGTGGCCGACCGCGACTCGGCGGGCGTGTGGCTGGGCGGCCTGCTGATCCTCGCGCTCGGCGTCGCGGAGGCGGCGCTGTTCGGCTTCCGCCGCTGGCTGGTGGCGCGCCCGCTGGCCGGCGTGGAGGCGGCGATGCGGGCGAGCCTGTACCGGCACCTGCAGCGGCTGCCGGTGTCCTTCCACGACCGCTGGGCCTCCGGCCAACTGCTCTCCCGCGGCACGACGGACCTCCAGCTCATCCGGATGTTCCTGGCCTTCCCGCTGACGTTCCTGGTCGTCAACGGCACGACCATCGCGGTCGGCTGCGCGGTCCTGCTGGCGCAGGAGTGGACGCTCGGGCTGGTGCTGCTGGCGCCGGTGATCCCGCTGGTCGCGCTCTGCTCGGCGTTCGAGCGGCGCTTCTTCGGCGCCGCCCGCCGGGCGCAGGACCAGGTCGGCGACCTGACGACGGTGGTCGAGGAGGCGGTGCTCGGCATCCGCATCGTCAAGGGCTTCGGCCGGCACCGCAGCCAGGCGCAGGCGTTCCGCCGGCTCACCCACGAGCTGCGCGGCACCGAGCTGCACAAGGCGCGGCTGCTGGCCGGGATCTGGGCGCTGATCATGACGCTGCCGGAGCTGGCGATCGGCGCGGCGCTGGTGCTGGGCACGGTGCAGGTCGCGGACGGCGATCTGTCGGCGGGGACGCTGGTGGCGTTCCTGTCGACGGCGATGGCGCTTCGCTGGCCGGTGGAGTCGATCGGGTTCCTGCTGGCGATGTGCAACGAGGCGGCGACCGCGGCGGACCGCTACTTCGAGGTGCTGGACGAGCCGGAGGCCGACGCGGCGGACCGCAAGGCCGCCGCGGCACCGGCCGGCCCACCGGTCCCCGCCGCCCCCGCCGTGCCCGCCGTGCCCGCCGTGCCCGCCGTGCCCGCACAGCGCACCGGGCCCCCGCCGGAAGCCGCGGACGGCATCCGCTTCACCGGCGTCGTCTTCCGCCACCCCGACGCCGGCCCCGGCACCGCGCCCGTACTCGACGGCATCGACCTGCACGTGCGCTCCGGCGAGACCCTCGCCCTCGTCGGCGCCACCGGCTGCGGCAAGACGACGCTCACGGCGCTCGTCCCGCGGCTGTACGAACCGACCGCCGGCCGCATCAGCCTCGACGCCCGCGACATCACCGCCCTCCCCCGCGACGAGCTGCGGGCGCTGGTCGCCGTCGCGTTCGAGGAGCCGACGCTCTTCTCCGCGACCGCGGGCGAGAACGTGCTGATGGGCTCGTACGAGGCCGAAGAGCACGACCTGCTGCGGGCGTTGGACATCGCGCAGGCCGACTTCGTGCACCGGCTGCCGGACGGCCACCGCACGGAAGTCGGCGAGCAGGGGCTCAGCCTCTCCGGCGGCCAGCGGCAGCGCCTCGCGCTGGCGCGGGCGATCGTGGGCAGGCCGCGCTTCCTGGTGCTCGACGACCCGCTGTCGGCGCTCGACGTGCACACCGAGGCGCTGGTCGAGGCCGCCCTGCGGCGGGTGCTGGCGACGACCACGGCGCTGGTGGTCGCGCACCGGCCGTCGACGGTGCTGCTCGCCGACCGGGTGGCGCTGCTCTCCGGCGGCCGGATCGCGGCGGTCGGCACGCACGACGAACTGCTGCACGGCAGCGCGGAGTACCGCGCGCTGATGGCGGGCGTACCGGAGGAGCGGACGGACGGCGCGGCCGGGGCCGCGCACGGCGACGAGGGGGAGCGGCGATGACGGCGACGGTCACCGAGAGACCCGGCGGCGAGGAGCCGGACGACGACCGCCCGCGCCCGCGGACCGACCCGTTCGACCGGGACCTGCTGCCCGCGCCCGACGGCGCGTCCCGCACCCTGCTGGGCTCGCTGCTCGCCCCGCACCGCCGCCGGGTCGCCGCGGCGACCGTGCTGATCCTGCTCCAGCAGGCCGCGGTGCAGGCCGGTCCGCTGCTGGTCGCGTACGCCATCGACCACGCCGTGCCCGCGCTGCGGCGTGACGACCACGGCCCGCTGATCGCCGTCGGCATCGCGTACGCGGTCTGCGCACTGGCGTCCGGGCTGCTCCAGCACACCTTCGTACGGGCCGCCGCGCGCATCAACCAGGACGTGCTGCTCGACCTGCGCGGCCGCATCTTCCGCCACGCGCAGGCCCTCGACGTCGACTTCCACGACCGCTACACCTCGGGCCGGCTGATCTCCCGCTCCACCAGCGACGTGGAGTCGCTGCGCGAGCTGCTGAGCGAGGGGCTGCAGGAGCTGATCGTCGTCGTGCTCCAGGTCGTGTACATCTCCGCGCTGCTGCTCTGGCTGGACCTGGGTCTCGGCGGGGCGGCGCTGCTGTCGTTCGTGCCGCTGTACTTGCTGATCCGCAACTTCCAGCGGCGTTCGATCAAGATCTACACCAAGCGGTCGACGGCGATCGCTCAGGTGATCGTGAAGTTCGTCGAAACGATGAACGGCATCCGGCCCGTCCAGGCGTTCCGCCGGGAGCGCGCGAACGACGAGGACTTCGACCGGCTCAACGGGCACCATGAGCAGGTCAACGGCGACTCCATCCTGGAGATGGCCCGTTACGTCGTCTGCTCCCGGCTGACCGCGAACGTCTTCGTGGCGGCGATCGTGCTGTGGGGCGCGTACCGGGTGGCGGAGGACGACCTCGCGCTGGGGGTGCTGGCCGCGGCGGTGCTCTATCTGCGGCGGCTGTACGACCCGATCGACCGGCTCGGGATGTTCCTCAACTCCTACCAGTCGGCGGCGGCGTCGCTGCAGAAGATCGCGGGGCTGCTGGCACAACGGCCCGGCGTGGCGGAGCCGGCGGAGCCGCGGCCGCTGCCGGCGCGGCAGGAGGGGCTGCCGGGCCGGGAGGTGCGCTTCGAGGGGGTCGGCTTCTCGTACCGTACGGGCGGCGAGGTGCTGCCCCGCTTCGACCTGACGGTGCCGGCCGGGCAGACGGTCGCGGTCGTCGGCTCGACGGGGGCGGGGAAGTCGACGCTGGCCAAGCTGCTGGCGCGGTTCTACGACCCGAGCGCGGGCCGGGTGCTGCTGGACGGGGTGGACCTGCGGGAGATCGCGAACGCGGAGCTGCGGCGCGGGGTGGTGATGGTCACGCAGGAGGCGTTCCTGTTCTCGGGCACGGTGGCGGAGAACATCGCGATCGGCCGCCCGGACGCGACCCGCGAGGAGATCGAGGCGGCGGCGAAGGCGCTGGGCGCCCACGAGTTCATCACGGCGCTCCCGGACGGCTACGACACGGACGTACGCAAACGCGGCGGCCGCATCTCGGCGGGCCAGCGCCAGTTGGTCGCGTTCGCCCGCGCGCTGCTGGCGGACCCGGCGGTGGTGATCCTGGACGAGGCGACGTCGTCGCTGGACATCCCGGGCGAACAGGCGGTGCAGGAGGCGATGCAGACGGTCCTGCACGGCCGCACGGCGGTGGTCATCGCCCACCGCCTGTCGACGGTGGAGATCGCGGACCGGGTGCTGGTGATGTCCCAGGGCCGCATCGTGGAAGACGGCCCCCCGGCCACCCTCATAGCCGACCGCGGCCGCTTCGCGGCCCTCCACCAGGCCTGGCAGGACAGCACCCTCTGACCCCCGGCGGGGCCGGCGGGGAGGAAGGCGCCCTGCGCTAGAGGCCGCGCAGCCGGGCAGGGCGCGGTCCGTCGACGTCTCGAAAGGGCAGCGGACGTACGAAACCGATCACGCCCGCACGTTGACGGCTACGGCATCGGCGGCATTCCGACGCGACCGGTGGGGTGGTGGGGGTAACGGGGTGGGTGGGGGTGGGGTTCGGGGGGCGGGGGTGGCGGGGATGACCGTAGAAGTGCACAGCGTGTCTAGTCTGGCACGCTCCGTGACCGAAATGCTATTCTTCGTTTCGGCTTTCACACCATGAAAGTTGACGATTTCCGCTCCGGTAACCGCAGCTCAGCGCACGCGTCACTGGACTGGACCATAAAGGGTGGCGGTCCCCCCTTCTCAGGCAGGCGTTCCTGTGCGTCACTCTTGTCGTGTACGCATCAGAATTCCGGTCTGTTCGTACAAGCAGCACCCCAGCACCGCCTCTCCCCACCCCCACAGAGCACACGAGTGCCAGGAGGCCGCGATGCACCTGCCCACATCACTCACCCACCGCCTCTTCACCCGCCGTGCCGGCCGCACCCGCGCCGGCGCCGCCGTCGTCCTCGGCGCCTCCCTCGCCCTGGTCGCGGGGCTCACCGCCCCCTCGGCCGCGTCCGCACCGGCCGCCGACAGCGACGCCAAGAAGAAGAACCCCGTGCCGCTGGGCCACGCCTACATGGGCATGGGAGTCGACGCGGAGCAGTCGTCCCCCGACATCAGCCCCATGGACCACACCAGCGGCGTACAGGGGATCGACGTCTCGCACTGGCAGGGCAGTATCAACTGGTCGTCGGTGCGCAGCGCCGGCATCCAGTTCGCCTGGATGAAGGCGACGGAGGGCACGAGCTACAAGGACCCGTCCTTCAACACCAACTACCCGGCCGCGTACCGCGCCGGCGTCATCCGGGGCGCGTACCACTTCGCCCGGCCGAACTCCTCCAGCGGCGCGACCCAGGCCAACTTCTTCGCCTCCAACGGCGGCGCCTGGTCCCGTGACAACCTGACGCTGCCCGGCGTGCTGGACATCGAGTCCAACCCGTCGGGCGCGATGTGCTACGGGCTCTCGCAGACCGCGATGCGCAACTGGATCCTCGACTTCTACAACACGTACAAGTCACGGACCACGCGCGACGTCGTCATCTACACCAGCCCGAGCTGGTGGAACACCTGCACCGGCAACTGGAGCGGAATGTCGACGCGCAGCCCGCTGTGGGTCGCCCACTGGACGTCCGCCCACAGCCCGAGCATCCCGAACGGGTTCCCGTTCTGGACGGTGTGGCAGTACACGAGCACCGGCCGGGTGAGCGGCATCTCCGGCAACGTCGACCGCGACAAGTTCAACGGCAGCCGGGACCGGCTGCTGGCGCTGGCGAACAACACCGCGTAGCCCGGGGAGATCATGCGACGAAGGGGCCGGCCGGGCTACGGCCGGCCCCTTCCGCACGGGCCCCCGCGCCCGGGGGTCACAAAAGATGAAAGTTGCTCTACTCTTCCGCCATGTCGTGGACGCGTAAGGTCCGAACGGCCCTTCTCCCGCTCGTCGCGCTGGGCGCTTTGCTCGTCACCGCCGCCCCCGCCGCCGCGCACGAGGAGCGCCCCGTCGAGTTCCCCGACGGCACCGGCAGCGTGCCGTCCTACCGCGACGAGGAGCCCGACCTGCTGGTCTGCAAACCGGGCCGGGCGGACTTCGAGGCCCGCATCGCGGACTTCCCCGCCGCGCTCCGCGAGCGCAACCTCCGGCTGTACGAGCGCTGCCGCGACCGCGGTTACGAGCATCTGCAGGAAGCCGTCGACGCCGTCGACGCACCCGGTATGACCATCGCCATACTTCCGGGCGTCTATCTGGAGGAGCCCAGCCGGCCGAAGCCCACCGGGTCCTGCGCCCGGCTGAAGGCGCCGCGGTCCGACTTCGGGTACCAGATCCTGTCGTACGCGCAGCAGGAGCGCTGCCCGCACAACCAGAACCTCGTCGCCATCATGGGCAAGCGGGACCTGCAGATCGAGGGCACCGGCGCCGACCGCGGCGACGTCGTCATCGACGGCCAGTACCGCAAGCTCAACGTCATCCGCGCGGACTCCGCCGACGGCGTCTACTTCCGCAACTTCACCGCCCAGCGCTCCACCTTCAACTCGCTGTACGTGCTGGCCGCCGACGGCTTCGTCATCGACGACGTGCTCACCCGGTGGAACGACGAGTACGGCTTCCTCACCTTCGCCTCCGACCACGGCCTGTACCGCGACTGCGAGTCGTACGGCAACGGCGACTCCGGCATCTACCCGGGCAGCGCCTCCGACATCAACGACGGCCGCGGTTACGACGTCCCCCGCTACGCCATCGAGATCACCGGCTGCCGCAGCCACCACAACATGGTCGGCTACTCCGGCACCGCGGGCGACTCGGTCTGGGTGCACGACAACGAGTTCGACCACAACATGGGCGGCGCCTCCATGGACAGCGCCTTCCCCGGCCATCCGGGACTGCCGCAGAACCACGCCAGGTTCGAGCGGAACCTCATCCACGACAACAACCAGAACTACTACCCGTACGTCGCCGACGGCACCTGCGCCGAACCGGCCGCGGAGCGCGGCTACGAGCAGGGCGTTGTCTGCCCGCAGATATCCATGCCGCCCGGGACCGGCATCATCACCGCGGGCGGCAACTGGAACATCTACCGGGACAACTGGATCTACGGCCACCAGCGCGCGGCGTTCTACCTCAACGCCGTGCCCGCCTTCATCCGCGGCGAAGGATCCCCCGGCAAGCAGCTCGACACCTCGCACCACAACCGCTACGCCGCGAACCACCTCGGCGTCGACCGCGCGGGCAACGAGCGGCCCAACAAGACGGACGTGTGGTGGGACGGGCAGGGCGAGGGCAACTGCTGGCAGGGCGACGCGGGGGCGAGCAACCCGCGCACGCTGCCGGAGTGCGGCTCGCGGCCCGGCGACGTCTCCGGCGGTTCCGACCGGATCGTCGGCGAGCCGGTGAAGCTGGCGCAGTTGCTGGTGTGCGCGGAGTACGACGTGCGGGCGCGGAAGCTGCCCGCGGGGTGCGACTGGTACGGGGCGCGGGGCATCGAGCGGATCGAGGTGCAGATCGCGCTGGCCGTGGCGGTGGTGCTGGGGCTGGTCGGCGGGGTGCTGTGGTGGCGGCTGCTGCGGCGTGACGCGGTGGCCGGGGGTGCCGCGGTGGCGGGGGCGGCGGGTCTGGCGCTCGACGTGGTGGGGGCGGCGAGTTCGTACGCGCACACCTGGGTGCCGGTCGTCGCGCTGGTGCTGCTGGGCGCGTGGTGGACGGCGACCGGGCTGCGGCTGCGGGCCCGGCTGCCGGGCGGGCGGCCCGGGTTCACGGGGGCGACGGTGGCGATGGGCGTGCTGACGCTGCTGGACGCCTTCGACAAGTCGGTGCTGCTCATCCCGTGGATACCGCTGAGCCCGGCGTGGCTGCGGACGCTGCTGGGGCTGGTGTGGGTGATCTGGGCCGTGATAGCGGTGGCCAGGCGCGTCCCCGCGCCGGACCCGGCGCCGGACCGGGAGGCGGACCCGGCGGCGGACCCGGCGGCGGAGAAGGCGGCGGAACCGGCGGGTCCGGGATCGGAGCACGCGACGCCCGCGGCGGACCCCGGGTCCGGCCGGCCGGCGGCCGGACCCCGGCCCGCGGGCCCGGCACCGGAGGCCGGCCCCGCATGAGCCGCCGGCCTCCCGCCCTCTCCCCCACCGCCCGTCTCGCCCTCCTCGCCGCCGTGCTCCTGGCACTCGCCGGCGCCGGCTGCTCGCGCGGCGACACCCACCACGAGCCCGGCACCGGCCACGAGGTCGCCACCGGATCCGTGCCGCCCGCCACCGACGTACCCGACCGCGGCGCCAACGGCTCGGACGCGGACACCGGGACGGGCACCGGCACCGTCGTCGAGATCGCCGTACGGGACGGCGAGGTCGTCCCCGCGCCCGGACGCGTCGAGGTGGAACTCGGCGAGCGCGTGACCCTCCTCGTCACCGGCGACACCGGCGACGAACTCCACGTCCACGGCTACGACAAGACCGCGGAACTGCGCGCGGGCCGGCCCGCCGAGCTGGCGTTCACCGCGGACCGCGCCGGGGTGTTCGACGTCGAGGCGCACGGCTCCGGTCTCGTCCTCACCCAGCTCATGGTGCGCTGATGCGCCTCGCCCACGGCGTCGGCGGCACCCAGGACCTGCCGATCCCCGCCTTCTACGCCTACGCCGGCGGCTTCGCCGCGCTGCTCGTCTCCTTCCTCGCGCTCGGCCTCCTCTGGCCGGAACCCCGCTACGCCGGCGCCACCGCGGGCCGCCCACTGCCCCGCGCCGTGCGGCGCCTCGCCGCCGCGCCCGCGCTGCGCCGCACCGCCGCGGGCGCCGGACTCGCCGCCGCCGCGTTCGTCGCCGGCCACCTGCTCCTCGGCCCCGACGATCCCGCCCGCAACCCCGCGCCCGGCGCGGTCTACGTGCTCCTCTGGGTCGGCCTCGTCCCCGCCTCCCTCCTCCTCGGCCCCGTCTGGCGCCTGCTCAACCCGCTCCGTACGCTCCACGCCCTGGCCTGCCGCGCCCTGGGCCGCGACCCCGCCGCCGGCCGCCCGCTGCCCGCCCGGCTCGGCCACCGGCCCGCCGCGGCCGGGCTGCTGGCGTTCACCTGGCTGGAGCTGGCCGCCCCCGAACCGGCCGCCACCACCGCCCTGTCGGCGTTCCTCGCCGCCCACGCCGCCGTCCAGCTCACCGGCGCGGCGGTCTACGGTGACCGCTGGTTCGCGCAGTGCGACCCCTTCGAGGCGTACAGCGCGCTGCTCGCCCGGCTCGCCCCCGTCGGCCGCCGCCCCGCCGACGGCGTGCTCGTCCTGCGCTCCCCCCTCGCCGGGCTCGACGCCACCCCCGCGCTCCCGGGGCTGACCGCGGTCCTGTGCGTGCTCCTCGGCTCCACCGCCTATGACGGCTTCTCCGCCGCACCCTCCTGGATCGACACCCTGCAGACCTCCTCCCTCGGCCGCACCGCCACCGCCACGCTCGGCCTGCTCACCGCCGTCGCCCTCGTCGCCGTCCTGTACGCCGGCTGCGCGGCGGCCGTCCGCCTGGTCTCCGGCCGTCTCGCCCACCCGCTGTCCGCCTTCGCCCACTCCCTCCTGCCGATCGCCCTCGGCTACCTCGTCGCCCACTACTTCACGCTCTTCGTCACCGAAGGCCCACGTACCGTCACGATCGCATCCGGCACTGACAACCCGGCCCCGAACGACCCCCCGCTCTCCCCCGGCGGCCTCGCCGCGCTCCAGGTCACCGCCGTCGTCACCGGCCACGTCCTGGGCGTCGTCGCCGCCCACGACCGCGCCGTCCGCCTCTTCCCGCCGGCCCGCGCGGTCGCGGGCCAACTGCCGCTGCTCGCACTGATGGTCTGCTACACGGCCGGCGGCCTGACCCTGCTGCTGGCCGCGTGACCGTGCGGCCCGGCGGCGCGGCGGCGGAGCGGTCCGGCACCATGGACGGCGTGAGCCCCCCTTCCCTCCGCCGCACCCCCGTCCAGCAGCGCAGCGCCGAGCGGCTGGCCCGGATCCTCGACGCCTGCGCGGAACTCCTCGACGAGACCGGCTACGAAGAGCTGACGACCAGTGCCGTCGCCGACCGCGCGGGCGTGCCCATCGGCTCCGTCTACCGCTTCTTCCCCAACAAGCGCGCCCTCGCCGACGCGCTCGCCGCCCGCAACCTCGACGACTTCACCGGCCGCGTCACCCGCCGGCTCGCCGCCGAGCCCGCGCAGGCCGGCTGGCGGCGCATCCTGGACTCGATGCTGGCGGAGTACGTCGCGATGATGCGGACGGTCCCGGGCTTCGCGCAGGTGGACTTCGAGGCCAACGA
Source organism: Streptomyces sp. CNZ287 (assembly GCF_007827615.1). NCBI lineage: Bacteria > Bacillati > Actinomycetota > Actinomycetes > Kitasatosporales > Streptomycetaceae > Streptomyces > Streptomyces sp. CNZ287. The sequence goes on along the minus strand of NZ_VISV01000024.1, from coordinate 4,148 downwards.
CCCGGTCGCGGCCCGGCTCTGCGACATCCTCGCGGAGCGGCTCTCCCTGCCGGTGACGCCGTCGCTCCAGCGGTCGTGCCTGGTGGCGGTCGAGGCGGCCGACGCGCTGCTCCAACTCGCCTTCCGCGCCGACCCGGAGGGCGACGCGGCGCTGCTGGCGGAGACCCGGACGCTGCTGCACGCGTACCTGTCGCGCACCCTGGACTGAGGAGCGGGGGTCAGCCTCCCAGGGCCGCCTCCGCCTCCTTCCGGCGGCGCGGTGCCTCGTGGCTCTCCACGTACCACTGGTACTCCCCGCCCACCAGCTCCCGCGCCAGCGCCAGGTCCGGGCCCGCCCCTTCCGCCCGCAGGTGGTACGGGGGCGGGTAGTAGCAGTCGCCGACGAACAGCACGCCCTCCGACGGCACCCCGACCACCGTCGAGTCCGCGGCGTGTCCCCCGCCGACGTGCCGCAGCTCGGCCGTCACGCCCCCGAGCCGGATCTCGTGCCGGCCGGTGAACGTCTCGGCGGGCGGCACGATGCGCAACGAGTCCCAGCCGTCCTCCGCCATGGCGCGCAGCCGCGCCGTATAGCTCGGGACCAGCCGCGGGTCACGGGCCATCCCGGCCCGTACGTACGCCTCCGACCACGGCTTCTCCGCCTCCGCGCGCAGCGCTTCAGCCGTCAGCTCGTGCGCGGTCACCGGCACGGCCCACTCCTGCGCGCCCCAGACGTGGTCCCAGTGGTGGTGGGTGTAGACGAGGGCCCGCGCCTTCGGCAGGCCCGCGCCGCCGAGGGCGTTGCGGATCCGGCGTGCCAGCGCGGGGCTGTGGCCGGCGTCGACGAGCAGGCAGCCGTCGTCGCCCGCGATCACCCCGACGCCCGCCTGCACCCGGTCCGGGTCCGGGTGGTGCGGCCACCACCACACCCGGTCCGTGATCCGCACCAGCCCCGGCACCGCTCCCGCCATGTGCCCGCCTCCCTCTCGCCGCTCCGGCGCCGACAGGCCCGGGACCCGGACTATATGCCGGGCCGCCGCGCCCCCGGGGCCCCGGCGCTAAGGGCTGTCCCGTAACCCGCGGTGGATCAGCGAGCGGCGTCTGGCGCGGTGCATCGCAAGGCGGAGGGTCGACCGCATACCGGGCCGTATTCGGTCGATCCCGACAACGCGGCGAGGTGCCGTGCCAGGCGTCGTGAGCCCGCCGTGGGTTACGGGACAGCCCTTAGGGAGCCTCCGCCGCCGCCAGCAGCGCCCCCGTCACCGCCGCGTACGCCGCACCCACCGGAAGCGACGGCTCCGCGGCGGCGGACTCCACGGGCCCCGCGGAGTCCCCGGCAGCCGGCTCCGGCACCAGCGTGTCCAGGTCCCCCACCACCCGGACCCCCGACTTCCTGATCCCCGCGACCATCTCCGCGCTGACCTCCGCCGCCGCCCGCCGCGCCCACGCGGGCGTGGCGATCCGCTCCGCGGGGTCCTTCGGCACGTGCGCCCCGCGCAGGCAGCGCACCAGGGCCTCGCGTACCAGCTTGCGTTCCGGCGCCGGGCGTTCGGCCCTGGCCAGCTCCCTGTTCACCAGGCGCAGCACCTCCACCTCCCCGGCGGTGAGCGAGCGGTTGGTGAACCCGTCCTGCTCCGGCTCCAGCAGCCCGTCCGGCAGTCCCAGCAGCCCTTCGAACGCGCGCAGGTGCGCCAGCGGTTCCGCCTGGTCGACGACGACCACCGTGAGCCGGTCGGCGCCGACGGCGTCCGCCCAGCGCGCCACCAGTTCGTCGTGCCGGTGCCGCCGCCAGAACGACGGCGTCGGCTTCCGGTACGGCGGCCTGCGCAGCATGCCGTCGAGCCACTTGTCGTACGTGTGCTGGTGGCCGGACTTGATGTACTCCTGCCACTGCGACGGCAGGATCTTCACCAGCGGCCGCAGCGTGACGACGACGTGCACCCGCTCCCCGCCGAGCCCGTCGACCACCGCGCGCACCGCAGCGGCGTCCGCGTTGGCGAAGCGCTCGCTGCTGACGACGACCCGGCGCCGCCGCCCCGCGCCCGCGACCTCCGCGCACAGCTTCTCCCAGTGCGCCATGCTCGGCGCCTCCAGGCTGTGCACGGGGGTACCGCCGGCGATCGCGGCGGCGGCGTGCGCGGGCTGCCGGGAGGTGCCGGCGTACCGGACGCCGTGCGCGGCCAGCGCGCGCCGGCTGCGGTGGAACGCCCCCTGCAGCGTCGTGGTGCCGGTCTTGTGCGGCCCGATGTGCACCAGCCGGGTACCCGGCGGGAGCGCGCCCTGCCGCTGAGCCATCAGCCTCGCCCGCCCCGGCCCTTGAAGACCCCGCCGAGCCGCGCCATCGGCCGCTTGTCCATGGCCGCGACGCGCCGCTCGAGACCGGAGAGCCGCTTCTCCAGCCGCTCGACCTCGCCGGCCAGCTCCTCGTTGCGCTCCTTCAGCTCCGTGGCGCGGCGCACCGCGCCGTCCAGCCGCTTGCGGGCGATGTCCGCCCGCTCGTGCAGCCACGCGAAGCGGTAGGCGTACGCGCCGTCGTCGGAGCCGTCCCACATCCGGATCGAGGGCGGCAGGTCGAGATCGGCCATGCGCTTCTCGAAGGCGGCGCCGCCGTCGCCGTGGGTGTAGGTGTTCTTCAGGTCGTTGCGGTCGAGGAAGCCGACGAAGCGGTCCCAGCGCTCCTGGTGGCCGGTGTGCAGCCCGGAGAAGTCGGCGTTCTCGTACACCTTGGCCGGGTCCATGTCGGCGGCTTGGTCGGCCAGCATCTCGTGCGGAATGCCGAAGTAGCGGCAGAGTTCCAGGGTGCGCGAGTCGTGCACGAGCACGACGGCGGGGGTGCCGGCGAGCAGCGCGGCGATGTTGCCGTGGATGCGGGTGCCGAAGGCGAAGTCGCGCTCGCGCAGTTCGGCCATCCAGCCGTACGGGTCGGTGGGCACCCGCGTCTTGTCGTCGCGCAGCAGGCCGTGCGCGCCGGCGGTCGGCAGCTCGGGGTTCAGCCCCTTCTCCACCGACGTGTCGCCCCAGAACAGCAGTTCCGCGTCGGTGAGGTTCTGGGCGTAGTACACGAGGTCGTCGAAGCGCTCGTACGCGCGCTGCGCGATCTCCGCGATGGGGCCGACGCGGGCGGCGTCCGGCGAGACGTTGATCGCGATCCGGGAGGCGTCGGTGATGCCGGCGTCGATCGGGCGGATCGCGGGGAAGGTGTCGCCGTGGAGGAACATCGACGGGCAGCCGATGATGTCGACGTCCTTGAAGCCGAGGTCGTTCAGGTAGCCGGCGGTCAGCTCGCCGCGTACGCCCACCGACGCGGACCGCTTGAGGACCGCCTTCATGAACTTCTTCACCGACGGCTCGATGGCCTTGAGCCGCTCGGTGTCGTAGTCGGCGGCGACCTGGGCACCGACGCCGATGACGACGACGGGGATGGTCAGTTGCTCGATGAGCCTGGTGAGCCGGTTGAGGGAGGCCTCGAACGACGGCCGGAAGGCGTTGGCGAGCGGGACGACGAAGGCGTCGTACTCCTCGTTGATCTGGGCGGCGCGCTCCTTGGAGTAGTCCGTCTTGATGCCGTTGGACGTGACATCGGTGTCCGGGGTGAGGAGCAGTTTGTGGACGGCGTCGCTGAAGAGCAGGTTCCCGGAGTTGGTGCCGATGAGGTCCTGCTGGATGACCTCCGTCGTCGTCGGGACGTGGAAGGGGCTCTTACCTGAGCGGATGAGAAGGTGCTTCATGGTGGGGGCGGTTCCGTTCGTGTGGGGGTGCTGCGGAGTGGTACGGGACGGGGTTCAGAGCGCGGGACGGCCGATGGCGCGGAAGGTCCAGCCCGCGGCGCGCCAGGGCGCCGGGTCCAGGGTGTTGCGGCCGTCGATGAGGTGCGCGGTGGCTACGGCGCGGGCGAGCCGGCGCGGGTCGAGGTTGCGGAACTCGCTCCATTCGGTGAGGTGCAGCACGACATCGGCGCTGCCGGCCGCGTCCTCGGCGGAGTCCGCGTAGCGCAGCGTGGGGAACTCCCGGCGGGCGTTGTCCATGCCCTTCGGGTCGTAGACGGTGACCTGGCCGCCCTGGAGGTGGATCTGCCCGGCGACGTTGAGCGCGGGGGAATCGCGCACGTCGTCGGAGTCGGGCTTGAACGCGGCGCCCAGGACGGCGATGCGGCGGCCGAGGAAGGTGCC
>NZ_VISV01000023.1:0-135101 GCF_007827615.1 Streptomyces sp. CNZ287 | reverse complement strand
GCCACCCCCAGCACCGGACACATCACCTCGGCAAGATTCGCCGGGCCCATGTGCGGAACCGCCACGCCCTTCGGGCGACCCGTCGACCCCGACGTGTAGATGACGTACGCCAGCTCATCGCGCCCGACGCACCGCTCCACCGCTGCCCAGGACTCCGCCGCGATCTCGGCTGACGCCTCGTCCAGCAGCACGACCCGAGCCGCACCCGTCGGCACCTCCGCCAACGACCCGGCCGCGCCGACGACCACGGCCGCTCCGCTGTCGGCGATCATGAAGCCCAACCGGTCCGCCGGATAGCCGGGATCGAGCGGCACGTACGCGCCCCCGGCCTTCCACACCGCGAGCATCCCCGCCACCATCTCCACGCCCCGCGGCAGACACAACCCCACCCGCGACTCCCGGCCCACCCCGAGTCTCTGGAGATACCGCGCCAGCCGATTCGCCCGCGCATCCAACTCCCCGTACGACAACGCCTCCGCACCACACCGCACAGCGACCGCCTCCGGAGCCCGCCGCACCCGCGCCTCGAACCGGTCCAGCACCAAACCCGACGGCACCGCCAACTCCGTCGCGTTCCACCCCGACACCACCGCCGTCCGTTCGGTCTCGGTCAGCGCGTCGATGCCGCCGATCCGCCTGCCCGGGTCGGCGGCCATCTGCGCGAGCACGCGGACGAACCGGTCGGCCACTGCCTGCGCGGACCGCTCGTCGAATGCGTCCAGCCGGTAGTCGAGCCAGAGCTTCATTCCCTCGCCGGGCTCCACGCCCAGGGCCAGGGCGTACGTCGTCGAGTCGCGCAGCCGGGACTCGCTGACCCGCAGGGGCTCCGGCGGCGCGCTCGCATCGGCGCCGTAGGTCCGGAGCGTCATCAGCGTGTCGAACGTGGCGCGGGGCCCGGCGAGGCGCTGGATGTCCGCGAGACCGAGGTGCTGGTGGTCGAGGAGCGCGGTCTGCTGTGCCCGGACCACGTCGAGCAGTTCGGCGATCGTCTGCACCGGGTGCAGCCGGACCCGCACGGGGACCGTGTTGAGGAAGAGCCCGACCATGTCGGCCACGCCCGGCAGCTCCGCCGGCCGGCCCGCGACCACGCTGCCGAAGACGACGTCGCTACGGCCTGCGAGTTGCCCCACGACCATCGCCCACGCGGTCTCCAGCAGCGTGTTCAGCGTGAGGCCGCGGCGGCGGGCCAGGTCCGCCAGCGCCGTGGTCAGCCCGGCGCCCGGTTCCGCGACCACCTTGCCGGTCGGTGCCGGTTCACCGCCCTGCCGCGCCGGTGCCACAAGCGTCGGCTCGTCCACGTCGACGAGCGCCCGCCGCCACGCCTCCGCGGCGGCGTCCCGGTCCTGGCGGGCCAGCCACGCCAGGTGGTCGCGGTGCGACGTCGGAGGAGGCAGGACGGAAAGGTCGGCGCCTGCCGCATAGAGGGTCCACAGCTCGCGCAGGACGATCGGCAGCGACCAGCCGTCCAGGGCGATGTGGTGGAGGGTGAGCACCATCCGGTACCGCTCGGTGCCGACCCGCAGCAGCGCCACGCGCAGCAGCGGCGGCTGCGCCAGATCGAACCGCCGCGCCCGCTCGGCGTCCGCGATCCGCTCCGACTCCGCACGTGCCTCCGTGACGCCGGGCCCGGACAGGTCCTCCTCGCGCCAGGGCAGCCCGACGTCCCCGACGACTACCTGCACCGGCTGCGTCATGCCTGCCGGCTGCCGGAAACCGGCACGCAGACCGGCGTGACGGTCCAGTAGTGCCTGCCACGCCAGCCGCACCCGGCGCGGGTCCAGCGGGCCATCGATGTCCAGGATCAGTTGGCCGACATACGCGTCCGGCTCCTGGTCGTCGTACAGCGCGTGGAACAGCAGGCCCTCCTGCATCGGCGAGAGCGGCAGCACGTCCACCAGCCCGGGCACCGACGCGGCCAGTTCCGCGCGCTGCTCGGCGTCGAGGTGCAGCAGCGGCGCGTCGGCGACCGCTTCCGCCGGGGCCGCGCCGTGGCCCGACGCGGCAAAGGCCGCCAGCCCCGCCGGTGTCCCGGCCTCGAACACCTGCCGGGTGGTCAGCGCAAAGCCCGCCTCGCGGGCTGCGGACACCAGCAGCATCGAGCGAATCGAATCGCCGCCGAGAGCGAAGAAGTTGTCGTCGGAACCGACATGCTCGACGTGGAGCACGTCCGCGAACAGCTCGCACATCCGCTGCTCCAGCCCCGTCGCAGGTGCGCGCCCGCGTACGGGCCCGCCGGGCCCGGGTGGCGGCAGAGCCGAGCGGTCGACCTTGCCGTTGGGGGTCAGCGGCAGCGCGTCGAGGACCACGAGGGCTGCGGGCACCATGTGCTCGGGCAGCCGCCCGGCGGCGAACTCCCGGAGGTCATCCGCGTCCACGCCGCCCGGTGCCGCCACGGCATAGCCGACTAGCCTCTTGTCGCCCGGCCGGTCCTCCCGTACGACGACCGCCGCCTGCGACACCCCCGGATGCGCGGCGAGCACCGACTGCACCTCGCCGGGCTCGATGCGGAAACCGCGGATCTTCACCTGCTCGTCGGCGCGGCCCACAAACCTCAGCTCGCCGTCCGCCGTCCATCGGGCCAGGTCCCCCGAGCGGTACATCCGCTCACCGGCCGCGAAGGGGCAGGCGACGAACCGCTCCGCGGTCAGCCCGCCCCGGCCGATGTAGCCGCGGGCCAGGCCGGCACCGGCGATATACAACTCCCCGGTCACGCCCGGCGGCACGGGTCGCAGCCGGGCGTCCAGCACGTGGACGCGGGTGTTGCCGAGGGGGCGGCCGATCGGGGGCGGCGGGTCGTCCGGGGCGATGTCGGCGGCGAGTGGAGTGGCGGTGGTGATGACGGTGGCCTCGGTCGGGCCGTACGTGTTCCACACCCGCGCCTGCCCGGTCCAGCGCGACGCGAGGTCCGCGGTGAGCAACTCCGCGCCGAGCACCCAGTTCCGCACACCCCTGACCGCAGCCGGATCAAGGACGCTCAGCAGCGAAGGCACCACGCTCGCCACGGACACACCCGAGTCACGGATCATCTCCGCCAGCGCCGCAGGCTCCACCCGCTCCTCGTCCGACGCGATCGCCAGGGTGCCGCCGGCCGCCAGCGTGACCGCGACGTCCAGCACCGCCGCGTCGAAGCTGAACGACGCGAACTGCAGCGCCGTCACACCCTCGGCGGCACCGAGGACCGGACACATCGCCTCAGCCAGGTTCGCCGCACCACCGTGCGGGACCGCGACGCCCTTCGGCCGGCCCGTCGATCCGGAGGTGTAGATCACGTACGCCAACTGCCCCCGTGCCGACGACCTGACCAGCGGCTCCGCCGATGCCGCGGCGATCTCCTCCGCCGCGTCGTCCAGCGACACCACGCGCCGCGCCGACTCCGATACCACCCCCGCCGTGGCACCGGTCGCCAGCACGACCGTGGCTGCGCTGTCGCCGACCATGAACGCCAACCGCTCCGCCGGATACGCCGGATCCAGGGGCACATACGCGCCTCCGGCCTTCCACACCGCGAAGATTCCCGCGACCATCTCCACGCCCCGCGGCAGGCACAGCCCCACCCGCGACTCCCGAGCCACCCCCAGCCCCCGCAGATACCGCGCCAGCCGGTTCGCCCGCTCGTCCAGCTCCCCGTACGACAACTCCTCCGCGCCGCATCGCACGGCGCACACGCTCGGTGTGCACCGCGCCCGCTCCTCGAACCGGTCCAGCACCGTCCCGGACGGCACCGGGAAGGGCGTCTCGTTCCACCCCGACACCACCAGCCCCCGCTCCCCCGTACCCAGCAGATCCACGTCGCCCAACCGGACACCCGGGTCGGCACACACCCGCTCCGCGAATCTCACAAACATCCGTCTCAGTGCGGCCCCCGTCTCCGGTATGGACTCGGGAACCGTGCACGGCGGCACCGCACATGGCGCCGCGCCCCCGGATATCGCTCCGCCGTCCGCCCTGCCCGCCTTCCCCGAAGCGGCGAGCAATTCCACGGCCCACCACTGGAGTTCGTCCATCGTGCTCTCCGGAGCGATCTCCATGCGCAAGGCCCCGGACATCTCCCCCTCGATGACCACGGCGACTTCCCGGTCGCCCGTCAGCCGGTGAAAGAATCCCGCCGCCACGGCCGCCGCCTTTGTCGCGGACGCTTCCAGGTGCACCGCGAGATCGAGGCCATCCGTGAATCGGAGATCCCATGTGCTGCCGGCGGGGCACGGTGTCACGTGCACCACGGGCAGGGCAGGGCTGCGCGAATCAGACATTCCTGAGGTCTCCACTGGCTCAATCAGGCAACGACGTTCACGGCGATTGCGGACTGCGCGTTTTGTGCCTGCGGTTGACGAACTCGTGGGGCTAGCGCGGCCCCGGGCCGTGCAGGACGGGACCGGGCCCACCCATTCCGGGGCCGGGACCCATTCCCGGCCCGGGGCCGATGAGTATTCCCTGCGGCGGACCGTCCAGCACCGGGCCGTTCGGGGGCACCGGGGCCATCTCCGGGGCCGGCGCGTCGTTCTTCGGCCGGCGGGAGAACTGCGTGCGGTACAGCTCGGCGTAGAGGCCGTCGAGTTCGAGCAGTTCGTCGTGGGTGCCGTGCTCCTGGACCTGGCCCTGGTCGATGACCAGGATCTGGTCCGCGTCCCGGATCGTGGAGAGCCGGTGGGCGATCACGAGCGAGGTCCTGCCCGTGAGCGCCGTCTTAAGCGCCCGCTGCAGTGCCGCCTCGGACTCGGAGTCGAGATGGGCGGTCGCCTCGTCGAGGACCACGATCGGCGGGGCCTTGAGCAGGAGCCGGGCCATGGCGATGCGCTGCTTCTCACCGCCGGACATCCGGTACCCGCGGTCCCCGACGAGGGTGTCGAGGCCGTCGGGCAGTGCCTCGATCAGGCTCCAGATCTGGGCCGACCGGCAGGCTTCGATCATGTCCTTCTCGGTGGCGTCCAGGCGGGCGTACTGGAGGTTCTGCCGGATGGTGGTGTGGAAGAGGTGGGCGTCCTGCGTGACCATGCCGATGGTGTCGCGGAGCGACGCCAGCGTCAGCTCGCGCAGGTCGTGGCCGCCGATCCGGACGACACCCTCGCCCGGGTCGTAGAGCCGCGGCACCAGGTGGGTGATGGTCGTCTTGCCCGCGCCGGAGGGGCCGACGAGGGCGGTGAGCTTACCTCCGGGGGCGGTGAAGTTCAGGCCGCGCAGGGTCCAGGAGTTGTCGCCGCGCTGGGGTGCGGGGCCCGCGAGGGACTCCAGGGAGGCGAGGGAGACGTCCGCCGCGGACGGGTAGCGGAAGGAGACTCCCGAGAACTCGATCTCCGGTGCGCTCGGCGGTGCACCGGCCGCGCTCGCAGCGACCCCGTTCGTGCCGGCTCCGTCCGCCCCGGCCCCGTTCGCGCTGGCTCCGGTTTCTGTGGCTCGGTTCACGGCGACCGTGGGCAGGGCGTGGGCGTCCGCCCTCTCCTGGATGAGCGGCTTGAGATCGAGGATCTCGAAGAGCCGGTCGAAGCTCACCAGGGCCATCAGGATGTCCCGCTGCGCGCCGGAGAGTTGGTTGATCGGCGCGAGCAGCCGGGTGAGCAGGGTGGCGAGCGCCACCAGGGTGCCGATCTGGAAGACGCCCTCGATGACGAGGCCGCCGCCGAGCCCGTAGACCAGCGCGGTGGACAGGGAGCCGACGAGCATCATCGACAGGAAGAGCAGCTTCGAGTAGACCGAGGCGCGGACCCCGAGGTCGCGGCCCTTGCCCGCGAGGTCGGCGAACGTCCCGTTCTCGGTCTCCGGGCGGCCGTAGAGCTTGGCGAGCAGCGCCCCGGTGACGTTGAAACGCTCGCTCATGAAAGCGCCGATCTCACCGTTGACCTGCATGTGCTCGCGCATCACGCGCTGCAGCCGATGGCCGACGACTTTGCCGGGGAGGATGAAGAGCGGAAGCATCACCAGGCTGATCAGCGTGATCGCCCAGGAGAGGTAGAACATCGCGCCCAGGACGAGCAGCGCGGTCAGGCCCGCGGAGACGACGGTGGACAGCAGGGAGGTAAGCGCCTGCTGGGCGCCGACGACATCGGTGTTGAGCCGGCTGACCAGCGATCCGGTCTGGGCGCGGGTGAAGAAGCCGAGCGGCTGGCGCTGCACGTGGTCGAAGACCTCCGTCCGGAGGTCGTAGATGAGCCCTTCGCTGACCTTCCCGGAGAGCCACGCCTCGGCGAAGCCGACGACGGTCTGCAAGAGGGAGAGGAGCGCGACGGTGACGGAGATCCAGACGACGACGGAGGTGTCCCGCGGCATGATGCCGTTGTCGATGAGGTATTTGAAGAGAATGGGAACGGCCACCACGATTCCCGCGTTGAGCGCGGTGACCGCGAAGAGCACCGCAATTCTGAGTCGGTGCGGACGGGTGTAGGGAAGGATGCGCTTGGCCGTACCCTTCTTCACCTTCTGCCTGGTGACCGAATCCGGCCCGCCGGCGCGCATGATGACCGGCCCGGAGCCGCCAATCATGGCCACGAATTACCTCCAGTGTTCGTCGTCGGGCCGGGGCGTCCTAGCGGGCGGCGGCCTGCTCCTGCCTGTCCATCTCGTCGATCAGGCTCTTCGGCCGCATGTCGGTCCAGTTCTCCTCGATGTAGTCCATGCACGCCTTGCGGCTCTCCTCGCCGAACACGGACTTCCAACCGGCGGGGACTTCGGCGAAGGCGGGCCAGAGGGAATGCTGGTTCTCATCGTTGACCAGGACCAGGAAAGTGCCGTTCTCGTTGTCGAACGGATTCGCCATGACCGCTCCCGTCGGTGGGGTTTCCTCAAGTCGGAATACACACTAACCAGGCGGGCAGAAGGCGACAAGGTTGGACAACCGGAAGGTGTCCAACTGTGAATTGTCAGCAGTTGGACGGGAGTTATTCGGGGGAAACGGAAAGGGCCGTCTCAGAAATGGGCCGGCGCGGTGCCGGGCTCCGCGAGCTTGGCCACCCGGACGTTCTCGCCCGGCCCGTCGTCGCGCAGCGGGAAGACGACGGTCACGGCCAGCCCGCCCCCGGCTCTGGCCTCGGCGGTGAGCGTGGCGCCGTGGGCGGTGGCGATGGAGCGGACGATCGACAGGCCCAGCCCGTGGTGGCCGTCACCGGCGGTGCGGCGGAGCCGCTGGAAGGGGTGGAAAAGGCGCTCGACCTGGTCCGGCGGCACCGCGGCGCCGGTGTTGCGGACGGAGAGGTAGGCGCCCCCGTCCCGTACTCCCGTGGCGATCTCGACGCTGCCGCCGGGAACGTTGTAGTCGATCGCGTTGTCGAGGAGGTTGGCCACCAGGCGGTGGATGAGGGCCGAGTCGCCGGAGATGCGGGCCGGTTCGACGGCCGAGCGGACGGCCAGCTCGCGCCGGCCGATCTCCGGCCGGAAGGCGGGCAGGACCTCGTGGGTGAGCGCGGCGAGGTCGAGCGGTTCCTGGCTCTCCAGACCCCGGTCGCTGCTGAAGAGGGTGAGGAGCGACTCCAGGAGCGTGGCCTGCTGTTTGCTGATCGTCAGCAGCCGCTCGAAGTTGGCGCGGAAGGACTCGAGGGTGGCGCCGCGGTCGATGAGGGTTTCCTCCAGCAGCGCGTGTTCGAGGGTGAGGGGTGTGCGCAGCTCGTGGGCCGCGTTGGCGACGAACCTCTTCTGCGATTCGAGCGCCGTCTCCAGCCTGCCGAGCAGCCCGTTGACGGTGTCGGCGAGGTCCTTCAGCTCGTCGGGCGGGCCGCCGGTGACCAGGCGCTCGTGCAGGTTGCGCGCGGAGATGTGGCGGATGGTGCTCGTCATGGTCCGCAGGGGGCGCAGGACGCGGCCGGCGACCACCCAGCCGAGGCCGATGGCGATGACCGACATGATGGCGAGGGCGAGCCCGGACTGCATGAGCAGCCGGTCGAGCATCGCCTCCCGCTGATGCCACGCCTGCTGGCGCATCCCCTCGACGATGCCGCTCTCCTGGCTGCCGAGATCCTCGTCGAGCCGGTAGGTGCGGGTGTCCGCCTGCGCGGAGGACTGGGCGGAGCCGTACTGCACGTCCTTGAAGGTCACCAGCCCGCCGGAGGGGCGGGCGACGAGGAGGTACGTGATCGCCAGCAGCACGGCGCCGGAGAGGACGAACAGCGAGCCGTACAGGAGGGTGAGGCGCACCCGGACCCGCCGGGGTGTGAGCTGTGCGGACAGGGCGCCGACGCGCTTCAGGACGGCCAGGTGCGGTCGCGACAGCCCCATGGGCGTACCTCAAATCCGGTAGCCGCTCCGCGGCACCGTCTCGATCACCGGGGGCAGACCGAGCTTGGAGCGCAGGCGGTTGATCGTGGTCTTCACCGTGGTGGTGAACGGGTCGGCCGCCTCGTCCCAGACGCGTTCGAGAAGCTCCTCCGCCGAGACCACGCGGCCCTGGGCGGAGAGCAGGCACTCCAGGACGGCGAGTTCCTTCGGGGTGAGCGTCAGCCGTTCGCCGCCGCGGGTGGCGAAGCGCTGGGCGGGGTCGAGCCGGAGGTCGCCGTGCTCCAGCACCGGGGGGACGGCGGGCTGGGCGCGGCGGGCGAGGGCCCGCAGCCGGGCGACCAGCTCGGCGTAGGCGAAGGGCTTGGGCAGATAGTCGTCGGCGCCGAGGTTCAGTCCCTCGACGCGGTCGATGATCGTCCCGGAGGCGGTGAGCATCAGCACCCGCGCGTGGTGGGGCTGGGAGACCAGTTCCTTGCACACCTCGTCGCCGTGGACGCCGGGGAGGTCGCGGTCGAGGACGACGACGTCGTAGTCGACGGTCATCGTGCGCTCCAGCGCGTCGGATCCGTCGTACACGACATCGACGGCCATACCCTCCCGGCGCAGCACCCGTGCCACCGAGTCGGCCAGCTCGGCGTGGTCTTCGACTACCAGAACCCTCATCAGCGGCACCTGCCGGAGGTCTCGCGGGCGCATGGAGAGGATGCGGCGGACGGGCATTCGAGAACGGCCGTCACGGCTGACGATCCCCCACCTTGCGTCACACTGCGGTCACAGCGCTTCACTTCGTCGTGTCCCGTACTCGGTTGGAAGCGCCTTCAGACTAGCGCGGCCGGGTGTAGGGCCGGGGTTTCAGCGGACGGGTTCCGGCCGTGCCTTCCTGCTGGTGGTGAGGGCGGGAGGCGGGTTCAGGCGGCGGCGAAGAAGTCGAGGACCGCCGCGTTGACGGCGTCCGGCCGCTCCAGGTAGCCGTAGTGGCCGCAGCCGGGAATCTCGACATAGGCGGCGTCGGGAATGGCGGCGGCGACCTCGCGTGACAGGTGCGGGCGGATGACGAGGTCGTCGCCGAAGCCGATGACCAGGCAGGGGCGGGATATGCGCGGGTACGCACCGAGTCGGTCGACCGTCGTCTGCAGCTCCAGTTGCCCGCGGAAAGCCGACATGTCGACGGCCGTCAGCTCGAAGACGTCGAGCCAGTCCCGAAGGGTCGCCTCGTCGTTCAGCGTCTGCGGGGAGAGGTTCTGGAGGGCGTTGACGTAGGCGGCGTAGCGCGGGGGGAGCTTCACGCCGCTGTCGCAGAGGTCGAGTTCGGCGGCGGTCATGGCCGAGACCAGGCCGTCGGCGCGCCCGGTGGGCGCCATGAGGACGGCCTGCCGGACCAGTTCGGGGCGGGCGAGGAGGAGTTCCTGGACGATGCTCGCGCCGAGGGAGAACCCGACGACGCGGCACGGCGCGAGGTCCAGGTGCTCGATGAGCCCGGCGGTGTCGGCGGCCATGTCGGCAAGGGTGAAGCCTTCGGGGCAGGGGTCGCTCGGGGGCATGCCGCGGTTGTCGACGGTGATCACCCTGTGGCCGGCGGCGGTGAGGGCGGGCACCTGGTGGGTGCGCCAGATCCGCCCGGGGGCGCCGGTGCCGGTGACCATGACGACCGGTTCCCCTGCGCCGTGGTCGTCGAAGCCGAGGGTGATCCCGTTGATCCTGGCGGTGGTCATCGGGCTCGCTCCTTTCCTGCGGGCGGTTTTCCTGCGGGCGGTCTCAGGGGCCTGCGGCGGCCGGTGGCGCTACGGCGGCGGCTGCGTCCGCGGCAGCCGGGCGTCCGGCTGCCGCGGACGGTGGTCATGCCGACCGTTGCGTGAATCTGCCGACCTTGCCGACGACGTCCGCGCCGTGGATCCGCAGGGCCTGCTGGAGCGCGAACTCGGCCATGTAGCGCCGGAACTCGGCCGCCGGCTCCTCGGCGACGTTGAGCATGTGCCGGTTGGGTACGACGGCGGGGCCGCCGAGCCGGTCGACGGCGGCGGCGATCGCGTCGTCCATCGCGGCCGGTTCCACCACCTCGTCCAGGACCAGCCGTGCGTCGGGGTCGGTCGCGGGCAGCCGGCGGTCCTGGAGGATGACCTGGCGGGAGATCCGCGGGCCAGTGTGCCGGCCGAGCCGGAGGTTCCCGGCGCCCGGCACGATGCCCTCGCGGGCGGCGGGCAGGGACACGTACGCGTCCGAGGCGGCGAGCACGTGGTCGCAGACGAGGAGCAGTTGCATGCCGCCGCCGATGGCGAAGGTGTCGACCGCCGCGATCCAGGGTTTCTCCACGGTGCGGGAGTGCCAGGATGCGCCGCCGACGCCGCGCACCCCGCGGACGATCTTGTGGATGTAGCCCAGCTCGCGGCGGAGCAGGAAGCCCACCAGCGAGATGTCGCCCGCGTGCAGGCTCTTGAGGTTGATGCCGGAGCTGAAGACGCGCTTGCCGCGGTAGCGCGGATGGGTCATCTCGCCGCCGCGCAGCACCGCGACCCGGACGCCGGGGTCGAGGAGCGCGAGGTCGACGGCGGTCTCCATGTCGTCGACCTGCTGCTCGTCCTCGGCGTTGAGGCAGTCGTCGCGGTGCATCGTCAGATGCGCCGCGCCGTCGCGCCGTTCGAGCCGGACGGAGCGGGTGTCGACCAGGCCGGTCTCGGTGAACCGCGGGAGCAGTTCCAGCGCGCGGGGCGTGGGGCGCAGCATGGCGTCGAGCAGGTGGGCGCCGGCGACAGGGGAGGCGAGCACGGCCCGCAGGAAGATGCCCTGGTCGATCTCGTGGCCTTCCTTGCCGGCCTGGAGCCTTTTGCGCTCGGCGGCCAGTTGCCCGGCGGTGGGTACGAGGCCGGGGTACGCGACGGCCGCGGCGGAGACCAGGTCGGCGAGCCGCAGGGGTGTGGTGCGGCCTTCGGTGAGCCGATCGTAGACGGCGTCCACGTGGGTGTCGAGGAAGGCGGTGCGCAGCGCACGGGCCTCGTCTTGTACACCGGCGGCGCGGGTCCGCTGGGCGGCCGTGCGGGCGTCGGGAGGCGGCAGTGCCGCGATCGACTCCTCGGCGCGGGCGAGCGCCGCGCCGACGCCGGCCCAGCCGTCGCGGGCGGTGACCGCCCGTACGTCCCCGATCACGAGTCCACCCGGGCGGCGTCCGCGCGCAGCGACCGGTCGCAGGCGGCGAGGTGCCGGCCGAGTGCGTCTTCGAAGCTGGTCGTGGTGGCGTCGAAGAGCAACTGCCGGCGGATGGCGACTTCCTTGCCGGACAGCCCGCTGGCCATCCCGGCGGCCGCGGCGACGCCGCTCGCGGGGTCCGCGGCCAGGTCGTCGACGAGGCCCAGCGCCTGTGCCTCGGTGGCGTCGATGGGCAGGCCGAAGAGCACGGCCCGGCGGACGCCGGCCGCGCCGGCCAGCTGGACGAGCCGGTAACCCGCCATTCCGGGCCAGGTGGCCTCCCCGTCCCGGGCGACGAGCAGCCGGGTGCCGGGGGTGGCGACGCGGATGTCGGCGGCGAGGAAGGCGTCGAGCGCGGTGCCGCCGCAGTCGCCGCGGGCGACCGCGACCGTGGCCGCCGGCAGCCGTTCGAGCCGGCGCAGCGCCCGCTCCCACTTGCTGACCAGTTGGACGTCAACCCCCCGGGTCCAGCCCGGCCCGGGGGTCCCGGTGACGTACACCGTGACCACGCCGGTGCCCTCGCCGTCCTCCGCCTCGTCGCAGACGGCGGCCAATTCCTTGACTGCCCCGGCCGTCAGCGGCTCGGCCCCGTCGATTCTCAGCGTGAGCGTGTCGCTCATCGCATCCTCCGCTCTCACCATCGGACCAGGGCCGTTTCGATCGTGGAGCCCGGGCCCATGGTCATGAGCACGCCGTGGTCTCCGGGGTGGGTGACGTCCTCGTCGAGCAGCCGCTCGTACGAGAACAGGAAGGAGCCGCTCGAGACGTTGCCGTAGTCGCGCAGCACGCCGACCGTGTGGCGGACGTCGTGGCGGGTGAGTCCGAGGTTGACGACGACGGCGTCGATCACCTTCTTGCCGCCGGAGTGCACCAGCCAGTGCCGGATGTCGCTGCGGCGCAGGCCGGTGTCCTCCAGCAGCCGGTCGACGACGAGTTCGGCGTGGGCGCCGACGACGTACGGGATCAGCGGGTCGAGGAAGAAGCTGAACCGGTCCTGGTCGCGGTCCCAGTCGTAGCGCATCGCCTCCAGCGCCTCGGGGATGAGGCAACTGGCGAACTTCAGCACGTCCGGGCCGCGGGCGCCGTCGGGGCTCACAAAGGCCGCGCCGGACATGAGCGCGACGGCGGCGGCGCCGTCGCCGAAGAGGCTGTTGACGACGGCGGTGCGCATGGTCTCGTCGAACGCGTACGCCGCGGAGCAGGCTTCGGCACAGAGGACGACGGCGAGTTCGCCCGGGTGGGCGGCGGACCAGCCGCTGACGACGTTCAGCGCGTTCAGCCCCGCGTTGCAGCCCATGCCGACGATGTCGGAGCGGCTGCAGTGCCGGTCGATGCCCAACTCGCGGATCAGCAGCGCGCTGAGCCCGGGGGTGAGGAAGCCGGTGGACGTCACGCAGCAGAGGTGGCGCAGGTCCGACAGCTCGTGGCCGGCGCTCTTCAGGCAGGCGCGGAGGGCTTGCGCGCCCATCTCGATCGCGGTGGCCTTGTGCTTGTCGAGCAGGTCGCCCTGCGGCTCGGAGTGCCGGACTCCGTGCTCGTCGGGGGCGGGCAGCGTCAGATGGCGCCGCTCTATCGCGCTGTTGAGGAAGACGGAGCTGATTCTGGGGTCGGTGATGCCGAAGGCGTCGAGCACCTCCTGCTGGGTGTACGTCGTGGGGGTGGCGGCGGTGCCCACCCCGAGGATGCGGGGCCGGTACGGACCCGGCACCTGTGCTGTCGCGGATCGCGGATCCAGGAGCTCCTCGCTCTCCAGGCCGGTGATCATCGGAAGGTCCACCCCCACATGCGCTTCTTGCTACGCGGTCGTTGTGCTCCGCTGATGCCGTTCACGTGCGGTCCTTTCCCACTGGATTCGGACGGTCGGGGAAGGGAGATCGGGAAGGATCCGTGGTGTCACGCGGCCCTCGTCCCGGCTTCGATGAAGCGGGCGAGGCGTGCGGCGCCCTCGTCGATCTCCTCGGTGGTCAGATAGCTGGTGGAGAGCCGGAGGGCGCGGTGGCCGCCGCCGGCGCCGGGGTGGAAGTGGCTCATCGGCGTCCAGATGACGCCGAAGTCCTGGGCGGAGCGGGTGAGCGCCGCGTCGTCGGCGGGGAACGGCACCTGCACGGTGAGGAAGAAGCCGCCCTCGGGCCGGTTCCACCGCACCCCCAGCGCGTTCCTGCGGGCGGCGGGCAGCCGCTCGTCCAGGGCCCGGAGCATGGTCCGCATGGCGTCTCCGTAGTACGCCGCCGCACGGGAGTTCAGCTCGGAGACGAGCCCCTGCGCGGCTAGCAGCGCGCCGGCGACCGCCGCCTGGCTCAGGGACGGGGTGTTCACCGTCACCATGCTCTTGATCCTGGCGAGCTCGTCGGCGAGCAGGCTGGTGGCTCCGGAGTCGTCGGCGACGGTCTGGTCGGCGACGGCGAAGCCGACGCGGGCGCCGGGGAAGACGGTCTTGGAGTAGGACCCGAGGTGGACGACGCACTGGGTGCGGTCGAGCGACTTCAGGGTGGGCGGCGGGGGTCCCGGGCTCACCAGCCGGTACGGGCTGTCCTCCAGGATGAGCAGGTCGTGGCGGGCGGCCAGGTCCAGCAGGTCCGTGCGGGCCCGGGGCGTGAGCGTGGCGCCGGAGGGGTTGGAGTGGTCGGGGACCAGGTAGAAGGCGCGGGGGCGGCGGCCGCGCGCCTTCTCCGCCAGCACCGCCGCCTCGAGATCGGCGGCGTGGAAGCCGTCTTCGCGCTCCTCCACGGGGTGCACGGCGACGTCGAGCAGCCGGGCCGCCCCGGTGATGCCGACGTAGCACGGGCTGGCGACCATCAGGACGTCGTCGGGGCCGCTGATGAGTGCGCGCAGCACCAGCAGCATGGCCTCCTGGGCACCGACGGTCACGACGACGGACTCGGCCGGCACGTCGATGCCCTCGTCGGCGCGGAGCGACTCGGCGATGATCTCGCGGATCTGACCGGCGGTCGGGCCGTACTGATAGAGGGCGGTGCGGATGTCCTCCGGGGTGCCGCCGCGGGCGGCCAGGTGGTCGAGGTAGGTCCGCATGTGCGTGAAGACCTGCTCCGTGTCGAAGAACCCGTCGTACGGCCGGCCGGGGGCGAAGGAGATCGCGTCGGGGTAGCGGAGCGTGATCTCGTTGAGGAAGTTCATCGTGTCCAGCAGGGGGTCGGACACGCTGCCGTGCAGCTCGGCCTTGCGCAGCGGGCGCGCGGCCGGGGCGGGCGTCGAGGGCGCGGCGCCCGGCACCGGGACGTTCGGCACGGCACCGGCGACGAGCGCTTCGGGACCCGGAGCAGCCATGGAATTCCCCCTCGCGAAGGCAATTGGCGACGTCTTCTTCCGGCGCTTAGAAAAGCACGACCCCGCGTATTTCGACAACGCCGTCCAAGAGAGCAATCTGCACACTTGGACACGCCCGAGCGCACTTGGACAATTTCCGCGGTTGGACGGCCGTGTAGGCGTACGTGAGAAAGCGGCGTGGGTCATCGGGGAACGGGTGTGAGTTCGGCGTCTCCGCCGTCGGTCTCCGCGTCCCACCCGTCGGCCCTGAGTTTCGCTGCGATTCGGCAGACGTCGGACGGGTGCACGCGGCACCGTACCGTGAATCCGCCGCCCGCGGCGGCGTCCACCGACGCGCTCTCGGCATCCACGCCGAGGCCCGCGACCGCTCCGAGGAATCGCCCCAACTCCCCCGGGCGGCCCGGGACGGCCACGCGCAGCGCGGGGGTGTTCCCGGGGGGCTCCGGGCGGGCGCCGGGGATCGCGCCGAGGCCGGCGATGCCACGGTCGAGCAGGTCGACGACGGTCCGCAGGCCCTCCTCACGGTCCCCGGTGCCCTGCCCGGCGAGCGCGTCGAGCGCCGGCACCAGCCGGGTCAGGTCGGCGTGCACGTTCCGTACGACCCCGGCGAGAGCCGCCGCGTTGGTCTCGATGATGTCCGCCCACAGCCGGGAGTCCCCGCCCGCGATCCGCGTGACGTCGCGCAGTCCCTGGCCGGCCAGCCGGGAGACCCCGGCAGGGTCGTCCCGCAGCCGGGCGGCCATCAGGCTGGCCAGCAGGTGGGGCACGTGGGAGGTGAGGGCGACGGCGTCGTCGTGGGCGCGGCTGGCCATCACCAGCGGGACGGCGCCGCACAACTCGGCCAGCCGGCGACCGCGCTCCAGGGTGGCGCGGGAGGTGAGCCGCGACGGGGTGAGCACCCAGGGGCGGCCCTCGAAGAGGGTGCCGCGGGCCGCCAGCGGCCCGGAGCGCTCGCGGCCGGCCAGGGGGTGACCGCCGACGTAACGCGCGGGCTGGGGCGCGGCGTTCAGCGCGGCCCGTTCCGGCACGGTCTTCACACTCCCCACGTCGGTATAGGCGCGGGCGAGACCACTCCGCTGCACGTCGACCAGCACCGTGCCCACCTTGCTCGGCGGGACCGCGATCACGGCCAGGTCGACCGGCCCCGGCGGCTCCTCTGCGAGCCCGGCGCCCAGGGCCGCGGCGGTGCGGGCGGCCGTGGCGTCGGTGTCGGAGAGGTACACCGCCACCCCTTGGCGGGAGGCGGCCAGCGCCACGGAGGTGCCGATCAGGCCGGTGCCCACGACGGCTATGGAGCGAATCACCAGACATCCCCTGCCCGAAAGAACCTGATCGAAGGATTGCGCTCGGAAGATCCAGCACGAAAGCCGTGGAACGAATAGCGGAAACGGCGCAACAGCTTATGCACAAGGGCCGCCGACCAAAAGCAGTGGAGTCCAGAAAAAGACGTTCGTAGCCAGATCCACGGCCGGTCGCCTACAGTCCGGGAAACGCATGCCACTTCGTGACCAGGGGACAGTCATGCATGATTTCAGCGAGGCCGGAGTTCCGTTCGGCGACGTGGCCATCGACTACGTGGAGATGTACGTCGGAAGCCTGGAGGCCGCAGCTTTCGACTGGGTCGACAAGTACGCCTTCTCGGTCGTCGGCACCGGCGGCTCGCCGGAGCACCGCAGCATCGCGCTGCGCCACGGCCGCATCACCCTCGTGATCACCCAAGCCACGTCCGACCAGCACCCGGCGTCGGCCTACGTCCAGGCGCACGGCGACGGGGTGGCCGACATCGCGCTGCGCACCGCGGACGTACGGGCCGCGTTCGGCGCGGCTGCGGCCGGCGGCGCCAGAGTGGTGCGCGAGCCCACCGCGCACGACGGCGACGGGCCGGCGGTGACGGCCGCGATAGGCGGGTTCGGGGACGTGGTGCACACGCTCGTGCAGCGCACTCCCCGGGCGGGCGCGGGGCTGCCGGTGGGGTTCGCACCGGCGCTGCGGGAGGACGACGGCCGCGCGGACGCGGTGGGGCTGGACGAGATCGACCACGTCGCGGTCTGTCTGGACACCGGCAGCCTCGACCCCACGGTCGACTTCTACCGGCAGGCGCTGGGCTTCGAGTTCGTCTTCGAGGAGCGCATCGTCATCGGCTCGCAGGCGATGGAGTCGAAGGTCGTGCAGAGCCGGTCGGGCGCGGTGACGCTCACGCTGATCCAGCCGGACCCGACCGCGGACCCGGGCCAGATCGACGAGTTCCTCAAGGGTCATGAGGGCTCCGGCGTCCAGCACCTCGCCTTCTCCTCGGCGGACGCGGTGCGTTCGGTGCGCACCCTGGCGCGGCGCGGGGTCGCGTTCCTCACCACCCCGGGCTCGTACTACGACATGCTCGGCTCGCGGATCCCGTCGCTGAGCCAGGCGCGGCTGACAGACCTGCGGGCGACGAACGTGCTGGCCGACGAGGACCACGACGGGCAGATGTTCCAGATCTTCACCGCCTCCAGCCACCCGCGGCACACCCTGTTCTTCGAGGTGATCGAGCGCCAGGGCGCGCAGACCTTCGGCAGCGCGAACATCAAGGCGCTGTACGAGGCCGTGGAGCTGGAGAGGACCGGCCAGCGTGGGCCCTCCCGGCGCTGACTCCCGGGGCCGCACGGTCCACACGCTCGCGGACGTCGAGCGGGCCGCCGCCGCTGTCCTGCCGCCCGGGGTACGGGACTTCGTGGCGGGGGGCAGCGGCGCGGAGACGACGCTGGCCGCCAACAGGGCGGCGCTGAACCGGGTGTGCGTCGTGCCGCGGGCGCTGCGCGACGTCTCCGTGTGCTCGACGGAGTCGACGCTGCTGGGGCGCCCGGTGGCCATGCCGGTGGCGGTGGCGCCGGTGGCATACCACCGGCTGGTGTGCGCCGAGGGCGAGACGGCCGCGGCGCGGGCGGCGAAGGCGGCGGGGGTGCCCTTCACGGCGAGCACGCTGAGCAGCGTGCCGATCGAGGAGATCACGGGCGCCGGCGGCAGGATCTGGTTCCAGCTCTACTGGCTGCGGGACACGGCTCGGACCCTCGATCTGGTGCTCAGGGCGGAGGCCGCCGGCTGTACGGCGATCATGCTCACGGTCGACGTGCCGTGGATGGGCCGCCGGCTGCGGGATGTGCGCAACGGGTTCGCGCTCCCCGGGGGCGTGCGCGCGGTCCACCTCGCCGCCGCGGACTCCACGGCGCACCGGCGCCGCAGCAGCGCCTCCGCGGTCGCGGCGCACACGGCCGAGGCGTTCTCGCCGGCGGTCACGTGGGAGTCGGTGGCCGCCCTGCGGGCGCGCACCCGGCTGCCATTGATCCTCAAGGGTGTGCTCGACGCCAGGGACGCACGCCGCGCGGTGGATTCGGGGGTGGACGCGATCGTGGTCTCCAACCACGGCGGGCGGCAGCTCGACGGCGCGGTGCCCAGCATCGACGCACTCCCGGAGGTCGCCGCAGCGGTGGGGAGCGGCTGCGAGGTGCTGATGGACAGCGGCGTCCGCGGCGGGACGGATGTCTTACGGGCGCTCGCGCTCGGCGCCTCCGCGGTGCTGGTGGGGCGGCCGGTGATCTGGGGGCTGGCCGCGGCCGGTGAGACGGGTGCGCGGCGTGTGCTGGAACTGCTGGGCGACGAGTTGCGGGACGCACTCGGGCTCTCCGGCTGCACGGACGTCACGGATGCCCGCGAACTGCGCACCGTACGCGGTGCGATGAGCGGGTGCTGCGGGAGCGCGCCTTAGGCGTACGGCACCCGCGCGCAAGGCTGCGGCCCGGGTTCGCCGGCAACGCGGTGGGCCCGGGCGTCCAACAGCTTGTTTCGAATGGTTGGACACGCGTGGAATTTGGCCGAGGGGACAGCGAAACGTGCGTGTCTTCATCCCAGCACCAGACGAAGACACGCACGCCGCGCAGGGACCACCGCCGTTTTCCGGCGGGGTTCACCTGCTTTCCCTGCTGTCTCACCCGTCGCGCTTGGCTACGGTGGCTCCACGGCGTTCGGAACACGCCGCGATCACAGCGGGCGGGCGCTCTCGCGTTCCATCCGCATCGCGATGTCCTTCCAGATGCCGGCGCATTCACGCGCCAGTTGGGCGACGACGCCACGGCAGTGCGCGGGTACGTTGCCGATGATCTCCTCCCACTCGTCACCGCTGAGTGTGTGAATGTTGAGCAGCCGCAGGAGCGTCCGGCCGGTTTCACTCAGCCGCAGCGCGGGGTCGGCCTTCAGCCGGTTGACCGCCGAGCCGCGGTCGTCGACCGTTATCCGGACCGCCGCGGCCGTCGTCGCCACACCCGCGGATACCGCCACCACCTTCGGTCTGCTCTCGATACGCGCCGTACTGCGCTGCCGCGGCACCGGCAGCGGGCCCTCCCCCCTGCGCATGCGGTTTCTGACGTCCCTGACCGTTTCCGGGGAGATCCCCGCGGCCCGGGCCACCTGCCGCAGCGACAGGCTCGGATTCTCGCTGATCATCCGGCTCGCGATCCTGCGCCCCTCGCTGCCGTTGAGGGGCCGTACGCGGCCGTCCTGGCCGACCCGGTGGCCGGTGGCCGCGGTGTCCGCCGACTCACGCCGGCGGATGGCCGCGACGGTCGCCGGGGCGATGCCCGTCACCGACGCGATCATCCGGTCCGACCACTGCGGATGCGACAGTATGATCCTGCTCGTGGCCCGCTTCCGGTCCGCCATGGTGAGCGGCAGCCCGTGGGCGATGTTCGACTCCACGGCGAGGACGAAGGCGTCCGCCTCGGTCCCGTCGAAGAAGCGGACGGCGATGGTGTCCTGACCGCGGAGCTCGGCGGCCCGCAGTCGATGAAGCCCGTCGATGACCCGCATGGTCGCGCGGTGTACGACGATGGGCGGTAGTTCGGCCTGTGCCTGCGCCAGTACTCTCACATGCTCGCGATCTTCTCCCGAAGTCCGAGGCGAGCCCGCTCTCCGTAAGCTGCGGACGTCGACCTCGACCGGCGTCTGATCGAGATGCCCCTGCACGGACGTCAACTTCAATTCCTCCCCGATCCAACTTCCGGTGGGACGGGCCGTGACCCGAACCCATTCGTGCGATTACCGGAACTCGAACAATCCCTTGACGCAGCCGTACTGATGTGGTCGCCGGCAGAACCGGCGGCCGAGAGGTCAGACCTCTCGATACAGGGGACGTGGGGGTGATCGGAATGATGTCAGACCGACGCGGACACCGGCTCCGCTGTCGACGCCATTCGATTCTCCCCCCTACTCGCTTCGCTCCCGGACGAAGCGAGTGAATGTTCCCCCGTTCGGACATCGACTCTAACAGCGCCGTCACCGATCAGACACCCCACGCCCCACCGAACACAGTTCACCCCACCAGGCATTTGACATGCGCCGTCCATGGCCGTTCTTCAAAATCACAGCTCGCCCGGGGCGGAAGGCGAGAATCCGGATAAATGCCACCCCGGCGAGCGCCTGCGTCACGAATTCACAGAAAGGCTTTGCGGTGTCACACGTCGCATGAATCAAGACGCCTTGTCCCGCCGGCGGGACAAGGCGCGCGAGCGCATCGGGCAATTACCGGAACGAAACATTCCGCAGAATGGGCGTCGGCGCGCGCGGGTCGCACACCAACACCGCGCGGGTTCACGGGAGTCGCCCACCCACCGGTTATCCGGAGGCGTCCGCGGGCTCTTCCGCCGCCTCGTCCAGCATCAGGACCATCCATTCCATCAGTCCCAGACCGACGGCCTCGGCGGCCTTCTGCCACCGCACCCGGCGCTCCGCCACGACGCTCATCTGGACGAGCGACGAGCCCGCGCCCTCCGCGGCGACGCGGCGGCTGGCCCGGATCTGCTTGCGCAGCTCACTGCGGGTCCACCGGCCCCGCTCCGCGCGGCTCAGCCACTCGTCCTGCGCGCCGGCCGGCATCCCCGCGACCTCCGCGTGATGCTGGAAGCTGAGCTTGTCCCGCCGTCTCGAAGGATGGAATTTCCCCGCCACCCAGGCGTAGTTGCGAAGAGTCTGATAATCGAAAGAAGTCTCCGCCAGGGCGCGTTTGTAGCGGTCCGGGTAGTGGCTCCTGCCGTAGATGAGCCAGTCGCCGAGCCACCACGCCGAGGAATCCGCGATAACGAAGATCTGCCGCCCCAGATGGCTCCATTCGGCCAGCGGCAGGCCGGGCGGAAGGGACAGCGCCGTACGCCGCGTGGTGGAACGGCCGTTCACCGACAAGCGGTTGGGGGGACGCGACGGGGCCGGAGACGTCGGCGCCTGGCTCGCGGACGGGTGGCCCGAAGCGCGGACCGCCGGGTTCGTCACGGGGCCGGCTCCGCGCGAATCTCCCATGGACATGCTGCGCACCTCACCTGCCGATCTGGGACGCGCTTCCTCGTCAACCCGACCGGACAACCGCCGGCCTGCTCCGCAGGGCCGCGGTCCGCCGACCGGGCCGCACGCGATCAACCGTGCTGGGCCCATCATCCGTGGCGGCAGGTTGCAGCGCGGTGACAGCGTTCCTCTCCTGTGCCTGCTTTCACCTCAACCACCGCTGCGGGTGGACCGTGGGTTGCACCGCGGTTACGGCAGGCGTTCCGGCGCAGTAACCCTCCCCCCGATCTACTTGTCACCAAACCCCGAGCCGACGGTGCCGGCCCGCTGCCGCGCCGGACGAGGAGGATCCATGGCCACCCAGACCCGGTACTGCGCCGAGTGCCGCGCGGCGTTCACCTGGACGAGCAGCAGCCCCAGCAGGAGGTTCTGCGGGCCGCGGTGCAAGGCGCGGTGGTGGCGCGGCCAGAATCGGCAGGTCGCCGCGGGGGCCAACGGCGCGGCGCCGGGGGCCGAGCCGCACGTGCCGCGGGTGCCGGAGCAGCCGGCTCTCGGCACAGCGCACGCGTGTCCCAACTGCGGACAGCAGCTCACGGTGGTGAACGTGGTGGTCCCGCTCGGGGACAGCCCCGGCGGTGGCCGGGGAGGACAGGCGCGCGAGGGTGCTCGCGGCGGATCACGGCTGAACGGCAGGCCGGGGCAAGGGGGGTCAGCCGTCGAGGGGCTGTAACTTCAGCCGGCCGAGGTGGTCCGGGTCGGCGATCACGTCGATGCCGACGATCGTGCCGTTGGCGACGGCGAGGGCGAACGCGATCCGCGGCCGCCCCTGCTGCATCCACACCAGCCCCGGCGAACCGTCCACCAGCGCCGGGCGGGCGGCCCTGAGCCGCCCTGTGAAGACGTCGGCGACCGCCACCGCGCCGCGCACCTCCTCCGCCGCACCCGCGGCCACGGCGGCGGCGTCGGCGCGGAGCACCACGTCGGGGTCGAGGAGCGCGACGAGCGCATGGAAGTCCTCCCCGCGCGAAGCGGTGAGGAACGCGCCGGCGATTGCACTCCAGCGCGCGGTGACGCCCCAGTCCGCCGGCACGCCCTTCTCCTCATCGGCGCTTGCGGCGTACGAACCGGCAGAGCGTGCGCCCGGCGCGTCCCCGGCGTGGTGCGGGCCGTCCGCGCGGTCGGCCGCGGGGCCCTGCACGCGCCGCCGGGCCCGGAGCGCCAGTTGCCGGGTCGCGGCGGGCGAACGCCGGACGATCGGCGCGATCTCGTCGTACGGGACCGCGAACAGGTCGTGCATCACGAACGCCAGCCGCTCGGCGGGCGCCATCGAGTCGAGCACGGCGAGCAGCGCGAGCCCGACGGAGTCGCCGCGGAACCCTTTCCGGTGTTCTTCCGGCGTGTCCGTTCCCTCGGGTTCAGGCTTATCGATTGCTGCTTTTTCTGCATTTACGGGCTTTTCGTCTTCCATGGGATCCAGCGGGCCGTGCCCCCGCGCCGCCCGGGCCCGGAGGATGTCCAGGGAGACCTCGCCCACGACCGTGCGCAGCCAGCCGTCGAGGCTCTCCACCCCGTCCGGTCCCGCACGGCTCACCCGCAGCCACGCCTCCCGCACGGCTTCCTCGGCCAGCTCGGCCGAGCCCAGAACCCTGTGGGCGACCGCGTGCAGATGCGCGCGATGCTCCTCGAACCGCAGGGCCAGGAACTCGTGCTCGTCCATCGGGTCCTTCCTCCGTTCCACCTGTCACCACCGTGACCAGCGAAGCGCGGCCGATGTGACAAGGGGGCGGCCATGGTGCTCAGGTCGTGAGACGGCGTTGCCGTCCGCGCGGGGCCCGTGGTCCGATCGCCGCATGACTCGCCGCATCGTGATCGTCGGGGCCGGCATCGTCGGCTCGTCGCTGGCCCGGGAGCTGGCGGGGCGGGACGGATGTCATGTCACCGTCCTCGACCGCGCCCCCGCGGGCAGGCTGTACGGGTCCACGGGCCACGCGCCCGGCTACGTCGGCGTGCTCGGCGAGGCCCCGGTCCTCACCGAGCTGGCCCGCGCCACCGTGCGGATCTACCGAGGGCTCACAGACGACTACGACGGCACCGGCGGTGGCCGTGAGCGGGCCGGCGCCGGCTTCGAGGAGACCGGCTGCCTGGAGGTCGCCACCACACCCGCGGCGTACGAGACGCTGCAGGGGCGTGCCGCCGTGGCGCAGACCGCGGGGCTGGCCGCCCGGTTGGTGGGGCCCGAGGAGGCCGCGGCGCTGGCGCCGCGGCTCGTCGACCCGGACACGGCCGTGGCCGGGCTGCACTTCCCCGGCGACGGCACCGCCCGCGCCGGGCTGCTGACCGCGGTGCAGCGGCGCCGGGCGGAGGCGCGGGGCGCCGAGTTCGCCGACGGCGCGGAGGCGACGGGCCTGGAGATACGCGCCGGGCGGGTGCACGGCGTGTGGCTCGCCGACGGCACGCTCGTGCCGGCCGACGACACGGTGCTCGCCTCCGGGATCTGGGGCCCACTGCTCGCCGCCCGGGCGGGCGTGGACCTGCCGCTGACGCCGGTGTCCCACCCGTACGTCTACGGCGGACCGCGCCCGGCGCGGCATCCGCGCGGGCCGTTCGTGCGCTGGCCCGAGCACCACGCCTACGCCCGCGACCACGGCGACCGGGACGGGATCGGCACCTACGACCACGACCTGCGGCCGGTGGCACCCGCGGACCTCGGGGTGCGCGCGGAGGAGCCCTGGCCGGGCGAGCCGTTCGACGGGGCCGTGGCCGCGGCGCTCGCGCTGCTGCCGCCCGCACACCGCTTCGCGCCCGCCGTCCGGCTCAACGGGGTCTTCTCCGTCACCCCGGACAACCTGCCGCTGCTCGGCCCGTTCACGGGGCTGCCCGGGCTGTGGTCGGCGACGGCGATCTGGGTCACGCACGCGGCGGGCGCGGCGGCCGCGCTCGCGGAGGCGATGGACGGCGGCGAGCCGGGCGCGGGGCTCGCGGCGTTGGCGCCCGACCGCTTCGCGGGCGAGCCTGCCGGGGAGCTGCGCGGCCGGGCGCTGCGCCACTACCGGGACATCTACGCCGCGGGGTGAGGCACCGGCGGCCCGGCGGCTACGCGGAGCCGGACCGGCGGCCCCGGAGGCGCGGGGCCGCTCCGGGGGCCTGTGGATAACTTCCGGCGCTGTCGGGCCGGCGCCGTAGGATCCCCGTGAGATCACCGGAGGTGCGCAATGGCCGTGGACGAAGCCCCCGAAGCAGGCACGCCGCCGTGGCGGATGCTGCTCGCGTACGCGCGGCCGCACCGCTGGGCGCTGCTCGCCGGAGCGCTGCTGTCACTGGCGACGGGCGCCACCGGCCTCGCGCTGCCTCTGGTGGCGCGGTCGCTGATCGACGACCTGTCCCACGACCGCTCCATCGCCGGTGCGCTGATCGTGATGTCGGTGCTGGTGGTCGCCAACGCCGGGGTGGGGGCGCTGGGTTCGTACGTGCTTCGGCGCACCGCCGAGTCGGTGGTGCTGACGGCGCGGCGCCGGCTCAGCTCGTATCTGCTGCGGCTGCGGATAGCGGCCGTGGACCGCACGGAGCCCGGGGACCTGATGGCCCGGGTGACCTCCGACTCCACGCTGCTGCGCGAGGTCACCACCGACACCCTCGTCGGGCTCGGCACCGGCGGTCTGACCGCCGTGGCGACGCTGGTGCTGATGGGCGTCGTCGATCCCGTGCTGCTCGCGGTGACCGCCGGCGTGATCTTCGCGGCCGGGACCGTCATCGGCGTCATCGTGCCGCGCATCAACCGGGCCGCCAAGCGGGCCGCGGAGTCCGTGGGCCTGATGGGTGCGGCGCTGGAGCGGGTCCTCGGCGCGCTGCGCACGATCAAGGCGTCGGGCGCCGAGCACCGCGAGGAGCGGGCGGTGCACGAGGCGGCGGAGGAGTCGTGGCGGCAGAGCGTGCGGGCCGCCAAGTGGTCGGCGCTGGCCGGAAACACGGCCGGCCTGTCGATGCAGGTCGCGTTCATCACCGTGCTGGCGGTGGGCGGCGCCCGGGTGGCGACCGGGGCGATCGACGTCGGCACGCTGGTCGCCTTCCTGCTCTACGTCTTCTATCTGATGTCGCCGATCCAGCAGGTGGTGAGCGCGGTCGCGCAGTACCAGACAGGGGCCGCCGCGCTGGAGCGCATCCGCGAGGCGCAGCTCCTGCCGGCCGAGCCCGCTGCGGAGCCCGCGCCGCTGCCGGAGCCGGGCGCCGAGCCGGCGGCGCTGGCCTTCGAGGACGTCCGCTTCCGGTACGCGGACGACCTGCCGTATGTGCACCACGGCGTCAGCTTCGCGATACCGCCGCGCGGCATGACGGCGTTCGTCGGCCCGTCGGGGGCGGGCAAGACCACCGTCTTCTCCCTCATCGAGCGGTTCTACGAGCCGACCGCCGGGCGGATACTCCTCGACGGCCACGACGTGACCCGCTGGGAGATACCCGCGCTGCGCGCCGCGATCGGGTACGTGGAGCAGGACGCCCCCGTGCTCTCCGGCTCGCTCGGGGACAACCTGCTGCTGGGCAACGCCGCGGCCGGCGAGGACGACGTGCGGGAGGTGCTGAAGACCACCCGGCTCGAGGAGCTGGTGGCCCGGCTGCCGCAGGGTCTGGACACCCTCGTCGGCCACCGGGGCACCAAGCTGTCCGGCGGCGAGCGCCAGCGCGTCGCGATCGCCCGCGCGCTGCTGCGCCGGCCCCGGCTGCTCCTGCTCGACGAGGCCACGTCGCAGCTGGACGCGGTCAACGAGGCGGCGCTGCGCGACACCGTCGCGGAGGTGTCGCGGGACACCACGGTGCTCGTCGTCGCCCACCGGCTGTCGACCGTCACCAGCGCCGACCGGATCGTGGTGATGGACCGCGGCGAGGTGCGGGCCGTCGGCACGCACGCCGAGCTGGTCGCCGGCGACCCGCTCTACGCGGAGCTGGCCACCACCCAGTTCCTCGCCGCGGCGGCCGGCAGCGCATGATGGAGGACGAACGACCGAGGAGGACCGCCGTGCGCCCTGAGCTGCAGATCAGCGCCACCAACCCGGAGCACCCCGCCGCGCTGCTCGACCTGCCCTGGGAGCTGCCGCTCGACGTCTGGCCGGAGGACTGCCTGGTCGACCTGCCGCGTGGCATCTCGCGGCACGTGGTGCGCTTCGCCGAGGCCGGCGAGGAGGTCGTGGCCATCAAGGAGGTGCCGGAGCGCGCCGCCCGCCGGGAGTACGAGCTGCTGCGCGACCTCGACCGGCTCGGTATCCCCGCCGTGGACGCGCTCGCGGTCGTCACGGGACGCACCGGCACCGACGGCGAGCCGCTGGAGCCGGCGCTGGTCACCCGGCACCTGGTGGGCTCGCGCCCGTACCGGGCGATGTTCGAGACGACGCTGCGCCCGGGCACCGTGAACCGGCTCATGGACGCGCTGGCCGTGCTCCTCGTCCGGCTGCACCTGGCGGGCTTCGCCTGGGGCGACTGCTCGCTGTCCAACACGCTCTTCCGCCGGGACGCCGGGGCGTACGCCGCGTATCTGGTGGACGCCGAGACCGGGCAGATCCAGCCCCGGCTGAGCAACGGCCAGCGGGAGTACGACATCGAGCTGGCCCGGATGAACATCTCCGGCGAGCTGATGGACCTGGAGGCCTCCGGGGCGCTGCACCCGTCGATCGACCCGATCCCGTTCGGCGCGGCCATCGCCGAGCGGTACGGAGACCTGTGGCACGAGCTGACCAGACAGTCGGTCTACCCGGCCGACAAGCGGCACTACATCGAGCGCCGCATACGCCGCCTGCACGACCTCGGCTTCGACGTCGCCGAGATGCAGATCACGCACTCCCCGGGCGGCGACACCGTCTCGTTCGTGCCGAAGGTCGTCGACGCCGGCCACCACCAGCGCCAGTTGCTCCGGCTGACCGGCATGGACACCGAGGAGAACCAGGCCCGCCGGCTGCTGAACGACCTGGAGAGCTGGATGGCGACCCAGGACGACTACGCGCCCGGTGACCCGCTCGGCGCCCGGCCCGAGGTGCTGGCGCACCGCTGGGTGCGGGAGGTCTTCCGGCCCACCGTGGGCGCGGTGCCGCTGGCCCTGCGCGGCCAGCTCGACCCGGCGCAGGTCTACCACGAGGTGCTGGAGCACCGCTGGTTGCTGGCCGAGCAGAAGCAGCAGGACGTGGGGCTGGAGGCCGCGGTCGCCGACTACGTCGAGAACGTGCTGCCGGGCTCTGTGGCCGGTACCTCCGGCTGAGAGCACCCACGTCCGGCCGGCGGCGCCTCCGCGGCGGGCTGCGGGGCCTCCGCCACGTCCTGCGGCCCGCTGACGGCACCGCCGGGGCTCCCTGCCTGACGACGCCCGCTGCCGCCGACCGCCCCCGGCGCGGTAGCGTCCGTCCATGCCCGGGATGTCGGCCGCCACCGCCGCGCTGCTGCTCGGAGCCGTCGTGGTGCTCTGCGCCGCCGCGGTGCTCATCGGCGTGCGCGTCGCGCGCAACCAGCAGTACGGCACGGCGCAGGAGCGCGCCGCGTACGAGACGCTGCACACCGCCTCCCTCGCCGGCCCCCCGCTGCGCGCCGGCCTCACCGCGGACACCGCCCGCCGCGCCGCCCCGCACCTGCGCGACCTCCTCGGCGCGCCCGCGCTCGCGCTCGCCGACGGCAAGGGCGAGCTGCTGGCCTGGGACGGCCCCGAGGGCAAGCCGGGCCACGACCACTCCGAAGCCGTCCCCGGAGCCGCGGCCCAGGTGACGGAGAGCGGCCGCACGCAGGTCGTCGGCCCCCGCGAGGTGGCCTGCACCTGGCCGGACTGCCCGCTGCGGCACGCCGTCGCGGTGCCGCTGGCGGTCGCCGGCCGCGTCGACGGCGTGCTCGCCGTCTTCACCTCGCAGGCGTCCGCGGGCCTGGTCCGCGCCGCCTCCGAAGTGGCCCGCTGGGTCTCCGCGCAACTGGAGCTGGCCGAGCTGGACAGCTCCCGGGCCGCCGCAAGCGAGGCGGAGCTGCGGGCGCTGCGCGCGCAGATCTCCCCGCACTTCATCTACAACTCCCTGTCCACCGTCGCTTCCTTCGTGCGCACCGACCCGGAGCGCGCCCGCGAGCTGATCGTGGAGTTCGCCGAGTTCACCCGCTACTCCTTCCGCCGCCACGGCGACTTCACGTCCCTCTCCGAGGAACTGCGCTGCATCGACCGCTACCTGCTGCTGGAGCGCGCCCGCTTCGGCGGCAGGCTGGAGGTCTCGCTGCGGGTGGCCCCGGAGGTACTGAGCGTGGTGGTGCCATTCCTGTGCCTGCAGCCGCTGGTGGAGAACGCGGTACGGCACGGGCTGGAGAAGAAGCCGGGACCGGGCCGGCTCACGATCACCGCGGCCGACGGCGGCAGCGAAGCGCTGATAAGCGTCGAGGACGACGGCGCCGGCATGGCGGCGGAGACGCTGGCCCGCATCCTGGCCGGGGATCTGGCCGAGCTGGCGGGGGACGCGCCGCGGGCGCCGGGCATCGGGCTGCGGAACGTCGACGAGCGGCTCCGCCAGGTCTACGGGGACGCCTACGGGCTCGTCATCGAGACCGCTCCGGGCGCCGGGACGAAGGTGCACGTCCGGGTGCCGAAGTTCCATCCGGACGCGGTGCAGAGCGGCCCCGGGGGGATGTGAGCGAGAGACGGGTTTCGCTGCCGCCGCGCCCCGCATAGGGTTCCCGCATGCTGCACACTCTCGCCGTCGACGACGAGGAGCCCGCCCTGGCGGAGCTGGCGTACCTGCTGCGCCGAGACCCGCGGGTGGCCGAGGTGCAGACGGCCGGCGACGGGCAGCAGGCGCTGCTGGCCCTCGACCGGGCGCTGGCCTCGGGCCGTTCCGTGGACGCCGTGTTCCTCGACATCGGTATGCCGGGTCTGGACGGGCTGGCGCTGGCCCGGCTCATATCCCGGTTCGCGCAGCCGCCGCGGGTGGTGTTCGTCACCGCGCACGAGGACCACGCGGTGGAGGCGTTCGCGCTGCACGCCGCGGACTACGTGCTCAAGCCCGTGGCGCCGGAGCGGCTCGCGGAGGCGGTGCGCAGGTGTGCCGAGTCGGCCGCGGAGCCGGTGCCGGAGGAGCAGGAGGAGCCGGCCGGTGCGGCGCCGGCGGAGCGCGCGGCGGCGCCGGACGAGGTCATCAGCGTGGAACTCGCCGGTGTCACGCGATTCGTGCAGCGCAGCGAGGTGCTCTACGCCGAGGCGCAGGGCGACTACGCACGGTTGCACACCGGCGGCGGCAGCCACCTCGTCCGCATCCCGCTCGCGACGCTGGAGGAGCGGTGGGGGGCGGCCGGCTTCGTCCGGATCCACCGCAGCCACCTCGTCGCCCTGCACCACGTGCGCGAGCTGCGCATGGAGGCGGGGCGTACGTACGTGGTCCTCGGCGGGCACATGCTGCCGGTCAGCCGGCGGCATACCCGCCAGGTCCGCGAGATGCTGGTCCGACATCCCCCCACGGCGGCGGTGTGACGTGGCGGGCGATCGGGGGATCTCCGCGGCGAAGAGCGGCACGTGGAAGAGCGGTACGACCGGCGGCCGCGTAGCGAAGGCGAGTTCCCGGAAGAGCAGCACGCAGAAGGGCGGGACCGGGAAGAGCGGCGCGCAGCGGAACGGCGACGCCGATGCCACTCCGCAGACCGGAACGCCCGGCTCCCGCGTGCCCCGCAGCCGCACCCCGCAGAGCACCGCCGCGCCCGGACCCCCCGAGCCGCCGCCCCGCGTGACCGTCGCCCACCCCCGCACCCTCGCCGCCCGCAGCTCCCAGCCGCCGCCCGGCAGCCGCGCCCTCGTCGCCGACGACCTGGGCCGGCAGACCCCGCTGGGCGACGTCTACCTCCGCTCCCTCATGCGCACCCAACTGCGCCTCGCCGCCTTCGTCGTGGGCGCCCTCGGCGTCGTGCTCGGCGCGCTGCCGGTGCTGCTGGCGACGGTGCCCAGCGTCCGCGACAGCACCCTGGCCGGCGTGCCCGTGCCGTGGCTGGTGATCGGGGTGGCGGTGCACCCGGTGATCCTCGCGCTGGCGTGGGTGTACCAGCGCCAGGCACGCAAGAACGAGGCCGAGTTCGCGGACCTGGTCGAGCGGTCGTGACCGCGGTCGTGACAGGACACAGCACGTGAACACCCTCCAGCCCGCCATCGCCGTGGCCGTCGTCTGCCTCGCCACCGCCCTGTTCGGCGTGTACGGGCTGCGCCCCGGCCGCGCCACCTCCGACTTCTACGTCGCCTCCCGCGCGGTGACGCCGCTGCAGAACGCCTCCGCGATCGGCGGCGAATACCTGTCAGCCGCGTCCTTCCTCGGCATCGCGGGGCTCGTGCTCGCCTACGGCGCCGACATGCTCTGGTACGGCGTCGGCTACACCGCCGGCTACCTGGTCCTCCTCGCCTTCGTCGCCGCGCCGATGCGCCGCTCCGGCGCGTACACCGTCCCGGACTTCGCCGAGGCCCGGCTGCAGTCCAAGCGCGTACGGCAGCTCGCCTCGGTGCTCGTCGTCCTCATCGGCTGGCTCTATCTGCTGCCCCAGCTCCAGGGCGCCGGGCTCACCCTGCGCACCGTCACCGGCGCCCCGCTGTGGGTCGGCCCGGTGGCCGTCGCGGCGGTGGTGATGACGACCGTCGCCTCCGGCGGCATGCGCAGCGTCACGGCGGTGCAGGCGTTCCAGTACTGGCTGAAGCTGACGGCGCTCGCGGTGCCGGTCATCTTCCTGCTGCTCGCCTGGCGCGCGGACGGCGCGCCGTGGCCGGACGCCGACGCGCCGCCGCGGTTCCGGGACGCGACGACGGTGACCGTGCACCAGGCGGTCGACGTACGCGTCGAGGATCCGGTGCGGGTCACGGTGCACGGCCGGCTCGACGGCGAGCGGCTGGACGGCGAGCGGGTGCGCATCGGCCCCGGCGTGCACGCGATCGGCGAGGAGACCCGGGTCCGGTTCCCCGCCGGCGCCGACGTGCCGCACCCGGTGGACGAGGAACCCGTCGACGGCCTCGACTGGACGCGCCCGCTGTCCGGTACGGAACACCCCGGCTACGGCACCTACTCCCTGCTCATCGCCACGCTGCTCGGCACCATGGGCCTGCCGCACGTCATCGTCCGCTTCTACACCAACCCCGACGGCCCGGCCGCCCGCCGCACCACCTGGACCGTGCTGTGGCTGCTGGCCGCCTTCTACCTGCTGCCGCCGCTCTACGGCGCCCTCGGCCGCCTCTACACCCCCGAACTCCTCATGACCGGCCGCACGGACGCCACGCTGCTCCTCCTCCCCGACCGGCTGCTCGGCGGCGGCCCGGCCGCGGCGGTACTCGGCACGCTGCTGACCGCGGGCGCGTTCGCGGCGTTCCTCTCCACCGCCTCCGGCCTGACGATGTCGGTGGCGGGCGTGCTGGGGCAGGAGCTGGAGCGCAGACGGGCGCGGCGGGCGACGGCCCCGCCGGGCAAGGCGGCCGACGCCCGCGCGGAGGTGCGGGCGACCGTGCGCCGGCTGCGGCTCGCCGGGGTGGCCGCGGCGGCCGTGCCGTGCGTGGCGTCGCTGGTCGTCGTGGAACGGCCCGTCGCGGACGTGGTGGGGCTGGCGTTCGCGGTCGCGGCCTCGTCGTTCTGCCCGCTGCTGCTGCTCGGCATCTGGTGGCGCGGACTGACCCCGCAGGGTGCCGCCGCCGGGCTGCTCACCGGCGGCGGGGCTGCGCTGGCGACGGTGGCGGCGACGATGTTCGGCGTGCAACCCGGCGGCTGGCCGGGGGCGTTGCTGGCGCGTCCGGCGGCGTGGACGGTGCCGCTCGCGTTCGCGGTGATGGTGGGTGTCTCGTGGCTGACGAGGCGCAGCGTGCCCAGCGGTACGGCGCACGCGCTGCTGCGGCTGCACGCACCCGAGACCCTGGACCTGCCGCGCCGCCCGGGGCGTACGGCGGGCTGACCGAAGGCGCACGGGCCGCCGCCCCACCGTGCTTCGGGCGGCCGGCCCACACGTACGAGCGCCCGGCGCACCGCGTACGGCCGCCGGCGCACCGCTCACCGCCCGCCATCCGGTGCGAACCACCGCCCGGCCGACCGCTCGTCGTGCCGTCGCTACCGCTCGGCGCATCCGCGCCGCCGTTCACGGCACCACCGGCGCACGGCGGCTCGCGCGGCGGCCCCCGCGCTTCTACGGTGGCCGCGCCCGGCCCGTCCGGACACCCCCGTCCCCCAAGGCGCCCATGGAGGCCGCGATGAGCAGCACACCCCCGACCGGCAGATCGCCGGACGTGTACGAAGAAGTACAGCAGAGCGAGGAGTTCGGGGAGCTGCGACGCGCACACCGTTCGTTCGCGTTTCCGCTGACCATCGGATTCATCGCCTGGTACCTGCTGTACGTGCTGCTGTCGAACTACGCGGGCGGCTTCATGGGCACCGAGGTCGCCGGCAACATCAACGTGGCGTTCGTGCTGGGCATCGCGCAGTTCGTCACCACGTTCGCCATCGCATGGTGGTACGCGCGGCACGCCGCCGCGAAGCTCGACCCCAGGTCCGAGCAGCTCAAGGCTGAGGTCGAGGGCCGGGTGGCCGGCAGTGGCACGGAGGTCGGGAAATGACGGGCGCCACCACGAACGCGCTGCAGATGGTCGCCCAGTCGGATCCGGGTGAGCACCGCACGCTGATCGTCACGCTGTTCTCGGTCTTCGTGGCGCTCACCCTGGCGGTGACGGTGTGGGCGGGACGCAAGACGAAGGACGCCACCGACTACTACGCGGGCGGTCGTTCCTTCACGGGCTTCCAGAACGGGCTGGCGATCTCCGGGGACTACATGTCCGCGGCCTCCTTCCTGGGCATCGCCGGCGCCATCGCGCTGGCGGGTTACGACGGGTTCCTGTACTCCATCGGCTTCCTGGTCGCCTGGCTGGTGGCGCTGCTGCTGGTCGCGGAACCGCTGCGCAACTCGGGCCGGTTCACCATGGGCGACGTGCTCGCGTACCGGATGCGCCAGCGTCCCGTACGCACCGCGGCCGGGGTGTCGACCATCGTGGTGTCGATCTTCTACCTGCTGGCGCAGATGGTCGGCGCCGGTGCCCTGGTCGCCCTGCTGCTGGGGATCACCGGGGACGCGGGCAAGAACCTCATCGTGGTCCTCGTCGGCCTGGTGATGATCCTGTACGTCACCATCGGCGGCATGAAGGGCACCACCTGGGTGCAGATCATCAAGGCCGTGCTGCTGATCCTGGGCACCCTGCTGATCACGATCCTGGTGCTGGCGAAGTTCGACTTCAACATCTCCCAGCTGCTGGGCGCCGCCGCGGACAACTCCGGCAAGGGCGCGTCGTTCCTGGAGCCGGGGCTGAAGTACGGGGTGACGACCACCTCGAAGATCGACTTCATCTCGCTGGGCATCGCGCTGGTGCTGGGCACCGCGGGTCTGCCGCACATCCTGATCCGCTTCTACACGGTGCCGACCGCACAGACCGCGCGTAAGTCCGTGCTCTGGGCGATCGGCATCATCGGCGGCTTCTACCTGATGACCATCGCGCTGGGCTTCGGCGCCGCCGCGCTGATCAAACAGGAAACGATCATCGAGTCCAACCCGGCGGGCAATACCGCGGCACCACTACTGGCGGAAGAAGTCGGCGGCGGAGCGGGATCCACCGGAGGCGCGGTCCTGCTGGCGATGATCTCCGCGGTCGCGTTCGCCACGATCCTCGCGGTCGTCGCGGGACTGACGCTGGCCTCGTCGTCGTCGTTCGCCCACGACCTGTACGCGAACGTCATCCGCAAGGGCAAGGCCACCGAGAAGGAGGAGATCGCGGCGGCGCGGATCGCCGCCGTCGGGATCGGCGCCGTCGCCATCCTGCTGGGCGTCTTCGCGGGCAGTCTGAACGTCGCCGGCCTGGTGGCCCTGGCCTTCGCCGTGGCGGCGTCGGCGAACCTGCCGACGATCCTCTACAGCCTGTTCTGGAAGCGGTTCACCACCCAGGGCGCGCTGTGGTCCATCTACGGTGGCCTGTTCACCTCGGTGCTCCTGGTGCTGTTCTCCCCGGTGGTGTCCGGCAAGGAGACCAGCATGTGGCCGGGCGTGGACTTCCAGTGGTTCCCGCTGGAGAACCCGGGCCTGATCTCCATTCCGGCCGGCTTCATCCTCGGCTGGCTCGGCTCCATCCTGTCCAAGGACGAGGACGCCACCGGCAAGAAGTACGCCGAACTCGAGGTCCGTTCCCTCACCGGCGCCGGCGCCCACTAGGCGCCGCCGCCCGGCCGGCGCGGGTCGTACCTGCGACCCGCCCGGCCATGCCGGTTCCCCGCCGGCACCCGAACGGCGGCCGGCCGGCGGTGCCCGAGCGCCTGCCGTCCGGTCGTCACCCACCCCCCTCCCCCAGGGGGCGGGGCACCCTCCTCCGCCCCGCCCCCTCCCCCACTCCCGCGGGCCCGCGGGCCCCGTGCACCGCGGGCCCGCGGGCCCTCCCGCTGCCCGGCCGTCCCCTTCGCTACGCGACCGTCTCCTTCGCCCGTACCTGCAGCGCGTCGAGTGCGGCGCGCACCGCGGGGCTTCCGGTCGCGCCGCGCCGGGTGACGGTGAGGAACGTACGCGACGGGACGGGCACCCCGGTGATCCGCAGCCGCCGGATCGACGGCACGCCGGAGAACTGCGCGAGCCGGGGCACGAGGGCGACGCCGAGCCCGTGGGAGACCATCACCGCCGTCACGGTCCAGTCGCACGCCTCGTGGGTCACGTTGGGCCCGAAGCCGGCCGCGCTGCACGCCGCGAGCACGTGCTGCCGCGACCAGACGCCCGGGGGGCCGATGATCCACCGCTCCCCCGCGGCCTCGGCGAGTTCGATCGCCGTCCGGCCGGCCAGCGGATGGTCCTCAGGCACGACCAGGTCGAAGGGGTCCTCGATGAGCGTGTGCTGCTCGAAGCGCTGGTCGCCGCGGGCCGGTGCCTCTGCGGACGCCTCCACCACGGCGAGGTCCGTCTCGCAGTCGAAGAGCAGGTCGTAGCAGTCGGCGGGCTCCGCCTCGCGCAGCCGTACGTCGAGCCGCGGATGCGCCGCGCGCAGCGCGCCGGCCACCGGCGCCAGCAGCCGGCACATCGCGCTCGGGAATCCGGACATGCGCAGCTCGCCGGCCGGCTCCTCGCCGAGCGCGTGCAGTTCGGCCGCCGCCCGCTCCCACTGCGCCTCGATGACGTCGGCGTGCGCGAGCAGCCCGCGCGCCGCGGGCGTGAGCCGCACCCGGCGGCCCTGCGGCTCCAGCAGCCGGACGTCCAGCTCGCGGGCGAGCTGCCGGATCTGCTGGGAGGCGGCGGAGGGCGTGAGGTGGAGTGACTCGGCGGCGGCGGTCACGGTGCCGTAGTACGCGACCGCGCGGAGCACGCGCAGCCGGCGCAGGTCAATCATGTAGGCCCTCCTTCACAATGCGCTCCATAAATCCAACCTAGACCTGAACGAATGAAACTTCCATGCTGAAGAGGCAAGGAACGCGGGCCCGGCCGAGGGGCCGCGCCGGACGAGAACCGCCGGAGCGTACGGCGGGGAGGGGACAACACGTTGTTCGAGGGTCACTGCCCCCACTGCGGCTGGGCGGACAGCACGCCGTTCCACACGGTCTCGCGGCACCGCACCGGCGGGGGGATGACGATCTGGACCCGGTGCCAGTGCGGCTCCCTGCAGATGCGCACGGTGGACGCGGCCGGCGGCCGCATCGTCACGCGCGGGCGCCCGGCCCCGGACGCGGCGGGCGGGCCGTCCCCCGGAATGGCGCGGCAGCAGCCCGCGGCACGGGTAGAAAGGTGCCATGACGGCTGACGAACCGGCGCCCACGGTCGCCGAGATGCTCCGCGCCAACGAGGCCAACTGGGACGCCCGCGTCCCCGTGCACACGCGCAGCGACTTCTACGGCCTCGACGTGGTCACGGCGCTGGCCGGTGCCGGGCTCGCCGTCGACCTGCTGCGCGAGACGGACCTGCTGCCGTGGCCGCGGTTCGCGGCGATGGAGCGGGACCCGGCGAGCGGCTGGCGGCGGCTGCCGGCCACCCTGCCCGCGGTCCCGCTGCTCCTCGCGCTCCGCGCCACCCCCGCGCCCGTACAGGGGGCTTGATCCGGGGGCCCGTTCCGGGTGACGCTCGCCTGACAACCGCACGAGCCCGGCGTACGCCACCCGCCCCCGCCCCCGTCAGGAAGCGCACCGTATGACGCAGCCCGCCCGCCGTCCCCACATCCTCCTCATCACCAGCGACCAGCAGCACTGGAACACCCTCGGCCGCGGCAACCCCGAGATCCGCACCCCGCACCTCGACCGGCTGGCCGCCCAGGGCACCGCCTTCGAGCGCGCGTACTGCCCCAATCCGACCTGCACCCCGACCCGCGCCTCGATGATCACCGGCAAGTACCCCAGCCAGCACGGCGCGTGGACGCTCGGCACCAAGCTGCCCGAGGACCAGCCGACGCTCGGGCAGCACCTGGGCGCCGCGGGGTACGCCACCTCGCTGGTCGGCAAGGCGCACTTCCAGCCGCTCGCGAGCACGGCGGAGCACCCCTCGATCGAGTCGTACCCGCTGCTGCAGGACCTGGGCTTCTGGCGGGACTTCCACGGCCCGTACTACGGCTTCGACCACGTGGAGCTGGCCCGCAACCACACCGCGGAGGCGCACGCGGGCCAGCACTACGCGCTCTGGCTGGAGCAGCGGGGCTGCGCGGACTGGCGGCGGTACTTCCGGCCGCCGACCGGCACCCTGGACCCCGGCGTGCGGCACACCTGGCCGATCCCCGAGGAACTGCACTACAACGCCTGGATCGCCGAGCGCACCGGCGCGCTGCTGGAGGGGTACGCGGAGCGGGACGAGTCGTTCTTCTGCTGGGCCAGCTTCTTCGACCCGCACCCGCCGTATCTCGTGCCCGAGCCCTGGGACCGGATGTACGACCCGGACGCGCTGACCGTGCCGGAGGCCGTCGCGGGCGAACACGACGGCAACCCGCCGCACTTCGGCCTCACCCAGCAGGACCGGCCGGACTTCTCGCCGTGGCAGGAGTCGGGGCAGTACGTCCACGGCTTCCACTCCCACCTGCTGCCGGCCGCCGAGCGGCGCCGGCTGGTGGCGACGTACTACGGAATGGTGAGCATGCTCGACGCGTACGTCGGCCGGATCCTGGACCGGCTCGACGCGCTGGGGCTGGCCGAGGACACCCTCGTGGTCTTCACCACCGACCACGGGCACTTCTTCGGCCAGCACGGGCTCCAGGCCAAGGGCGCGTTCCACTACGAGGACCTGCTGCGGGTGCCGTTCCTGGTCCGGCTGCCCGGCCGGGTGCCCGCCGGGCGTGCCTCCTCGGCGCTGGTGTCGACCGTCGACCTGGCGCCGACGTTCCTGGAGCTGGCCGGGCTGCCGGTGCCGCGGGAGATGACCGGCGTCAGCCAGGCGGAGGTCTTCACCGGCGGCGCGCCGAGCGCGCGGGACCACGTCATCTGCGAGTTCCGGCACGAGCCGACGGCGGTCAGCCTGCGCACGTACGTCGACGACCGCCACAAACTGACGGTCTATCAGGGACGGACGTACGGCGAGCTGTTCGACCTGCGCGCCGATCCGGGCGAGACGCGCAACCTGTGGGACGACCCGGGGAGCGCCGGGCTCAAGTCCGAGCTGCTGCTCAGGTACATCTGGGCGGAGCTGGGCAAGGAGCCGATGTGGATGCCGCGGGTGGCGGCGGCCTAGGGTACCGCCGGCGCTCCCCGGGGGCGGGTCAGTCCCGGTCGACGTACTCGCGCAGATGCTGCGCCGTGAGCGTGTCCGCCTCCGCGACCAGGGCGGCCGGGGTGCCGGTGAACACCACCCGGCCGCCGTCGTGGCCGCCGCCGGGACCGAGGTCGATCAGCCAGTCGGCGTGCGCCATGACCGCCTGGTGGTGCTCGATGACCACCACCGAGTTGCCGTCGTCGACCAGCCGGTCGAGCAGCGCCAGCAACTTGTCGACGTCGGCCATGTGCAGCCCGGTGGTCGGCTCGTCGAGGATGTACGTCGCCGCCTTCTCGGCCATGTGGATGGCCAGCTTCAGCCGCTGCCGCTCGCCTCCGGAGAGGGTGTTGAGCGGCTGGCCGAGGCGCAGGTAGCCCAGGCCCACGTCGGCGAGCCGGCCGAGGATGGCGTGCGCCTGTCCCGCGGGGAAGAAGCCGTGCGCCTCGGCGACGGACATCTGCAGCACCTCGCTGATGTTCTTGCCGCGCAGCGTGTACGTCAGCACCTCGGGCGTGTAGCGCCTGCCCTCGCACTCCTCGCACACGGACGCGACGCCGGCCATCATCGCCAGGTCGGTGTAGATGAGCCCGATGCCCTTGCACTTGGGGCAGGCGCCCGCGGAGTTGGCCGAGAAGAGCGCGGCCTTGACGCCGTTGGCCTTCGCGAAGGCCGTACGCATCGGGCCGAGCAGCCCGGTGTACGTCGCGGGGTTGGACCGCCGCGAGCCGCGGATAGGCGACTGGTCGGCGACCACGACGCCGTCCCGTCCGGCGAGGTAGCCGTGCACGAGCGAGGACTTGCCGGAGCCGGCGACGCCGGTGACCACGGTGAGCACCCCGAGCGGCACCTCGACGCCGACGTCGCGGAGGTTGTGCAGGTCGGCGCCCTCGACGGCGATGTGCCCGCGCGGCTTCCTGGGCCGCTCCCGCAGCCGTACCCGGTGCTCCAGATACCGGCCGGTCAGCGTGGTGGAGGCGCGCAGCCCCGGCACGTCGCCGCTGAAGGTGACGT
Source organism: Streptomyces sp. CNZ287 (assembly GCF_007827615.1). Lineage (NCBI taxonomy): Bacteria > Bacillati > Actinomycetota > Actinomycetes > Kitasatosporales > Streptomycetaceae > Streptomyces > Streptomyces sp. CNZ287. The sequence goes on along the minus strand of NZ_VISV01000023.1, from coordinate 96,437 downwards.
GCCCGCCGTCACCGCCCGCGCCGGGGCCGAGGTCCACGACGTGGTCGGCGATGGCGATGACCTCCGGCTTGTGCTCCACGACGAGCACGGTGTTGCCCTTGTCGCGCAGCCGCAGCAGCAGGTCGTTCATGCGCCGGATGTCGTGCGGGTGCAGCCCGGCGGTGGGCTCGTCGAAGACGTACGTGACATCGGTGAGGCTGGAGCCGAGGTGGCGGACCATCTTCACGCGCTGCGCCTCGCCGCCGGAGAGGGTGGCGGAGGGGCGGTCGAGGCTGAGGTAGCCGAGGCCGATCTCGACCAGCGAGTCCAGCAGCCCGCGCAGGTTGTCGAGCAGCGGCCCCACCGACTCGTCCTCGATGCCGCGGACGAACTTGGCGAGGTCGGTGATCTGCAGGGCGGCGCACTCGGCGATGTTCCGGCCCCGGATCTTCGAGGAGAGCGCGGCGGCGGAGAGCCGGGTGCCGCCGCAGTCGGGGCACTCGGCGAAGACGACGGCACGGTCGACGAAGGCGCGGACGTGGCCCTGCAGCGCGTCGCGCTCCTTCACCAGCCACATCCGCGTGATCTTGGGTATCAGCCCCTCGTACGTGATGTTGTGGTTGCCGACCTTGACCTTCACGGTCTCCTTGCGGAGGAGGTCGTGCCACTCCTGGTCGGTGAAGTCCGCGAGCTTCTTGTCCGGGTCGTAGAAGCCGGAGGAGACCAGGACCTCCCAGTACCAGTTGCCGACGGCGAAGTTCGGGATGGTGACGGCGCCCTCGTTGAGCGAGAGCCGGCGGTCCACGAGCTGGTCGACGTCGATCTGCGAGACCTCGCCCAGACCTTCGCAGCGCGGGCACATGCCCTCGGGGACGTTGAAGCTGAACGCGCCGGAGGTGCCCACGTGCGGCTCGCCGAGCCGGCTGAACAGGATGCGCAGCATCGCGTACGCGTCGGTCGCCGTGCCCACCGTGGAGCGGGAGTTGGCGCCCATCCGCTCCTGGTCGATGACGATGGCGGCGGAGAGGTTGTGCAGCCCGTCGGCGTCGGGCCGGGGCAGGTTCGGCATGAAGGACTGGACGAAGGCGCTGTACGTCTCGTTGATCAGCCGCTGCGACTCCGCGGCGATGGTGCCGAAGACGAGCGAGGACTTGCCCGAGCCGGAGACGCCGGTGAAGACCGAGAGCCGCCGCTTGGGGATGTCGAGCGAGATGCCGGCCAGGTTGTTCGCCCGGGCGCCGCGCACCTTGATCACGTCGTGGGTGTCGGCGAGGCTCGCCGCGCCGGCCGCGGGCCCCCGGCCCGGGGGATCGTTCTCTGCTGCTTGCGCTGAACACATGGGCGCGATTCTAATCAAACTTGACTAGCGACCGCTTCCGGGTTTTCTCCGGGCAGGGCGTCGGCCAGCGTCGGCACCGGACCGAGCGCGTCGAGCAGGCCGCAGCACCGCAAAATCCGGTGCGCGAGGCCGCCCTCGGGGCAGACCAGCCGCAGTTCCCCGCCGCGGTCGGCGGTGCGCCTGCGGGCGCGTACCAGCAGCCGCAGTCCCGAGCAGTCGAGGAACTCCGTCCGGCAGAGGTCGATGACCACGCGCGGCGCGGGCGCGCCGGTGATCACGTCGAGGTACGGCTCGAGATCGAGCTGGGCGGCGAGGTCGATCTCGCCGGTCAGCTCGAGGACCGTGAATCCGTGCAGCCGGTAGCTCCGCGCGAAGCGCGACTCCACCCGGTCGGCGTGGTCGTCGCCGGTACGCCACGAAGCTCCGGTCACGTCGTCTGTGTACACCACGTGCTCCCCCCACGGGGCCCGTTCTGCCCAGCCTGGGGCAGGCAGCCGAGGTCATAGTCACCGGGGTCCTGGGTGGACCGCCAACCGTAGTGCGGCATGTCGGGACAGGGGCAAGGTTGGCGCAAACGAGCCGGTCAAGTTTCCCTCGACCGGGCGATTAATCCACAAACAGCTTGACCGATCCTCACACGATATGGCAATGGGCGATACCGCATGAGACACGTCGGCGCGTAAGTCCACGCCGAGCCGCGCTTCCGTCCATGGCCGCGGTCGCCGACGGGCTGGTACGCCTGGGCAGTTGACGTCGTCCGAGGGAGCCGCCATGCCGCAGGAGACCCCAGCGCCAGCACCGCGCAGCCCGTCCGTACGCACGACGCCGCACCCCGGGCCGTACGCCCGCCGCCGCAACCGGCGCCCCCGCAGCCGCGCGCCGTGGCTCGCCGCGGCCGCCGGGATGATACTGCCCCTCGCTCCCGGCGTGCCCGCGAGCCAGGCCGCCGCGCCCAACCCCGCGCCCGTCACGGTCCCTTCGGTCGGACTGGAACGGCTACCGCATCGAGAGCGACGCGTATCCGGAGATCGTCGCGGAACAGCACTACACCAAGCGCCAGTTGCGCGACCTGGAGGAGTACGCGGCGCGCTACGGGGTGACGCTCGTACCGGAGATCGACCTGCCCGGACACGCCGTCTCCATCGGCGACGCCCGCCCCGACCTGGCGTTCGCCTGCGAGTCGATGTCCCGGCCGGGCAACGCCTGGGAGGGATCGGACCGCGGCCACTGGACCCTGGACTACACCAAACCGGAGACGCGGCGCTTCGCCCGCGAACTGGCCGCCGAGGCCGCGGACGTCTTCGACAGCCCCTACCTCCACATCGGCACCGACGAGGTCCCGCTGCGCCCGGCGCAGGAGGCGTGCCCCGAACTCGTCGCGTACCAGAAGAAGCAGGGCTACCCCTACCCCGGCGACGTGCTGGTGGAGTTCATCGACGACCTGGCCGGGGCCGTCCGCGCCGAGGGCAAGTCGGCGCAGGTCTGGCAGTGGTGGGACTTCCAGCAGCCCACGAGCATCGACCCGGACAAGCGCACCGGGGTCACCGAATGGCTCTCGCCCCCCGGCGGCCGGGCCGCCGAGGGCTATCCGACCGTGGGAATGGAGGAGAGCAAGCTGTACATGAGCGCCGGGTTCGGCGCCACGCCCGGGGACTACGCCTTCTTCGACGTGCGCGACGTGTACCGCGACTACCCGTTCGAGTCCGCGCCCAGCATCCTCGGCTACCGGATGGCGCGCTGGTCCGACCGCACCTACGACTACTCCGTCGGCTGGGTCGACTACTTCGCCCGCCGCCCGCTCACCGTCGTCGCCGACCGCACCTGGGCGACCCCGGCCGGCTCCCCGGTGCAGCCGTTCCTCGACGCGTACGACCGCGTCGGTGACGCGCTGCCGGTCACGGTCCCGGACCCGGCGGACCCCGGGTCGCAGATCGGCGCCAACCCCGGTCTGTACGGGCAGGAGGGCTGGACGGCGGCGGCCACCAGCGAGGAGAGCGCCGGCGAGCCGGGCGGCGCGGCGCGCGCCGTCGACAACGACCCGTACACCCACTGGCACAGCGACTACGGCGCCGCGCTGCCGCAGCAGTTGTCCGTCGACACGGGCGCCCGGCGGCGTCTCGCCGGGGTGCGCTACATGCCGCGGCAGGACGGCGGCATCAACGGCCGGGTCGAGGACTACGAGGTGCTGGTCTCCGCCGACGGCGAGCGCTGGCAGACGGTGGCGGCGGGCAGCTTCCCCGAGGACCGCACGGAATTCACCGTGCCGTTCCGGGAGGTGAAGGCGAGGCACATCGCGCTGAAGGTGCTCAGTGAGCACGGCGCGTCGGACACGTTCGCCTCGGTGGCGGAACTGGACGCCGTACGCGCCCGGTGAGCACCGCGGGGCGCGCCCTGGTGAACCTCTGATGGCGCCGGGGCGCGCCCCTGGCGTACTGACATAACTGAATACCCGGACAACCCTCACCCCCGGACGGGGCCTGGCTGCACTCGGTGACGTCCGCGGGCGGCACCGCGTACCAGTCCGAGCTGGTCGAGCGGTTCGGCAGCCGCTGAGGCGTTAATTCGGTTGCCGCGCCCGGCCGGCCGCTGCTCCACTGGCCGGGCACGGCAGACCCCTGTCCCAGGACCGAGAGGAAACGCACATGCGCGCAGCGTTCATGTCCACCCAGCAGGCCATCGCCACCTACGCAAGGGACATGACGCTCCGTGCACACGCTGAACCTGGGAATCCTGGCCCATGTCGACGCCGGTAAGACCAGCCTGACCGAGCGGCTGCTGCACGCGGCCGGGGTCGTCGAGGAGGTCGGGAGCGTCGACGACGGCAGCACCCGCACCGACTCGCTCGCGCTGGAGCGGCAGCGCGGCATCACCATCAAGTCCGCCGTCGTCTCCTTCGCGCTCGACGGCCTCACCGTCAACCTCATCGACACGCCCGGCCACCCGGACTTCATCGCCGAGGTGGAGCGGGTGCTGCACGTGCTCGACGGCGCGGTGCTCGTGGTCTCCGCGGTGGAGGGCGTGCAGGCGCAGACACGCGTGCTGATGCGCACGCTGCGACGGCTTTCGATCCCCACGCTCGTCTTCGTCAACAAGACCGACCGGCGCGGGGCGCGCGACGACGCGCTGGTGCGCGACATCGCCGCGAAGCTCACGCCCGGCGCCGTCGCCATGGGTTCCGTCCGCGGACTCGGCACCCGGGCCGCCGCGTTCACCCCGTACGGCCCGGACCACCCCGGCGACCCCGGCAACGCCGCCTTCGCCGGCCGGCTCGCCGACCTCCTCTCCCGCCGCGACGACGCGCTGCTCGCGGACTACGTCGCCGACGAGGCGGCGGTGACGTACCGCAGGCTGCGCAAGAGCCTCGCCGAGCAGACCGCGGGCGCGCTCGTGCACCCGGTGTTCTTCGGCTCGGCCGCCACCGGCGCGGGCGTCGCGGAGCTGACCGCGGGCATCAAGGAACTGCTGCCGGCGCCCGCAGGGGACCCGGAGGGCCCGCCCGCGGGCACGGTCTTCAAGGTCGAGCGCGGTCCCGGCGGCGAGAAGGCCGCGTACGTGCGGATGCTCGCCGGCACGCTCCGCACCCGCCAGGAGGTGGCGTACGGCGACGGCGACCGCGCCCCCGTGACGGAGAAGGTCACCGGCGTCGAGGTCTTCGAGCAGGGCGCGGCGGTGCCCGCGGCCGGGGCGGGGGCCGGCCGCATCGCCCGGGTACGGGGCCTGGCCGGGGTGCGCATCGGCGACGCGGTGGGCGCGGCCGTGGGCCGGGCGGCGGAGGCGCGGCGGCACCACTTCGCGCCGCCGACGCTGGAGACGGTGGTGGTGCCGGACCGGCCCGCCGACCGGGGCGCGCTGCACGCGGCGCTCTTCCAGCTCGCCGAGCAGGACCCGCTGATCGCACTGCGCCGGGGTGCCGGTCCCAGCGGTCTGCAGGAGCTGTACGTCTCGCTCTACGGCGAGGTGCAGAAGGAGGTCATCGGGGCCACGCTCGCCGGCGAGTACGGACTGCCGGTCTCCTTCCGCGAGTCGTCCGTCATCCACGTCGAGCGGCTGGCGGGCAGCGGCTCGGCGTACGAGAAGGGCGACACGGACACCAACCCCTTCCTGGCCACCGTCGGCCTGCGCGTCGACCCCGCGCCGCCCGGCACGGGCGTGGTCTTCGCGCTCGCGGTGGAGCTGGGCTCGATGCCGTACGCGTTCTTCAAGGCCGTCGAGGACACGGTGCGCGCGACCCTGCACCAGGGCCTGTCCGGCTGGGAGATCCCCGACGTGCGGGTGACGCTGACGCACTCCGGCTACTGGCCCCGGCAGAGCCACGCCCACCAGGGCTTCAGCAAGGCCATGTCGAGCACCGGCGCCGATTTCCGCGGCATCACCCCGCTGGTGCTCGCGGACGCCCTGAAGCGCGCGGGCACCCGGGTGCACGAGCCCGTGCAGCGGTTCCGGCTGGAGGCGCCCGAGGACGCGGTGCCCGCGCTGTGGCCGGTGTTCGCGGCGCTGGCCGCCGTGGTCGACGGGCAGGAGGTGCGCGGCGGGGTCGCGGTGCTGGAGGGCGAGGTGCCGGCGGCGCAGGTGCACGGCCTCGAGCGGCGGCTGCCGGGGCTGACCCGGGGCGAGGGCGTGCTGGAGACCTCCTTCGGCCGCTACCGGGAGGTGCGCGGTCCGGCCCCGGCCCGGCCGCGCACCGACCACAATCCGCTGGACCGCAAGGAGTATCTGCTGCACGTCCAGCGGCGGGTGTGAGAGGCGGTACGGGTACGGGTGGTGGCCTCCCGTACCCGTACCGCGGCTGTGTGCCCCGCCGGGGCCCGCGCTTCAGCGCGCGAGCGCGGCGAGGGGTTCGCGGGCCAGGACGTGCACCGCCTCCTCGGCGAGCCGGCGGATGTCGCCCCGCGGCTCCTCGGGGTAGCGGTCGCGGCGGCGCGCCCAGGCGTCCTCGTAGGCGAACCAGTCGACGGCGGCGGGCTCCTCGCCGGTCGCCAGCGCGGTGTCGAGCGTGGCGAAGTAGGTCTTCCAGCGGCTGTGGTAGAAGTCGCCGAGCAGGCCCTGCCATTCGCGGTTCGCGTAGTCGTGCAGCCCGGCCTCGCTGCCGGCGCGCGGGCCCCAGGTGGTGATGAGCGAGCGCGCGTCGTACTCCAGCCGGTCGCGCTCGGCGCGGTCGGCGCCCCAGGCGCGGGCCTCGGCGAGGTGCCGGCCGAGCAGGTGCTGCGCGTCGGTGCCCACTACCCGGTCGAGCAGCCGGATCAGCTCCAGCCAGGCGGCGGTCAGCTCGCGCAGCCGATCGCGGTCGCCGGCCTCGTACGCCTCCTTGATCCGCGCCAGCAGCGGGCGGCCGCGGTTGGCGAGCGCCTGTCTGGTGACGTCCATGAGGTCGTAGCGGTACGCGGCGGAGCGGCGCAGCCCGGGGGCGACGGCGAGGAGTCCGGTGAGGGCGCGGTCGAAGGCGGCGATGTCGTAGCGGTCCTCCTGCGGGCTCCAGGCGGCGGCACTGCGGACGGTGAGACCGGGGCGGGCGCAGAAGAGGCTGTCGGCGCCCTCGCTCCAGGAGTCGGCGCGCGTGGTGCCGTACGCGGTCTCGCGCAGCACCTGCCAGGCGGCGGCCGCGTGCGGGTCCTCGGCGCCGTAGCGGGCGGTGGCGTACTCGCGGAACCAGGCGTCGAGGTCGATCCGGCCGGGCGTCCAGGCGAGTTCGGTGAAGAGGGACATCGCGGCGGCGTTGTTGCCGGCGCCCTCCGGCATCATGGCGATGCCGGCCAGCGCGCTGCCCGGCTTGTCGCGCCAGGCGGGGTAGAGCGCGGCCCAGTCGGGGGTGTTGGCGCCGAGGGAGGTGTGGCCGCCGAAGTTCCAGATGGAGCCGAAGGCGTAGGGGGTGCCGAGCCAGTCGGCCTCGCGGTCGGTGACGGTGGGGAACCGGTCGGAGAGGCCGTCGAGGATGAGCATGCGGTCGCGGTCGACGGCGTCGAGGATCTCCCGGCGCGGGTTGTGCTGCCAGCCGAGTATCGCCCAGAGGGCGTCGGGGTGTTCGCGCCGGAGTGCGGCCTCCACGGCGCGGGCGGCGGCGCCCACGGGGACGTCGCCGGGGTCGCCGCCCTCGTGCAGCAGGTCCATCTTGTACAGGCCCGCGGGGCCGAGCAGATCGCGCTGGTGGCCGTAGAAGGCGGCGGCGACCTCGGCGAATCGCGGGTCGCGCGGGTCGAGCCAGCCGGGGCGGTCGAAGCCGACCCAGCCGCCCTGCGGGACGACGTGGGCACCGGGGTTCTTCTCCGCGAAGCCGTCGGGGACGGTGCCGAAGTAGCCGGGGAGCACGGGCGTCATGCCCAGTTCGCGGATGCGTGCGGTGATGCGGGCGCCCAGTTCGGCGCGGAGGCGCAGCAGCCGGGCGGAGACGGGGCCGCCGAAGTACGCCATGTTCTGCAGCAGCCACCAGGGCTGATGCGCGGGGGCGGGGATCCAGGCGCGCAGTTCCTCGTCGGAGTAGCCGAAGGCGCGGAAGGTCTCGTAGTAGACGGCGTCGGTGCCCACGCAGACCAGCACCTCGTTGACGCCGTGCAGCGCGAGCACGTCGAGGGCGCGCTCCCAGGCGGCGAAGTCGCGGTAGGCGCCGGTGTAGCCCTCGTTGGTGTCGTTGTACGCGAAGCGGTGCGGCACGTGCGCCTCGCCGGTGAGGGGGGCGCCGGGGGCGGGCAGGCGCGCGGGCAGGTCGAGCTGGTCGCCGTTCCAGGAGATGTGCCCGCGGGCGGTGCGCCTGAGGTACGCGCCGGCGCCGGTGAGCAGCGCGCCGGTGCCGGTGGCGGCCACCGCGATCCGGCCGGGGGAACCGGTGACGCGGTAGCGGTCCGGGCCGTCGGCGGGGAGCAGGGAGAGCTCGAACTGCCGGTGGTGACCGGGCAGCAGCCGGGCCAGCGCCCGACGGGCGCCCGCGGTGCCGTCGCCGCCGCCCCCGTCGCCGTCGCCCCCGTCGCCGTACGCGCCGCCGCCGCGCGCCGCCGCGGGCGCCGCGCGGCCGAGGGCCGGCAGCAGCACGGCACCGCCGGCGATCGAGGTTCCTGCCAGGAAGTGCCTGCGGTTCACGCTCATCGGTTCCCTCCGGGGAAGTCGGTGCTCAGGGCCTCAGTGCTGGTGCGCCGGGCGGCGCTGGCCGGCCGCGAAGTACTCGGCGAGGGCGGGGTCCGGCGGCGGTACGTCGTACGCCGTTCCGCCGGTGCGCAGCGACCGGGTCGCGAGGACGCCCGCGGCGACGCTCATCCGGGCGGCCAGCGGCGAGGTGTCGGTGGCGTCGCCGAGGCGGACGAAGCGGCAGAACTCGGCGATGACCCGGTCGTCGGCCCGGCCGTGCGCGCCCTCGCCCGCGGGCACGCGGTGGATGGCGTCCGCGCCGGGGCGGTAGCCGGAGGGGCCGGTGTGCCAGACGCGGACCTCGTCGCCGGGGCGGTCGCCGAAGTTCTCCAGCCGGCCCTCGGTGCCGATGACGGTGTAGCTGCGCCAGTAGTCGGGGCTGAAGTGGCACTGCTGGTAGGCGGCGATGACGCCGTTGTCCAGGCGCATGTTCATCACGGAGACGTCCTCGACGTCCACCACCGGGTTCAGGTCGCGGCGCGCGGCGGGGGGCCAGGTGTCCTCGCGGTGCCGGCCGGCGGGGCGCGGGGTGCCGGGCGGACGACGGGGCAGGTCGCCGTAGAGCATGAGGGCCCCGAGGGCGTGCACCCGGCTGGTGTAGCCGCCGGCGAGCCAGTGCACGACGTCGATGTCGTGGGCGGCCTTCTGCACCAGCAGCCCGGTGGTGCGGCGGCGGTCGGCGTGCCAGTCCTTGAAGTAGTAGTCGCCGCCGTACGCGACGAAGTGCCGCACCCACACGGTGCGCGGCACGCCGATGTCGCCGCGCGCGACGATGTCGCGCATCAGCCGGACGACGCCCGTGTGCCGCATGGTGTCCCCGACGTACAGCGGCGTGCCCGTCTCGTACGCGGTGCGCAGGATCGCGTCGCACTGCTCGACGGTGATGCCGAGGGGCTTCTCGACGAAGACCGGCTTGCCCGCTTCGAGCGCGGCGCGCGCGACGGTCGCGTGGGTGTCGTCGGGGGTGGTGACGACGATGGCGTCGACGCCGTCGGCGTCCGCGGCGTCGAGGAGCCGACGGTGGTCGGCGTACGCGACGGCGCCGGGGAAGCGCGCGCCGACGCCCGCGCGCACCACCGGGTCGGTGTCGGCGACGGCCGCCACGACGGAGCCCACCCCCGGCCGGTGGGCGGCGTCGGCGAGGTTGCCGCGCAGCCCGAGGCCGACGACCCCCAGCCGCAGGTCCGTCACGATGCTCCCGCGCCCGCTCATGCCCGCACCACGGACATCCCCTGCTCCTCGAACTCGCGCGCCCTGTCCGCCGCCCGGTCGTCCGTGACGAGCACGTCGATGTCCGCCGGGGGGCAGATCCGGGCGAAGGTGCGCACCCCGAGCTTGGTGGAGTCGGCGACCACGACGAGCGTCGCGACCTGCGCGGCGAGCAGCGCGTTGATGCTCGCCTCGTGCTCGTCGCGGGCGCTGGCGCCGTGCTCGGCGTCGACGGCATCGGCGCCGACGAAGGCGATGTCGAGGCGGATCTCGCGCAGGATGTGCCCGGCGAGCGGGCCGACCAGCTCGTACGAGGACGGCATGGCGACGCCGCCGGAGACGACGACCTTCACGCTGCGCCGCACGGCCAGCTCGGCGGCGATGTTGAGCGCGTTGGTGACGACGGTGACGGCGGGCTGGCCGTCACCGCGGGCGCCGTCGCCCTCACCGTCGCCCCAGTCGGCGCGGGCGGCGAGCGCGCGGGCCACCGCGGCGGTGGTGGTGCCGCCGTTGAGACCGACGACCATGCCGCGCTCGACCATGGCGGCCGCGGCCCGGCCGATGCGCTCCTTCTCGGCGGCGTCCCGCCCGGCGCGGTGGCGCAGCGGCAGGTCGTACGCCACGTCGTTCGGCACCGCGCCGCCGCGGGTGCGGACGAGCAACTGCTGCTCGGCAAGCTGGTCCAGATCGCGCCTGATGGTCGCCGCCGACACGGCCACCTCGAGGGCCGCGGCCTCCACGTCGAGCCGGCCGCGCTCGGCCAGCAGCCGCAGCAGCGCACCGTGCCGTTCGTGCTGGTTCAACCCGAATCCTCCCAGCCGAAATGCTTGAAGATGCTTGGAATTCTGCCTTAGCATGCACGATTGAACAATGCTTCTCACACAGGGCGGGCGATGAAGATGACGTACGTAGCCGCTGAGCTGGCCGATCAGCCCGCGTGCTGGCGCCGGGCGACGGAGCTGGCGGGGGTGCACGGGCCGCTGCTGCCGCAGCCCGGTGAGCGGGTCGCCGCCGTCGGCTGCGGCACCTCCTACTTCATGGCGCAGGCCTACGCCACGCTCCGCGAGGAGGCGGGCCACGGCGAGACGGACGCCTTCCCCGCCTCGGGCTTCCCGGCGGGCCGGCGGTACGACCGGGTGCTGGCGCTGACCCGCTCCGGCACCACCACGGAGGTGCTGCGGCTGCTGGGCACGCTGGGCGGCTCGGTGCGTACCGCCGCGATCGTCGCCGACGGCGCCACGCCGGTGGCCGAGGCCGCGGACGACACGGTGGTGCTGGACTTCGCCGACGAGCGCTCGGTGGTGCAGACCCGCTTCGCCACCACCGCGCTGACCCTGCTCCGCGCCCACCTCGGGGTGCAGCCGGCCACGGCGGTGGAGGACGCGGAGCTGGCGCTCGTCGAGCCGCTGCCGCAGGGGCTGCTGGCCGCCCGGCAGTTCACCTTCCTCGGCGCCGGCTGGACCGTGGGCCTGGCGAACGAGGCGGCGCTGAAGATGCGCGAGGCGGCGCTGGCCTGGACGGAGTCGTACCCGGCGATGGAGTACCGGCACGGCCCCATCAGCATCACCACCTCGGGCACCGCGACCTGGATGATCGGCGACGCCCCCGCGGGTCTGGAGGACGAGGTGCACGCCACCGGCGCGCTCTGGATCACCGGCGGTCTCGACCCGCTGGCCGAGCTGGTCCGGGCGCAGCGGCTGGCGGTGGCGCTCGCCGGCGCCCGCGGCCTGGACCCGGACGAGCCGCGCCACCTCACCCGTTCGGTGATCCTCAGCCCGGCGGGCTGAGGATCACCGGGGACGGGTGGTTCAGAAGGGGCCCTGGAGGGCGCCGAGCCGGTCGGTCAGCCGCAGGTTCTCGGTGTAGTCGACGGGGCAGGAGATGACGTCCACCCCGTCGTGGGCGAGGGCGTCGCGCAGCGTGGGCAGCAGTTCGTCCGCGGACTTCACCGCGTGCCCGCGGGCACCGAAGCTCTCCGCGTACGTCACCAGGTCCGGGTTGGCGAAGCGGGTGTGGGAGTGGCGCCCCATCTCCAGCTCCATCTTCCAGGTGATCAGCCCGTATTCGTCGTCGACGAGGACGAGCACGGTCATCGGGATGCCCTCGCGGACGGCGGTCTCCAGCTCCTGGGAGTTCATGAGGAACGCGCCGTCGCCGGTCATCGCCAGCACCTGCGCGTCCGGCCGGGCGAGCTTGGCGCCGATGGCGCCGGGCACGGCGAAGCCCATGGTGGACAGGCCGTTGGAGATGAGGCAGGTGTGGGGCTCGTACGTGGGGAAGAGCCGGGCCATCCACATCTTCCCGGCGCCGGTGTCGACCAGCACCACGTCCTCGCGGCCCAGCGCCTCGCGGACGTCAGCGACGACGCGCTGCGGGGCGAGCGGGAAGGACGAGTTGCGGCGGCCGTGCGCCAGTTCCTCGGCGAGCAGGCCGCGGATGAGCCGGCCGTCGCCGTGGAAGGTGCGGCCGACGGCCTCCGCGAGGCCGTCGAGCGAGGACGACGGGTCGCCGAGCACGCCGACCGCGACCGGGTAGTGGGAGTCGACCTCGGCGGGGAACTGGTGCAGGTGCAGGATCTGCTTGTCGCCCTGCGGGTTGATCTTGACCGGGTCGAACTCCTGCGGCTCGTACCCGACGCAGATGAGCACGTCGGCGTTGTCGAATCCGAAGTTGGTGTAGTCGTGGCGCATGAAGCCCACGGCGCCCAGCGCGTTGGGGTGGTCGTCGGGGAAGACGCCCTTGCCGTTGAAGGTCGTCGCCACCGGGATGTCGAGCCGCTCGGAGAAGCGGATCAGGGCGTCCTTGGCGCCCGCCCGGGTGGCGCCGTGCCCGGCCAGCAGGATGGGGCGCGCGGCACCCGCCAGCACCTCTGCGGCGCGCTCCAGTTGCGCCGGGGACGGGGCCTCGGGGCGCGGCCGGTTGATGGGCAGCGGATTCAGCGGCGGGTCGGGCACGAGGCCCTCTATGTCCTCGGGCAGCGCGAGGAACACGGCACCGGGCCGCTCGCTCTGCGCGGTCTTGAACGCCTGGCGCACCATCTCCGGCACCGCGCCCGGGGCCCGTACCTGCTGGGACCAGTCGGTGACCGGGGCGAACATCGCGGGCAGGTCGATGACCTGGTGCGACTCCTTGTGCACCCGGTCGAGGCCGCCCTGCGCGGCGAGCGCGACCACCGGGGTGCTGTTGGTGTGCGCGTCGGCGACGCCGAGGAGCAGGTTGATGGCCCCGGGGCCGAGGGTCGCGGAGCACACCCCCGCGCGGCCGGTGATACGGCCGTACATCTCCGCCATGAACGACGCGCCCTGCTCGTGGCGCACCAGGACGTAGTCGATGGACGGCGAGGCGTTGACGGCGTCGACGAAGCGGATGTTCTCCTCGCCCGGCACGCCGAAGACGTGCGTCACGCCCTCCGCCTCCAGGCAGCGCACCAGAAGGTGTGCCACGTCTTCGGGGGTGTCTGCAGTGCTCATGCCCCGAGCGTAACCCGCGGGCGCACGCGAAAGGCTCCGCCGGAATTCGGTCGGAGCCTCGGAATGCTATGCTGGGGAATTCTCTGCGCACATTCAGAAATCATGAACTAGCGCCAGGGGAAAGTGCGATGCGGGCATTCTATCCGTGCGGGAGTTGAATTGTCAAACAAGGTGTCGGACGAGGTGCAGCACGAGGAAATGCGACGGGAGCAGGAATTCCTTGACCTGCTCCGGCAGCGCCTCACCGAGCTGCGCGACGGCGCGGCGGCGGGGGTACGGGCGGCCCTGGCCCGGGACGGGGGCAACACCCTCCAGGCCAGACTGGAACGCGACGTGCTGGTGGCCGAACAGTCCGGGCTGCTGGCCGCGTTCAACGCAGGCGAGCAGGGCCTGTGCTTCGGCCGGCTGAGCTTCCGCGACGGCCGCGACCACCACATCGGCCGCATCGGCATGCGCGCGGACGACGAGGAGCGCACGCCGCTCGTCGTCGACTGGCGGGCGGAGGTGGCCCGCCCCTTCTATCTCGCCACCGGCCACACCCCCATGGGGCTGCGCCGGCGACGGCACATCTCCACCGAGGGCGGCCCCGACGGCCCCCGGATCACGGGTCTGCACGACGAGATCCTCGACCTCACCGACACCGAGCGGACCGGTCTCGAGGGCGCCGACGCCGACGCGGTGCTCCTCGCTGCACTCGACGCCGCCCGCACCGGCCGGATGCACGACATCGTGCAGACCATCCAGGCCGACCAGGACCGCATCATCCGCGCCCCGCACCGCGGCGTCCTCGTCGTCGAGGGCGGGCCCGGCACCGGCAAGACCGCCGTGGCCCTGCACCGCGCCGCCTATCTGCTCTACGCCCACCGCGAGCAGCTCGCCCGCCGCGCCGTGCTCATCGTCGGCCCGGGCCCCGCCTTCCTCGGCTACATCTCCGAGGTGCTGCCCGCCCTCGGCGAGACCGGCGTGCTGCTGGCCACCCCCGGTGAGCTCTTCCCCGGCGTCGACGCCACCGGCACCGACACCCCGGCCGCGGCGGCGGTCAAGGGCGGCACGGCGATGGCCGGCGCGCTCGCCGCGTACCTCCGAGACCGCCAGCGGCTGCCGGAGTCGACCGTCGTCATCCCGCACGAGGACGGCGAGCTGCATCTCGACTACTGGCTGGCCAACGCGGCCCGCCGGCGGGCCCGGGACACCGAGCTGCCGCACAACGCGGCCCAGCCGCACTTCGCGTTCAACGTCATCGACGGGCTCACCCGGCAGCTCACCGACCGCCTCGGCGAGGACCCGTTCGGCGACGAGAACCTGCTGGGCCCGGACGACATCGCCCAGCTCGGCAAGGCGGTCGCCGCCAACGAGGAGGTGCACGCGGCCATCGCGGAGCTGTGGCCGCTGCTGACGCCCCAGGAGCTGGTCGCGGACTTCCTCGCCGGGCCCGTGCACCTGCCGGAGGCGGACGGGGAGTTGATCCGGCGCGCCGGCGGGCCCTGGACGCCTGCGGACGTACCGCTGCTGGACGAGGCGGCGGAGCTGCTGGGGGACGACGGCCCTGCGCAGGCGGCGGCGCGGGCGCGCGCCGAGGCGGAGCGGCAGGAGCGGATCGCGTACGCGCAGGGCGTGCTGGAGATGTCGTACGGCTCGCGCACCCAGGAGTTCGAGGACCGCGACGACGACGAGGCGGAGGTGCTGGCCGCGCACGACCTCATCGACGCCGAGCGGCTGGCCGAGCGCCAGGAGGAGGCCGACCACCGCACCGCGGCCGAGCGGGCGGCGGCGGACCGGACCTGGGCCTTCGGCCACATCATCGTCGACGAGGCGCAGGAGCTGTCGCCGATGGCGTGGCGGCTGCTGATGCGGCGCTGCCCGACGCGGTCGATGACGCTGGTCGGCGACCCGGCGCAGACGGCGGAGCCGGGGGCGTGCGGGGCGTGGGAGGCGATCCTCGGCCCGTACGTGGACAAGCGCTTCGAGCACATCACGCTGGGCGTCAACTACCGCACGCCGGCGGAGATCATGGAGGTCGCGGCCGAGGTCGCGCGGGCGGAGGACCCCGGGTACGTGCCGCCGCGCTCGGTGCGCGCCACGGGGGTACGCCCCTGGGCGGAGCGCGCCGGGGAGGGGCCCGGCGCCGTGCCGGCGGCGGTCGCGGCGGCCGTGGCCCGCGAGTCGGACGGCGCGGGGCGGCTGGCGGTGATCGCGCCGCGGGAACTGCTGCCGGCGCTGACGGCGGCGCTGCCCGACGCGGCCTCGGGCGCGGCGCCGGACCTGACGCGGCCGGTGGTGCTGCTCGGGCCGCGGCAGGCGAAGGGGCTGGAGTTCGACACGGTGATCGTGGCCGAGCCGGCGCTCTTCGGGAGCAGCGACCTGTACGTCGCCCTGACCCGGGCGACGCAGCGCCTCGGCGTCGTGTACGCGGACGCCCTGCCGGCGGCGCTCGGCGGGCTCGTGTAGGGCGGTGAGGTCGGCGCGCCGCACCGGACCGGGAGGAGCCCGGTGCGGCGCGCCCGCCCGGCCGTGGGCCGGGCTGTCAGGGGGCTCTCACCCGCCGTGCGGCTCGCCGTCCGGCACCGCGGCCGGGGTGTCCGGGTCGCGGTGCGGGTCGAACTCGGCGTGCATCCTGCGGGTGTGGTCCACGTACCGCGGCGGGCCGGTCAGCGTCACCTCGGCGGTGAGCCGCGGCGCCGCGCTCGACGCGGAGAGCCGCAGCTCCAGCGCGCCCGGCTCCACCACCCGGCGCCCGTCGCGGCCGGTGAACGACGCCACGTCGGCCGGGACGACGGCCCGTACCCGGCGCTCCTCCCCCGCGTGGAGCGCCACCCTGGCGTAGCCGACGAGGCGCTGCACGGGCTGCACGACGGAGGCCACGGGGTCGTGCAGATAGAGCTGGACGACCTCGGTGCCGTCCCGCTCGCCGGTGTTGCGGAGGGTGAACGACAGCGCGAACTCGCCGTCGGTGGCGCACTCGTAGGCCGCCACCTCCAGTCCCGACCAGGCGAACGTCGTGTACGACAGCCCGTGGCCGAACGCGAACGCCGCGGTCGGGTCGACGTTGGACACCTCGTTCGCCTGGCCCAGCCGGGGTGCGAGGTACGTCGTCGGCTGCGCCCCCGGGCCGCGCGGCACGCTGACGGGCAGCCGGCCCGAGGGGTTCGTCCGCCCGGCGAGCACACCGGCCACGGCCGTCGTGCCCTCCTCGCCGGGGAAGAAGGACTGCACGATCGCGGCCGCCTCGTCCGCCGCCCGCCCGAGCGCGTACGGCCGCCCGGCCAGCAGCACGGGCACCACCGGGGTCCCGCTCTCCAGCAGGGCGTCGAGCAGGTCCTGCTGGACGCCGGGCAGCGCCAGCGACTCCGCGTCGCAGCCCTCGCCGCTGGTGCCGCGGCCGAAGAGCCCGGCGCGGTCGCCGAGCGCCGCGATCACGACGTCGGCCTCACGCGCGGCCCGTACCGCCCCGGCGATGCCGTCCGTCTCCGGGCCGTCGACGGAGCAGCCGGCGGCGACGGTGACGGTGGCTTCGGGGAACTCCCGGCGCAGCGCCTCGTGGAGCGTGGGCAGCCCGATCCCGACCGGGGTCCCGGGGTGCTTGACGCCGACGTGGACGGGGAACGAGTAGCAGCCGAGGACGGCGTGCGGCTCGTCGGCGTTGGGGCCGACGAGGGCGATCCGGCGCGGGCCGCGCAGCGGCAGGGTGCCGTCGTTGGCGAGGAGCACCACGGACTGCTCGGCGACCTCACGGGCCAGCTCCCGGTTGCCGGCGGAGTCCAGATCCACGGTGCCGCGCACCGCGCCGGGTTCCGCCTCCGCGCCCGCGTCCGCCAGCGCTTCCGGCACCGGCGACCAGCCGGCGTCGAGCAGCCCCAGCCGGACCTTCTGCGTCAGCACCCGGCGCAGCGCGCGGTCGACGAGGCCCTCGTCGACCCGCCCGTCCGCGAGCGCCGCGAGCAGCGGCGGCCCGAAGGTCTTGACCGTCGGCAGCTCCACGTCCACCCCGGCGGCGAGAGCGGCGCCGGCGGCGCCGGCCCAGTCGCCGGCCACGCCGTGCAGCGTACGGAGGAAGGAGATGCCGAAGTAGTCGGCCACGACGGTGCCGTCGAAGCCCCAGGTGTCCCGCAGCAGCCCGGTCAGCAGCGACGCGTCGGCCGCGGAGGGCACGCCGTCGGTGTCGGTGTACGAGCTCATCACCGACCCCACGCCGCTCTCCCGCAGCGCCATCTCGAACGGCGGCAGGAGCACGTCGGCGCGCTCGCGCTCGCCCACGGCGACCGGCGCGAGGTTGCGCCCGGCGCGGGAGGCGGAGTAGCCGACGAAGTGCTTGAGGGTGGCGAGGACGCCGGCGGACTGCAGGCCCTGGATGTACGCGGTGGCCACCGTGCCGACGAGGTACGGGTCCTCGCCGATGGTCTCCTCCACCCGGCCCCAGCGCACGTCGCGTACGACGTCCAGGACCGGCGCGAGCCCCTGGTGGACGCCCACGGCCCGCATGTCCCGGCCGATGGCCGCGGCCATCCGCCGCACCAGCGCCGGGTCGAACGTCGCGCCCCACGACAGCGGCACCGGGTACGCGGTCGCGCCCCAGGTCGCGAAGCCGGCCAGGCACTCCTCGTGGGCGAGGGCCGGGATGCCGAAGCGCCCGGCGGCCACGACCCGTTCCTGGGTGCGCTGCAGCGACAGCGCGCCGAGCGCGGGGTCGACGGGCGCGGTGCCGAACGGCCGCGTCAACTGGCCGAGCCCTGCGGGCAGCAGCGCGCCGAGGTCGACCGCCTCCTCCATCTCGTGCTGGTACGGCGCCACTTCGCCGCCTTCGGCGGAGGCGCCGACCCAGACCCCGAAGAGCTGGGCGACCTTCTCCTCGACGGTCATGGCGTCGATCAGCGCCGACACGCGGGTGCCGATGTCGTGTGCGGGGTCGTTCCACACGGGGGTGGCCGTGTCCGGGGCGTCTGCCCGGGGTGTCTCTACTGCCACGTTCGCGGTCACTTTCCTCCGACGCCCATGAGGCCCTGGACCAGGGCCCGCCGGGCGAACAGGTAGACGAGCAGGACGGGGATCATCGACAGGACCACGGCGGCCAGCAGCCCGGGCGCGTCGATCCCGCGCTCGGTCTTGAAGTTGTAGAGGCCGAGCGTGATGACCTTGATGCTGTCGGACTGGGTGAGGACCAGGGGGAAGAGGAAGCCGTTCCACGCCTGGAGGGCGGAGAAGACCACGATGGTGGAGAGGCCTCCCCGGGAGAGCGGGAGGACGAGTTGGAAGAACACCCGCCGGGGGCTGGCGCCGTCCATGGCCATGGCCTCGAACAGTTCCCTGGAGATGTCCCGCATGGTGCCGCTGAGGATCAGTGCGGAGACCGGCAGGCAGAAGGCCGCCGTGGGCAGGATGACGCCGACGAGGTTGTCGTAGAGCCCGGCCTCGCTGATGAGGTAGAACATCGGGACGATCACGGCCTGGAGCGGGATGGCCAGGCCGAGCAGGAAGAGCCGGAAGACGCCGGTGGTGACGGGGCCGCGGCTGCGCACGATGGCGTACGACAGCGGCGGCACCAGCAGCAGCACGATGCCGACCACGCAGACGGTGACGAGCACGGTGTTGAGGAAGTAACGGCCGAAGCCGGTGTCGAAGGCGCCGGTGAAGTTGTCGAGGGTGAAGCCGTCGGGGAGGGCCAGCGGGCCGTCCTGGGCGAACTCCGACTGGCTCTTCAGGGTCGCCGAGATCATCACGTACAGCGGCAGCCCGATGAGGAAGAGCCAGACCAGCGAGCCGGCGCCGGCGAGGTAGTTGGGACGCCGTCTCATCACAGGCCCTCCGTGGTGCTGCGCATCTTGTCGTAGCCGGAGAGCCGCACCATGACCAGCGAGATGAGCGTCGCCGCCAGCACCAGCACGAGCGCGATGGCCGCGCCGACGCCGTAGTCGAAGCTCTTGAAGGCGCGTTCGTACATGTAGTAGGCGCTGATGGTGGTGTCGGTCCCCGGGCCGCCCTGGGTGAGGATCAGGACGGTCTCGAAGGTGGTGAGCCCGCCGACGACCATGAGGATCATCGAGGTGATCATCGCGTTGCGCAGCTGCGGCAGCGTGATGTGGAAGAACTGGCGGTAGCGCCCGGCGCCGTCGACCTCCGCCGCCTGGTAGAGCACCGGCGGGATCGCGCGGGCCGCGCCCTGGTAGATCAGCGTGTGGAACGGGGTGAACTGCCAGGTGCTGACGAAGGCGAGGACGCCGATCGCGGACGCCTGCTCGCCGTAGAGGTTGCCGTCGCCGAAGAGCCAGGTGGCCTCGGCGGGCACGCCGAAGTTCGGGTCGAGCAGGGCGCCCCAGACGACCGCCACCGCGGTGGCGGAGAGGAGCAGCGGAAGGAAGTAGATCGCCGAGAGCACCGCGCGGTTCTTCTGGTTCCCGGCCGCCCAGACGCCCAGCAGGATACTCAGCGGGGTCTGGATCGCCACGCCGAGTCCGGTGAGCAGCAGGCTCAGCCAGATGCTCTTGATCATCACGGGGTCGTCGAGGACCCGCCGCCAGTTGTCGAGCCCGGCGAACTCCGGGTCGCCGATGCCGTCCCAGCTCATGAAGGAGAGCACCACGACCATGATCAGCGGTACGACGGCGAAGGCGGCGAAGAACAGCGTGGCGGGGGCCGCCCAGAGGAATCCCGGGCGGCCCACGTCGGCCACGTTCGCGGTCCGCGTCCGGCGCCGCTCCTTGACAGGGGCGGCGGGGCGGACGCGCGTCATCTGTGTGGTCATGGGTCGTCAGGAGGTCGGCAGGGCCTGCATGGCCGAGATGAAGCCGTCCTCGTCGATCCCTCCGTTGAAGAACTGCTGGACGGCCTTGTGCATGTCGGTGGCGGCGGACTGCGGGTACGCCTGGTCCCAGGAGAGCTGGAAGTGCGGTGCCTTCTCGACCAGGTCGTACTGGTACTTCGAGTACTCGGGGCTCGCCGCCTGATCGAGGAAATCCGGGGTGTTGGCCGTGGTCGGCAGGTTGCCGATGGACAACTGGTCCTTGACGAACTGGTCGGAGTACATGAGCTTGAGGAACTCCGCGATGGCCTCGGGGTGTTCGGCCTTCTTCATCACCGAGTAGTAGTTGTTGGTGTTGCCCGCGAGGTTCGCCGGGTCGCCCTTGCCGCCGTCGACGGACGGGAAGGCGCTGTAGCCGAGGTCCTCGGCGGCGAACTCCTCGTTCAGGCTCTGCTGGGTGGAGTAGTACCAGGAGCCCATCAGCTCGAAGCCTGCCTTGCCGGACGCGACGAGCTGGGGCGAGCCGTTGTTGGTGAACTTCACCGAGTCGTACGTGTCCCCGAACGCGCCGGCGTCGACGAGTTCGCGGATCATGCCGAGCGCCCGCCGGCTGTCCTCGCTCGCCCACGCCTCCTTGTCACCGTCCAGCGCCTGCTGGAACAGCTCGGGGCCGGCGATGCGGTCGTAGAGGTACTGGAACCACATCTGGGTGGGCCACATGTCACCGCCGCCGAGCGCGATGGGGGTGACGCCCGCGTCCTTCAGCTCCGCCACCGCGGCCAGCAGGTCGTCCCAGGTCTCGGGCGGCTCCACGCCGGCGTCGGCCAGCACCTTCTTGTTGTGGAAGAGCATCACCGGCTGCGTGCCGCGCATCGGGACGCCGTACGCCTTGCCGTCCACCACCGAGGCGTCGAAGACCGACGGCAGGAAGTTGTCCTTCAGGCCCGGGTCCTTCTTGATGAAGTCGTCGAGGGGCAGCAGCAGGTCGGCGTCGACGAACGGCTTGATGCTGCCGCCGCCCCAGTGAAAGAAGACGTCGGGGGCCTGCGGGGTGCTGATGATCGTCTGCAGCTTCTGCTGGTAGTCGGCGCCCGGGATGGTGTCCAGACGGGCCTTGACCTCGGACGTCTTGTTGAACTCGTCGACGAGCTTCTTCTCCACCTTGTTGGTGGCGTCGCCGTAGACGAGGACGGTGAACTCGTTCTCGCCGGAGGCCGATCCGCCGTCGTCACCGCAGGCCGCCAGGGTCAGCGTGAGCCCCAGCGCCACGCCGCCGGCGAGTATGCGGGGCATCCGCCTTCGAGTCTTCATACGCACGCCTCTCGAAAATTTCGTCCAGATCACCGAAAGTCGATGTAGGGCTGGACAGTAAGGCGAGCGACCGCAGACGGTCAACGGGCCTGCGGACGCGCGACCAAACCGTTACCGCTGACCGTGCCTTATCCTTCGAACCATGCGTGAAGACGACGATGTGGACGGCCGTGTGACCCTGGCCGAGGTGGCGACTCAGGCCGGGGTCTCCCTCTCGACGGTTTCGAAAGTTCTCAACGGGCGGTCCGATGTCTCTCGGCCTACGCGCTCGAAAGTCGAGCAACTGCTGGAGACCCACGGCTACCGCCGCCGGGCCCAGGCCGCCCCGCAGGCGCCGCTCATCGAGCTGGTCTTCCACGAGCTGGAGAGCGTCTGGGCGATGGAGCTGATCCGCGGCGTGGAGAACGTCGCCAAGCAGAACCACGCGAGCGTCGTCCTCACCGAGAGCGGCACGCGGCACGCGCCGGACCCCGACTGGATCGAGGGCGTCCTGCGCCGCCGCCCGCTGGGCGTGGTGCTCGTCTTCTCCACGCTGCCCGACCGGGTGAAGAAGCAACTGCGCTCGCGCGCCATCCCGTTCGTCATCGTCGACCCGGCGGGCGACCCCGAGCCCGACGTGCCCTCCGTCGGCTCCGCCAACTGGGCCGGCGGCATGGCCGCCACCCGCCACCTCATCGAGCGCGGCCACCGGCGGATCGCCATCATCACCGGCCCCGAGGACATGATGTGTTCCCTCGCCCGGCTCGACGGCTACCGCTCGGCGATGGCCATGGCAGGACTCGACGTCGACCCGGCGCAGGTCCGCTTCGGCGACTTCCACGTCCAGGGCGGCTTCGACCACGCCATGGAGCTGCTCGACGGGCCCGGCCGGCCCACCGCCGTGTTCGCCGGCAGCGACCTCCAGGCCCTCGGGGTGCTGGAGGCGGCCAGGCTGAAGGGGCTGAGCGTGCCGGACGAGCTGTCCGTCGTCGGCTACGACGACGTGCCCCTGGCCCAGTGGTCCAGCCCCGCGCTCACCACCGTCCACCAGCCGCTGCGGCAGATGGCGGAGGAGGCGGCGCAGATGCTGCTGCGCCCGCGCGAGCCCGGCAAGGGGGCGCTGCGCATGGAGCTGGCCACCCGGCTGGTGGTACGGCAGAGCACCGCGGCGCCCGAGGAGCCGCCCTCCGGCCGGTAGGCACCGGGCGCTCCGCTCCCCGGTCCCGCCGGAGTCCCGTTGCGGCGCCCGGGGCTCGCCTGCTCCGCTCCGGCACCGCGAGCGGCAACCTCCCGCCGTCCGGCGGCAACCCACGGCCGGAGCGTGCCGCCGCCACGCGGGCGCGCATCCCCCCACCCGCACACGTACCGGACGGAGAGCAGCACATGCGCACGCACAGGAGGAAGCCCCGCACCATGTCCGTCGTCGCCACCGCGGCCGCGACCGCCGCCGCCACCGCCGCCCTGCTCGTCCCGGGCGCGCTGGCCGACGAGCCCGCCGCGGCCGCGGCCGCCCCGATCGGCTTCGGCGCCGGCACCACCGGCGGGGCCGGCGGCCCGACCGTGAGGGTGTCGGACGCGGCCGCGTTCACCGCCGCGGTGCAGAGCGACGGACCGCGGATCGTCCAGGTCGACGGCACCATCCAGCTCGGCGGCATGACCAAGATCGCGTCCGACAAGACCGTCGTCGGCGTCGGCGGCAACGGCCGCATCACCGGCGGCGGCGGGCTGAACATCAGCGAGGTCAGCAACGTCATCGTGCAGAACCTGACGATCTCGGGCAGCGACGACGACAACGTCAACGTCCAGTACTCCACGGACGTCTGGCTGGACCACAACACGCTGACGGACGCGAGCGACGGCAACCTGGACATCAAGCGCGCGTCGGACGGCATCACGGTCTCGTGGAACCACTTCCACGGCCAGGACAAGAACGCGCTGCTCGGCCACAGCGACTCCAACGCCGGCGAGGACGCCGACGCCCTGCACGTCACGTATGCCTTCAACTGGTTCGACGGCACCAACCAGCGCAACCCTCGGGTCCGCTTCGGCAACCCGGTGCACGTGCTCAACAACTACTACGACGACATCGGCTCGTACGGCGTCGCCTCCACCGAGGACGCCGGCGTGCTGATCGAGGGCAACTACTTCGAGAACACCGAGGACCCCTTCCACCTCGGCGAGGCCAGCTCGGGACCCGGCACCATCGAGGCCCGCGGCAACCACTTCCAGAACTCCGGCACCGGCGAGGCCGGCGGCTCCGTCGCGGGCATCCCGTACTCCTACTCCGTGCAGCCCGCGCAGAGCGTCAAGAGCACCGTGACCGGCGGGGCCGGCGCCGGGAAGCTCTGAGAGACGGCGGCGCGCGCCGCGGCGGCCCGCGGGACACGTCCTGCCCCTCCCGCGGTACGAAGTTCCCCGCGGCGCGCGGCGCTTCACCTCCGTAGGCAACCGCCGTCCGGCTCCCGGGCACCGCCCGGCGGGGCGGACGGCGGCCCGGACTCCCCTCCCCCGGGGCGAGGTTGCGGTATTCAACGGGAACGGCGCGCGGGTTATCCTCCTGCGGACCAGGGGCATCGCCCCGACCGTGCGAGCGCACGCACCGTTCCCCCACACCCTCAACCCCACCCCAGGAGGGTCACCATGAGAGTGCGTACCATCTCGGCGATCGCCGCCGGGTTCTGCCTCGCCGTCTCCGGCGCCGCCCTCTCCGCGGCCAGCGCGGACCCGCCCGCGAAGTCCCGGCAGGCGGCGGTCGAACTCACCACCGTGGCCGAGGCGAAGAACCCGAGCGCCGGCACCGCGGGCCCGGGCGACACGGTCTGGATCGCCGAACGCGCCGGCACCGTCCGCGTCCTCACCGACTCCGGCCTCGGCGAGCCCGTGCTGGACATCTCGGACGACACCACGACGAACGGCGAGCGCGGGCTGCTCGGCATCGCCTTCGACCCGGAGTTCGAGCACTTCTACGTCTCCTTCACGGACCGGGAGGGCACCAGCACCGTCGACGAGTTCGCCGTCGCCGACGGCGCACCCGACCCCGGCTCGCGGCGCACCGTCCTCACCCAGGAGCAGCCGTACGCCAACCACAACGGCGGCCAGATCGCCTTCGGCCCCGACGGGATGCTGTACATCGCCCTCGGCGACGGCGGCGCGGGCGGCGACCCGCACGACTACGGCCAGAACCTGGACACGCTGCTCGGCAAGCTGCTGCGGATCGACCCGGGCGGCGGCGACCCGTACGCGATCCCCGAGGACAACCCCTTCGTGGACGACGCGGACGCACGGGACGAGATCTGGGCGTACGGGCTGCGCAACCCCTGGCGGTTCTCCTTCGACGCCGAGACCGGCGACCTGTGGATCGGCGACGTCGGGCAGAACCGGGTCGAGGAGATCGACTACGCCCCGGCGGACAGCGCCGGCGGCGAGAACTACGGCTGGGGCCGGATGGAGGGCTCGGAGGTCTTCGACGGCGAGGAGCCGGCGAACCACGTGCCCCCGGTGCACGAGTACGGCCGCGACGGGCTCGGCTGCTCGGTCACCGGCGGCTTCGTCTACCGCGGCGAGGCGATCCCGGACCTGGCGGGCCAGTACCTGTTCAGCGACTACTGCGACGGCACCGTCCGCGCGCTCGACGTCGAGAACGGCGAGGTCACCGGCGAGAGCGACCTCGGCGTCAGCGGCGGCGAGGTGATCTCCTTCGTCCAGGGCGGCGACGGCGAGCTGTACGTGCTGGACCTCGGCGGGCCGGTCCAGCGGCTGGACCCGGCCGCGTAGCACCGGCGACCCCGCGGGCCGCCGCGGCGCGGCCCGCGGGCACCGGTGACCGCACGCCCCGTTCCGGTCGCGGGCGCGGGACGTTACCGTGCGGTAGATGAAGCGACCGGGGCTGAGTGACCTGACGGGACGGCGGATCTTCGTCACCGGCGCGGCGGGCGGCATCGGCCGCGCCACCGCCGCGCTGGCCGCGGACCGCGGCGCGGAGCTGTACCTCACCGACCTGGACGGGGACCGCCTCGACGCCACCGCCGCGCGGATACGCGCCCGGGGCGGGACCGTGCGCTACGCGGGCGCCGCCGACATCGCCGACCTCGACGCCGTACGGGCCGTGGCCGACGAGGTGCACGCCGCGGCGGACGGGCCGATGGACGTCGTGATGAACATCGCCGGGATCTCGGCGTGGGGCACGGTTGAGCATCTGGAGCACCGGCACTGGCGCGCCATGGTCGAGGTGAATCTGATGGGCCCCGTGCACGTCATCGAGACGTTCGTGCCGCCGATGATCGCGGGCGGCCGCGGCGGGCACCTGGTCAACGTCTCCTCGGCGGCGGGCCTGCTCGGGCTGCCGTGGCACGCCGCGTACAGCGCCGGCAAGTTCGGGCTGCGCGGCGTCTCCGAAGTGCTCCGCTTCGACCTGCGCCGGCACGGCATCGGCGTCAGCCTGGTCTGCCCGGGCGCGGTGGACACGCCGCTGACCGAGACCGTGGAGATCGTCGGCGTGGACAAGGAGAGCAAGGCGTTCAAGCGGCTCCAGGCGGGCTTCCGCAGGCAGGCGGAGTCGCCGGAGGCGGTCGCCGGGATGATCCTCAAGGGCGTGGCGCGGAACCGCTATCTGGTGCACACCTCCGGCCGGGTACGGGCCGCGCACGGGCTGCAGCGCGCGGCGCCGCCGCTCTACGCGCTCGCGATGCGGGCGATGAACTCCGCCACCCACCGGCTGCTGCGCCGCGCGGTCCTGGGCCCGCCCGGGCGGCCCGCCCCGGGCGGCGACCCGGGCCCGCGGAAGGACGGGGGCGCGCGGTGAGCGCGCCGCGCATCGCCCCCGGCGGACGACGCGACGTCGGCGCGGCCACCTGGCTGCTCAGCCGCGCGGCGGGCCGCGTCGCCGGCACCCGGCCGCCCGCGCTCTTCCTCGTGCTCGGCCGCCACCGCCGGCTGTTCCGCGGCTGGCTGCGGTTCGCCGGCCGGCTGATGCCCCGCGGCACACTGCCGCGCCGGGAGACGGAGCTGGTGATCCTGCGGGTGGCCCATCTGTGCGACTGCGCGTACGAGTTCGAGCACCACCGCAGGCTCGGCCGCCGGGCCGGGCTCACCCCCGCCGACGTCGCCCGGGTCGAGGCGGGCCCCGGGGCGGAGGGGTGGACGGAGCGGGAGGGCGCGCTGCTCGCCGCGGTCGACGCGCTGCACCACGACCGGGACCTCGACGACGCGCTCTGGCGGCGGCTGCGGACCCATCTGGACGAGCAGGGGGCCATCGAACTGCTGCTGCTCGCCGGGCACTACGAGATGCTCGCCACGACCATCGCCGCGCTGCGCCTGGCGCCGGACCCGGCCGGCTAGCGGGCCCGCCGCGGCCCTCCCGTACCCCCGGCCAGGGGTAGGCATTCAGCTATTCCACAGTTTTCCGACCAATTTTCTAGGAAAACCATTGACGCAGGCCAGCGCGGTACGCAGCATGAGGGCATGTCCGTTGCCGTGCACTCCCCGGGCTCCCCCGCCGGCGGCGCTGGCGCCGGCGGGGAGGTCTCAGGGAGCGCACGCCGGTCACGTACGCGCGCTTCCGTGACCCGGGCGGGCGCACGAGCGGCGGCGGGAGCCGGAAGCGGGGGAGCAGGGCCCTTCGCACTCCTCCGGGTTAGCGAAGGGCCCTGCCCGTCTGTGTGGAGCCCGGCGCGGCCCGGCTTTTGGCGGTCCGCTCACTGTCTCCCATTGTTTCCTAGTATTCCCATCGGTGTGCTAGGAATTATGAAAGCAGTAGCCTCGTCGCGTCAACAGGTGCCCGGGGGTGGACCGGTCCCCGGGACGCGAGATCATGGACGAGTCCGTTCCCGGCTCAGCTGGAGGTACCGTGGCCGCGCCTTCGTCTTCCCCCGCCGCTGGTCCCGCCCGCCACGTCGTGGCCGTCGTCGGCGCGGGCGCCGCGGGGGCACTGACCGCGATGCAGCTCTGCGAGACCGCGATCCGCCGCAGCACGCCGCTGGAGCTGGTGCTGATCGACCCGGCGTCCGAGGCGGGCCGCGGCGTCGCTTACGCCACCCCCGACCCGCGGCACCGGCTGAACGTCCCGGCCGGCGGCATGAGCTGCTACCCGGACGACCCCACGCACTTCGTGCGCTGGCTCCGCGCCCACGGCGAGCCGGCCGCCGCCGCCTGCGACTTCGTCTCCCGCCACCGCTACGGCGCCTATCTCGCCGACTCCCTCGGCCAGGCCGTCATCCGCGCCCACGGCACCGTCGCGGTGAGCAGGCTGCGGACGAAGGCGACGGGCTGTACGTGGACCGCCGGCGGGCGCGCCGCCCTGCGCCTCGCCGACGGTCGCACCCAGCGGGCCGACAGCGTCGTCCTCGCCACCGGACCCGCGCCCGGCCCCCGCGGCTGGGCCCCCGCGGCCCTGCGCGCCAGCGACCGCTTCGTCCCCGACCCCTGGGCCCCCGGCGCCCTCGACGCGCTCGCCGGGGACGCCCACGCCGCCGACGACGTGCTGCTCGTCGGCACCGGCCTGACCGCCGTGGACATGGCGCTGAGCCTGGAGCGGTCCGGCCGCCGCGTGCACGCCGTCTCCCGCGGCGGCGAACTGCCCCGCCCGCACGCCCTGACCGCACTGCCGCCCCTCCAGGCGGACCCCGGCCTGCCCGGCCTGCCGCTGGCGGAGCTGCGCGCCGCCGTACGCCGCCACGTGGCCGCCGCCGTACGCGCCCACGGCGACTGGCGCCCCGCCGTGGACGGGCTGCGCCCGCTGACGCAGGCGATGTGGGCCCGGCTCTCCGACGACGACCGGGCCGACTTCCTGGCCCGCGACGCCTCCCGCTGGAACGTCCACCGGCACCGCATGCCCCCGGCCACCGCGGAGTCCGTGCAGCGGGCGCTGGCGGCGCGGCGGCTGCGGCTGCACAGCGGGCAGGTGCGGGACGTCGCCGAGGGCCCCGACGGCGGCCTGGCCGTCACCCTGAGC
Organism: Streptomyces sp. CNZ287; assembly: GCF_007827615.1. Taxonomy (NCBI): domain Bacteria; kingdom Bacillati; phylum Actinomycetota; class Actinomycetes; order Kitasatosporales; family Streptomycetaceae; genus Streptomyces; species Streptomyces sp. CNZ287. Next base: position 68,355 of record NZ_VISV01000023.1, on the reverse strand, counting down.
GGCGGCCGGACGCTGCACGTCGGCTGGGTGGTCGACTGCACGGGGCCCGGGCTGCGCGTCGAGGAGTGCGCCGACCCGCTGTGGCGGGGGCTGCTCGCGGACGGCACGGCCACGCCGGGCCCGCTGGGCATCGGGGTGGCCACCGACGCCGGCCGGCTGCGCCCGGGTCACGCCCCGGCGATACGGGCCGGCTTCCCCGGCGCCGCTCCCCCGCCGCTGTTCACCCTCGGCGCCGCGCGCCGCGGCGAGTTGTGGGAGACCACCGCCGTGCCGGAGATCCGTGTCCAGGCCGCCGAGGTCGCCGCCGCCGTGCTGGAGCCGCTGCGCGAGCCGGTACGGGGCCGGCGCCGGCCCACCGACCTCAACGGCCTGCCCGTCTCCACGCACGCCGCTGCCGCCGCCGCTTACCGCACGGGGCTCGAGCGGCTGCTGAAGGTCCGCGCCGGCGCCGGGACCGCGCTCGCCCGCGCCGTGGAGCTGGACCCGGGCTTCGCGCTCGGGCACGCCGCGCTCGCGCTCGTCGGGCACGAGTGCGGCGCGGACGTCGACGTGCCGCGGGCGCTGGCCGACGCGCAGCGCGCGGCGCGCGAGCGCGCGGACGAGCGCGAGCGGGCCTTCGTGGAGGTCGTCACCCGCCGGATCGCCGGCTCCGGCGGCGACGAGGCGCTGACCCGGCACCTGGCCGCGTATCCGGGGGACGCGCTGGCGCTGAGCGTCGCCGTGCCGACCATCGCGTTCTCCGGCGTCACCGACCTGGACGGCGCGATGGCCCGCCGGCTGGTGGAGCGCACCACGTCCGCGTACGAGGGGCACTGGTTCCACACCTCGCTGCTGGCCTTCATGCGCCAGGACGACGGCCGCTTCGACGAGGCCGGGGAGCTGGCCCGGCGGGCGCTGGCCGTGGAGCCGGCCGCGGGGCACGCGGTGCACGCGCTCGCCCACGTGCACTACGAGACCGGGGCCCACGAGCGCGGGCGGGACTGGCTGGACGGCTGGATCGGCGACCAGGGCCGCGGCGCCACGCACCGGGCGCACTTCTCCTGGCACGTCGCGCTGCACGAACTGGCGCTCGACGACCCGGACGCGGTACGGCGGCGCTGGTTCGCCCAGTTGGCGCCGGGCCGGGTGAACGGGGTGCGGGCGCTGGTGGACTCGGGGTCGCTGCTCTGGCGGGCCCGGATGTCGGGGTGCTGGACCGGCGAGCAGCCCGTGGAGGGCGTGCTGGCGGCGGTCGAGCGGGAGGTCGTGGAGCGGCCGGCGACGCCGTTCACCGCGATGCACAGCGCGGTGGCGCTGACCGCCGCGGGCGACCTGGCGGCGCTGCGCCGGCTCCGTACGCACGCGGCGGGCGCGGACCCGGTGCAGCGCGAGGTCGTGGCACCGCTCTGCGAGGCGCTGGAGGCGGTGCTGGAGGAGCGGTGGCCGGACGCGGTGGCGCGGCTGGAGTCGATCCGGCCGGTGCTGCGCAAGGTCGGCGGCAGCGCGGCGCAGCGCGAAGTGGTGGAGGAGACGCTGCTGTTCGCGCTGGTGTCGGGCGGCCGGTGCGAGGCGGCCAGGCGGCTGCTGGAGACCCGGCTCGACCGCCGCGACTCCCCCGCCGACCACCGCCGCCTCGCGGCCCTGCCCGGTCTCGACTGACGTCCGTACGGCACCGTCCCGCGGGCGGCGCCGTACGGGCCGTGCTCAGTCTTCCGCGGCTCCGGGCCGCAGCGGGCGCCAGTACTGGCGGGTGCCCTCCTCACGCAGCACGTAGCCGAGGCGCTGCGCCTCCTCGCGCAGCTCCTCCGCGTCGGTGGCGTTCTTCTTCCCGAGCGCGTGCTCCCGGGCCTTCAGCACGGCGTTGGCCGCCGCGGACAGCTCCGCGGAGTCGCGGACCCAGCGGTGGTAGCAGCCGGCGTACGGGTCCTCGTGCAGCCACCGGTAGCCGTGCGCGGTGAAACCACGGGCGAGGTCGGCGGGCTCCAGATCGGTGGGCCTGCGCAGCAGTTGGCGGGAGGCGGCGTCGAGGATCACCAGCCGGTCCTTGTCCAGGAAGGCGGCGGCGACCTCGGCGCGGGCCAGGATGCGGGACTCGCCGTCCTTGTCGATCCGTACGGTGTCGCCCTCGAAGGTCACGCGCATCGCCAGCACGTACACGAGGAGCCCGCCGGCCAGCCCCAGCACCAGCCCGACGACGGGACCCGCGACCGCGGTCCAGCCGTCGTCGAAGGAGGCCACCAGCTCGAACGGGCCGCGCATCGGCGCCCACTCCAGCCCGGCGACCTCGTCCGCGACGCGCGGGACGAGCCAGCCGAGGAAGAGGCCGAGCGCCGGCAGCCCGGCGAGCAGCAGCAGGCGGTACAGCAGGCCGGGGCCCACCGTGGCGGCGGCGCGCTTGGCGAGGGGGTCGCCGGAGGGGCCGCCCCCGGGCTCACCGCCTGGTTCGCCGCCGTCGCGGTCGTCACGGGACATCGCGGGTGCTCCGGAATCCATCGTCGGTCGTCCTTCCTGCCGGTCCCCGGCGACGCTACGGACGCGGGGCGGGGCGGCGGATCGGCCGAAGGTCTGCGGAGCGATGCGGCGGGTACGACTTTGGTCGCTTTCCCGCGCCGCCCGGGCACACGCCGGTGCCGAGGTCGGCCCGCAGCCCGTGAAGCCGCGGCCCGGAAGAGAACCGGCCCCGGAGCCAGGGGCTCCGGGGCCGGTGAACTCACCGCCTGATCACAGGGGCTGGACGGTGATGTTGCGGTAGCGGACCGCGTTGCCGTGGTCCTGGAGCCGGATGGCGCCGGCGACCGGCGTCTCCGGCTTCCCGGCCCCGGTGGGGCCGTCGACGGCGACGTCGTCCTGGACCTTGACGCCGTTCCACACCACCGAGATGCGTGCGTCCTCGGTCTTCTTGCCGTCCGCGTCGAAGCGGGCGGCCCGGAAGGTGATGTCGTACGTCTGCCAGGTCCCCGGCGGCTTCGCCGCGTTCACGTCGGCCGCCTTCTTCTTGTAGATGGCGGCGGCGTCGTCGTTCGCCAGCGGGTCCTTGCCGTACGAGTCCAGGATCTGGACCTCGTACCGCTCCTGGAGGTACACGCCGCTGTTGGCGCGGTCCTGCCCGGTGACGTCCGGCGGCAGTTCGGGCAGCCAGAACTCCACGTGCAGCTTGAAGTCCTCGTACGCCTTCTTGGTGCGGATGTCGCCGCAGCAGACCTCCATGGCCTCGCCGTCGAGCAGCGGCCACTCCGGCGTCCTTCCGTCCACGTGCTGGAAGGCGGAGCGGTCCGCGCCGTCGAAGAGCGTGACGGGCTCGCCGCTGCGGTGGACGCTGATCATGTCGAGGTTGACGTGCCCGGTGTCGTCGCCCTCGTTGACGTAGCGGATGGTGTTCCCGCCCGCGCGCAGCGAGACCTTCTCGGTCCTGGTCGTCCACTCCTGCCAGGTGCCGGTGGACGCGAGCTGCGCCTGCTTCACCTTCGTGCCGTTGACGTACATGCTGACCGTCTTGGTGCCGGTGAAGGGGTTCGGGCCGTTGGAGTAGCGCAGTCCGACGTCGTAGGTGCCTCCCTTCTCGGTCGTGACGTCGAACGTGGTGGAGGCGCCCTTGGTGCCGTAGCCGGCGACGAAGCCGCGGCCGGAGTGGCCGGCGTGGTCGTCGGCCAGGTTCGCGCCGCCCTCGAGCCGGGCCTCCTCGGCCTCGTACGCGGTGGGCACGCGGTCCTCGTCACCGGGGATGTTGTTCAGCGTGTACCACGCCTCAGTGCTCCACAGCTCCTGGCCGCCCTCGGCGGTGAACGGGCGCGGCGAGCGCACGTGCACCACGTGGCCGGGCTTCAGGCCGGGGATCTCCAGGGTGACCTTCTTGCGGTCGTCCGACAGCTTCGCGGAGGTCACCGGCAGCACCTCCTCGTCCACCTTGGGCCCGCCGTACTCGGGGGTGGGGACGTAGCGCCACTGGGTGACCGAGTAGCTCTCGGCGAGCGCGTCGGCGGTCTCCTGCGACAGCGGCTTCGTGTAGCTCATCTCGAAGCCGGTCTCGGTGGCGTCCATGGAGACGATGTCGAACGCCTCGTTCCCGCCGGGCGTCAGCTTCTGCAGGCCGTGCTTCAGCTTGCCCGGCTGGCCCCAGTTGCCGCCCGCGCCCAGGCCGCCGGCGTAGATCGCGCCGTCGGGGCCCATGCTGATGCGGTTGACGCCGGCCTCCAGGCCCTGGGTCATGCGGAAGACCGCGCCCTGGTACTCGCCCTCGACCTTCTGCAGGTCGGCCCGCTGGATGCCGCCGTAGGTGACGTCGCCGAAGAGGAGCTGGCCCGCGAAGGTGCCCTTGTCCATGTACAGCGGCGTGCTGGGCGAGTTGGCTATCTCGTTCTGCGGCAGCCAGAGCACGGGCTGGGTGACGGGCTTGTCGTCGAACGGCCCGTCGGGGTTGGTGTAGTGGTTGAAGAAGCGGTCCTGCTTGACGTGCAGGAGCTTCGACGACGGCAGCCAGCCGCCCTGGTTGTCGAGGACGAACAGGTCGTCCTTCGGCCCCCAGCCGATGCCGTTGGGGGTGCGCAGGCCGCCGGCGACGTAACTGATCTGGCCCGTCTTGCGGTTGACCTTGATGGTCGTACCGCGGTTCTCGGAGGGCTGCGGGTCGGTGGTGGCGCCGCCGTAGTTGATGGCGACGGACAGGTTCAGGTAGAAGAACCCGTCCTTGTAGAGCAGGCCGAAGGCGAACTCGTGGAAGTTGTCGCTGAACGGCCAGGTGGCGACGGTCTCGTACGCGTCGGTGACCTCGTCGCCGTCCTCGTCCTTCAGCCGCGTCAGCTCGTGCTTCTGCGAGACGTAGAGATCGCCCTCGACGTACTTGATGCCCTGCGGCTCCTTCAGGCCCTCGGCGACCTTCTTCACCGTCACCTTCTCCGGCGAGGTGTCGCCGGTGACGTTGTCGAGGAGGTAGACCTCGCCGGTGACGTTGTCGGTGCCGCCCCAGGTGGTCACGGCGAGCCGGTCGTCCGGCAGCCAGTCCATCGCGGTGACCTGCGGCTCGAAGCCGTCCGGGCGCAGGTCGGTCAGCGTGAAGTCCGGGTGGACGCTGTTCAGCGGCAGGCCGTCGCCGGGCGAGTCGGTGTAGCCCTCGCACTCCTTGCGGCCCGGCGCGGTGACGCGGACGACGCCGGCGTCGGTGCTGAGCACCGAGTTCGGCACGGTGGCGAAGCCACTGGCGCCCGGGGGCTGCCAGGCCAGGGTGACCTGCTGGCCGCCGCCGCGCTCGAAGTGCTCGATGAAGAGCGAGTGGTAGCCGGCGGTCAGCTCGACGGTGCCGTCCTTGGGGGGATCGGTGCCGTGCAGCCCGTCGTGGTCGATGACGACCTGGTTGTCGATGAGCAGCCGCGAGCCGTCGTCGCTGGTGAGGCGGAAGGTGTACGTGCCGTCCTGGGGCACGTTGATGTTGGCGGTGGTGTGCGAGACGAAGTTGTCCTCGAAGCCGAAGTCCCCGGCGGTCGAGAAGTCGATCTGCGGCATGAGCTTGTCGACGTTCGGGGTCTGCGCGGGCTTGAGCGTGCAGATCTCCTCGAGCGGGACCTGCACGTCGTACGTGCGCAGCGTCACGCCGGGCTCCTGCGGCGGGAGTTCGGCGAAGGGCTGGTTCTGCGGGCCGGGGGCCCGGTCGGGATCGGGTGCGGGATCGGCGCCGGCGGGTGCGGCCCAGACCCCGCCGACGAGGAAGGCCGCCGCGAGCACCGTGGTCATCCGTCTGCGGACACGGTGGTACAGCCGTGCGGACATTCGTTCCTCCAGACGCGAAAGGGGGCGGGAAGAACCTTCGGATTCCGGGCGGGTGCGGCGCTGAGCCTAAGGACTTCGTCCGGGCCTGTCCATAACTTTGTCATCAGAGAGAAAAAAGTTCCGGGACCAGCTCCCGGGCGTCGCGGCGGGCGGGGAGCACGGCCTCCTCGGGCGCGGGGGTGGCCGGCCACCGGGTGCGTACCCCCGTGTCGGCCCAACCGCCCACGGCGGCGAGGAACTTGTCGAGCGCCGGATTCGACAGGCCGCGGACCTGGAGCGGCGCGATGTGCCGGCGGAACAGCTCGGCGAGCCGGCGCTCGACGTCCCGGGCGGCGGCCGGGTCGGCGTGCATCGACTCGTACCAGCGGACGGAGCCCGCCGGGGCGAGGGCGGCGACGTTGGAGTAACTGCCGTGCGCGCCGCGGGCGATGCCGGTGGCGAGCAGGTGGCCGGGGACGAAGACGGAGCAGCGCTCGGCGTACGGGCGTACGGCGGCGTACCAGTCGTCGTCGCCGCTCGCGGTCTTCAGCCCGACGAGGGCGGGCACCTCGTCCAGCAGCCGGCCGAGGAGCGTGGGTGACACCGGGGTCTTGGCGTGCGGCGGGTTGTAGAGCACCAGCGGCACCGGGTCCGCGGCCTCGGCGATCCGGGTGAGGAAGGCGACGGCCTCGTCGTCGGCGAGCGGCAGCCAGTCCGGGAGGATCACCTGCAGTGCGCCGGGGGCCAGTTCACGGGCGCGGCGCACGCGGGCGAGGGCGGTCTGCGCCACCGGGTGGGAGGCGCCGATCTGGAACGGCACGCCCGCCGCGGTGCACCGCTCGGCGAGCAGTTCGTTGATGCCGTCGAACTCGTCCTCGGTCAGCGTGTGGAACTCGCCGGCCGTGCCGTGCGCGTAGATCCCGTGCAGCCCCGCGTCCAGCAGCGCGTCCAGTTGCCCTGCCAGCCGGCCCCGGTCGATCGCGTCATGCGCGTCCAGAGGCAGCAGCAGCGTTCCCCAGACCCCGGTGATGTCCTTCGCTCTGAGTGGTGTCATGCCTGGAGCGTACGAGCCCGGCGCGCCGCGGGAAGAGGCCGAGAGGCTCTAGAACCAGCCCGCGGGGAGCGTCGTGCCCCCCGCGCGGAGGTGGCGGAGGGCGGCGGCGATGGAGTGGCAGTCGAAGAGCGCCGAGTGCTCCGCGCCCGCGGCGGGCCGGGGCAGGCCGAGGGCCTGCCAGAGCCGGCCGGAGTTGACCCGAGCGGTCTGCGGGGCGAGGGTGTTGAGCCAGGGGCGCACATTGAGGAAGCCGTTGCCGAGAAAGCCGTGCGCGACCCGCTCGCCGCGGGCCCTGGCCCAGCCGACGTTCTCGCCGAGCACGATCATGTCGTTGCCGTAGGAGAGCACCGTGTGGCCCGCGCAGAAGCCGAGGAAGTCGCCGAGCGCCTCCGCGGGGGCGCGGCCCTCGCGGTCGACGGTCTCCTGGTCGATGCCGGTCAGCTCGCTGAAGTACGGGGAGAGCCGCGGGTTGACGACGGGGCGGACCAGGGTCTCGAACTCGTCCGTCACGGCGAAGTCCGCGTCCAGCCGCAGGGCGCCGATCTGCACGATCTCCCGCAGCTCGCCCGGCGCCGACCAGTCCCGCTCCGGCGCCCCCGGCCACGTGGTGAACTCCAGGTCGAAGACGATGATTGCCGACACGCGGCCCTCCTCCGGTTGCACGGCAGCCAGCGTACGGCCGCGGCCGCGCGGAACGATCAACCGGGGTGGTCCGCCGCCAAGTCGCCCGCTCCGGGCTCGGGCGCGGCGGCGTCCGCGGCGGCGAGGCGGGCGTCGGCGCGGTCCGGGGCGTACAGCTCGTCGACGACCATGGCGGCGGCGCCGACGAGGGCGGAGCGGTCGCCGAGCCGCGCGGTGACGACGTCGAGGTGCGCCGTGGTCCGCGGCATCGCGCGCCGGTACAGCAACTCGCGTACGCCGGTGAGGAACGGCACGGAGGACAGCTCGCCGGCGATCATCAGCACCCCGGGGTTGAGGAGCGTGACCACCGTGACCAGCACCTCGCCCACCCGCTGCCCCGCCTCCCGGGCCAGCCGCACCGCCTGCGGGTGCCCCGCGGCCAGCAGGTCGCGCACGTCGGAGCCGGAGGCCGCGGGCACGCCGAGGCCGTCGAGCCGGGCGGCGAGCGCGTGCCCGCTGGCGACGGCGGCGAGGCAGCCGTACGAGCCGCACGTGCACAGCGCCTCCCGGCTGTCGTGCAGCCGAATGTGCCCGATGTCGCCGGCGCCGCCGTCGATGCCGCGGTAGACGCCGCCGTCCACGACGACGCCCGCGCCTATGCCGGTGGACGCCTTGACGAGCAGGAAGGCCGCGCAGTCGGGGAAGCCGGCGCGCTGTTCCCCGTACGCCATGAGGTTGGCGTCGTTGTCGACGAAGACGGGGACGTCCGGGGCGCCGCCCAGCCGGGCGGCGAACGTACGCCGCAGGTGCCCGGTGAGGGGGTAGCCGTCCCAGCCCGGCATGATCGGCGGCTCCACCACCCGGCCGGCCGCGACGTCCACGGGACCGGGCACGGAGAGGCCGATGCCGCAGACCCGCGCCGCGCTCTCGCCCGCCTCGGCCAGCAGCGGGCCGAACCAGCGGCACACCTCCGCCAGCACCGGCTCGGGGCCGTCGCCGATGACCAGCGGCCCGGTCTTCTCCGCGAGTAAGTTGCCCGCGAGGTCGAGGACGGCGGCGCGGCCGTGCCGGGTCTCCAGGTCGGCGGCGAGGACGACGGCGTGCCGGTCGTCGAACTCCAGCCGGGCGGAGGGCCGGCCGCCGGTGGAGGTGCCCGCCACCTCGCAGATCCAGCCGGCGCGGAAGAGCTGGTCGAGCCGGAGCCCGACGGTGGACCGGGAGAGCCCGGTGGCCCGCTGCAGCTCGGCGCGGGTGGGCGCCTCGCCGCTGCGGATGAGGCGCAGCAGGCGGCCCGCGCTCGCCGGGTTCGCCGCCATCGTCCCCGCTGCTCCCTTTCGTCGGCCGGTACGCGCCGCGCCGCCCTGGCGCGCCGCACTCCTCCCCCCGGAGAACAGAAGTACCACGCGAGGCCGGTAACCGCCGAGCGGGGCGGTGTCGGGCGGGAGGAGGCGGGGACTCAGCGGCGGCGTGCGCGGCGTACGGCCAGGGCGACGGCGGCGAGCGCCGCCGCGACCGCGGCGCCGGCGGCTGCCCGCTTGGCGACGGGCACACCGGCGGTACGGACCAGGTCGAGCGGCTCGGTCCCGGGGGCGGAGGTCTCGACGGCGGGCACGGCGGGCGCGAGTCCGGACGCGGGCTCGGCTCCGGGGCCGCGGACGGCACCGGCACCGGCGTCCGCCCCGTCCGCGTCCGTGGCCGCGTCGGTGGCCACCTCCGCGCCGCCGTCCGCCAGCTTCCCCGCCAGGCACTCCGCGAACCGCCCCACCAGCCGGTCGCCCACCTCTGCCAGCACCCCCCGGCCGAACTGCGCGGGCCGGCCCGTGACCGCCAGGTCCGTCACCACCGACACCCGCGTGCCGCCGCCGGTCTCGGTCAGCTCCCCCGTGACCGTGGCGCGTGCCGTGCCCGTGCCGCGCGCCTCCTTGCCGTTCGCGGACAGCACCATCCTCCGGCCCGCCTCGTCCTTCTCCCGGAAGGAGGCCGTGCCCCGGTACGTGAGCGCGATCGGGCCGACCTTCACCTTGACCGTGCCGCGCACCGTCTCGCCGTCGAAGCTCTCGACCGCCGCCCCCGGCATGCAGGGCGCGATGCGCTCGATGTCGAGCAGCGCCCGCCACGCCTCGTCGGCCGGTACGGGAACGGTGAACTCGTGCCGCAGCTCCATGGCGGGTCCCTTCGTTGCGGGTTCGTCGTCATGCGTCGGCCGCTCCCCGCACCACCGCCGCCAGCCGTTCGAGCGCGGCCAGGCTGTGCCCGGAGACGAAGGCGTCGACGTGCGGCAGCACGGCGGCCATGCCGCCGGCGAGCGGCTCGTAACCGGGCCGCGCCTTGCGCGGGTTGGCCCACACCACGCGGTGCGCCAGCCGGTGCAGCCGGCGGGCCTGGGCGCCGAGCAGGGTGACGTCGCCGCGCTCCCAGCCGTCGGAGAGCACGACGGCCACCGCGCCGCGGGCCAGGCCGCGCTGCCCCCAGCGGTCGAGGAACGCCCGCAGGGTCTCGCCGAGCCGGGTGCCGCCGCTCCAGTCCGGCACGGCGGTGCCGACCGCGGCCAGCGCGGCGTCCGGGTCGCGGTGGGACAACTGCCGGGTGACGCGGGTCAGCCGGGTGCCGAGGGTGAAGACCTCGGTGGCGGGAGCGGCGCGGGCGGGGCGGCCGTGGCGGGCGGCGTGGGCGAAGCGCAGCAGGGCGTCGGCGTACGGGGACATGGAGCCGCTGACGTCGAGCAGCACCACGACGCGGCGCGGCTTCCGCGCGGGGGCGCGGCGGCGCAGTACCGCCGGTTCGCCGCCGCCGCGCAGCAGGTCCCGTACGGTACGCCGCGGGTCGACGGCGCCGCGGCGCGCCGGGCGGCGGCGGGCGGTGCGGCGCTGCTCGCCGCGGAGCGCGAACGCCGTGCGCAGCCGGTGCAGTTCGGCCCGCTCCGCGGCGGTGAGCCCGGCGATGTCGCGGTGGCGCAGCACCTCGGCGGAGCCGGCGCGGGCGGCGGCCGGAGCCGCGGGGCCGGTGCGGTCGCCGGCGTCGCCGGGCGCCTCGACGGCGGCGGGAGCGGTACGGCGGACGCGGGGCGGCGGTGCGGTACGGGGCGGGCGCGGGGGCACCGCGCGGTCGCCGAAGTAGGCGGCGAACGCACGGTCGTAGGGCGCCAGGTCCTCCGCCCGGCCGCAGAGCGTGAGCCGGCCGGCCCAGAACACCTCGCGCCGCGCGGTGCCGAGCGCGTCCACGGCGCCGAGGAACGCCTGCACCCGCTCGCCGTCGGCCGGCACCCCCGCCTCCCGCAGCGCCCGCGCGAACCCGACGAGCACGGCGACGCCGTCGCCCCAGGCGCCGGCCGTGACCGTGCCCGTGGCGGCGGCGGCCGGGTCCGGGACCGGGCGGCCGGAGCCGGGCACGCCCGCGTCCGGTCCGCCCCGGCCCGTACTCCGGCCCCCGCCGTCGTCTCCCCGCTCCCCCACCGCGGTCAGCTCCCCCGGGCCGCGGCCAGCAGCCCCCGCAGGTCGAGCGCCACCGCCCGCTCCGTGTCCTCGCGGTACTTCAGCACCGAGCCCAGCGTCGCCACCGCCAGTTCGGCGTCCAGCTCCGTCGCGCCGAGCGCCGCCAGCGCCTCCGCCCAGTCGATCGTCTCCGCCACCCCCGGCGGCTTGACCAGGTCCATGCCGCGCAACTGCTGCACCGCCGCGGTCACCTGCGCCGCGAGCCGCCGTGCCACCCGCGGGCGGCGGCTGCGGACGATCGCCAGCTCGCGGGCGTAGCCGGGGTGCGCGAACCAGTGGTACAGGCAGCGCCGTTTGAGCGCGTCGTGGACCTCGCGGGTGCGGTTGGAGGTGAGCACGACCACGGGCGGGGTCTCGGCCCGCAGCGTGCCCAGTTCGGGGATGGTCACCGCGTACTCCGACAGCAGCTCCAGCAGGAACGCCTCGAACTCGTCGTCCGCCCGGTCGATCTCGTCGATCAGCAGCACGCTCGGGCTCGTCCGCAGCGCGCGCAGCAGCGGGCGGGCGACGAGGAACCGCTCGCCGTACAGCTCGTCCTCCAGGCGCCCCGCGTCCGTGACGCCCGCCGCCTCCGCCGCCCGCAGGTGCAGCAACTGGCGTGGGAAGTCCCAGTCGTAGAGGGCCTGGGAGGCGTCGATGCCCTCGTAGCACTGGAGCCGGATCAGCGGCGCGCCCATGACACCGGCGAGGGCGGCGGCCAGCGCCGTCTTGCCCGCGCCCGCCTCGCCCTCGCAGAACAGCGGGCGGTGCAGGGTGAGGGCGAGGTGGCAGGCGGTGGCCAGGCCGTCGTCCGCGAGGTAGCCCGTGGCCTCCAGCCGGGCCCGCAGCTCCCCGACGGCCGCGGGCCGCACGCCCGTTGCCGGTACGGGCCGTGCGGCCCCCGACGCGGGCCGCACGGCCTCCGGTGCCCGCGCGTCGCGGGCGCGGTCGTGCGGCCCGCGCCTCTCCGGCTCCCCCGCCGGCTCCTCACGCGCCACCGCGCTCGCCTCCTCCGGCACCGGCCGACCCGTCCCGGCCGCCCGTCACGCCGGCCCGGCCGCCGCGAGCACCGCCCTGCGGGTGAGCACGCGGGCGAGGTGCGCGCGGTATTCGGCGGAACCGGACAGGTCCGCCGCCGGACGCGTGCCCTCCGCCGCGGCCGCCGCCGCCTCCGCGACCGGCTCCTCCGTCGCCTGCGCCCCGGCGAGCGCCGCCTCGGCGGCCGCCGCCCGCACGGGCGTCGGGCCCATACTCGTCAGCCCGATCCGGGCCTCGGCGATCCGCCCGCCCTCGTGCCGCACCGCGGCGGCCACGCCGACGAGGGCCCACGCCTGCGCCGCCCGGCTGAACTTCTCGTAGCGGAAGCCCCAGCCGTCGTACTTGGGCACCCGGATCGCGGCCAGCAGTTCGTCCGGCGCCAGCGCCGTGGTCAGGTAGTCGGTGAAGAACTCCCGCGCCGGCACGGTCCGCGATCCGCCGGGTCCCACCGCGGTCAGCTCGGCGTCCAGCGCGAGCACCACCGCCGGCAGGTCGGCCGCGGGGTCGGCGTGGGCCAGCGAGCCGCCGAGGGTGCCGCGGTGCCGCACCGCCGGGTCGGCGACGGTGGCGGTGGCGGCGGCGAGCAGCCCGGCGTGGCGGCGTACCAGCGGGTCGGCGAGCACCTCGTGGTGGGTCGTCAGGGCGCCGATCACCAGCGCGTCGCCGTCGTCGCGCACGCCGCGCAGCTCCGGGATCCGGCCGGCGTCCACGACCAGGTCGGGGAAGGCGAGCCGCATCCGCAGCAGCGGCAGCAGGCTCTGCCCGCCGGCGAGCACCTTCGCCTCGCGCCCGGCGGCCCCCGCGTCGGCGAGGGCGCTCACGGCGGCGCCGACGGACTCGGGGCGTACGTAGTCGAATGCCGCGGGGATCATGCCGGGCCTCCCTTCCGGGCGTCCTGGATCGCCCGCCACACGCGCTCCGGCGAGCAGGGCATCCGCACGTCGGTGACGCCCAGCGGGCGCAGCGCGTCGACGATCGCGCCGACGACCGCGGGGGTGGAGGCGATCGTGCCGGCTTCGCCGACGCCCTTGACGCCCAGCGGGTTGGACGTGGCGGGGGTCTCGGTGCGGTCGGTGACGAAGTCGGGCAGGTCGGGGGCGGCGGGCACGTGGTAGTCGGCGAGGGTGCCGGAGACGAGGTTGCCGTCGTCGTCGTAGACGGCCTCCTCGTAGAGCGCCTGCGCGATGCCCTGCGCCAGACCGCCGTGCACCTGGCCCTCCACGATCAGCGGGTTGACGACCTTGCCGACGTCGTCCACGGCGACGTACGAGCGGATGCGGACCGCCCCGGTCTCCGTGTCCACCTCGACCGCGCAGAGGTGGGTGCCGTGCGGATACGAGAAGTTGTCCGGCTCCACGACGTGTCCCGCGTTGATCGTCGGCTCCATGCCGTCGGGAAGGTCGTGTCCTGTGAAGGTCGCGAAGGCGACCTCCTGGATCGTCTTCGTCGCCTCCGGCGAGCCGCGGACGGCGAACGTGCCCGCCGTGAACTCCAGGTCCTCCTCGCTCGCCTCCATCAGATGGGCCGCGACCCGGCGCGCCTTTCCGACGACCTTCACCGCCGCCTCGTGCACGGCGACGCCGCCGACGACGAGCGAGCGCGAGCCGTACGTGTCCATGCCCTGCGGCGCGATGCGCGTGTCGCCGTGGAGCACGTCGACGTCCTCGACGGGCACGCCGAGCACGTCGGCGGCGATCTGGCTCCAGGTGGTGGCGTGGCCCTGGCCGTGCGGGCTGGTGCCGGTGATCACCTCGACCTTGCCGGTGGGCAGCATGCGGATGCTCGCCGCCTCCCAGCCGCCGGCCGCGTACCGCAGGTCGCGCAGCACGCGGCTGGGCGCCAGGCCGCACATCTCGGTGTACGTGGAGACGCCGATGCCGAGCCGCACGGTGTCGCCGCGTTCGTGCCGCTCGCGCTGCTCGGCGCGGAGCGCGGCGTAGCCGAAGTGGGCGAGCGCCTTGTCGGTGGCGGCCTCGTAGTTGCCGCTGTCGTAGGTGAGGCCCGCCACCGAGGTGTACGGGAACTCGCCGTGCCCGATCCAGTTGCGGCGGCGCAGTTCGACGGGGTCGAGGCCGAGTTCGGCGGCGAGTTCGTCCATGACGCGCTCGACGGCGTACGTGGCCTCGGGGCGGCCGGCGCCGCGGTAGGCGTCGGTGGGGGTCTTGGTGGTGAAGACGCCGGTGCAGTGGAAGGCGTAGGCGTCCATCTTGTAGATCCCCGGGTACATGAAGGCGCCGAGGATGGGGATGCCCGGGGTGACGAGCATGAGGTACGCGCCCATGTCGGCCAGCAGGTCGACCTTCATGCCCAGCAGCCGGCCGTCGCGGGTCGCGGCGACCTCGACGTCCTGGATCTGGTCGCGGCCGTGGTGGGTGGCGAGGTAGCCCTCGGAGCGGGACTCGGTCCACTTCACGGGGCGGCCGAGCCGCTTGGCGACGACGAGCGCCAGGGCCTCCTCCGCGTACACCTGGAGCTTGGAACCGAACCCGCCGCCGACGTCCGGGGCGATGACGCGGATCTTCTGCTCGGGGATGCCGGTGACGACGGCGAGCATGACGCGCAGGATGTGCGGGATCTGGGTGGCGGAGTACAGGGTGTACTCGTCGGCGCCGGTGGCCGCGGGGGCGGCGACGACGGCGCGGGGCTCCATGGCGTTGGGGATGAGGCGCTGCTGCACGTAGCGGCGGGTGACGACGACGTCGGCGCGGGCCCTGGCGGCGGCGTAGTCCCCGCTCGCCAGGGGCCAGTCGAAGCAGCGGTTGGTGCCCTTGTCCGCGTGCACGAGCGGGGCGCCGCCGGCGAGCGCGGCCTCCATGTCGAGCACGGGCGGCAGCGGCGTGTAGTCGACCTCGACGGCCTCCAGCGCGTCCGCGGCGGTGTAGCGGTCGCGGGCGACGACGACGGCGACGGGGTCCCCGGCGTGGCGCACCTCGCCGACGGCCAGCGGCGGGTGGTCGGGGTGCACGATGTCCTCGGTGACCGGCCAGGCGCAGGGCAGGGAGCCCAGCTCGCCGTCGAGGTCGGCGGCGGAGAACGCGGCGACGACGCCGGGGCGTTCGCGCACCGCGGTGAGGTCGAGGCGGTCGATGCGGGCGTGCGCCATCGGGCTGCGCAGCACCGTCATGTGGAGCATGCCGGGCAGGGTGATGTTGTCGGTCCAGCTCGTCCGGCCGGTGACCAGCCGGGCGTCCTCCTTGCGCGGATGGGAGCGGCCGATGGCGGGTGCCGCCTGCTCTGCGGTGGTCATATCGCAGCCTCCCCGCCGTCGCCGGCTCCGGCGTCCGTCCCCGTCCCCGCTCCGGCTTCGGCGGCGGCGAGGACCGCGCGCACGATGTTCTGGTAGCCGGTGCAGCGGCAGAGGTTGCCCTCCAGGCCGTGTCTGACCTCCTCGGCGGTCGGGTGCGGATTGGCGCGCAGCAGGTCGCGGGCGGCGAGGATCATCCCGGGGGTGCAGTAGCCGCACTGCAGCCCGTGCTCCTCGTGGAAGGCGCGCTGGAGCGGGTGCCACCGGCCGTCCCCGGCCAGCCCCTGGATCGTCGTCACCTCCGTCCCGTCCGCCTGAACGGCCAGCATGGAGCAGGATTTGACGCTGGCGCCCGCCACGTCGACCGTGCAGGCGCCGCAGTTGCCGGTGTCGCAGCCGACTGGTGTGCCGGTCAGGCCCAGGCGGTCGCGCAGGTAGTGCACGAGGAGCAGGCGCGGCTCCACGTCGTCCTCGTAGGTCGTGCCGTCGACTGTGACCGAGATGCGGCTCATGTGCCCTCCCCGGAACGGACGGGTCCGTGGCGCTGTGGTGTGCGCCACTGTAGGACCGCATCCGGGGCGGGGGAACTAGGCAGTCGTACGGAGGAATTCCCCGAGGCCCGCGACCAGCCGGTCGACGTCGCCGGCCGAACTGTACGGCGCGAGGCCCGCCCGCAGCCCGCCGCTGTCGCCGAGGCCGAGGCGGCGGGACGCCTCCAGGGCGTAGAAGGAGCCGGAGGGGGCGTTGACGCCGCGCTCGGCCAGGAAGCGGTACGCGTCCTCGGTGGTGCGGCCTTCGAGGGTGAGCAGCAGCGTCGGGGTGCGGTGGCCGGCGCGGGAGCGCAGGGTGACGCCGGGCAGTGCGGCGAGGCCGTCCTCCGCACGCAACCGCAGCGCGTCCTCGTGGGCTTCGATCGCCGCGTACGCCCGGATCAGCCGCGCCCTGCGGTCGCCGCCCGCGGCGGGCTCGGGGTCGAGGCCGGCGAGGAAGTCGACGGCGGCGCGAGCCCCGGCCAGCAGCTCGTACGGCAGCGTGCCCTGCTCGAAGCGCTGCGGCACCGCGTCGGTGGCGGGCAGCAGCTTGTCGGGCGCGAGGCTGCGCAGCAGTTCGGGACGGGCGCCGAGCACGCCCAGGTGCGGGCCGAGGAACTTGTACGGGGAGCAGACCACGAAGTCCGCGCCGAGCGCCGCGGCGTCGACGGCTGCGTGCGCGGCGTAGTGCACCGCGTCGACGTGGACCAGGGCCCCCGCGTCGTGCGCCATCCTGGCCAGCTCCGGCACCGGCGGCCGGGTGCCGAGGAGATTGGCGGCGGCGGTGACCGCGACCAGCCGGGTCCGCTCGGTGAGCACGGCGGCGAGGTGCCCCGGGGTCAGCTCGCCGGTGTCCGGGTCGAAGTCGCACCAGCGCACCGCCGCGCCCGCGCGCTCGGCGGCCTGCACCCAGGGGCGGATGTTCGCGTCGTGGTCGAGGCGGGTGACGACGACCTCGTCGCCCGGCCCCCACGCGCGGGCCAGGGTGCGGGCGACGTCGTAGGTGAGCTGCGTGGCGCTGCGCCCGAAGACGACGCCGTCGGCCGGCACCCCGAGCAGGTCGGCGAGGGCGGCCCGGGCGCCGGCCACGATCGCCTCGGCGTTGCGCTCGGCGGCGGTGACGTGGCCCTGGTTGGAGAGCGGGGCGGCCAGCGCCGCGGCCATCGCCTCGATGACGGGGGCCGGGGTCTGGGTGCCGCCGGGGCCGTCGAAGTAGGCGGTCCCGTCCTTGAGCGCCGGGATGCGGGCGCGTAGCGCGGCCAGGTCGTACGTCACGGGCGGCCTCCTGCCTGGTGCCGGGGGGATCACCAGTGTGCGCGCTCACCCCCGGCGCGCGGGAGACCGCCCGCGGCTCAGACGACGGTGACCGGGTGCCGGACGACCGCGTCGAAGAGGTAGCCCTGGTCGTTGGGGACGGTCCGCTCGGGCTGGGTCCTGCCGCTCACGTCGGTGGCGCGGGCGCGTACGTCGGCGGGGCCCGGCTTCTCCGGGCGCCAGTCGGCCGACCAGCGCACCCAGCCGTCGGCGCGGGGGGCGCCGGCGAGCTTCGCGCGGCGCCGAGGGCGCCCAGCGCGCCGGCCCCGCCGGCGGCGGCGAAGAGCCGCAGCATGCCGCGCCGGGCGACGCCCGGGGTGCGGGCGTCGCCCGTCGAGCCACTGGCGCAGGCGGCGGCGGTCGTACGAGGTCTCGTCGGACGGCTGCGATGTCGGCATGACGTCGATCATCCGGGCGGCCGTCCGCAGCACGCCATCGCCCGTTTGTGAAGAACTCGTGAAACCACCCGCAGGGCGGACGGGCCGCGGCCCGGGCGTGCGCCGAGGCGAACCGGGGCGCGAGTGACGAGCGTTCGTGCGAGATACGGGCGCGGCGGAACGCGCCTGCGGGTGGATTGCGGGCGCCGGGGGCGTAGCCGGGCGCGGCGCGGAGCAACTTCGGGCCGTGACCCGGGAGAACACACCGCGCGCGGCGCGGCCCGCCGTACGCGCCGCCGTGCTCCTGGCGGCGCTCGCCGCCGGCCCGGCCGCGGCCGCCGGCGCCGTCCTTGCCGCGGGCCCCGCCGCCGCCGACGCCCCGCGGACCGCCGCCGTACGCGGGTGGGCACTGCCCGCCGACGGGTGCGCGCGCGTCGGCGCGGACCTGCCGCTGGAGGAGCTGGGGCGGATCGCGCGCGAGCGGGGCGCCGGGGAGGCGGTGCGGCAGGGGTGCGGCAAGAAGCCCTCGCCGACGCCCACCCCCACGCCGCCGTCGCCGGCTCCCACACCGTCGCCGACCCCCACGCCGAGGCCCACCCCGACGCCCACGCCGTCGCCGGAGCCGCCCGCGCCCGCACCGCCGGAGCCGGCCGCGCCCGAGCCCGCCGCGCAGCCGCCCACCGCGCCCGTACCGGCGACGCCGACGCCCACCTCCACGCCCAGCCGCACGCCGAGCCCCGCCCCCTCCCCCACCCCTTCGCCCTCGCTGCGGCCCCTCTACCACGAGCCGCCGCCCCGGGAAGTCGACGAGGGTA
Source organism: Streptomyces sp. CNZ287 (assembly GCF_007827615.1). Lineage (NCBI taxonomy): Bacteria > Bacillati > Actinomycetota > Actinomycetes > Kitasatosporales > Streptomycetaceae > Streptomyces > Streptomyces sp. CNZ287. The sequence goes on along the minus strand of NZ_VISV01000023.1, from coordinate 50,174 downwards.
CCTCGCCCGTGACCAGAACGCTCCTCTTCGTCGCCCCCGCGATCCTCGCCGCCGCCGCGCTCAGCGGCTCCGGCGCGGCGGCCCGCAACCGCTCCTGACCGCCCGCAGCCCGACCGCCGGAGGCAGCCCGTGTCCGAATGGCTCATGCTCACCCTCGCGATGGCCGCGGCCATCGCGGTCGTCGTGCTCATCACCGTCCTCCGGCACCGCCGCCCCGACGAGGAGTTCGACCCCACCGAGACCCCCGACGTCATCGAGTACATGACGATGATGATCGGCGTGGTGTACGCGATCGTGCTGGGCCTGGCGATCGCCGGCGTCTGGGAGGCGAAGGGCAGCGCGGAGGACTCGGTGCAGCGGGAGGCGTTCGCGCTGCACGAGACGAGCGAGCGGCTCGCCGAGTACCCGGCCCCGGTGCGCGAGGAGATCCGGGCGGACATCGCGGCGTACGTCGGCTACGCGGTGCACGAGGAGTGGCCGGCGATGCAGGACGGCGAAGGGCTGAGCGAGCGCGGTGACGAGCTGCTGGACGAGGTGCGCCGCGGGCTCTTCGCGTACGCGCCGGAGACCGACGCCGAGAACCGCGCCGCCTACGCGCTGGGCGACCAGATCGCCGCGGCCGAGGAGGCCCGCAACGAGCGGGCGCTGAACTCGGGTCCCACGATGCCGTCGCTGGTGTGGTTCGGGCTGATCGCCGGCGGTCTGGTGGCCATGGGCATGGTCTTCGCGCTGCAGATCCAGCGCTCGGTGCGCGAGTTGATCCTCGCAGGGCTGCACAGCGGGCTGCTCGCGTTCCTGCTCTTCCTGGTCTGGGAGTTCGACCAGCCCTACGTCCGTGACTCGGCGGGGATGCTGGAGCCGTTCACCACGCTCTTCCCGAAGGCAGCCGGCTGACACCGCGGCGCTCCCCGCGTCGGTGTGGGCCGGGGCGCCGCCTCGGGTTGTAGCGTCGCCGCATGACGCACTCACCGACCGCACCGGTACCGGGCGCCGCCGGCCCGACGTTCGACATCGGCGGCGACATGCCGGTCGGCCGCATCGGCTACGGCACGATGCGGCTCACCGACCACCCCGGCATCCCCCCGTCGGAGGCGGTCATCTGGGAGCCGCCGCGGGACCGGGCCGGCGCCGTCGCCGTGCTGCGCCGCGCGGTCGAGCTGGGCGTGGGGCTCGTCGACACCGCCGACTCCTACGGCCTCGGCGCCGTCGAGGAGGTCGTCGCCGAGGCGCTGCACCCGTACCCGGCGGGGGTCGTGGTCGCCACGAAGGCCGGTCTCGCCCGGCCGGGCCCGGGGCAGTGGGTGCCGCTGGGGCGGCCGGCGTATCTGCGGCAGCAGGCGGAGCTGAGCCTGCGCCGGCTGCGTACGGACCGGATCGACCTGTTCCAACTGCACCGCGTCGACGCGGACGTGCCGCTCGCCGACCAGGTCGGGACGTTGAAGGAGCTCCAGGACGAGGGCAAGGTGCGGCACATCGGGCTCTCCGAGGTCGACGTCCCCCAACTGCGCGCCGCGCGCGAGATCGCCGCCATCACCTCCGTGCAGAACCTCTACAACCTCGCGATGCGCCAGCACGAGGCCGTCGTCGACTACACCGCCGCCGAGGGCATCGCCTTCGTGCCCTACTTCCCGATGGCCGTCGGCACGCTTGCCGCACCCGGTGGCCCGGTCGCCCAGGTGGCGGCCGAGCTGGGTGCCACACCGGCGCAGACGGCGCTGGCCTGGCTGCTGCGGCGGGCGCCGAACGTGCTGCCGATCCCGGGCACGACGTCGCTCGACCACCTGGCGGAGAACGTGGCGGCGCGTCATCTGGTGCTGTCGGACGAGCAGTTCGCCCGGCTGTCGGCGCTCGGCGGCTGACCGGAGCGCGGCGGGCGGGCGGCTACGGGCAGCGCACGACCTGGCCCGCGTACGACAGGTTGCCGCCGAAGGCGAAGAGAAGCACCGGCGCGCCGGACTCCACCTCGCCGCGCGCCACCAGCTTGGAGAAGGCCAGCGGCACGCTCGCGCCCGAGGTGTTGCCCGACTCGGTGACGTCGGTGGCGACGACCGCCTGCGGGGCGCCGAGGCTGCGCGCGAGCGGCTCGATGATCCGCAGGTTCGCCTGGTGCAGCACGATCGCGGCGAGGTCGGCAGGCGCGACGCCGCCCCGCTCGCAGACCCGGCGGACGATCGGCGGCAGCTCCTTGACGGCCCAGCGGTAGACCGCCTGGCCCTCCTGGGCGAAGAGGGGCGGCGAGCCCTCGATACGTACCGCGGACCCCATGCCGGGCGCGGAGCCCCACACGACGGGGCCGATGGCGCCCGCCTCGCCGGGCCCCGCCGCTGGGGCTACCACCGCGGCGCCGGCGCCGTCGCCGGTGAGGACGGCGGTGGAGCGGTCGTTCCAGTCGGTGACGCCCGTCAGCTTCTCCGCGGCGATGACCAGCGCGCGGCTCGCGGCGCCGGCGCGGAGGGTGTGGTCGGCCTGGGCGAGGGCGTGGGTGAAGCCGGAGCAGGAGACGTTGACGTCGATGGCGGCGGGGGCGGGGATGCCGAGCCGTTCCGCGACCCGCGCGGCCATGCTCGGCACCCGGTGCTCGGCGGTGCAGGTGGCGACCATGACGAGGTCGACGTCCTCGGTCTTGGTGCCGGCCCCGGCGAGCGCCTTGGCGGCGGCGTGCGCGGCCATCATGTCCACGGTCTCGTCGGCTGCCGCGACATGCCGGGCGCGGATGCCGACCCGGCTGCGGATCCACTCGTCGTTCGTGTCGAGGAACTTCGCCAGGTCGTCGTTCGTCAGCACCTTCCCGGGCTGGTAGTGGCCGAGGGCGAGGATCCGCGATCCGGTCATGGGCCGCCTCCGCTGGGGTGACTGGTCGTCCGCTGCCCTTCGAGTCTGCCCGGTGTGTCCCGGGTCGGGCAGTGGAGATCCATCAAAGCGGCGGCGCGGGTCTTTGGCGGGGTGTGCCATTGCCGCGCCGCCGCCTCGTCTCCCGTACGCCCTACGTGAGGGACTGCGGGTAGTCGGTGATGATGCCGTCGACGCCGAGACCGGCCATCCTGCGCATCGCGCCGGGCTCGTCGACGGTCCAGACGTTGATGTCCATGCCCAGCTCGTGGACGCGGTCGACCAGGGCCTGGTCGGTGACGGTGTACTGCGGGTTGACCTGGTCCGCCCACTCGCTCAGGGCGGCCAGCTCGGCCTCGGTGGGGCGGTCGGCGTCGAGGAAGCCGATGGGCACCTCGGGCATGAGGTCCTTGAAGCCCTGCGCGTCGTCCAGCTCGAAGGACTGGACGGCCAGTCGGCCGTTCGCCAGCGCGCGCTCCACGTAGGCCGGCCTGGCCTGGAGCAGCCCGGCCAGGTCGGCGGGCAGGCTCGCGTCGTAGTGCCCGCACGGGCTGATCTCGGCGAGCAGGCCGGACCTCCGGTCGATGAGGTCGATGACGCGGTCGACGGTGATGATCGGCTCGCCGGCGTACCTGGCCGAGAACCAGGAGCCGGCGTCCAGGCGGCTCAGTTCGGCCCACGTGAAGTCGGAGACGCGGTAACTCGGCCGGCCCGGGTAGACCTCCTCGATGTCGGTGGTCCGCTCCATGGTGCAGTCGTGGAAGTTGACGAGCTTGCCGTCCCTGGTGCGCTGCACGTCGATCTCGACGAAGTCGGCGTCCTGGCGGACCGCCAGCCGGGTCGCCGCCGCGGTGTTCTCGGGCGCCACGCCGGAGGAGCCGCGGTGGGCGATGACGTCGGGCCCGGCGGGCGCGGCCTGGGCGGCGGACGCGCCGGCGAGGATGCCCGCGGCCGTCAGGGCCGCGACGACGGGCGCCGCCCGCAGCAGGGATCTCACGAGCTTCACAATTGACCTTCGCTCTCGTGGTGTTGGTGGTGCTGCCGAGGCTGAAGACGTGACGTTAAACAAGACGGACGATCACGTAAAGGGGCCGTGGTCGGGACATGACCATGCTTGCCCGGGGCTGTCACGGATGCTGGGATGCGGTGTGCGCGTACGGTCCCCGGTGGCCGGCGGTGCGAGGGAGAGGCGGAGCGATGCGGTGCGTACGGCGCGGTGGGAAGCCGGCCGGTCTGGTGGTGCTGGCGGCGCTGGTCATGGCGCTGGGGGCCGGGTGCGGTGCGCCGGTCCGGCAGGCGTCCGAGCCGGACGGCGGACGGCGGGAGCACGAGGCGCCGGGGACGGAGCCGCGGGAGGGCGGACAGGCGCGCGAGAACGGCGACAGGCGCGGGGCGCGCGCCGTGGGCGTGGCGACGTACAACGTCTACCTCGGCGCCGGCTTGAAGCCGCTGTTCGACGCGGGAAGCCGGGGGGAGCTGGTCACGCGCGCCGGCGAGTTGTACGCGGCGATGGAGGCGACGGACTTCCGTGAGCGCGCGGCGGCCCTCGCCGACCTGCTGGCGGCGCGCGCACCCGAGGTCGTGGGGCTCCAGGAGGTGGCCCGCTGGGAGAGGGGGCCCGCGGGCGGCGACCTGACGGTCCGCTACGACTTCCTGCGGCTGCTGCTCGACGAGCTGGCCGCCCGCGGCACCCCGTACCGGACCGTCGCCGCGAACGACAACTTCACCGGCCGGATGGCCGTCTCGGCCACCGAGGAGGCGCGCTTCACCGACCGGGACGTGATCGTCGTACGCGACGGGCCGCCCGCCTCCTCCCGGCCGCGTACGTCGCGCGCCACCTCCGCGGCGTACGGTGCGCAGGCCACCCTGCCCTCCCGGATCCCCGGCCTCTCCTTCGAGGTGCCGCGCGGCTGGTCGTCCGTGGACGTCACGGTGCGCGGCGGGACGTTCCGCTTCGCCACCACCCACCTGGAGGCGTTCGGCACCCCCGACGTGCGCGCCGCCCAGGCCCGCGAGCTGGCCGCCGCGCTCGCCGGCTCGCCGCACCCCGTCGTCCTCACCGGCGACTTCAACTCCCGCCCCACCGACGCCTCCGGCGCCTACGGGATCCTCGCCGGGGCCGGCTACACGGACGCCTGGACCGCGGCGGGCGGCGACCCGGACGGCGGCTGGACGGCGGGGCAGAGCGGGTCGCTGCTGGCCGGGAACGAACTCTCCCACCGCATCGACCACGTGCTGTACCGGCCGGACGGCGTGCGGGCGGTCACGGCGGAGGTGGTCGGCGACCGGGAGGCGGACCGCTCGGCGCCGACGGGGTTCTGGCCGTCGGACCACGCGGGAGTGCTCGCCGGACTGCGGTTCGGCGGCGGGCGGTAGACGCCGCCGGCGGCGGGCGGCTCAGCCGCGGCCTTCCTCCGGCGGCGCGCCGTCCCCCGGCCCCGCGTCCGTCGGTGCGGGGTACGTCCGTGCGGAGTCCGGCGCGTCCTGCCGCGGCAGCGCCGCGCCCGCGGCCGTACGCCAGCGGTCGAGGAACTCCTCCGCGCGCGCCCGCGGCCAGCGCGGCTCGTACGTCCTGCCCGGCGTCCACCGCGGCACCGCGTCCGCGGCCGGCAGCTCCGGCTCCAGCGCCATCCGGGCCAGCGCCGCCGCGCCGAGCGCGGTGGCGTGCGGCGAGGGGTAGACGTCGACGGGCACCTGCGCCAGGTCGGCCTGCGCCTGCATCAGCGTGCGGCTGCGGGTCAGCCCGCCGTCCACCCGCAGCCGGGTGAGCGGGCCGCCGAGGTCGGCGGCGACCAGCCCGGTGACCTCCGCGACCTGGGCGGCGACGCCCTGGAGCACGGCGAGCACCAGGTGCTCCCGGCGGCTGGCCAGCGTCAGCCCGGCGAACGACGCGGTGGCCTCCGAGCGCCACCAGGGCGCGGCGAGCCCCGCGAACGACGGCACGCACACCACCCCCTCGGCGTCCTCGGCCGCGACCTCGTCCAGCTCCGCCGCCGAGCCGACCAGGCCCAGCTCGGTGAGCCAGCGCACCGCCGAGGCCGCCGTGTACACCTGGCCGTCCACGCAGTACGGGGTGACGCCGCGGGCCCGCCAGGCGACCGAGGTGGTCAGCCCCGAGCCGGAGCGCACCGCGGCCCCGCCGGTGTTGGCGAGCAGGAACGCCCCGGTCCCGTACGTGCACTTGGCGGTGCCCGCGGTGAGACAGCCTTCGCCGAAGAGCGCCGCCTGCTGGTCCACCACGAGCCCGGCGACCGGCACCTCGGCGCCGAAGGCGGCGGTGGTGCCAGCCACCTCGTCGCAGGCCGTGATCCGCGGCAGTCCGGCGGGGTCGAGACCGAAGAGGGCGACCAGTTCGGGGTCCCAGTCGACCGTGTCGAGGTCGAGCAGCAGCGAGCGGCTGGCGGTGGCCGCGTCGGTGACGTACGCGCCGGTGAGGTGGTGCAGCAGCCAGGTGTCGGTCGTGGTGACGACGCCGCCGCGGACGCCGTTCTCCCGCAGCCAGGCCATCTTCGGGGCGGAGAAGTACGGGTTGAGCACCAGCCCGGTGCGCCGGGCGACCCACTCGGCGGCGTCCGCGCGCGCGTCGCACTGCCGCTGCGACCTGGAGTCCTGCCAGCTTACCGCCGGCGACAGCGGCTTGCCCGTGGCCCGGTCCCAGGCCAGCACGGTCTCGCCCTGGTTGGCGAGCGCCACCGCGTCCACCGGCCGGCCCGCCGCCGCCACGGCCTGCCGCCCGGCGGCCAGCACCGAGGCCAGCAACTGCGCCGGGTCCTGCTCCACCCCGCCGCCCGGCAGGTAGTCGGGCGTCACCGGCACCTCGGCGACGGCGACCACGCCGCTGCCGCCGTCCGGCGCCTCCGGGTCGACGACGAGGGCCTTGGTGCCGGAGGTGCCCTGGTCGATGGCGAGCACGGTCGTCATGGCGGGGCGGGCCTCCTTGTGGTCACCGGGCGCGGGCGGGTTCCGCGGCCGCGATCAGATGGTCCATCAGAGCAAGCAGCACGCCGCGGACCGACTCGCGCTCGCGGGCATCGAACAGGACGATCGGGGTGGTGGGCTCCTTCAGGGTGAGCGCGTCGCGGATCTCCTCCGGATCGTAGTCCTGCTCGCCGTGGAAGCAGTTGGCGGCCACGACGAACGGCAGGTCGCGGCTCTCGAAGAAGTCCACGGCGGCGAACGAGCGGTCCAGCCGCCGGGTGTCGACGAGCACCACCGCGCCGAGCGCGCCACGCAGCAGGTCGTCCCACATGAACCAGAACCGCTCCTGGCCCGGGGTGCCGAACAGCATCAGCACCGCCACGTCCAGGGTGATCCGGCCGAAGTCCATGGCCACGGTGGTGGCCGACTTCTGCTCGATGCCGGACAGGTCGTCCACGCCCACACCGGCCGCGCTCAGCCGCTCCTCCGTGCGCAGCGGCGTGATCTCGCTGACGGCGCCGACCGCCGTGGTCTTGCCCACCCCGAAGCCGCCGGCCACGAGGATCTTCACGGGCGGGAGGTAGGCGTCCCAGACGGCGTCCGGGGCCTCGGTGTCAGGCTCGCTCAAGGCCGCTCCTGATTCGTCGGAGGAAGTCGATGTTCATGGCGTCCGGATCGCTCATCGGCGGTCTGTGCTCGATGAGCCCCTGTTCCAGCAGTTGGGCCAGGAGGACGGCGGCGGGCGTCAGCCGCATCTCGATCCGGGCCGCCAGCTCGGCCACGGCGATGCCGGGCCCCGCGCACAGCCGCAGGATCGTCTGCCACTCCTCCGGGATGCTGCGCGCGTCGTCGGGCGGCACGGCGGCGCGGACCGTGGAGTGCATGGTGAACTGCTCACCGGGCGCCCGGTCGGTGCGCGATCCGGTGAGCGCGAACGTCCGTGTCCTGCGCGTTCCCCGTGGCGCGCTCATTACCGGATGCGAGTCCTGCGGGACCCGACGCCGAGCTGGTGCTTGAACGCCCGGGCGACGCGGACGGTCTCGCGCATGGCGAGGCCGATGGACTCGGGACCCGAGGTGTAGACGACCAGGGTGCTGCCGTTGCCGCAGGCGGTGAGGATGAGGTGGCTGTGCTCCATGGTGATGTTCAGATGCAGGACGGACCCGCCGTCGACCGGCATCGACAGCCCGTCGGCGAGGCTGGCGAGGCCGGAACAGGCGGCGGCGATGGTCTGGACGTCCTCGCGGGTCCAGTCCAGGCCGTAACCGCAGAGGGCGAGGCCGTCGTCGGCGAGCAGCACGAAGCCGGTGAGGTCCGGCACGAGTTGCAGGTTGTCGCGGAGGTTGTCGAAGACGGCCGCGTCCTCCGGGCTCGCGGGGATGACGTTCTTCACGTGCCTGAGGCTGCTCATCGGTCGCTGTCTTCCTCCGGGTCGGTCAGGGCTTCCTGAAGCTGGGTGAACGCCGACTCGATGCTGTCGAGCGGGCGCCGGTCCATGGCGGTGGCGGGCCGGCGCCTGCCGTCGCGCAGTTGGCCGGCCATGCTGGTGCCGGGCACGCGCTGGGGCAGCCCGCCGGCGCGGGCGGCGGGGCGCGCGGGCGCCGGTGCCGGCTCGGCCTCGGGGGTCGGCTCGGTGGCGATCTGGGGGGTGGCGGTGACAGGCAGCTCCTCGGTCGGATCGGGCAGGGATCGCGGTGCAAGCCGGGGGGCCGGCCCGGCGGCCGGTTCCGGGTGGGGCTTCTTGACGCGCACGGGCAGGGGTTCCTCGGGGCGTACGTGCTCGGGGGCGGCGGGCGCCGCCGGGACGGCCGCGGTCGCGGGCTGGGGCTCGGCCGCGGGCCCGGCGGGCGTCGCCGGGGCCGGCGGGCGGCGCCGCTCCGGGTCCGGGACGCCGTCGTCCGCCGGACGGGCGGGTGCCAGCCCGGGCGCCGGGTCGATGGGGCGTACCGGACCGGTGGGCCCGCCGCCGCGCGCCGGCTCGCGGCGTACCAGACCGGCCGCCGTCGGCTCGCGCCGCTTCGCGGGCCGCGGCCCGGAGCGCCCCGGCAGCGGCTTGCGTACCGGGGTGCGGTCCGCCAACTGCTCCGGTGCGCCGGTCAGCAGCGCGGACGGCACCAGCACGACCGCCAGCACGCCGCCGAAGCGGCCCTGCTGGAGCGTGACCCGTACCCCGTGGCGCTGCGCCAGTTGCCCGACCACGAAGAGGCCGAGCTGGTCGGAGGACTTGGCGAGCACCGCGTACGGCGGCACGTCCAGCAGCCGCCCGTTGAGCGCCTCGAAGTACCAGTTCTCCGGCGCCCGCCCCTTGTCCTCGACCTCGATGGCGACGCCGGTGGCGGTGTGGGTGGCGCGGACGAAGACCTCGTAGCCGCTGGGCGAGTAGGTGGTGGCGTTCTCGATCAGCTCGGCGATCAGGTGGGTCAGCTCCCCCGCCACCTCCGGCACCACCCACGCCTCGGCCTGGAACTCCTTGGTGACCTGGGCGAAGCCGCGGGACTCGCCGGCGGCGTCGACGATCAGGTTGGCGATGTGCACGGGCTCGGTGTGCGGGTTGGTGACCGCGCCGCCGGAGAGCACCAGCAGGTTCTCCAACTGGCGGCGCACCCGCACGGTGAGGTGGTCGAGCTCGTACAGCTCGGACAGCAGCGCGGGGTCGGTGTCGGCGTAGCGGTGCTGCAGTTCGTCCAGCGTGCGCAGCACGGCGAAGATGAGGGTGACGGAGCGCATGGTGACGCCCTCGGCGAACTTCTCGAAGCCGTACCGCTCCTCGTGCACCACCCGCGCCGCCTCGACCACCTCCTCCGCCAGCCGGGCGACGACGTTGGAGATCTCGCCGAACTCGTCGGCGGCGGCGACCTGCGCGGGCAGCGCCGACAGGTCGACGTCCTCGCCGCGCTGCAGTCTGACGATCATCTGCGGCAACTGCCGCCGGGCGACGGCCAGGGCGCTGGAGCGCACCTCCTCGGCCCGGCGCACGATGGCGCGGCTGATCCACAGCACGGTGCCGAGCACGATCGCGACCAGCAGGACGCCGCCGGCGGCGATGGCGTACGCCGTCATGCGCAACTCGCCTGCCCGGTCCTCCGCGTCGTCGGCCAGCGCCTGGATCCGGGCGGTGGCCAGCCCGGTGAGGCCCGGGCCGAGGTGCTCGTACGTCTCCTGCCACCCGGCGGTCGCCGCGGGCAGCGTGACGGGGCTGCCGGATGCGCGGCTCACGCCGAGCACCGCGTCCTCGATCCGGGTCTTCTCCGCCCACTCCTTCGAGTCGGTGACGGCGTCGTAGCGGTCCTTCTCGCCGTCCGGCAGCAGCGGGCCGGCCAGCGTCCCGTACGCGAACCGCTGCACGCCGACGGCCTGGACGAAGCGGGCGTGGTCCGCCGCGGTCAGCCGGCCGTCCTTCGCACCCGCCAGCAGGGTGTCCTGGAGCGCCAGTGACTCGCCGGCCTGGAGCAGCGCGGTGAGCGGGCGGGAGCCCTGGGCGAGGCTGCCGTTGTGGGCGCGCACCCGGATGTGCACGGCGATGGTCTGCTCGATGGCGCGGGTGTACGCCTCCAGCGCCTCGTCCCGGTCCCCGGAGCGCTCGGCGGCGCGTTCGCGTACCCCGGTGAGGCCGGAGACGCCCCGCAGGGCGGCTTCGAGCGGCGGGCGGACGGCGCTGTCGGGGGCCTCGTCGGCCAGCTCGCGCAGCGCGAAGGCGGCCTCGTCGGTGAGGGCCTGCTGGTTGCCGAGCTGGGCGGCGTTGACCGGGCCGCGGGCCCAGTGCAGCGCGGTCATCCGGCGCTCGGCCTGCAACTCGGTGACGAGCGCGAACGACGGCTGCTGGAGCCGTTCGAGGGTGTCGGCGTAGTCCTGCACGGCTCCGGCCCGGTTCAGCTCCCGAACGGCGCCGACCGCGGCGAGGGCCGCGAGCGCCGCCGTGACGACCGCGGCCAGGATGCGAAGGTGCGTACGCAGGCGCATGGGGCGCCCGGCGTGGGCGGTGTGAGTGGTTGCGGACATCGGACCTCACGGAGCGCTGGTCGTTTGCGGTCGGGACGGTGCGCCGGGCCGCCGCCGGTCGCTCGCGCGGCGGCCCGGCGCGGCGTCACACCAGGTCCTTGCCGAGCTCTGCCATCTCGGGGTCGGCGGCGTAGACGGGTGTCTTGTACGAGCGCCGGCCGGCCGCCCACCACGAGACGGTGGCCAGCAGCAGGACGGCGGCCAGGGCCACCGAGGCGTAGTTGAACGTGTCCACGGTGACGGGCGACGCCTGCGGCAGACAGAAGATCACCGTGATCACGGCCACCCAGCACACCGCGATCCAGCCGATCAGCGAACTCCACTTGCCCAGGTTCCACGGTCCCGGCACGAAGCGGTTCTTCGCGCGCAGCCGCAGATAGATGGGGATGGCGTAGGCGGGGGTGATGCCGATGACGTTGATGGCGGTGACCGCGCCGTACGCGGTCGCCGAGTACAGCGACGGCAGCGCCAGGCAGAACGCGACGGCCACCGACAGCATGACCGCCCGGGTGGGCACGCCGGTGCGCGGCGAGACGCGGCGCCACATCTTCGAACCGGGCAGCGCGCCGTCGCGGGAGAAGGCGAAGACCATCCGCGCGGTGGCGGCGGTCTCGGCGTTGCCGCAGAAGAGCTGGGCGCAGATGACGATGAGCAGCAGGGCTTTGGCGCCGCCTTCGCCGATGGCGTCGATGAAGATCTGCGCGGGCGGCACGCCGGTGCTCGACTCCTGGGTGCCGACGTAGTCCTGGATGGCGAAGGTCAGCCCGGCCAGCAGCACGAAGCCGGCGACCCAGGAGACCCAGATCGCCCTCACGATGCCCTTGGCGGAGCTGACCTGCGCCTGGGTGGTCTCCTCCGAGAGGTGTGCGGAGGCGTCGTAGCCGGAGAAGGTGTACTGGGCGAGCAGCAGGCCGATGGCGGTGACGTAGAACGGGTTGTTCCAGCCGGTGTCGTTGTTGAACTCGCCGAAGACGAAGCCGGCCGACTGGTGGTGGTCGGGGACGACGACCAGGACGCCGACGATGACGGCGACGCCGGCCAGGTGCCACCAGACGCTGATGGAGTTGAGGATGCTGACGACGCGCACCCGCAGCAGGTTCAGCGTCATGTGCAGCACCAGGATGACCGCGAAGATCAGCAGGGTCTTCTCGGCGGTGGGCTCGAAGCCCCACTGGAGGTTGAGGAACGCGCCGATGAAGAGGGCGCAGCCGTAGTCGATGCCGGCGATGGCGCCGAGCAGGCCGAGCAGGTTGAGCCAGCCGGTGTACCAGCCCCAGCGGGGGCCGCCGAGCTGGTGGGCCATGTAGTAGAGCGCGCCGGAGGTGGGGTACGCGCTGGTCACCTCCGCCAGGCCCATGCCGACGCAGAGCACGAAGAGGCCGACGGCCACCCAGCCCCACATCATGACGGCCGGGCCGCCGGCGTTCAGCCCGAAGCCGTACAGCGTCATACAGCCGGAGAGGATCGAGATGACCGAGAAGGAGATGGCGAAGTTGCCGAACGGGCCCATCCGCCGCGCGAGTTCCGGCTCGTAGCCGAGGTCGCGGAGATGGGCGTCGTCGTCCTTGCGCCGGGACGTGCCGGCGGCGCTGACCGGCGCTCGTGACATGGAGGGACCTCCGATGGCGAATGGCAGGGGCATGACATGACAAAGGGGACGAGCGGGGTCACCCGCTGCCGAGGGCCGTCGAGCGGGCGCGTAAGAACTCGGCCTCCGCCAGGTCCTGCCGCTCGGGGTCCTCGGTCACGTACGCCCAGGGCAGGAGGGTGGCGTACGGGCCGAGGGCGGTGAAGACCCGGGCCGCCTCGGTGAACTCGCGGGCGGCGGTGAGCGCGTGGGCCAGGTGGTTGAGGTCCAGCACCGAGCGCACGTCGGCGTTGGTCACGTCGAACCAGCCGTCGAGGGCGCGCCGCGTGTCGCGCAGGATGTCCTCACGGGACCACTGCCGGTGGACGAGCGCGTCACCGCGGCCGCGGCGGCGCTCGAAGTGGTAGTGCTCGGCGTGGGCGAAGAGCGGCAGCACGAGGAGGGGGGAGGCGAGCGGGGCCCAGGAGCCGACCCAGCGGGCGAAGTCCATCGCGTACGCCTGGGAGCCGCCGGCGGCCGAACAGAGCTGCAGCACGCGGTGGTACGCCTCGCGGTTGTACCGGTCCCGCTTGACCACCTCGTCGAGCAGCCCCCACGGCCCGTACGGCAGCAGGTTCTCCGGCGGCGCCACCCGGTGCTCGGGCCGCTGCTGCCGCACGTCGACCGCGGCCAGCGCCAGCAGGCACACCCACGGCACGGGATCCCCGGGATGCAGCAGCGCCGCCTCCCGGCACGCCTGCCGCGCGTCCTCCTCCAACTGCCCGGCGCTGGGATGCCGCTGCCGGTGCGCCTGCACGGCCCGCCCGACGGCGACCCGGGCCAGCATCATCCGCGCGTCGGCGCTCTCCGGCTCCTCGTCCAGCCAGATCTGCACCACCGCCGACTTGGCGGCCACCACACCGAGCACCTGCGACCGCGCGGTCCGCGCCGCCCAGTCGGCACCGGTCCTGCCGAGGAGCGCGCGCATGGACATCCACCGGCCGACGCGCAGGTCGTCGACGACGGCCCGCAAGTCGTCGTCGAGCCCGGCGAGATGGTAGACGGGCCGGAACTCCCCGCCCCGCCCGGAACCGCGGGCCATCACCACCCCCCGCGCTGGACGCGGCGGGGGACGCTACGGCCGGGGCCGGGCGACAGGGAGCGGGACGGACCGGCTAAGCGGACGCACCGCGGCGGCTGCCATGCGATGTTCATCGAAACCTCGGGCACGCGCACGCGAGAGGTTGCGTGGTACTGGTGCGCGGCTTTCCTGCTGACGTTCGTGATGGGGTCGAAGGGATCGTAGCGACAGGAGGGCCGTCTATGTAATCAACCGACGAATGTTGCCGACTAGCAACGCAAGGTCTGGACCACCTGCCACCGGCCGGCCCGGCCGCCGAATGCCGCGTTCCTCTACGAAGGGCACCTGCGCCGCAGTAGGGTGCAATTGCACATGGGGAGTCCCGCCATCCCCGCGGACGTCGAACACATCGTGGTGGCGGCGAGCCGCTACGGCGGCGCGCACTTCGGGGAGCTCGACGACATCCGGATGCCCCCTGGGCGACGGCTCCGGCGCGGAGTTGCCCGGGTTCAGCGTCCACGACGCGGGCGCGGTCGGCGCGTTCCTCTTCGGGGAGTTGTACCGGCGCGACGGGGGGACTGGAAGTTCCGGGCGATCAGGCAGGGATACGCCCCGCCGCGAGCAGCGCGGCACGGACGGCCCACGGCCCGTGCGCTCCCCGGCCGTTACGGCCCGCCTGTGCCCCCGGCCATCACCGGCTTCACGTACCGGTGGCAGGGCACCGTCACCGGGCCGTCCTCGCCCTCCGCCTGGTAGTCGAACGGGCCCTCGTCCGTCCAGCCCTGCCGGGCGTAGAACCGGCGCGCCCGCGCGTTGCCCGTCACGACCGCCAGCCATGCCCGGTCGTATCCCCGCGCGGCCACCCGCCGCTCCCCCTCGGCGAGGAGCAGCGCGGCGACGCCCGAGCCGCGGTGCTCCGCCGCGACGAAGAGCTGCTCCACCTCGTCCCCCGCGGCGGTGACGAATCCGGCGATCTCGCCGCCGACTTCCGCGACCGCCGTCTCCGGCACCCGCGCCGCCGCCCGGGCGGCGAACGACTCCGGCGTGCGCATGGCCACCAGTGCCTCCGAGACATGCCCCAGGTGGGCGTCGCGCCACGCGCTCTCCCAGAGGCGCGCCACCGCCGCCGCGTCCCCGGGGCGGGCGGGCCGCAGCGCCGGCTTCTCGTCGTGCGTCGTCATGCCCCCACGCTAACCGCGGCCTGTGACATCCGCCTCCGCGGCCCGCCCGGAGATCACCGGCGCGACGTACGGTGGCCCTACCGGCGGCGAAAGGACGAAACGACATGGCATCCCCCGGCAGCGAGACCCCCGCGTCCGGCGCGGACTCCCCCGACGGCGCCCCCGTCCGCGCCTTCGACGGCCCCGCCGGGCTGGAGTCCTGGCTCGACGAGCACCACGGTCTGCAGTCCGGGATGTGGCTGAAGGTCGCCAAGAAGGGGTCGGGAATCGCGTCCGTCACCATGGCCGAGGTCGACGACGTCGTGCTCTGCTACGGCTGGATCACCGGCCTGCGCCGACGGTACGACGACCATTATTTCCTGCAGAAGATCACGCCGCGCCGGCCCCGCAGCCAGTGGTCGCAGGTGAACGTGGACCGGGTCGAGGCCCTGACCGCGGCCGGGCGGATGCGCGAGCCGGGGCTCGCGGCGGTGCGTGCCGCGCAGGCGGACGGGCGGTGGGAGGCCGCGTACGAGTCGCAGAAGAACGCCGAGGTGCCGCCCGACCTCGCGGAGGCGCTGGCGGCCAGCCCGCGGGCGGCCGCGTTCTTCGACGGTCTCGGCAAGACGGACCGCTACCTGGTGATCCTGCGGCTGCTGCGGGCGCGGACGGAGGAGAACCGGGCGGTCCAACTGGCGCGGGCCGTCGAGATGCTGGCCGCCGGGCAGCGCCCGTAGCGCGGCGGCCGGCGGCGCGACGGGCACGGCACGGCGGACGGCACAGCGGGGGTGGGCCCGGCACGGACGGCCGGGCCCGGGTCAGGGCTTGTGTGCGACGCCGCCGTAGACGTCGGTCGGCTCCGGGTCGGTGCCGGGCTCGGGGCGCCACAGCGGACAGGAGACTATCCCCGGCTCGATCAGCTCCAGGCCGTCGTAGTACGCGCTGATCTCGTCCGGGGTGCGCAGCACGTACGGGATGGCGCCGGTGTCGTCGTACCCCTGCTGGGCTTCCTGGAGCGCCTTGTCGGTCGCCGTGCTGTCGTAGTGCACGAAGTAGCTGCCGGAGGGCAGCGCGGCCTGCAGCCGGCGGACGATGGACTTGGCCTCTTCGTAGTCCTGGACGTGGCCGAGGACCCCCATGAGCATCAGGGCCATCGGCTGGGAGAAGTCGAGGGTCTTCCCCGCCTCTTCCAGTATCGCCTCGGGCTTGTGCAGGTCGGCGTCGACGTACGTGGTCACACCCTCGCGGGTGCTGGTCAGCAGGGCCTGGGCGTGCCGCAGCACTAACGGGTCGTTGTCGACGTAGACGATGCGCGACCCGGGCGCCAGCCGCTGGGCGACCTGGTGGGTGTTGTCGTAGGTCGGCAGGCCGGTGCCGATGTCGAGGAACTGGCGGATGCCGGCCTCGCCCGCCACATGGGTCACGGTACGGATCAGGTAGTCGCGCGACGCCCGGGCCATCGTCTCGATGTTCGGGGCGATCTGGCGGTACTCGTCGCCCGCCTGGCGGTCGACCGCGTAGTTGTCTTTGCCGCCCATCCAGTAGTTCCAGATCCGTGCCGAATGCGGCACGGTGGTGTCGATCTTGGCGAGCGCCCCCTCGGCGGGGGTGGACTGGCCTTCTGCCATCGGGTATCTCCTGCCCTGCGGCGCGCTTCGCTGCCGGCTGACGTGCTGTCACTTCGCGGTCGTGCGGGGGGGGTCCGCCGGTTTCCGCGGGGCGGATCGGGGCGGATCAGGCCGGTGGGACGGTGCCCACCGCGTTCGCCCGTGATCCGCGCCCGCGGGCGGCGAGTTGGCCGGGTGACGGCCGGTCCTTCAGTCGACGAGGTAGTCGGCCTGGCCGTCCTTGGCGCCCTGGAGGAAGGCGACCATCTCTTCCCTGGTGTAGACGAGGGCCGGCCCCGTCGGGTCGGTGGACTGGCGGAGCGCGACGCTGCCGTCGGGCAGGCGCTTGGCCTCGACGCAGCTCCCGCCGTTGGTGCCGCTCCAGGGCTTCTGCCAGCCCTCGGTGCCGAGTTCGGTAGCCGGGATGCCGCTCTGGAAGGTGGGGGGGTCGGCTCGCATGGTCAGTACTCCTTACGCATCTCCACCAGGCGTGACCTGGTCCGGTCCACCGGATCGGCCTGGACGGCCATCCGGTCGAGTGTTTCCAGATACCCGACGACGTCCTCGGGCTGGTCGACGTAGACCGCGCCGGTCAGGTTCTCCGTGTAGACGATGTCGGGCAGTTCGGTGAAGCCGAAGCGGAAGTAGTGGAACGGTCCGAACGCGCCCGGGTGCGGCCCGGCCGAGAACGGCATGATCTGCATCTTCACGTTCGGCAGCTCGATGGCTTCGATCAGCCGGTCTATCTGGGCCCGCATCACCTCGGGACCGCCGACGGGCCGGCGCAGCACCGACTCCTCCAGCACGGCCCACATCGCGGGCGCCCTGGGGGCGGTCAGCAGGTGGGCGCGGGTCGTCCGCAGGGTCACCCGCCGTTCGACGTCCGCGTCCGGGGAGTTGGGAAAGCCGACGCGGAAGAGGGTCCTGGCGTAGTCCGCCGTCTGCAGCAGCCCGGGGACGTAGTGCGGCTCGTAGATGCGGATGACGGTGGCGTCGGTCTCCAGGCTCACGTACGCCCGGAACCAGTCGGGAAGGACGTTGCGGTACTTGTACCACCACCCTGGCTGGTTGGCCTCCTTGGCCATCCGGAGGAAGTCGTCCGTCTCGGCGCCGCTGACGCCGTAGAGGCGCAGCAGCTCGCGCACGTACGGGATGCGCAGGCCGACTTCCGCCTTCTCCATCCGCCGCACGGTCAGCGGCGTGACGTCGATGGCCTCCGCGGCCCGGTCGAAGCTGACCTTCGCCTGCTCCCGCAGGTGCCGCAGCCGTTTGCCCAGGACCATGCGGAGCACGGTCGGGGCGCTGCCGCCACCCGAGCGTGTTTCGCTCACGTCCTGACCTCCCGGCACGGCTACCCCGGGAGTGTGTCACGGACGGCATGACGGTGACAGGGGTTCCGCATACATTCTGAAATTATCAGGGCGATGCTTGCGGACTGCCGTTGTCGACGGCCATAGTGAGGAGACCTGCCGGCCACGCCGACCGCGCTCACGCCCCCACCGCGGTCCGGCCGCACGGCAGTTGGCGACTCCAGGGACCCGGTGGCCGACCACCGCCGGGAGGGGGCACATCCTCGACCACGTACGAACCTCCGAGGAGCGCATCGTGAGCAGCAGACTGGGCCTCGGCCTGGGGCACGAACGCCATCCGTTGCTGGGCAAGCTGGTGCTGGACCGTGCCTCCGGCCGTACCGGCGTGCTCCGCGCCATCTGCCCCGAACCCGAGACCCACACGGTGTGGTCGGCGCCCGTCCTGCGTCAGGTCGCCGGCCCCCGGATGGCCTGGCTGGTCCCGGTGGGGGGCGGCGTGGAGTGGACGACGACGCCGGA
Source organism: Streptomyces sp. CNZ287 (assembly GCF_007827615.1). Lineage (NCBI taxonomy): Bacteria > Bacillati > Actinomycetota > Actinomycetes > Kitasatosporales > Streptomycetaceae > Streptomyces > Streptomyces sp. CNZ287. The sequence goes on along the minus strand of NZ_VISV01000023.1, from coordinate 32,184 downwards.
CGCCATCGAGGAGGCGACGGCCTGAGTGCGAGCCCGGGGGAGGAGCGCCGGACGGACCCGGCCGCGTGGTGCGGCGCGGCCGGGTCCGCCGTGCGTCGGTGCGAGGGGCTCAGAGCTCCCAGACGACGGGCAGGCCCGCGCCGGTGCCCTCGTCGGTGTAGTCGTGGACCACGTCCAGGAGTTCGGCCATGCGGGCCTGCCAGGCGACGTTCACCGGAAGGTGTTCCAGCTCGGCGAGGAGGCGGGCGTAGTCCTCGCACTCGATGACGTGGAAGAGGTCGGTGCCGCTGCGCCAGATGGTCCAGGAGGTGGCGCCGGCGCCGCGGATGGCCGCAGTCAGCTCCCCGGGGACCTCGCGGTGTGCGGCCTCGTACTCCTCGATGCGGTCGGCGCGGACCTGCGTGCGCAGCGCGATCCTCATGTGCCGGACTCCGGGGCGCGCAACCGCAGGCCCTGCATGCCGCCGTCGACGGCCAGGGCGGTGCCGGTGACGGAGGCCGCGGCGGGGCTCGCCAGGTAGGCGATGGCGGCGGCGACTTCGCCGGCGGTGACCAGGCGGCCCATGGGCTGGCGGGCCTGGAGCGCGGCGCGTTCGGCGGCGGGGTCGGGGGCCTGGTCCAGGAGCCGGCTCACCCACGGGGTGTCCGCCGTGCCGGGGTTCACGCAGTTGACCCGGATGCCCTCGCGTACGTGGTCGGCGGCCATCGCCAGCGTCAGGGACTGCACGGCGCCCTTGGTGGCGGAGTACAGCGCGCGCTGCGGGAGGCCGGCGGTCGCGGCGACGGAGCAGGTGTTGACGATCGCGGGGTGCGCGGAGCGGCGCAGGTGGCGCAGGGCGGCGCGGGTGGTGCGTACGACGCCCAGCAGGTTGACGTCCAGCACGCGGTGCCACTCGGCGTCGTCGTTGTCCTCGACGGTGCCGACGGCTCCGATGCCGGCGTTGTTCACCAGGACGTCGATGCCGCGCAGCGCGCCGGCCGCGTCGCCGATCGCGGCGGCGACGGAGGCGTCGTCGGAGACGTCCGCGCGGTAGCCGCGCAGGGGCTGGGGTACGCCGTCGGGGTGGAGGTCGAGGACGGCGACCTGGGCGCCGCGCTCGGCGAACAGCCGCGCGGTGGCCAGCCCGATCCCCGAAGCCCCGCCGGTCACCACGGCCTTGAGCCCGTCGAAGTCCTTCATCCTGGAATGGCCTCCTGTCATCCGACGACTGCCCCGGCGGGCGCCGACCCGTCCGGCGCGGCGCACCTGTGCACGCAGCACGATCTGCATATTTACCAGATCGATCGTCGCCTGCGACACCCCCGCGGAGCGAAGATCCACCCACCTGGCGTGAATTGATCGGATCTCTGGCGGGGGCTAGGACGGCACGCCGACGGACTTCCGCAGCGTGTGGAGGCACAGGCTGAGCGCGTTGTGCTTGGTGTCGCCGCCGCGCTTGCGCTGCCACGCGACGTAGAGCAGCGACCAGAGGAGCTGGACGATCCAGTCGGTGTCCAGCCGGCCGTCCAGCGTGCCTTCCTCCCGGCCGCGGTCGACGAGCCTGGCCAGCGCCCGGTCCGCCTCGGTGCCGTCTCCGGCGGCGAGCGCCAGCGCATCGCGCTGGCCCGCGCGCTGCTGCGCGACCCCGACGTGCTGCTGCTGGACGAGGCCACCGCCCAGCTCGACGCGCTCACCGAGGCCGCGGTCCACGCGTGCATACGCACCCGGGCGCGGGCCGGCGCCGTCGTCACGATCGCCCACCGGCTGTCGACCGTGTTCGACGCGGCCACCATCGTGGTGATGGAGTCCGGCCGGATCCGCGCCCGCGGCACGCACGACGAACTGCTCGCCGCCGACGCGCTCTACCGCGACCTGGTGGAGGCGCTGCGGATCGCCTCGGCGGGGTCGGGGGCCGCTGCGCCCGCCGGTCACGCAGCGGCCCCCGTCACCGTCGTCGCCCCGGGTGCGCCTCAGCGCACCGGGTAGGCGTCGACGATGGTCTGGTCGACGGTCCGGCCTTCCGCGGCCGAGCCCTCGACGCGTACGGAGACAAAGTCACCCGCGCGCGGCCGCACCCCGGGCGCCGTGGCCAGCACGGAGCCGTCCGGCGTGGGCGCGACCAGCATGCGGTGCCAGCGGCCGCCGGAGTCCGTGGACACCCACATCCGCAGCGTGCCCTTCTCCTCGCGCAAGTCGCTCCGGCTCTCGGAGGAGACCAGCCGGGCCCCCATCATCAGCGGGACACCGGCGCGCAGCGTGCCGTCGTCGCGGGTCGGCGGCCGGTGGTCGACGGTGAGCAGCCGCGGCTTGACGGCCGAGCCGCCGGGCGCGGGCCCGCGGGACGGGAAGGTCCACCTGGTCTCCGTCCGGCTGCCGAGCGGCAGCCGCACGGTGTCCGGCCGCGACGTGTGCTCCAGACGGTACGTCGCGGGCCCGGACGGCACGTCGAAGTACGCGCTGCCCGGCTGACGCGGCCGGACCTCGGTGCCGTCGCGGTAGAGCCGCAGGCTCTGCTCGCCGAACACGCCGGTCGGCTCCTGCCCGTTGTGCTCGCCGTCGCTGAGGTCGACGGACACGTTGAGGCTGCCGTCGTAGTGGTTGCCGGCGACCACGGCCGGTGCCAGCCCGCGGAACCACACGGGTGCGCCCTGCTCCCCGCGCTCGTACGGCGCCGTCGGCCCGCACATCGAGAGGCCGCCCGCGGACGGCGCGCGCAGGCAGTGCTGCCAGCGCACTTCCGGTCCCGCGGTGACCAGTTCCGTCCGGCGCCGCGGCACGTCCAGCGGCTCGCTCAGGCCGTACGCGGCGTGGATCCGGTCGGTGTAGGCGAAGCGCGTCTCGGCGTATGTGTCGGCACCGCCGCGCAGCGAGCGGTAGTCGGACGTCATCCTGGCGAGGTCGCGGGCTTCGGCGCGGGAGACGTCGTAGACCGGCGGGTCGGCGATCTTCTCGCCGCCGAGCACCAGCTCGTACGCGTCCGCCTGCCGGCCGTGCGCCGGGCCCGTCGCCTTCAGCCGCCAGCGGGTCTCGAACGCCACGGTGCCGCTCTCGACCCCGCCGGTGGGCTGGAGGAACACCCGGCCCTCGGCGACCTCTTCGCCGCCGGCGTAGATGCCGTCGCCGATGCCGCTGCCCCGCTTGGCGTCACCGCGCTGGTAGTGGATGGAGACGTGCTCGACCTCGGTCTGCGCCCCCGCGACCCGCGCGGGCCGCAGTTGCTTCGCCTTGCGGGCGTCGATGGTGTACTCCATGTCCCGGTCGAGCATGACCTCGGGCGAGCCGGCGAAGGCGACCGTGGCCGGGGAGCCGTCGCGCGCCGGGGTCTCGACCTTCGCCATCACGCTGAGCGACCCGGGCAGCAGCCGGGCGGTGCCCTGGCCGTTCTCGTCCAGGTGCACGGACTGGGAGCCGCCGCCGCTGACGGGACGGTAGTCGTCCATGTTGGCGAGCCACACGGTGCCGCCCGCCCAGGGGTCGCCGTTGCGGTCGAGCACGGTCAGCCGGATGTCGTGCCGGGGCGCTTCGAGGTAGGCGTTGAACGGCAGGGTGACGGTGTCGCGGCCGTCGCGCTCCACCACGACCCCGCCGGCGTAGACGCGCGGCGGCGCCGCGCCGGGGTCGAGCCTGGCCGTGATCGTCTCCGTCTCCCCCGGCGCCACGGTGACCCGGGCGGGGCTGACGGTCAGCAGGTCGTCGGGGGCGTCGTCGCCGTAGACGTCGCGGGAGTTGTCGGAGAGGTCCAGGCGCTCGGGCTCGGTGCCGTTGTTGGTGACGGAGAACTCGACGGTGCGCGGCTCGCTGCCGCCGGGGTAGCGGAGGTAGCCGAAGTCGACGTTGCCGCGGTCGAATGCGAGGGTGTCGGAGACGGCGCCGGGCACGTCGAGCATGCCCGCGCCCGCGTACTGCGACTGCGTTCTCTCCGCCTCCCCGTCCGCGGTGGTCATGAGGGCGGTCTTCACCCGCTCCCGGCTCCAGTCGGGGTGCTTCTCCAGCAGCAGCGCGGCGGCGCCCGCGACATGCGGCGCGGCCTGGGAGGTGCCGTTCATCATCGTGTACGGATCCGCCGTGCCGCCGCCGGAGCGGGCGGCGGTGATGCCGGAGCCGGGTGCGATCAGGTCGGGCTTGGCGCGGAACGTGGCGCGCGTCGGCCCGACGCTGGAGTAGAACGCCGTCCTGCCGCTCTCCACCGCGGCGCCGACCGTCAGCGCGCTGCGCGCGATGCCCGGGGACTGGATGGAGCCGCCGAACGGCCCCAGGTTGCCCGCCGCCGCGACGAAGAGGGTGCCGGTGTCGGCGGTGAGCGCCTCCAGCGCGAGCGCGACCGGGTCGTCGCCCTCCCCCGGCTGCGCGCCGAGGCTGAGGTTCGCCACCTCGGCGCCCTGCTCGGTGGCCCACTCCATACCCGCGATGACCCAGGACGACTGCCCCCGGCCCTCGTCGTCCAGCACCCGGGCGTTGAGCAGCCGGGCGCCGTGGGCGACGCCTCGCCGGGCGCCGTCCGCCGCCGCACCGGTGCCGGCGACGATCGAGGCCACGTGGGTGCCGTGGCCGTCCGGGTCGCCGGTGGAGCCGCTGCCGGTGAAGTCCCGGGCGGCGGCGATCTGTCCGCGCAGGTCGGGGTGGTCGGCGTCGATGCCGGTGTCGAGCACGGCGACGTCCACGCCGGCGCCGCTCAGGCCGCTCTCCCACGCTCCGGGGGCGCCGATCATGCCGAGGTTCCAGTCGAGTTCCGCGGCCCGGACCTCGCGGTCGAGCCACACCTTCGTGACCCCGGCCGCGGCCCGCGGCCCGGCGGGAGCGGTGAGCCGGCCGGCGAAGCCGGCGGCGGCGTCCTTGGGCACGTCGACGGCGGTGGCGTCGATGCTCGGCAGCCTGCGGCTGTCCGCCGCCTCGTCGAGCGCGGCCAGCGGGCGCGGGCCGCGGACGATCAGCGGGAGGGTGTCGGTGACGGCGTCGTCGTAGTCCATCGCGGCCAGCGCGGTGACGTTGAACAGTTCGATGTCGAGGACGCCGGGCACCAGCCGGGCCACGGCGTCGGGGATGACGTACACGTCGGCGCCCTCGTGCAGGGTCGTGAACGACGTGCTCCCCCCGGCGCCTTCCGCGGGGGTCACGGAGACGGTGGGCCGGCCGTCGGCGACGGGGCCGAGGGTGACGGTGTCGCCCGTCACGAGGGTGATTTCGGTGCCCGGTCCGGCCGCCGCCGCGCCCCGCGCGTCCGGACCGGACGGCGTGGCGGTGGAGGTCCCCGGGGCGGCGGTGGTTGCGGTGGCGAATGCCGCGGGGTGTGACACTGACGATTCCGGCAGCGCTGTGGCTAGAGAAGGCACGGAGGCCAGCAACGAGGCGAGGCAGCCGAGCACGGCGGCGCGGACAGGCAGGTAACGCCGGGGCGAACGATGCATGACTTGGGTTGTAACCCGCTCGTCCGGCGCCAAGGAAGCGGTTTCCGTTGGCGACTTGTCGCCATGTCGGCCATTGGTCAGACAGGGCGTACGGCGGCGGGGGCCCGTGCGGAAGGAGCGTGAGAGACGATGCTGGAGCCGGCAGGCGTCGAACCGACGGAGGAACGGGTGTACCGGCTGCTGGTCGGGCTGCACGGCGCGGACGCGGAGTCCGTGGCCGCGGAGCTGGGCCTCGACCGGCGGCGCGCCGAGTCGCTGCTGACCTCGCTGCAGGAGAAGGGACTGGTCAGCGGCCCGGAGCAACGCCCGGGCGGCGGGGGGCACTTCGTGGCCGTGGCGCCGGACGTGGCGCTCGGGCCGCGGCTGCTGCGCGGGCAGGAGGCGCTGGAGCGGGCCAGGCGCGGGGTGACCGAGCTGGCCGAGGAGTTCCGGGCCGGCGGGCGGCGCCGCGATGCGCGGCAGCTCGTCGAGGTCGTCACGGGCGTGGCGGCGATCCGGCAGCAGATACGGGACCTCGCGTACGGCGCGCGCACGGAGGTGCTGGCGCTGTGCAAGGCGGGGCACGTGGCGATGCCGTCGGAGGAGAACGACGAGGAGTTCGAGATGCTCGCCAAGGGGGTGCGCTACCGCGTCATCTACGAGCGTGCCCTGCTGGAGGAGCCCGGGATGCTGGGCAACGTCGCCCTGGGCGTCCGGGCGGGCGAGGCGGCGCGGGCGGCGAGCGCGCTGCCGGTGCGGCTGATGATCGCGGACGGGGCGCTGGCGCTCTGCCCGCTGGTGCCGAACGCGGACAGCAGGTTCGGCGAGCCGACGGTGGCGGTGGTACGCAGCAGCGCGCTGCTGGACGCGCTGATCGCGCTCTTCGAGAGCCAGTGGGCGGCGGCGTCGCCGCTGCACGTCACCGGGGCGGGCGAGTTGGCCGGACTCGGCGAGGGCACGGGGGCGGCCGGGCCCGCGCTCGCGGAGGACGAGCGCTATCTGCTGTCGCTGGTGGTGGCCGGGCTGGCGGACAAGGCGATCGCGACCCAGCTCGGCATCAGCCAGCGGACGGTGCAGCGCCGGCTGCGGGACATGATGGGCCGCGTGGGCGCCGACACCCGGGCGCAGCTGGTGTGGCAGGCGGCCCGCCGCGACTGGCTGCCGTGACGGCGGGGGCGAGGACGGCCGTGCCCGGCTGAGCACGGGCCCGGGACCCGTATCCGTGCGGGGGACGCACGACGGGGTGCGCCCGCGGAGCACGTGTGCCCGGACGCGGCGGACGCCCCGGCGGGGGACGTCCCGGCACGGCGCGCACCCGCACCGGTGCGGCCGGATCGCTCCGGCCGCACCGGTGACGGAGGGTGTCACTTCAGCGCGTAGGCCCGCTTCACCGTCTGCTCGACGCTGTTGCCCGCGTCGTCCCACGCCTTCACGCGCAGCGAGACGAAGCCGCCGTCGTCACCCACCGCGGGGTGCCGCAGCAAGACCTGGTAGCTGCCGTCCCACCAGGGAATCGCCACGGCGTCCTTCCAGGTGGCGCCGTCGTCGAAGGAGGTGGAGACCTCCATCCCCTTGATGCGCCGCCCGTCGAGCCCGTCCTGGTGCCGCGCCGTGATGCCGAGCGGCACCAGCCGCCCGCCGGGCGCCGCGCCCCGCGCGTCGGTCGCCACGTCGTAGTCCAGCTGCAGCAGCGGCAGCAGGTCCTGCTCACCCGCCGCGGGGCGGTCGGCCGCGAACGACCAGCTGGTGCGCGTGCTCACGCCCGTGCGCCACTCCGGGGTGGTCCTGTCCACCGCGAGGTCGAGGCGGTACGTGCCCTTCCCGCCGGTGCCGCCCGCGGGGAACGCGCCCCAGGCCGTGCGGCCCTCGGCCAGCTTCTCGCCGTCGCGGTAGAGCGCCGCCGACGACTTGTCCGCCGGGGTACCGTCCCAGTCGCCGCCGTCCAGGCGGCTGTAGTGGCCCTTCTGCGAGTCGGCGAACTCCGGGATGCGGATGGTGAGCTGGTCGCCCTCGCGGTACGAGGTCAGCCCCTCCACGCCGCGCGGGATCGCGGGCCGTACCACCGGCGCGAACCAGCTCTCCTCGACCCGCTCGCCCGCCCGGTAGCTGCGGGCCTCCTGGATCATGCCGCCGGCCAGCGGGTTGAAGGTGTCGAAGGTGTAGCGGTGGTGGACGTTGTGGCGCCAGAGGGTGTCGCCGGCGCTCACGTACTCGGTGCGCTCGTGCGGGGTGGGCACGTGCCGCTGGTACTGGTTGATGGCCGTCCCCATCCACGGCCGCCAGCCGAAGCGCTGCTCCTTGGTCCACGGGTTGCCGCCGGAGTCGCCGTAACTGGTCTCAACGGTGGCGGTGTTCGAGCTGTTCACCCGGTGCACCACCTGCTCGGGCACCTGCTGCTTCGCCACCTGCATCACGTCGTACATGTACGGGCTGGCGGGCGTGCCGCGCAGCTCGACGGTCGCCGGGCCACCGGCCGACGCCGCGCGCAGCCGCTCGCCGACGTCGTACCTGACCATCGCACCGACCGCGGGCAGCCGTTCGCCGCCGGGCCGCCACACGCTCCAGCCGGGCGAGTCCTCCGGGCAGACGACGATGACGTACTTCGCCCCGGCGGCCGCGGCGCGGCGGACCGCGTTCTCGTCCTGCGGGCTCTCGCCGTCGACCAGGACGGCCGAGCGGGCGAGGTCGGCGCCGTCGTCGGCGAGGGCGGCGAAGTCCGCCTCCGTGCCCGCGCCGGCGTCGACCAGGGGAAGCCGCCGGGTGCCGTCCAGGGCCGGGGAGCGGCCCATCAGGCGTACGGCCTCGATGCCGGCGCGGCCCTGCGTCCCGGGCCCGCGGACGGTGCCCGTGAGCATCGGGGCCTCCAACTGCCAGCGGGAGGAGACCTCGAAGACCCCTTCGCGGGCCCTGGCGGTCGGCGTCACGTACAGCTTGCGGCCGTCGACGCTGAACTCCATGTGCCCGTGGGAGATGCTGCGGTTGCCGAACTCGCGGTGGCTGTAGAAGCTCATGACGGCTTCCTGCACCGCCGGCTTCGGCGTCTCGATCTTCACCTCGTTGGCCTTGCGGGCGTCGAGCACGACGTCCAGGTCGCCGTCGACCTTGAGCTGCGGGTCGACGATGAGGCTGTCGACGCCGCCACCCGGGATCTTGTCGGAGACCACCGCGTGCAGGAAGTACTCACCCTCCGGCACCTCGACGGTGAGCGTCCTGCCGTTCGCGATATACGTGACGACGTCGTAGCGGTCGTCCTCGCCGAAGAGCGTGACGGGGTTGACGAAGGCGGGCTGCCCGGAGCGGTCGATGCCGCGCAGCGTGACGGTGCGCGTGGGTGCCTCGCGGACGGCGCCGATCGTGGTGTGCACGACGGTGTCGCCGGCGATGGCGGTGACGTACCCGCCGTAGCGGCCGGGGCGCAGCCCCGCCGGGTCGAGGGTGACCGGGACGGTCGCGGTGCCGCCCGCGGCGATCTCGACGGTGTCGCCGTCCGGCAGCCCCACGGCGTCGGCCGGGACCGGCTCGCCGTTCGCGGCCCGCAGCGAAGCGGCGAGTCCGAGCGTCACGGGCGCGTCGGAGGCGTTGGTGTACGTGACCTCGCGCCGCACCGGCTCGCCGCCCTCGTCGACACCGCCGAAGCCGAGGGTGCCGGTGGCGTACACCTGCTGCGCGTCGGCGCGGGCGGCGTCCACGCGCCCGCCGCCCTGTTCGTAGACCGTCAGGTCGTCGTGCCGCTGCGCGGTGCTGACCAGCGCGTCCTTGAGCTGCTGCGCGGTCCAGTCGGGGTGGCGCTGCGCGATCAGCGCCGCGGCGCCGGCGACGTGCGGCGCGGCCATGGAGGTGCCGGAGGCGGCCGTGTAGAGGTCGTCCACGGGCGTGCCCATGGCGGTGCCGGCCGCGCGGGCGGCGACGATGTCCACGCCGGGCGCGGTGATGTCGGGCTTCACGGCGAGGTCGCCGACGCGCGGGCCGCGGCTGGAGAAGCCGGCCAGCGACTCGTCGCGGTCGACGGCGCCCACGGTGAGCGCGGCGTCGGCGGCGCCGGGCGAGCCGACGGTGGCCGAGCTCGGGCCGTTGTTGCCGGCCGAGGCGACGAAGAGGGTGCCGGTCTGGGCGGTCAGCCGGTTGAGGCCGAGGCTCAGCGCGTCGGTGCCGTCGGTGGCCCCGTCGGTGCCGAGGCTCATGTTGACCACGTCGGCCCCGGCGCCCGCGGCCCACTCCATGCCGGCGAGCACCTGGGACTCGGAGCCGAAGCCGTCGTCGCCGAGCACCTTGCCGACCAGCAGCCGGGCGCCGGGCGCGACGCCCTTGCGGGAGCCGCCGGAGCCGGCGCCGCTGCCGGCGACGGTGGCCGCGACGTGCGTGCCGTGGCCGAAGGCGTCGCCGGTGGTGGGGCTGTCGGAGAAGTTGCGGGCTTCGTCGATCTTGCCGGCCAGGTCCGGGTGTTCCGCGTCGACGCCGGTGTCCAGCACGGCGACCTTGACGCCCTTGCCGTCGTGGCCGCCCTGCCACACCCCGGGCGCGCCGATCTGCGCCACGCTGCGGTCGAGCGAGGCGCTGACCTTGCGGTCCAGCCAGATGCGCTCGATGCCGCCGGCGAGCTTCGGCCCGGCTGCCGTCCGGGCGTTCCCGCGGTCGTCGTCGACGGCCTCCCAGAGGCGGTCGGCCCTGTCCTTCCCGGCCTCGACGGCGCGGGCGTTCAGGCTGGGCAGCGCGGGGCCGGTCCTCACCCCCGGCAGCTCCGCGGCGTCGGCGCTGCGGGCGCCCTTCGCGTACGACACGATGAGCGGGATCCGCTTGCTGCGCCCGTCGCCGTAGCCCTGCTCGACCAGTTCCGTGATGTTGAACAGGTCGCGGTCCACGGCCCCCGAGCCGACGTAGGGGACCGCGTCGGTGGGGATGACGTGCAGGTCGCCGTCGATTTCGAGCTGCTCGAAGCCGCCGCCTCCTTCGGCGCCGTCGCGTGGCGTCACGGTGGCGGCCTGCCGGCCGTCGGGGAAGCGCTCGAGCCGCACGCGGTCGCCGGTGACGAGCGTGACGGAGCTGAGCGAGGGGCCGGCCGCCCGGTCCGCGACCGTCACGCCGCCGGGTGAGGCGGCTGCGTGGGTCGCGGATGGCGCCAGCGTGACCAGGAGCGCGCCCGCGGTGGCGAGCGCCGGCAGCTTTACTCGTCGTAGATGCACGGGGAAAGCTTTCGGTCATGACGGGCCGGCTGTCACGATCTCTGCCGTGCCGGGCTTGCGACATGTCGCCTGTACGACAGCGGTCGCGGCCGGGGACGGGTGGCCCGGCGCCGGGTTCAGCCGGGGCCGTACCAGTTGCCCTGGTCGTACGCGGCGGGCGCGAAGTGGGCGAGCAGGGCGGCCAGTACGGGCTCGGGACGCTCGACGGGCGCGAGGCGGCCGGTGCGGGGCAGCTCGCCGAGGGCGTCCACCAGGTCGGGGACGAGGCGGGCGAGGTGCGCCACGGTGCCGCCGGCCGCGAGCAGCCCGGCCGGGGACCGGCCGTGCCCCGGCAGGTCCCAGCGCACCACGCGGAACACCTGGGCGAGCGCGGGCACCTGGGCGTCCCGGACGGCGGTGGCGCGCTGGGCGGCGGAGATCTCGCCGGATGTCCGGCGCTGCGCCAGGGGTGGTCCGGCGGCCACGGCTGCTGCACCTCCCGGGGGCGGGCGGCTCCGGCGTGGTTCCCGGCACGAGGTGCCGCGTGCGCCTGGCGCACGAGTGTTCACATCGGCCCACCCGCCGCGTCTCCGCGCTCACCCCACCGGTGTCAACGCCCCCGCGCCCGGCGGGCCTTGCTGCCCCGGCGCGCCTCGTGCTCGCGGTAGAGGTCCTGAAGGAGCGCGACCGCGGCGTGCGTGGCCGGGTGCGGGTCGTGGCGGCGCCAGACGAACCGGACGGCGACCGGCGGCGCGTCGCGTACGGGCCGGTAGACGATGCCGTCGCGGCGGTACTGCGCCACGGTGCTCTCCGGGGTGAGGCCGACGCGGCGGCCGGTGGCGATGTCCGCGAGCCAGTCGTCGACGTCCCGGGTGTGCTCCACCGCCGGCCGGTCCGCCTCCGGCCACATCTCGGCGGTGGTGGTGCCGGTGCGGCGGTCCACCAGGACGGTGCGGTCGCGGATGTCGGCGAGCAGCAGGCTGCGGCGGCGGGCGAAGGGGTCGTCGGCGGCCATCGCGCAGTAGCGGCGCTCGTGGCCGACGACGGCGTGGGCGTAGCGCCGCTCGTCGACACCGGTCCGCACGATGGCCAGGTCGCAGAGCCCTTCCGCGAGACCGCCGGTGGCCGAGTTGGTACGGATCAGGTGCAGCTCCACGTCCGGGTGCCGGCCGGCCCAGCGGCGCTGGAACTCCGCGGTGTGCCGCCCCGCCGCCGACCAGGCGTGCCCGATGCGCAGCCGGGTGTGGCCGGTGGTGGCCTCGCCGACGAGGTCGTCCGCCTCGGCGAGCAGGTGTCGCGCGCGGGCGAGCACCTGGACGCCCGCGGTGGTCGGGGTGACGCTCCGGCTGGTGCGGTGGAGCAGCCGGACGCCGAGGATCCGCTCCAGCGCCAGCAGGGTGCGGGAGACCGCGGCCTGGGAAACACCGAGATCGATGGCGGCGTCGGTGAAGCTGCCGGTGTCCACGATGGCGACAAGGCAGCGCAGGTGGCGTAGCTCCAGATCCATGACTTCAGCGTATAGAACGCGCCGCGCATGCATTTTGCGCATACGAACCGGGCGCGCATGCTCCGTGCCATGACCACCGCAGAACCGCAGCCCGCCGCCGTCCTCCCGCACACCGGCCCGCGGGAGGACGCCAGGACCGCGGGACGTGCGGCGGGCGTCGCGATGATGCTCGGCAGCGGGCTGTCGAACCAGACCGGCGCCGCCGTCGCCGCGCTGGCGTTCCCCGTCGTCGGCCCGGCCGGGGTGGTCGCCGTCCGGCAGTGGGTGGCCGGTGCCGTGCTCCTGGCGGTGGGCCGGCCCCGGATGCGTACGTTCACGCGCGCGCAGTGGTGGCCGGTGCTGGGTCTCGCCGCCGTGTTCGCGGTCATGAACCTCTCGCTGTACACCGCGATCGGCCGGATCGGGCTCGGCCTCGCGGTGACGCTGGAGTTCCTCGGCCCGCTGGCCGTGGCGCTCGCCGCCACCCGCCGCCGCACCGACCTGGCGTGCGCGCTGGCCGCGGGCGCGGCCGTCGCCGTCCTCACCCGCCCGCGCCCCGCCGCCGACTACGCGGGCATCGCGCTCGCCCTGCTCGCCGCCGTCTGCTGGGCCTGCTACATCCTGCTGGGCCGCACCGTCGGCCGCCGGCTGCCCGGCGTCCAGGGGCCGGCGGCGGCAGCGGCCGTCTCCGGCCTCGCGTACGTCCCCGTGGGCGCGATCGTCCTGGCCCACCGCCCGCCGACCCCCGCGGCCCTCGGCTACGCCGTCACCGCAGGCGTGCTCTCCTCCGCCGTCCCGTTCCTCTCGGACCTGCTCACGCTGCGCCGCGTCCCGGCCCGGCTGTTCGGCACGTTCATGAGTGTCAACCCGGTGCTGGCGGCGCTCGTCGGCACGGCCGTGCTCGGGCAGCGGCTGGGCCCGTACGAGTGGGCGGCCATCGCCGTGATCGTCACCGCGAACGCCGTCGTCGTCACCCGCCGCTGACAGGTCCGCCCCGCCCGATCGGTGGTGTACGACGCCTTGGCAGCCGGCCCGTACGGCGCCATGATCGCCCCCGGCGGCCGGGCGGTGTGCCCGGCCGCCAGGAGTGTGCACCAGCGAGAGGAGCGGCTCATGTTTCGCAGGACATCGACGCTCGCGCGCACCGCGCTGCTTGCCGCGGCGGTCGTGATCACCCCGGTCACCGCCCTCGGGGCGGCCGCCGCGCCACAGCAGGGCGCGGCGGCCGACCGGGCACCGGCCGCCGCGGCCGGTACCCGCACCGCCCAGGACCAGAAGGAGCCGGGCGACCCCAACACCAGCGAGACGGCGCGCGACGTCGTCTTCGCCATCCACGGCGGCGCCGGCACGCTCAGGCGCGAGGACATGACCCCCGAGCTGGAGCGGGAGTACCGCGCCAAGCTCTCCGAGGCCGTCCGCACCGGGCAACGGGCGCTGGCGGACGGCGAGTCCAGCGTCGCGGCCGTCGAGGCTGCGATCAACGTGCTGGAGGACTCGCCGCTGTTCAACGCCGGAAAGGGCGCGGTGTTCACCACCGACGCGGAGAACGAGCTGGACGCCGCGATCATGGACGGCGCCACCCTCGACACCGGCGCGGTCACCGGGGTGACCCACATCAAGAACCCGATCTCGCTGGCGCGGGAGATGATGGAGAACTCCCGGCACGTGCTGATGAGCGGCGAGGGCGCGGAACGCTTCGCGCAGCACCGCGGCATGGACCTGGTGACCCAGGACTACTTCTTCACCGAGCGGCGCTGGGAGTCCCTGATGGCCGCCAAGAAGGGCGAGTCGGACTTCGACTTCGGCGAGACCGGCACGGTCGGCGCCGTCGGCATCGACGGCAATGGCGACCTGGCCGCCGGCACGTCGACGGGCGGGCTCACGAACAAGCCCGTCGGCCGCGTCGGCGACTCGCCGATCGTCGGCGCGGGCACGTACGCGAAGAACGGCAACATCGCGGCGTCCGCGACCGGCACCGGCGAGCTGTTCATCCGCGAGGCCGTGACGCACACCATCTCGGCGCAGGTCGAGTACCTGGGCCGGTCGGTGTCCAGGGCGGCCGGGGCGGCGATCGACAGGACGGAGGCGCTGGGCGGCGACGACACCGGCGGGGTGATCGCGCTGGACTCCCGCAAGAACCTCGCGTTCACCTTCAACACCTCGGGCATGTACCGGGGTTACGCCACCGCGGACGGCGAGATCGTGGTCAGGATCTTCGCCGACGAGTGACGGGCCGGGCGGCGGGGGCCGGTCTCCCGCCGCCCGCTGCCACGGACCGGCGGACCGGAGGGGGCGGCGCGTCGCGCCGGGCGGCCCGTACGGTCCCGGGGCGTCAGCGGCCCGTGCAGCACGGCGTCGGCGCCGGTGCCTCGAACGGGATCAGCGTCTCCGCCGCCGCCGGGATCACCGCGAGCACCAGCCGCCCGTCGAGCCACTGCGGGCGCACGTGCCCGCGGGTGACCATCCGGGCCTCCCACGGCGGCCCGTGCGGCGCGCCGAGGAGCACGACCTGCTCGATCGCCGAGGCGCCCAGCAGTTCCCCGACCGTCATGGTCCCGGTCAGCGCGTCCGCCCCCGGGTACAGCACCGCGCGCCCGACGCTGCGCGAGGCGTGCTCGGCGGCGGCGCGGGCCGCCGCCGCGGCGGCCTCGCCGGGGCCGTGGCGGGTGCCGCCGGGCAGCCCTGCGACGGCGTGGCCGCGCGCGGTGAGCCAGCGCCAGGCGGCGGCCGCGTCGGTGGCGCCGGCGAGGGCCAGGGAGACGGCGATACGGGGCCGCTCGCCCGCGACGAGGTGGGTGCAGCCGTACGCGGTGCGCGGCAGCCGCAGTTCGCCGGCGAGCGCGTGCAGCAGGTGATCCGCGTGGCGCAGCTCGGTCAGTCCGGGGTCGGCGCCGAGGACGTAGGCGCCGCTCATGCGCGCGGGCGGGTCGCGGTTCGGGCGGCGGGCTGTGCGCCCGGCCGGTGGCGGTCGCGGTGGCGGAGTCCGTGGCCCATGACGCCCTCCCAGTCGTGCCGGGTGCCGTGTCCTGACGCGGCGGCTCTGCCGAGGGTCGGGCCGCAAGATGAACGCCGCGCGACCCCGCGGTGATCCCCGAAGGGCCGTACGGCGGCGGCTTCGAGGGCAGCCGGGTTACGCCTCGGGACCCGGCGGACAAGCCGCGGGGAGGCCCGCGGCGGCGGATCGCCTCAGCCCCCCGCGGCGTCGAGCAGCCCCAGGTCCGGCGGTACCAGCGCCGTCGCCGCCACCAGATCCGTCAGCAGCCGGTGGTCCGGCGTGCAGCCCCGCGGCTCCGGCGGCTCCTCGTCCGGTACCGCCGACCGCCCCGCCGCGGGCGGCATCCGGCGGCGTACGTCCTCCACCCGGCGGGCGACCTCCGCCGCGTCCCACCGCTCCCCCGGCCGCAGGAACGCCATCACCTCCGCCGTCTGCCGGTACGGCAGCGGGTGCGGGTCCGGCTCGTGGCGCAGATACCGCTGCCCCAGCACCACCAGCACCAGCCGCTCGTCCTCCGACAGCGCCCACGCCGCCGGCGGCGGCGCGCCTGCGAGATCCCCCGGACGCACCGGTTCCGGGCGGACCACGTACAGCTCCACGAGGTGTTCCCGGAAGCCGGAGCCCTTGACGAACACCGGCGTGTACCCCGCGGTCAGCGGCAACCGGTCCGAGCCCGGCGGCAGCAGCCGGCCGCGCGGCAGCCGCAGCGCCTGCTGCCCGGTGTTGCGCAGCGTCCAGCCGCCCTCCAGACATGTCAGCTCGCCGTGCCGCCGGCTCACGCCCTGGTCGCGCCCCCCGACGTGCAACTCGACGTCCCCGCCGGCGCCCTCGTCCCCGGGACCGCGCCCGAACCGGACGGTCAGCCCGGGCAGGGGCGCCACCTCTATGCCGTCGGTGGCCGAACGCGCGTGCAGCGTGCCCGGCTGACCGGGCGTCACGCCGCGGGCCAGGCTGTCGCGCCCGCTCATCCCCGGCGTCCTCGGATACGGTCCATCGCAGGTCCCCTCGGCCGCGGCCGGCTGCTGCCGACCGCCCCACGGTGCTCCCTGCCCCCGGGGACCCCTCCCCGCCGCCGGTCACGGGCCTGCGCGTACCGCCCGGGCCGTGCCGGCTCAGATCCTCGGCAGCTCTCCCGCGGCCGTCTCGGCGAGCCGGGTGGCCATCGCGCACAGCTCGTCCGGCGACTCGTCGTCGCCGTCGAGGGTGAGGTAGAGCAGTTCGACGGCCTTCTGGCCGTTCTCGTCGGGGTACTCGCGGTACTCGACCCGTACGGTGCAGGTGTCCTCGCCGTCGTACCCCGGGGAGACGACCGTGTCGCGGCCCGCCAGCCGGGTCACCCTGCCGTCCTCGCCGCTGAGGGGCTGGTCGCGGTCGTAGCGCAACTGGACCTCTATGTCGCGCGTGGTGCTGTACCAGTCGCAGTCCCAGTTGCCGAAGCCCACGTCGGGGTCGCCGGCGTCGACGCCGGGGACGATCTCCAGCGCGCGGGCGTCGAGGAGCCGGCAGGCGTCGAGCCAGAGCAGCGACACGTCCGGCGCCGGCGGGTCGCGGCGCGGCACGGCGCGCTTCTCGGCGCGGGCCTTGCCCAGCGTCTCGCTGGCGGTCCTGGCGGCGATGTCGGCCATGTCGCAGAGGGTCTCGACGCCGCCGTAGTCCCGGGCGGCCCCGCCGTCGACGTAGATCCAGATGCTGACGTCGCGGTCCGCCTCGTCCGGCAGGACGAGCGCCCGCGCGCACTCGTCGCCCTGCTGCGGCTCCTCGATGATGCCGATGCCGCCGAAGGTACGCACCGGGGCCGGCGACTCGGGCGCGGGCCCGGAGTCGAACTCGACCTGGACGTCGATGTGTTCGCCGTCCTCGCCCTGCGGGTAGACCAGCACGTCGCAGCGGTCGAAGTTGCCGTAGTCGCGGTCGCGCTCCACGTACGTGCCGAACCGGTCGAACTCGCCGGGATCGGTCAGCGCGCACGGGTCCATGGTGCGCTGGTCGCCGATGACCGATCCGGCGCGCGGCTTCTCGCCCCCCGGCGTGCCGCCCGGCTCGTCGTCGCCGTCGGCGGAGAGCCACCAGAACCAGGCGCCGGCCACCGCCGCCGCCGTCACTAGCGCGGTGCCGGCCGCCGCGGTCGCCCGCGGGTGCCGAGGCGGGGCGCCGGGGAAGCCGAACCGGCGCGCCCAGCTGCGCTGCCCGGCCGCCTCCTGCAGCAGCCGGCGGGCCCCGGTCGCGTCGGGCCGCCGGTCGGCCCGGCGGCGGAGCATCGCTTCGAGCGCACCGGCGAGCGGACCGGTGTCGCGCTCGCGGCGCAGCACGCCCTGGCTGACCTTCCACTCGCGCAGGGTGGACTCGTCCTCCTCGCCGTCGTCCTCGTCGTGGGGGACGCCGGTGACCACCTTGTAGAGCATCGCGGCGAGGGAGTACACGTCCGAGCGGGGTACGGGCGAGCCGTTGACGACCTCGGGGGCGGCGTAGTCGGGGGTGTAACTGAGCGGGCGGTCCGGCGAGATGGTCTCGTTGCTGCCGGTGCGCTGGGCGGAGTCGAAGTCCGTGAGCTTGGGCGTGCCGTCGTCGGTGATGACGACGTTGGCGGGCTTGACGTCGCAGTGCACGACGCCGTTGGCGTGCAGGGCCGCGAGCGCCGACGCGATCTGCGCCCCTATCCGCGCCGCCTTCTCGGGTGCCATCCTGGGCTGCTTCTCCAGGCTGCCGCCGGTGACGTGCTCCATCACCAGCCAGCAGCCGGCGTCCGGGCCCGACTCGATGAACTCCACGCCGTAGAGCGTGACCACGTGCGGGTGGGTGGCCTTCGCCTGGGCCCGGGCCACGCCGAGCAGCCGGGGGCGCTCGCCGATGGCGCCGCCGCGTTTGAGCACGACCCGGCGGCCCAGTTGCTCGTCCGCGGCGAACCACACCTCGCCGCGCCCCTCGTCACCGATCAGCTCTTCGAGCCGGTAGCGGTCGCCGACAAGCTGACCCACGCGCACCGCGACTCCTTTCGCCCGTCTGCAGGGCGAAACTTATCGGCTGCGCGCGGCGCGGGCACGAGGTCTTCACGACTTCCCCGCGTCGGCGGCGCGGATGCGGCGAAAAGGGCGCTCAGCTCGAGAGATAGTCGTCCAGGAGTTCGAGATCGGGCGGCACCAGGGTCGTCGATTCCACCAGTCCGCGCAGCAGGTTGTGCTTCAGGACGCTGTCGCTCGGGCCGCCGCCGTCGTCGCCCCGGGTCACCTGGTACGGGAAGCCGCCGCGCGCCAGCCGGCGGCGGACGTCCTCGACGCGGTGCTCGATGACGCGCTTGGTGATCCCCTCCGCGCCGGGCAGGAAGGCCAGCAGCTCAGCAGCCTGCCGGTACGACAGCGGGCGCGGATCCGACTCGTACTGCAGGTACTGCTGCCCGAGCACGACGAGCACCAGCCGCTCCTCCCGGGAGAGCGTCCAGCGCTTGGGCGGCAGCGTCTCGGCCCGGTGCCGCGGCACCCGGCCGTCCTCGCCGGCGTCGGTGACGTACAGCTCGACGAGGTGCTCGCGGTGCCCCGAGCCCTTGACGAACAGCGGTGTGTAGCCGGGAGCGAGGGGTATCGGCTCGGTGCTCAGGTGCATGAGCCGGCCGCGGGGCAGCCGGACGAGCTGCTGCCCGGTGTTCCTCAGCCACCAGGTGCTGCGCTGGTACGACAGCTCGCCGTGCCGGCGGCTGACGCGCAGATCGTCCTCGCCGACGCACAGGTCGACCTCGTCCTTGTCGCGCCCGAAGCGCACGACCCGCTCGGCGCCGGGCGGCACCCGGATGCCGCCGGCGACGCTGCGGGCGTGCAGGGTGCCGGGAGGCGACGGCGCGGCGCCGCGCGCCAGGCTCTCTCGCAGGGTCATCGCCGGCCTCCGGAGCTCGTGACGGTACGTGCCCCACCAGTGTCCCGCGCGGCCCGGGGACCGGTCCCCAAAGCGAGCCGGCCGCCGCGGGACCGCCCGGTTTCAGCCGGGCAGGGCCTGGTGCAGCAGCTCCTGGAGGAGCAGCCCGCGGCGGGCGTCGAGGCCGCCGGGGCGGCCGGCCCGGACGGCGGCGGCGAACTCGCGGCGCAGCACGGGCCAGCACTCCTCGTGGTCGAGCCCCGCCGTGTCGTAGACGAGTTCGTCCCCCGGGCCGAGCAGCTCGACGCGGGTGCGGGCGGCGGGCAGCCGGACGCTGCCGGACAGCGACGCCTGGCTGACGGCGCCGTTCTCGTGCTCGCAGGTCAGCTCGATCCAGCGGCGCGGGTCGCCGGTGCCGCGGACGGCGGCGACGGGGCCGACGGCGGCGTCGAGGAGGTCCAGCAGGTGCGGGCCGAGGTCGAGCAGGGCGCCGTGCTCAAGGCGCCAGGCGGTGGCGAACTCGCCGCCGAGGAAGGCGCCGTGGAGGTAGCAGGAGCGGGCGCCGGTGACGTCCGCGGCGGCGGCGCGGCGCAGGAAGTCGCGGGTGGCGGGGTGGTACCGCTTGGTGAGGACGAGCTGCGAGACGACGCCGTGCTCGGCGACCGCGGCGGCGACGGCGCGGGCGGCGCCGAGGTCGGGGCCGAGCGGCTTCTCCAGCAGCAGCGCCCTGCCCGCCGCCGCGGCGCGTACGGCCAGTTCGGCCTGGACGGCCGGCGGTACGGCGAAGGCGACGGCCTCGCAGCCGTCGAGCAGTTCGGCGAAGGATCCTGCGACCGCCGCGCCGTACGGCGCGGCGGCCTCGGCGGCGGCCTCGGGGCGGCGGGCCCAGACGGCGGTCAGCTCGGTCTCGGGCCCGGCGGCGAGCATCCGGGCGTGCATGGCGCGGGCCCAGGGCCCGGCGCCGGCGAGCCCGACCCGTACCGGCGGCGCCGGAGCCGTGGCACCGGCCGTCACCGCGCCCCGCTTCCGCCGCGGGCCGCCAGCCGTTCGTCCGCGCGTCCCGGCGCGTACAGGTGCTCCACCACCAGCGCCCCCGCGCCCGCGAGCCCCGCGGCGTCGCCCAGCCCCGGCGTGACGACCTGGAGGTGCGCGGTGGTGCGCGGCATCGCGCGCTGGTACAGCAACTCCCGTACGCCGGTGAGGAAGGGCGTGCCGGCGAGGTCGCCGACGATCATGAGCACGCCGGGGTTGAGCAGCGTGACGACCGTGGCCAGCACCTCGCCCGCCCGCATCCCGGCCTCGCGCGCGAGCCGCACCGCGTCCGGCTGCCCGGCGGCCAGCAGGTCGCGCACGTCGGAGCCGGAGGTGGCGGGCACGCCCAGCTCGGTGAGCCGGCCGGCCAGGGCCCGCCCGCTGGCGACGGCGGCGAGGCAGCCGTACGAGCCGCAGGCGCAGAGGGCGTCCATCCCGTCGTGCAGCCGTACGTGCCCGATGTCGCCCGCGCCGCCGTCGATGCCCCGGTAGATGCGGCCGTCGACGACGACGCCCGCGCCGATGCCGGTGGAGACCTTGACGAGCACGAAGGCCGCGCAGTCGGCGTACCCGGCGCGCTGCTCCGCGTACGCCAGGAGGTTGGCGTCGTTGTCCACGAGCACCGGCACGTCCTCGGGGCCCTCCGCGTGCTTGGCGAAGGACCGGCGCATGTGGTCCTGGATCGGGTAGCCGTCCCAGCCGGGCATGATCGGCGGCTGCACGACGACCCCGGTGTCGAAGTCCACCGGGCCCGGCACCGAGATGCCGATGCCGCACACCTCGTCCGCGCCCCGCCCGGCCTCGGCGAGCAGCGGGCCGAACCAGCGCCCCAGTTCGTCCAGGACCGGCTCGGGCCCGTCGCCGACGCGCAGTTCGCCGGTGCGCTCGGCGAGCGGCCGGCCGGCGAGGTCGAGGACGGCGGCGCGGCCGTGCCGGGTCTGCAGGTCGGCGGCGAGCACGACGGCGTGCCCGGTGTCGAACTCCAGTTGCACGGAGGGCCGGCCGCCGGTCGAGACGCCGGCGGCACCGCGCAGCCAGCCGGCGGCCTGGAGCGCGTCGAGCCGGCCGGCGACGGTGGAGCGGGACAGTCCTGTGGCCTCCTGCAGCGCGGCCCGGGTGGTGGCCTCGCCGGTGCGGATGAGCTGGAGCAACTGCCCCGCGCTCGCCTGGTTGCGCATGCCTCGTCCCTCGCTCAGCTCTTGTCCGCGCCGCTGGTCAGGCCCTCGGTGAGGAGCCGTTCCGCGGCGAAGAACAGCAATACCACGGGGATGGTGAGGACCACGGAACCGGCCATGAGCACGGTCTTGGAGACCTCGATGCCGTTGGAGAGCTGCGCCAGGCCGAGCGAGACGGTCCAGCTCTCCGGCTCGGCGGCGAGGAAGAGGAGGGCGAAGAGGAACTCGTTCCAGGCGATCATGAAGACGTACAGCCCGGTGGCCATCAGCGAGGGCGCGGCCAGCGGCAGCACCACCTTGCGCAGCGTCTGCAGCCTGCCGCAGCCGTCGAGCGAGGCCGCCTCCTCGATGGAGGGCGGGATGGTGACGAGGTAGTTCTTCAGCATGTAGATGGAGACCGGCACGGTCTGCGCCACGTACACGATCGCCAGGCCCACGAGGCTGCCGGAGAGGCCCATCCGCGCGAACATCACGAAGAGCGGGACGGCGAGCAGCGTAGCCGGGAAGAGGTAGACGGCCAGGAACATCGCGCTGACCTGCCGGCTGCCGAAGAACCTC
Source organism: Streptomyces sp. CNZ287 (assembly GCF_007827615.1). Lineage (NCBI taxonomy): Bacteria > Bacillati > Actinomycetota > Actinomycetes > Kitasatosporales > Streptomycetaceae > Streptomyces > Streptomyces sp. CNZ287. Next base: position 10,573 of record NZ_VISV01000023.1, on the reverse strand, counting down.
AGCCTGCTGACGGCGTACGAACCGGGCACGGCGGCGGCGAGCGTGAGCACCACGGTGCCGAGCGACACCAGCGCCGAGTTGAGCATCAGCTTCAGGAAGCCCTGGCCGCCGTCCTCGGTGGGCTTGAGCACGTCACGGTACGTCGTGGTCGTCAGCTCCTTCGCCGACACCCACATCGACCCGGGGTCGGCCAGCAGGGAGTCGACGGGCTTCAGCGACAGCACGACCATGTAGTAGAAGGGGACCACCGTGATCAGCGCCAGGAACGCGATCACCACCCAGCGGAGGGTGCCGAAGAGGCGGTCCTCGAACTGCGCGCGCGTCATCACGCCTCCTCCTGGACCCGCTTGGCGAAGAACGTGAAGTAGATGCCCAGCAGCACCGTCAGCACGGCCGCCAGGACGAGCGCCTGGGCCGCGGCGGCGCCTACGTCGAAGCGCGAGGTGAGGAAGTCGTAGACGCGCACGGCGGCGACGTCGGTGCCGGCGCCGCCGCCGGTGAGCAGGTAGACGTCGTCGAACTTGTTGAACGTCATGATGAAGCGCAGCACGCACAGCAGCGCGATCACGGGCATGAGCTGCGGCAGCAGGACGTGCCGGAAGCGCTGCGAGACCGTGGCGCCGTCCACGGTGGCGGCCTCCTCCAGGGTGTCGGGCACGGCCTGCAGCCGGGCGAGGAGGAAGAGGAACGCGAAGGGGAAGTACCGCCATATCTCGAAGGCGATGACGGTGAGCAGGGCCAGGGGTATGTCGACGTGCCAGCCCAGCAGGTTCACCTCGTACTGCCGGGTGGAGAGGAAGGCGATCGGGTCGTCCCAGCCGAACGCGTCCCTGCCCCACTCGTTGACCACGCCGTACTGGGGGCTCAGCGCCACCTCCCAGACGAAGGCGACGGCGACGACGGGCGCGACGTACGGCAGCAGCATCGAGCCGCGCAGCAGGCCGCGGCCGCGGAACGGGCGGCGCAGCGCGAGGGCGGCGACGAGGCCGAGCAGCACGGATCCCGCGGTGGCGCCGACGGTGTAGACGAGGGTGGTGCCGAGGCTGGACCAGAAGCCGGCCGAGGCGAAGACGTCGGAGAAGTTCTCCAGCGACCAGTTGCCGAAGAGCCCCATGCCCTGGATGTCGACGAGCTTGGCGTCCTGGAAGGCCAGCAGGACCGTCCAGAGGATCGGGACGATCACGACGACCAGCACCACCAGGAAGGTGGGGCTGACGAAGGCCAGTCCCGCGCGGTTCTCGCGGCGGCTCGCGGTCATGGGGCGGCGGGCGCGCGGCCGGCCGCCGGCGGGCGGGCGGGGATCCGCGGAGTTCGCCGCGGGGCGGCTGTCGATCGTCGTCATGTGCGGTTTCCTCGGTGAGGGTTCCTCGGGGGAAGAGGGGCGGGACGGTCAGTCAAGGGAGGTCTTCAGCGCGTCGACCTCTTCGTACGCCTCGCGCGCGGCCTCCCCGGGACTCGTCTGTCCCGAGGTCATCGCGCCGACGGCCTTGGCGACGGGCAGTTCGCCGTTGGTGGCGCCGACGAGCGCGCCCTCGCCCTGGTCGATGCCCCACCGCTTCATGTCGCCGACGCCGGCGACGAGCTGGTCGAGCAGTTCCGGGGAGAAGACCTCCTCCATGGACTTCCTGGTGTCGACGCCCATGTCGCTGGCGCGCCAGGCGTCGAGGTAGCGCTCGGGCTGCCCGGGGGTGCCGGTACGGACCGGGATCTTGCCCTCGGGCGCCATGCCGAACCAGTCCTCATAGCCGGCGCCCATCATGTACTCGATGAACCGGGTGGACGCCTCGGTCTCGGCGGTCTTGGTGGCGAGCCACGAGGTGATCTCGCCGAACTGGGCGGGCTCCGTGCCGCCGGGGCCCTGGAGCGAGGTGACGATGCCGCTGTTCGCGGCGAGGAACCCGGGGTCGTCCTTGCACTCGGCGCAGCTCGGCATGGCGTCGTTGCGCAGCCCTGCCAGCTCGTCCAGGAGGAACGAGGACCAGATGATCATGCTGGACTGGCCGGCGAAGTAGGTGGCCCGGGTGGTGTCGACGGTCTGCAGCCCGGGCGGGCCGTACCGGCGGGCGAGGGAGTCGTACGCCTCGAAGGCGGTGCGGCACCGTTCGGAGTCCAGGCCGATGCCGCCGTCGCCGTCGACGAGGTCGCAGCCGTTGGCCAGGGCGAGGTCCTCGAAGCTCTGCTGGGTGAAGACATCGGCGGGGTCGGTGGCGACGGATATCCCGTCGCGGCCCTTGACGTCCAGCGTCTCGGCGGCCTTCAGCAGGCTCGCGTAGTCGTCGGGGACGTCGAGACCGGCCTCGCGGAAGAGGTCCTGGCGGTACGCGACGATCTGCACCCAGGCGTCGGAGGGCACCCCGAGCCGGGTGCCGCCGTCGGCGGTCAGGCGCAGCCCGTTGGCGTCGAAGGTGTCCTCGCCGAGCCGGTCGACGACCTCGGCGGGGATGCGGGTGTTCAGCAGCTCGTTGCTGTACATCTGCCAGGCCTGGCCGAGCGGCACGGCGCCGATCACGTCGGGCAGGTCGCCGGCGGCGGCGGCCGACATGATGAGCTGCGGGAGCTGGTTCTCGTCCACGCCGACCAACTCGACCTCGACGCCGGTCTCGTCCTCGAAGCGGTCGATGACCTTCTGGGTGCTGGCGATGCGGTCGGTGAGACTCTCCTCCGACCACACGGTGATCTTCCGGTCGGGCGTGCCCGGACCGGAGGTGCCGGTGGCGCAGCCGGCGAGCACACCCATGGCGAGGGTGCTTGCGAGCAGGGCCGAGATCCGCGACCGCCGGGTCCACGTGCGCATGTTCTGATCCTTTGACTCTTCCCTGGATCGACTTAAGCGTTGGCGGACTGCATCACACCACTACTTTTTCATGTTGACAAGACATAAGTCTGAGATATCTTCGACGCAAGTCGTTAACAGCCGTGCCCCCGATCAGCCCTCCCGGAGCACCCACCGTGGAACGCGTCGTCCAGTTCACCGCCCCCCGCCAGGTCGAGGTCGCCGAGCACGAGAGCGCCCCGCTGCCGCCGGGCCACCTGCGGGTCCGTACCCGGTACTCCGGCATATCCGCCGGTACCGAACTCACCGCCTACCGGGGTACGAACCCGTATCTGACCCGCTCCTGGGACCCGGAGGCCCGGCTCTTCCGCGAGGACGCGGCGGGGCTTTCGTATCCGGTCGCCGGCTGGGGCTACTCCGAGGTCGGCGAGGTCACCGAGGTCTCCCCCGAACTGGCCGGCACCCCCGGCCTGCCCGCGGTGGGCGACCTGGTCTGGGGCATCTGGGGCCACCGCAGCGAGGGCGTCGTCCCCGCCGAGCGGATGGCCGGGCACACGCTGCCCGCCGGGCTCGACCCGCTCGCCGGGTCCTTCGCCAGGGTCGGAGCGATTGCATACAACGCGGTCCTCGCCGCCGGCATCCATGTGGGCGAGGACGTCGCGGTCTTCGGGCAGGGCGTCATCGGGCTGCTCGCCACCCGGCTCGCCGCGCTCAACGGCGGAACCGTGACCGCCGTGGACGCCCTCGGCGCCCGGCTGGAGCGGGCCGCCGGGCACGGCGCGGCCCGCACGCTCAACGCCCGCACCGACGCCGTCGCCGAGGAGATCCGGGCGGCGACAGGGGGGCGGGGCGCCGACGTCGCCATCGAGATCAGCGGCGCGTACGCGGCGCTGCACGAGGCGGTCCGCTCCGTCGTCGCCGACGGCCGGGTGGTGGCCGCCGGCTTCTACCAGGGCGACGCGGTCGGGCTGCGGCTCGGCGACGAGTTCCACCACAACCGGGTCCGGCTCGTCTGCTCCCAGATCGGCGGCGTCCCGCCGGAGCTGGCCGGGCGCTGGGACCAGCAGCGGCTGCAGCAGACGTTCCTGCGGCTCGTCGCCGACGGCCGCGTCGAAGTGCTGCCGCTGGTCAGCCACGTGGTGCCGGCGGCGGAGGCGGCGGAGGCGTACACCCTGCTCGACGAGCGGCCCGAAGCCGCCCTCCAGGTCGTGCTGGAGTTCTGAGACCGCCGTGCCCGACCCCGCGCCCCGCTCCGCGCACCCGCGTACACCCCCCGGCAGAAAGGCCGACCGCCCCGCCATGTTCTCCCTCGCGGCCCAGGAACAACTGCTGCCCGGCGACACCCTCCAGCAGAAGTGGGAGTTCGCGCAGGCCGCCGGCTACGACGGCATCGAGCTGCGCGCCCAGGGCGACCTGCGCTTCGCCGCCCGGCTGCCCGAGCTGAAGCGCGCGCTCGCCGACGGCGTCGTCATGCCCACCGTCTGCGTCGAGATGCTGCACTTCTTCGGTGACTTCGACGCCGGGCGGCGCCGCGACGCGGTGGCGCAGATGAAGTCGCAGCTCTCGGTGATCGCCGAGATCGGCGGCGTCGGCGCACAGACCCCCGCGTCGTACGGGATGTTCTCCCGCCGGCTGCCGCCCTTCACCCCGCCGCGCGACGAGGCGGGCGACCGCGCCGTGCTCCTCGACGGGCTGGCCGAACTGGGCGAGCACGCGCGCCGCGAGGGCGTCACGCTCTTCCTGGAGCCGCTGAACCGCTACGAGGACCACATGGTCAACCGGCTGGCACAGGCCACGGAACTCATCCGCGCCGCCGGCCTGGACAGCGTGCGGATCGGCATCGACAGCTATCACATGAACATCGAGGAGGCCGACCCCGCCGCCGCGATCCTCGACAACGCGCCGTGGATCGGGCACGCGCAGGTCTCCGACTCCAACCGCTTCCAGCCGGGCGCCGGCCATCTCGACTGGCCCGCCTGGCTCGGCGCGCTCCGGGCCGCCGGCTACACCGGCTGGCTCGCCGCCGAGTGCCGGCTGACCGGCGACCCGGCGGCGGCCGTCGCCGCCGTGCCCGGGTTCCTCCGCAGGGCCGGCGCATGACGGCGGCGCCCGCGGAGGAGCGGGGCGCGACGGCGCTGACGGCGGCGCCCGGCGACGGGACGGACGCCGGGGCGTCCGGGCCCGTACGCGCGGACGACCCGTGGCGGGCCGCGGCGGCGGTGCTGCTGGGCAACTGGACGGGAACCTCCACCGTGCCGTCGCGCACGCTCTATCCGCACCAGTGGAGCTGGGACTCGGCGTTCGTCGCGATCGGGCTGCGGCACCTGTCGCCGCGGCGGGCGCAGCGGGAGCTGGAGATGCTGCTGGGCGCCCAGTGGGGCGACGGCCGCATCCCGCACATCGTCTTCAACCCGGCCGTGCCGCACGCCGCGTACTTCCCCGGCCCGGAATTCTGGCGCTCGGCGGGCTCCCCCGCCGGCGGCGGGGGCGGGGTCGCCGGCCCGGGCGCGGGGGCCCGGGCCGGGGCCCCGGCGCGCACCCAGACCTCCGGCATCGTGCAGCCCCCGGTGCACGCGCTCGCCGCCCTGCTGGTGCACCGGGCGGACCCGGCGGCCTCGGCGCGCCGCGGCTTCCTGGCGCGCGTGTATCCGCGGCTGCTCGCCTGGCACCGCTACCTCACCGAGGACCGCGACCTGGGCGGCGCCGGGCTGGCCGCGATCGTCCACCCCTGGGAGTCCGGGATGGACAACAGCCCATGCTGGGACGGTCCGCTGGCCCGGATCGAGCCGGCCCCGGCGGCGTCGTTCCGCCGCGCGGACCTCGACCACGGCGATCCGGCGGACCGGCCGACCGACCTCGACTACGGGCGGTACGTGCGGCTCGCCGCCGACTACCGCGACGCGGGCTACGCGGACGCGGGGGTGCGGCACGGCTTCGCCGTCGAGGACCCGTGCGTGAACGCGCTGCTGATCGCCTCCGAAGAGGCGATGGCGGAGATCGCGGCGGAACTGGGCGCCGACCCGGGCGGCCACCGGGAGCGGGCCGCACGGCTGACGGAGGCGCTGGTCGCCCGGCTGTGGAACCCGGACGCGGGCATCTTCCGCAGCCGCGACCTGCGGGCCGGCCGGGCCATCGGGGAGTACAGCGTCGCCGGGCTCACCCCGCTGCTCGCCCCGGGACTGCCGCCCGCGGTGGCGCGGACGCTGCGGGAGACCCTGGCGGGCCCGCACTTCCGCCTCGGGGAACTGCCGCTGGTCGCGTCGTACGACCTGGAGGGCCGGGCGTTCGACCGCACCCGGTACTGGCGCGGCCCGGCATGGTTCAACACCGCCTGGCTGCTGGAGCGCGGCCTGCGCGGGCACGGCGCCGCCGCAACGGCGGACGCGCTGCGGCGCGCGGTGCTCTCCGGGGCGGCGGCGTCGGGGTTCGCGGAGTACGTGGACCCGCTGACGGGCGCGGGCCGGGGCGCGCGGGGCTTCAGCTGGACGGCGGCGCTGGCGCTCGACCTGGCGTCGTCCGGCCGGGAGTGGCCCGGGGCGGGCGCGCGATGAGCGACGGACGGGTCCTGCTCGCGCGCGACGGTACGTTCGCGGCACTCACCCGGGGCGGCGGCGTCACGGGCCGCCGCGGCACGTCACCGGACGGTCTCTTCCGCCACGACGCCCGGCACCTGAGCCGCTGGCTGCTGACGGTCGACGGCGCGGAACCGGCGGTCCTCACCCCCGCCCGCGACGGCTCCCTCCCGGCCGCGAGCGTCCTCACCCCGCCGGCCGTCCGCGACGCCCCGGCCCCGTACACGGTCTTCCGCGAACAGGCCGTCGCCTCGGGTCTCCTGCTGGAACGCCTCCGCCTGGTCAGCAACAGCCCGGACCGGGTGACCGCCCGGCTGGAGCTGCTGGTGGACGCGGACTTCGCGGACCAGTTCGAGCTGCGGTCGGACGGCCGTGCGTACGCCCGCCCGCCGGAGGCGGCCCGGGAGGCCGGGGAGCGGCCGGACGGCGTGGAGTTCACGTACCGCCGCGGCGAAGGGTGGCTGTCCCGTACGACGGTGACGTGCGACCCGCCGCCGGACGAGGTGACGCCGGAGGACCGTCCCGGGCGCCGCGCCGGCACCGCCCGGCGGCTCGGGTGGACGCTGACCCTCCCGCCGCACGGCGCCGCGGAACTGGCGCTGCGCGTCGAAGCCCGCCCGCACGGCGCGCCCCCTGTCGCGGACGTCGCGACCCCGGCACGGGCCGCCGCCGAACACCGCGCCGGGATCGAGGCGTTCACCCACCCGCCGGCGGCAGCGGACGCCGCCCTCCTCTCCCCCGCCGAGCGCGCCGCGCTCAGGACCGCCTGCGCGCACGGGCTCTCCGACCTCGCGCTGCTGCGCGTGCCCGCCGCCGGGCCCCGCGGCGAACCGCTCCGGGTGCCGGGCGCGGGGATTCCGTGGTTCCTCACGCTCTTCGGCCGCGACTCGGTGCTGACCTCCCTCTTCGCACTCCCCTACCGCCCCGCCCTCGCCCGCGACACCCTCCTCGCGCTCGCCGCCACCCAGGGCACCCGGCATGACGCCTTCTCCGCGGAACAGCCGGGCCGCATCGCGCACGAGGTGCGCCACGGGGAGCTGGCCGCCTTCCGGCAGGTGCCGTACGGGCGTTACTACGGCTCCGTGGACGTCACCCCCCTCTTCCTCGTCCTGCTCCAGGCGCACGCCGAGGCCACGCAGGACACCGCGCTCGCCGCGCGGCTGGAGCCGCAGGCGCGGGCCGCCGTGGAGTGGATGCTGGGCGACGGCGGGCTGGCCGAGCGGGGCTGGCTGGTCTACACGCCCGATCCCGGCGGTCTGGTGAACCAGAACTGGAAGGACTCCGCGGGCGCGATCTGCTTCGCGGACGGCACCCAGGCCGAGGGGCCCGTCGCCGTCGCGGAGGCGCAGGGCTACGCGTACGACGCCCTCGTCCGCACCGCGCGGCTCGCCCGCGGCGTCTGGGGCGACGCCCCCTACGCCGACCGCCTCGACGCCCTCGCCGCCGGGCTGCGCGACCGCTTCCACCGCGACTTCTGGCTGCCCGCGCAGGACTTCCCGGCGCTGGCGCTCGACGGCCGCGGGCGGCAGGTGGACGCGCTCGCCTCGGACGCCGGCCACCTGCTGTGGTCCGGGATCCTGGACCGGGAGCGCGGGGAGCGGACCGGGCGGCGGCTGCTCGCCGGCGACTTCTTCTCCGGCTGGGCCGTGCGCACGCTGGCGGCCTGTCAACGGCCGTACCACCCGCTGTCGTACCATCGCGGGAGCTGCTGGCCGCATGACAACGCCGTCATCGCCCTCGGCCTCGCCCGCTACGGACTCGGCGCCGAGGTCCGCACGCTGGCCCGGGGACTGCTGGCCACCGCGGAGGCGCACGGCTGGCGGCTGCCGGAGGTGCTGGCCGGTTACGCACGCAGCGACCACCCGGCACCCGTACCGTATCCCCACGCCTGCTCCCCGCAGGCGTGGGCGGCTGCCACGCCGCTGGCGCTGCTCACCGCAGTCTCCGGGGGCGGCGGAACCTGACGCCCGCCGCCTCCGGTCCCCCACTTCCGTGCCCCGCCCGCGCCGTGCCCCGCGCACCGGCGGGGCGCGGCGCCGCGCTGCCCCCGGTCCCCCGCGCGCTCAGCGCCCGGCGGTCACTCCTCGTCCTCCGCGTCCTCCTCGTCCAGCATCGCCCGCGCCCGCGCCGCCCGTACCGCGGCCGAAAGGCCGGCGATGTCGTACGCGCCCCGGTGGCGGCGCCCGTTGACGAAGAACGTCGGCGTGCCCGCGACCCCGCTGAGGTCCGCGGACTCCGTGTCCTCGTCGACCCGCGCCGCGCCGTCGCGTGCCCGCATCGCCTCGCTGAACCGGTCGGCGTCGAGCCCCAGCTCCGTCGCGTGCGCCACCAGGTCGAGCGGCGTCAGCCGGTCCTGGTGGTCGAGCAGCCGGTCGTGCATGGGCCAGAACGCGCCCTGTTCCGCCGCCGCCTCCGCGGCCTCGGCGGCGAGCTGGGCACGCGGGTGCACGTCGGTGAGCGGCAGGTGGCGCCAGACGTAGCGGATGTCGCCGAAATCGGCGAGGAGGTCGCGTACGACGGGCTCGGCCCTGCCGCAGTACGGGCACTCGAAGTCGCCGTACTCGACGACCGTGACGGGCGCCTCCCGCGGGCCGCGGATGTGGTCGCGATCGGCGTCCACGGGGACGGCGAGGTCGACGATGACGGGCGCGGTGCCCAGGAGCGCCCGGATGCGCCGCTGCTTGGGCAGCCGGGTGGCCACCAGGGCGACGAGCGCGGTGACGAGGACGGAGCCGAGCACCGCGGCGAGGATGCCGATCTTCGCCTCTTCCAGCTCCTTGCCGCTGAACGCCATCGTGGCGATCAGCACCGCGATGGTGAAGCCGATGCCGGTGATGGCGCCGCCGCCCGCGACCGACGCCCAGCCGACGGGCGGGCGCAGCCGGCCCTTGCTCCACCACGTCGTCAGCGCCGTCGCCCCGACGACGCCGAGCGGCTTGCCGACGACGAAGGCGAGGAACACCCCGAGCGTCAGCGGCGAGGTGACCGCACTCGACAGGACGGACCCGTTCAGCTCGATACCGGTGTTGGCCAGCGCGAACAGCGGCACGACCAGGTAGCTGCTCCACGGGTGGTACATCCGCAGCAGCCGCTCGTTCGGGGAGATCGCCGAGGCGATGCCCATCCGCGCCTCCCGCTCCAGCTCGGGGGTCGGCTGCTCGCGGAACGAGCGGAACAGCCCGGTGGCCCGCTCCAGCTCGCTGCGCGGCGCCGGATAGGCGAAGGTCATGAGCCCGATCAGCAGCCCGACGACGACGGGATCGACGCCGGATTCCTCGAACGCCAGCCACATCGCGACGGCGAGCGCCGCGTAGACCGGGCCGCGGCGGCTGCCCGCCGACCGCAGCCCGATGATCGCCGCGAAGAAGACGGCGCCGACCAGCAGCGGGGGCCAGTGCACGTTGCCGCTGTAGACGAGGGCGATGACGGCGAGGACCACGAAGTCGTCGACGACCGCGATGGTGAGGACGAAGGTGTAGAGGCGGCGCGGGAACCGCTTCCCCAGCAGGGCCAGCATGCCCAGCGCGAACGCGGTGTCCGTGGACATCGCCACGCCCCAGCCGGAGGCCGCCGAGTCACCGGCGTTGAAGGCCAGGAAGATGAGCACCGGCACCACCATGCCGGCGAGCCCGGCCATGAACGGCAGCGTCACCCGGTTCAGCTCGCGCAGCTCCCCCATGTCGAACTCGCGCCGCACCTCCAGGCCGATGACCAGGAAGAAGACGGTCATCAGCCCGCTGTTGACCCACTCCCGCAGATCGAGGGAGAGAGCGTGGTCGCCCAGCGCGAAGGTGAGGTGGGTGTGCCAGAAGCCGGTGTACGTGCCGGGGGCGACGTTGGCCCAGACGAGGGCGGCGACCGCGGCGGCGACGAGGAAGGCGGCGCTGCCGCTCTCGGTGCGGATGAACGTCCACCGGGCCGAGGCGGTCGGACGGACACCGACCGTGCGGTCGGCGTCCGTCGCGGCGTCCGGCTGCGCCATGCTCGGTCTCCCTCGTCTCGCGAACTACGGCCGGCGGGAGGAAGGGGGGTGCCGCCGTGGCCGATAGTACGCGCCGCGCACCAGTGCCGGGAGCACGCACATTCGGCACGGCGCCGAGGTCACCGCAGGCCCGGACCCCGGGTGTCCTCCGTCCAGCCCATGGTGCGCTGGACTGCTTTGAGCCAGTCCTTGTATTCGCGTTCGCGGGTGGTTTCGTCCATGCGGGGGGTCCATTCGGCGGCGCGG
>NZ_VISV01000022.1:0-138367 GCF_007827615.1 Streptomyces sp. CNZ287 | reverse complement strand
AGAAGCCCCCGATCAGCAAAGAGACCAATCCCCTGCTCGCCGACCAGACTTCCCGGCACACCGCCGGGAACCCTATCCCACTCCCACGCACCCCTAGATCACGTATCGGGAGAAGCCGCGGCCAGGTCACGCCCCAGTGGCGTCAGGGCTGGCAGCGGCTCGCGGCTGGTGATCAGTGGCAGGATCACGGGCTTGTCTTCACGTCGGCGGTCGGCACCGAACTCGACTCTGCGAACGTCCGGCGTGAGTTCCGCCGGATCCTGGCTCGGGTCGAAGGGGCGGACCCCCAGGAGTGGACGCCTCGGGAGCTTCGTCAGACGTTCGTGTCGATCTTGTCGGACGGCGGGATGCCGATTGAGGAGATTTCCCGCCTGGTCGGCCACTCCAGTACGGCCGTGACAGAGGAGGTCTACCGGAAGCAGATCCGACCGGTGATCCAGTCCGGCGCGACCGCCATGGATGGCATCTTCGGTAGTACCCCGAGGCGATAGTCACTCAGATAGTTACGCACAAGATCAGATGGCCGATACCGAACCCGGTACCGGCCCTCTGAGCTGCTATTTCGCTGTCGGGGTGGCGGGATTTGAACCCACGACCTCTTCGTCCCGAACGCGATCAGACCTCAATGTGACCTCGTCGCGGGGTGGCCCACCTGCTTGTCCGGCTCCAGGCTAGTCCATTACTGTCCGCGGTGATCCTCGTGCGGCTGCATCGTTTGGCCCCCCGTTTGGCCCCCTGGCCGCCCGCCGCGCGGCCCTGATCTGCACAGGTCGGAGTGCTACTCGACAACCGGCGCAGGCTCGGCTGTCGAGTCTATGAAGCCATGAGCTGACGGCCGCGCGGAACGTTGAGCGAGCCACCCTGATACGCGCGGACCGCCGTTCACCGCGAAGCCTTCGTGCACCGTTCGGACGTGCTTGAAGCCATGACGCAGGTAGTAGCCCTGTAGCTGCCTGTTCGTCGTCCAAGCGTCGAGTCGGAGCCACTTGGCACCGGCCTGGTGGGCGCGATCCCCTGCCCAATCGAGCAAGCGCCCACCGAGATCTTGCCCTGCGTGCGTGCGAGCCACTGTCAGCTTGTTGATGAACAGCGAGGGCTCTGCCAACTCCTGTTCTGTCCATAGCCCAGGCTCAGGGTCGGGGGTGAGGGTGATGGTCGCTGCGGTGGTTTCGCCGTCCTGGACCATGAAGACGGTGCCTGCTTCGATGGTGGCCAACAGCCGGTCTGCGGGGTAGGGGCGTTGCCACTGGTCGGAGCCAAGGCGGGTGAGCCAAGCTGCGGCTTCCTCGCGGAAGGCCAACAGCTTGGATACGTCTTCGGGGCGGGCTGGGGCGATGATCACAGAGGTTCGCCCTCGCTTCGGGCTGGCAGGTCGCCGATCTCGTAGTTCATCCGGTTCAGGTCGCCGCGGAAGGTCGTGATCGTGCAGCGGATCGGCCGGTCTACCGAGTAGCCGGTGCGAGTCCAGAGCAGGACAGGCACACCGGCACCGATCTCCAGTAGACGGGCTTCTTCTGGTGTGGGCATGCGAGTGGCAATCTCATCGAAGTACCCCACCTGTTCAACGCCCTGCCCGGCGAGGTAGCGCGTAGTTCCTTCGCCTATGTCACCGGGCTCAGCCAGACGGGGCGACGCCTCAACCAGCCATGCCGGGTAGTAGGTCGCCTGCGTCGACCAGGGCACGTCATCGACGTACCGGTGACAGAACCTCAGGACGGTCGTGGCGCCCGGATCAACCTCCAGCCGCTTGGCCACAGCTTCGGGGGCGGGTTGCATCTCGACCCTGAACGTTTGGTGCGGACGTCGGCCGGCGTTCTTCACGTCGGTGTTGTAGGCGTCGCCGCTCTGTGGGAACTCCAGGTTCTCGAACCGGGAGGCGTTCAGCTCGAAGACTTCGTGAGAGCGGACTTCGTACCCAAGGCCCTGGCTGGACGTGATCAAGCCTTGACTGACCAGCAGGCTCAGCCCTGACCGGACAGTGTTCCGGGAGGCGTCGAAGCGTGCTGACAGCTCGCTCTCCGAGGGCAGCCGCGCCCCCGGTGGGAAGGTGCCGCTGTCGATCTCGCGGCGTAGGGCATCGGCCACCTGCCGGTACTTCGGCTGCTTGCTCATGCCCCCATCATGACGCACTCGCTCAACTTGTTGGTACATGCTGCCTCCCAATCCCTTGACGGCTCACGTTCCGTCGGTGCATCATCACTGCATCAACTTGTTCCAACAAGTTGAGCAGGTGGTGCAACCCCATCAAGTATGCACAGCCTGCGCTGTACCAAAGGGGCCCGGGACAGAGCGGGCCGAGGGGCCCGGATCCCTGGTCAACCGGAGGGCTTAGGCCGAAAGGCCGCGTCTCCATACGCCTGAACCGGGAGCCCGTGTTCCCGAAGGAGACACCTAGAAGTGTCTGACCAGCGCTTTTCGCCCCGATGGTCGCAAGGCCGGGTTCGACTCCCGGCCGGGGCGCTCTACCTGCACGGCGTTTGCCGTGCGGGCTCACCCTCAACGGCGGGCGCCCCCGGAGCTGGCACTCCGGGGGCGCTGTTCGGGCCGTTCCACCGCTAGGGAGACACGACCCATGAACCATGTTGTCACTGTTCAGGACGCTGTTACCGCGTTCGCTCCGTGGATGGAGCCCACGGACGCGGAGTTGAATGCCATCGAGCGCGAGATGCCCGTCATCCGCGCTGAGATGGACCTGCTCGACGCGCAGATCATCACCCTTGACCGCACCCCGACCGAGCTGGACGACCGTCGCGGCCGGCGGGCCCGCCGTCGGGTCCTGGCCGCTCACCGCGACCTGCTCAACGGCCCCGTCGGGCAGGACGGCGGTGCGGCATGAGCCTTCACCGCAAGGGCCGCGCCGCGCTGGTGCTGGCTCTGGTCGTCGTGGTCGCCATGGCGTTCCGGGTCTCGTGGAACGCGCTGCGGGACATCGCTGGCGCCGTCGGTGCGGATGAGACGGCCGCGACGCTGTACCCGTTCGTGGTTGACGGTCTGATGGCGCTGGCCCTGATCGCCACGCTCGTGCTCGACGGGAAGGACCGGACGTTCGCGCTTCGGGTCCTGGGCACCTACACCGTCGCCTCACTGGTCCTGAACTACGTCCACGGGCTCGTGCCGGAGTTACACGGCAAGACGGTCGACTGGGGTCGGCTGGCCGACTGGGATCCGGCGAACTGGGCCCTGGTCCTGCTCGCTACGTCGTTGCCGGTCGGGTCGATCTACTTCGGTTCCGATCTGGTGGCCAAGGTGCTGCACCACCGCCCCGACCCGATTCCGGCCGTGAACACGAATGCGGAGGAATCTACCGAGACCGAGAGGATTCGGTCTACGGCTGACCTGCCGGTATCGACCCCCGCGGCGATCACGCCGAACGCCCCGTTACTGCCCCGGCCGGTGGATGTCGGCTTCATGAAGTCGACCCCCCAGGCCAAGCCGCTCCCGCCGGTCGACCCCGCTCCGGTCGACCCGATTCCGCGGCGTGCGGTGGCGGCAGAGTCGACCCGACCGCGCCGCGCTACCGGCCGCGTGCCGCAGGCGGCGAAGCCGCCTCGACCCAAGCGCACGCCGGAGCAGTTGCTTGTCGAGACGCGGGAAGCGACGGCCGATTGGCCGACCAGCCGCATCACGGCTGAGGGTATCCGGCGGGCCGTGCACACCTCTCCGGCCAACGCTCGCAGGCTGCGGGACACGATCCTTGCCGAGCGCGCCAAGCGCGACGGCGGTGGAGCTGCGGCGTGATGCCGCGGACGCTGGCCGACTGCTACGACCCGACCGGCGAGCGGTTCGGCATCCCGACGTTCCCGTGGAAGCTGGCCCCGGAGGGCTACGCCACCCGGCGCCAGCTTCGCGCCCGCAGCCTGCGCCCCGGCGGGCAGGACATCGCTGCTCAGCTCATGCGCCCGCGCAAGGAGCGCGGGCCGCTGGTCGCCTACCTCTACCGCTGGGAGTTGGCCAAGCCGGTCCGGCCGATGACCGCCCGCAAGCGGGCCGCGCTCGCGTTGGCGATGCGCGCCCGCCGTACCTGCCCGCAGTGCGGGCGGGACGCCGGCTACTGCATCCCCCGCTCCCTCGGCACGTGCGTGACCTGCGCTTATCCCGAACCCCCGCACGCCTGACACCCCCGTCCGAACCTGGGCCCGGCCGCCCACCTTCCACAGAGCGCGGCCGGGCCCTCGACTCCGTTAAGGAGCGAGTCCATCGTGACCGATGCAACCCCGATCCCGCCCGCGCGGGATGCGGCAGAGACCACGGGGAAGGTGCTGACCTTCCCCCTGACCAAAGACACTCCCACCGACACCGCACCGCCCGCCGACGCGCGGCCGGGGGTGCCGGTGTGGGCGCGTTCACGGCAGGCCGTGCGCGCGTTCTTCACTGATGAGCGCACCCGCACCGCCGGCCGCCTGGCGGTCCGTCACGGCGCGTACGTCGTCGGCGGATCCCGGGTCGTCGCCCGCCGCGCGTGGGACGGCCGCACGGCCGCCCGATACGAGCGGATGATCCGCAGCGCTGAGGCGGCCGGGAACTATGACGAGATCAAGGAGTGGGAGAAGCGCGCTGCCGCGTTCCGTAAGGCGCGGCACAAGCGGCGCATGCAGATGCTCGCGGCGATGGTCGACGCGCCCAAGGCGGCCGTGTCCGTGGCCGGTACCGGCGCGGGCGTGCTGCTTCTCCTGGGCTGCGTGCTCGCGTGGGCCAACGACGACCCGGCGCAGATCCTCACGCCGCTGGTCGGGGTGGTGCAGCTCATCGGCTGGTGTGCCTTCATCGCCTCCGTGGTGTGGGAACCGGTCCTCATCGGCCTGCCGTTCGCCGCGCTGGCGTCCGTGTGGGGCGTCGGCCGGCACCGCCAGGCCGCACCCCAGTGGGCGCTTCCTGACCGCCGTACGAGCGAGGGTGAGCCCATCACCCCGTCCATCGTGGTCCGCGCGCTGCGCGACCTGGGAGTTGCCCCGTTGCGCACCGCCATCAAGGACATGAACGACGCGGGCGCGGGGATGCTCGGTCCGATCCGCATCGCCGGATGCGGCGTTGAGGTGGATGTCACCCTGCCGTCCGGGGTGTCGACGGATGAGGTGCAGCGCCGCCGCCGCAAGCTGGCAGAGAACCTGTCGCGGCACGAGCACGAGGTGTTCATCACCATCCCGCCGGCCGCCCGCACGGTCCGCCTGTGGATCGCGGACTCCGGGGCGCTCGATGAGCCCATCGGCCCGTCCCCGCTGGTCACCGACCCCGACACCCGCGCCGACTACAAGCGCGGCCGGGCCCCGTGGGGCCAGGATCTCCGCGGCGACGCTGCCGCGCTGAGCCTGTTCCAGCGGCACCTTCTGATCACCGGGTTGTCGAACCAGGGCAAGACGGCCGCGCTGCGGGCGCTGGCCCTGTGGCTCGCACTGGACCGGTCCGTGCAGTTCCGCGTGGCCGACCTCAAGGGCGCCGGCGACTGGGCGATGTTCGAGGGTCTGGCGTCCGTGCTCATCCAGGGTCCGACCGATGACCACGTCATCGACGCGACGGAGATGCTTGAGGACGGGGTGGCGGAGATGGAGCGCCGTCTCCAGGCCCCTCCGGGCTCAGACTTCCCGCCGCTGATTCTGCTGGTCGATGAGGCACAGGTGGCGTTCATGTGCCCCGTGGTCGATGACCAGAAGCGCCCGTACGGGGGCAGTAAGGCCAGGTCGCGGTACTTCATGGCCGCGCGGAAGATCCACAACCAGGGCCGGGCTGTGAACGTGCTGCTGTGGCAGGGCACCCAGGACCCCACCGACCAGAACCTTCCCAAGCTGGTCCGCGAGGGAGCGCATACCCGCGCATCCCTCGCGCTGGGTACGGAGTCGCAGGCACGTATGGCGCTGGGCGACAAGGCCGTTGACGGCGGCGCCGCGCCGAACCTGCTGCGGCCGGGGCTGGACAAGGGCACCGTCGTGGTCGCTTCGGACGGGATCGCCATCCCGGCCGGGCAGTCGTCCCTCACGGTGCGCACGCACTACGTCGACACCGACCAGGCCGAGGAGATCGCCGCCCGCGCCAAGGCGATGCGCGACGGCGTGATGACGCTGCACGTCATCGAGCGAGGGCAGGACCGCGATGCGCTGGCCGACATCGCCGCCGTGGTCGGCGACGCTGCCCGCGTGCTGACGCAGGACGTGCTCAAGCGGCTGGCGACGCTGGATGAGGACGCCTACGGCGGCTGGTCGTTCGTGGACCTCAAGCGCGTGCTGGCGGGCACCGGAGCGGAGCCGTACAAGTCCGACGGCCGCATGGTCATCGGCCGCGACCGCATCGCCCGCGCACTCGCCAACCGCCCCGAGGACGGTTCCGCTTCCGTCTCGGAGTAGAGGGAGCCGCACCCCGGCAGGCCAGGGAGGCAGGGAGAACTCCCTACCCGCCTCCCTGGCCTGCCTCCCTCGCCCTGACCAGCAGCAATGATCCGCAGGGAGGCAGGGAGGCGCCCCGGTCAGGGGCCTCGAAACCCCCGCCACGCGCACCCCGCAGGGGGGTGCCTCTGTCTCCCTGACTCCTGCCATGAAGGGATTCCGCATGCACTCCGACTACTCCGGTTACGGCCCGGCGGAACACCCGCCCGTGACCATCCACCAGCCCACCCCGATACCGGGCCCCGACACCCCCGCGGCGGCGCCGCTCGTACCGGTCCAGTCGGGCGCCGTCCCGGCGGTGCAGAGCGTGGTGCTGCCGGACGGCCGCGTGGTCACCGGCTACACCCTCACCCCGACCACCACCGCGCAGCCGGTCCCGGCGACGTTCGCCGCGGACACGCGGCCGGCCGTGTCGCGCACGGCGGTGAACGTCGCGCTGGGCGGTGTTGGGTTCTGCGCCGTGTGCGGCGGGCTGTTCCTGCTCACCTCGTTCGTCGCCGCGCTCACCGCGTTCGTCACCCAGCTCGTCATCCTCGCCGCCGTCTGCTTCGGCGGCTACATCGCCGCTCAGGTCTTCCGCGGCGGGAGGAGCGACGGGACGACGGTCAACATCCGCAAGGCCGTGTTCAAGCGCAACACCTTCAACGGCTGACCACCCACGGCAGGCCGTGAACCCACCCACCCCTTCGGACAAGGGAGATCACGTGAACGGATCGAACGGCACCGTCTCAGGCCGTACCTACAAACGCACCCGGCCGCGCGGCTTCGCCGAATGGACGCCGCGCCCGCACGTACAGGCCCTGGTGGACCAGGTACGCGGCGTGCTGGAGGAGAACCGGGCGTTCCTGCCGATGACCGCCCGGCAGGTGTTCTACCGCCTCGTCGGTGCGCACGGCTACGACAAGACGGAGCAGGCGTACGCGCGGCTGCTGGAGACGCTGACCCGGGCGCGGCGGGCGCGGTTGATCCCGATGCACGCCATCCGGGATGACGGCGGTACCGAGATGGGCGGCGCCGGTTGGGAGTCCCCGGAGCAGTTTTGGCGGGCGGTCAAGGGCTCTGCGGAGTCCTACGTGCACGCTTTAGATGACGGTCAGCCGGTCGCGGTTGAGGTGTGGGTGGAGGCGGCTGGCATGGTGCCGATGGTCGCCCGCGTCGCCCGCGACTACGGGATCGCCGTCTACAGCTCCGGCGGCTTCGACTCCCTCACGCTCAAGCACGGCGCGGCCCGCCGCATCTCCTACCGCGAGACGCCCACGACCGTGCTGCACCTGGGCGACCACGACCCCTCCGGGCTGTCCATCCTCGACTCCGCTGCCGAGGACATCAGCGCGTTCGTGGACGACATGGGAGGCGAACCGCCGACGTTCGCACGGCTCGGCGTGACCGAAGCCCAGATCAGCCGCTTCCGGCTGCCGTCCGCGCCGCAGAAGGCCACCGACCGGCGCGGGGAACACATGCGCCACACCGTCCAGGCCGAAGCCATGTCGCCCACCCAGCTCAGCAACGAGGTACGCGCCGCGCTCGAAGAGGTGTTGGACCTCGACGCGCTGGACGACGCGCGGCGGCTGGGGGAGCGCGAGCGGGCCGCGATCCTCGCCCGCATCCCCGTCGACGACGACTAGCTACGCCCGGGGCGACCGCCCCATCTCGCCAAAGACACGCGGTCGCCCCGGCCAACCAGCCCCTACCGGACCTGTTGGAGGACTCCAGCATGACCCAACCCGACGACAACACGCGAGCCCTGCTCGCCGCCGCACTCGCCGCAGCGGAACACGGCTGGCCCGTCTTCCCGCTGCGCCCCGGCACCAAGCGGCCCGCGCTGCACAGCGAAGCGCGCTGTCCCGGCGCCGGAGCCTGCGAGCGCGGGCACCGCAAGTGGGAGCAGCGGGCAACCACCGACCCCGACCGCATCCACGCGGCGTGGTCTGCGGGCGCGTTCAACATCGGTATCGCGACCGGCCCGGCCGGGCTGGTCGTCATCGATCTCGACGTGGCCAAGGGCAAGCAGGACGCGCCTGGCGGCGCGGCGACCTTCCAGGCGCTCTGCGAGCGCACCGGCCAGCCGGTACCCGACACGTTCACGCTGCGGACCGCCAGCGGCGGCGAACACCGGTACTTCACCGCCCCGGCCGGCGTCCGGCTCGGCAACACCGCGGGCACCCTCGCCCCGCACATCGACACCCGGGCACACGGCGGCTACGTCGTCGCCGCGGGCAGCACCATCGACGGCTGCGCCTACACCATCACCGACCCGGCGCCGCCCGCGCCGCTGCCCGAGTGGCTCTGCGCCGCTCTGACGCCCTGCGCGCGCCCGGCCGGATCCGTGGCCACCCCGCGCTCTGGGAACGCGTCTGCGTACGCGTCAGCGGCGCTGCGGGGCGAGAGCGCCAACGTCCGTGACGCCCCGGAGGGACAGCGGGACGCGACGCTGTTGCGTGCCGCGCGGGCCCTGGGACGGCTCATCGCATCCGGCGACCTCGACCGCGCTGTGGTGGAGGAGGCTCTTCAGGGGAGCGGGGAGGCGGCCGGTCTGCCGGCGCGGCAGTGCGCCTCCACCATCCGCTCGGGACTCGACTGGTCCATCGCCCACAACCCGCAGGGCAGGGCGGCATGAACCAGGCCCGATCCCTCCTCCTGAAGAGCCTCAACGGCACCGCCCCCGGCACTGAGCACGCGGGCATGACGGCACCGGCCACGGACGCAGGCGCCCGACAGGGAGTCGCCCGTCAGGGCGTCCCTTCAGCCCTTCCCCCGCAGCCGTCGCAGGCCGACAACGCGGCCAGGGACGGCCGTTACGCGGTCGCGTGGCTGCACGTGTCCGCCCCGGCCCGCGCCGTGCCTTCGGCCCGGTCGGTGTGCCTGTGCGGCTGGGACCAACGAGCCATCGGCCGGCCGCGCGTGCTGGCGCTCATCGACGCACACACGGCCCACCGTGAAACCTGCCCGCTGCGCAGCAACCAGGAAGGAAGGTCCGCCGCATGAGCACTGCCATCGACGGGGCCGCGTTGCTGGACGAGGTGGAAGCCTTCCACCGCCGCTTCAACGTCTTCCCCACCGAAGCCGCTTACGTCGCGGTCGCGCTGTGGGACGCACATGCGCACCTGCTCGACTGCTTCGACTCCACCCCCCGACTCGCCTTCCTCTCCCCGGAACCGGGGTCGGGGAAGTCGCGGGCGCTGGAGATCGTAGAGACGTTGGTGCCGCACCCGATGACCGCCGTCAACGCCTCCGCCGCCGCGTTGTTCCGCGCGGTGTCCGGCCCGGACGGCAGGCCCACGATCCTGTTCGATGAGATTGACACCATCTTCGGGCCGAAGGCCGGGGACAACGAGGAACTGCGAGGCTTCCTCAACGCCGGTCACCGCCGTACCGGGGTCACCTACCGGTGCATCGGCGACGGCGGCAACCAGACCGTCCAAGCCTTCCCCTCGTACTGCGCGGTCGCGGTCGCCGGACTCGGCTCGTTGCCGGACACGATCCTGACCCGCTCCGTCGTCATCCGCATGCGGCGCCGCGCCCGCGCTGAGCGGGTGGAGCCGTTCCGGGCGCGGATGCACGAGGGCGAGGGGCACAAGCTCAGGGACCGGCTGAGCACGTGGGCGGAAGGCGCCCGCGGGTTCGTGGTGGACCGGTGGCCGGAGATGCCCGAGGGCGTCACCGACCGGCCCGCGGACGTGTGGGAGCCGCTGCTGGCCATCGCCGACGCCGTAGGCGGCCACTGGCCCGACCGGGCCCGCGCCGCGTGCGCCACGCTGGTCAAAGCGTCCCAGCACACCGACAAGCACAGCGTCGGTATCCGGCTGCTGACCGATCTGCGTGACCACGTGCTCATCGGTATCGACCGCCTGCCCACGATCGCGATCCTGGATCGGCTCAACGCCCTGGACGACGCTCCGTGGGCGGACCTGGGCGGTAAGCCGCTGGACAACCGGCGCCTGGCGCGGATGCTCGCCGACTACATGACCGCCGACAACGAGCCCATCCGGTCCCGCAACATCCGCACCGCTGGCGGAGTCCTCAAGGGCTTCCATGCCGAAGACCTCGAAGACGCCTGGGCGCGCTACTGCCCCCCTCCCCAGGCATCCGCTACATCCGCTACGCCGCTACAGCCCAGCTCACAGGGGGTGGATCTGTAGCGGCAAACCCCGATGTAGCGGCTACACCGCTACGCACCCGTAGTGGGCGTAGCCGCTACACGCTACCTATCCGCTACAAAAATCATGCCCCTGACCTGCAATGTAGCGCTGTAGCGGATGTAGCGGACCTCAGAGAAGAGGGTCAGACCACCCAGAACCTTGCCGAGGAGGCACAGCCGCGTGAGCACTGCTGCTGAACCTGCCGAACAGCTCCTCTATCGGCCTGAAGAGGCCGCCAAGGCTCTCCGCATCGGCCGGTCGATGGTGTACGAGGAGATCCGACTCGGACGCCTTCAGACCGTCCGCATCGGCCGCCGCCGCCTCGTGCCGCCGGAGTACATCAAGCGGTACGTCGAACTTCTCAAGAACGAGGCACAGGCCGCCTGAGCCATCACCCGACATCCCCAGCAGGGCCGCGCCGTTCACGGCGCGGCCCTGCCCTATGGAGGCACAACAGAGCATGAGTGAGACCCCGAAGCGCGCCCGAAGGGCCGGCCACGGTGCGGACACGATCTACTGGGATCCCACCAAGAAGAGCTACGTGGGGGCCGTCTCCCTGGGGTACGCCCCGAACGGCAAACGCCGTCGACCGAAGGTGTACGGCAAGACGAAGACCGAAGTCCGCCAGAAGATCCGGGACTTGAAGAAGGAGGTGCAAACCGGCGTCAAGGCTCCGGCCAACTACACGGTGGCCGACGCGGTGCACGACTGGTTGGAGCGCGGGCTCAAGGGGCGCGACGAGAAGGGCACCATCGGTAAGAACCGCTCGATGGCGGACAAGCACCTGATTCCGTTCATCGGCAAGGCCAAGCTGAAGGAGCTCAGCGCGGATGATGTCGATGACTGGTTGGACGGCAGGGCTGAATTCCTCGCGACGCGCAGTCTGCGCGACCTGCTCGCCATCCTGCGTCGCTCCATCGCGCACGCTCAGCGCAGGGACAAGGCCGCGCGGAACGTCGCCCTACTCGTCACTGTCCCGGAGGGCCGGCCTGGCCGTCCGAGCAAGGCGCTGAACTTGGTGCAGGCGAAGGCTGTACTCATCGCCGCGCGTCCGTCACGGCTCTACGCCTACCTCGTGCTCTCGCTCCTCAGCGGTG
Source organism: Streptomyces sp. CNZ287 (assembly GCF_007827615.1). Taxonomy (NCBI): domain Bacteria; kingdom Bacillati; phylum Actinomycetota; class Actinomycetes; order Kitasatosporales; family Streptomycetaceae; genus Streptomyces; species Streptomyces sp. CNZ287. Next base: position 126,757 of record NZ_VISV01000022.1, on the reverse strand, counting down.
TGCGCACGGAAGAGGCGCGGCCTCTTACCTGGGATCACGTCTTTCTGGAGACGAAGGACGGCATTCCGCCCCACGTGGCGGTGTGGCGTTCGGTGCGCAAGCACGGTGAGACCAAGACCAGGAGGAGCCGCCGGACCATCGCTCTACCGAGACAGGTGGTCGAAGTCCTCGAAGAGCACATGCGGTGGCAGAAGCAGGAGCGGGCATCGGCGGGGGTGGAGTGGAGCCCGGCCGGTCGGGTCTTCACGACCCGGAGTGGTGAGCCGCTGGACGCGGCCAACGTCCGGCGCGACTTCCGGGGCATCCTCGCCAGGGCGGACAAGATGCCCGGCGTCAACGTAGAGCCGCAGGAGTGGACGCCGAGGGAACTTCGGCACAGCTTCGTGTCCCTGCTGTCCGATCACGGCATCCCCCTGGAACGGATCGCGCTTCTGGTCGGTCACAGCAGCCAATCGACCACAGAGGCGGTCTACCGCAAGCAGCTCCGGCCCGTGATTACGCAGGGTGCCGAAGCGATGGACGACATCTTCGCCGAAGAGCAGGAAGGGGAGAACGGCGAAGAGGACGACGCGGTGGCCTGATCAGATTCGTTTGGCCCCCCGTTTGGCCCCCCAGGTACGACAGAGGCCCGTTCGCGATCAAGCGAATGGGCCTCTGACCTGTGTCGGGGTGGCGGGATTTGAACCCACGACCTCTTCGTCCCGAACGAAGCGCGCTGCCAAGCTGCGCCACACCCCGTGACTGCGAGGACTACTGTAGCCCACCCGGGCGGGTCGGGTGAAATTCGTTTCCGGAGGTGGGGGTGAGGGTGAGGAGGGTGGCTTCCGGGGGGCAGGCGAAGCGGAAGGGGGTGTAGCGGTTGGCGCCGCAGCCGGCGGAGACGTGGAGGGCGGAGCGGCGGGATCCTGCGGTGTGGGTGGAGAGGCCCTTGACGCGGTTGGTGTCCAGGTCGCAGTTGGTCACCAGGGCGCCGTAGAAGGGGATGCAGAGCTGGCCGCCGTGGGTGTGGCCGGCGAGGATCAGGGGGTAGCCGTCGGCGGTGAAGGCGTCGAGGACGCGTAGGTACGGGGCGTGGACCAGGGCGAGGGAGAAGTCCGCGTCCGGGTCGGGGCCGCCGGCGACCGCCGTGTAGCGGTCGTGCTTGATGTGCGGGTCGTCCAGGCCCGTCAGGCCCAGGACCGCGCCGCTGTCCAGCTTCAGCCGGCCGCGGCTGTTGTCCAGGCCCACCCATCCCGCCGCGTCGAAGGCGTCGCGCATGCCCTCCCAGGGGTTGCGGGGGACGTTGTGGCGGAGGCGGTCGCGGCCGTTGAGACCGTGTATGCCGCGAACCTTCTCGATCAGGTAGCGGCCGGGGTTACGGAACGTGGGCGCGTAGTAGTCGTTCGAGCCGAAGACGTACGTCCCGGGGAACTCCATCAGCGGGCCCAGCGCGTCCAGCAGCTCCGGCACCGCGTCGGGGTCCGACAGGTTGTCGCCCGTGTTCACCACCAGGTCGGGCCGCAGGCCCGCCAGCGACTGCAGCCAGCGGCGCTTGGCCTGCTGGCCCGAGACCATGTGGATGTCCGAGATCTGCAGGATGCGCAGCGGGTGCATGCCTTCCGGCAGTACGGGGACGGTGACCCGGCGGACCCGGAAGGCGCGGGGTTCGACCACGGCCGTGTAGGCGACGCCGCCGGCCGAGAGAGCGGCCAGACCCAGGGGCACTCCGTATCGCGCGCGCATTCTCCTATCGTCGCAGAGGCGCGGGGTGGAGGTGGCCAGGGGCCGGATCCCGCGGCGTCCGCGCGGTGTCGCCGCGGCATGGGAGACTCCGGGCATGACCACGCTCAAGTCGAAGCTGCAGGACGACCTCACGGCCGCGATCAAGGGCCGGGACGAGCTGCGCGCCGCCACCCTCCGTATGACGCTCACCGCGATCACGAAGGAGGAGGTCGCGGGGAAGGAGGCGCGCGTCCTCTCCGACGACGAGGTGCTGAAGGTGATCACCCGCGAGGCCAAGAAGCGGCGCGAGGCCGCGGAGGCCTTCGCGCAGGGTGGCCGTACGGAGTCCGCCGAGCGGGAGCGCGCCGAGGGCGAGGTGCTCGCGGACTACCTGCCGAAACAGCTCGGCGACGAGGAGCTGGCCGCCCTGGTCGGCGAGGCCGTCGCCGAGGCGAAGGCCGGCGGGGCCGAGGGGCCGCGGGCGATGGGGGCCGTGATGAAGATCGTGAACCCCAAGGTCGCGGGCCGGGCCGAGGGCGGGCGCGTGGCCGCCGCGGTCAAGCGCGCCCTCGGTCAGGGGTGACCGTCTCGGGCCACCGGGGCTGAGGCCGGGGTACGGGGGCTCTCCGGCCTCGGTGACCGGCCTCCCCCGTCACCTGCCGTCCGGCCAGCCGCCGTTTCCGCCGTCCGACCAGCCGCCGTCCAGCGAGCCCCCGTCGAGCGTGCCGCCGCCGGGGCCACCGCCGCCGTTCCCGCCGCCGTTGCCGTTGCTGCCTCCGAGGAGGCCACCCAGCGGGTTCTCCGGCTTGTCCTCGTCGTCTTCGTCGTCATCGTCGCCCTTGCCCTTGTCGGGGCGGTCCACCGGCACCGGGACCTTGTACAGCTCGGGCGAGGTCTTGCCCGCCAGGGCGCCGTCCATGGCGTCGCGCCAGATCGGGCCGGGGACCGCGCCGCCGAAGACGCGGTCGTGATACGTGGGGCCGATCTGGATGTTCTCCATGGAGACGTCGTCCAGCGGCCCGCCGACCCACACCGCGCCGGCGAGGTCCGCGGTGTAGCCGACGAACCAGGCGGCCTTCCGCTCGTCCGTCGTGCCGGTCTTGCCCGCGTTGTCCCGCCCGGTCAGCCCCGCCTCCTTGCCGGTGCCGTCCTCGACGACGCCCGACAGCAGGGTGTTTATCGTGCCGGCCGTCTTCTCCGACATGACGCGCTTGCACTGCGTTTTCGGCACCGGGACCTTCTTGCCCTTCGCGTCCTTGATCGACTCGATGGCGACCGGGCTGCAGTACTCGCCGCGGTTGGCGAAGGTCGCGTAGGCGTTGGCCATCGCCAGCGGCGCGATGGTCTGGCCGCCGAGGGTGAGCGAGGGGGACTCCTCCAGATCCTTGCCGTCGCCCCGGTGGACGCCCATGCTCTGCGCCAGTTCCTTGACCGGGCAGATGCCGATCTCCGAGATGAGGTCGACGAAGTAGGTGTTGATGGACTTGGCGGTGGCCTCGCGCATGCTGTACGGGCCGACCTCCTCCTCCGTCTCGTTCGCGACTTCGGAGCCCTCGGTGTTCACCCAGTCCTTGCCGTCCTCGCACGTCTCCACCGGGCTCGGATACGGCATCTCGTTCGGCGACGGGTACACCTTCGTGTTCGGCACGCCCTTCTCCAGCGCCGCCGCGGCGGTGAGCGGCTTGAAGGTGGAGCCGACCTGGAAGCCGTAGTTGGACCCGTTCATGGACTTCTCCACGGACAGGTTGATCATCAACTCGTTCTTGCCCGAGCCGTACGGCCTGGACTGCCCCATCGCGCGGATCTTGCCGGTGCCGGGCTCCACCATGGTCACGGCGGTGGCGACGGCGTCGTCCTGGTAGACGTGGCTCTTGATCGACTCGCTGGCGGACTTCTGCGCCACCGGGTCGAGCGTGGTGCGGATGGTCAGGCCGCCGCGGTTCCAGCGCTTGACCCGCTGCTCGGGCGTCTTCCCGAAGCCCTTGTCGTCGAGCAGCACTTCGCGTACGTAGTCGCAGAAGAACGCGGCGCCGCTGACCGCGGTGATACACCCGTTGCGCGGCTCGCTGATCTTGAGGCCCAGCGGTTCCTTCATGGCCTTGTCGGCCTCGGCCCGGGTGACGTTGTCGTTGCCGGCCATGCGCCGCAGCACGGTGTTGCGGCGTTTCTCCGCCGCTTCCGGGTTGTTGATCGGGTCGTACCGGCTCGGGGACTGCACGATGCCGGCGAGCATCGCGGACTCGGCGAGGGTCAGCTTGTCTGCGGACTTGCTGAAGTAGCGCTCGGCGGCGGCCTCGATGCCGTACGCCTGCTGGCCGAAGAAGGCGATGTTCAGGTAGTTCTCCAGGATCTCGTCCTTGGTCAGCTCCTTCTCGACCTGGATCGCGTACTTCAGCTCCTGGATCTTGCGCCCGAGCGTCTGCCGGGTGGCCTCGGCGACCTTCTGGGCGTCGTTGCCCGCCTCTTCGACGAAGAGGTTCTTCACGTACTGCTGGGTGAGCGTGGAGGCGCCTTCGGAGACCGTGCCGGACTGCGCGTTGCTGTTCAGCGCGCGCAGGATGCCCTGGAGGTCGACGGCCCCGTGCTCGTAGAACCGCTCGTCCTCGATCGCGACGATCGCCTGCCGCATCACCGGCGCGATGTCGTCGAACTCGACGACCGTCCGGTTGCGCGAATAGACGTCGGCCAGGTGGCCGCCCTCGCGGTCGAGGATCGTGGTCTTCTGGCTCAGCGGCGGGCGCTTGAGGTCTGCGGGGATGTCGTCGAACTCCGCGACCGTGCCCTTGGCCGTCAGACCCAGCAGACCGGCGGCGGGCAGCGCGAGGCCCGCGAGCACGGAGCCGGCGAGGACGCTGACGCCGAGGAACTTCGCGGCTTGCTGCGTGGCGGTGAGTCCGCCACCCGGGCGCTTGTAGGCCATGGGGCCACCCTAACTTCTGATTCCCCGGACAGCCGCCCGTCTGTTCGCCTACTCTGTTTTCGGCCATCACCACCGGCCACGGTCCACCTCACCCGTTGGTTCACTCCTGTGGGTGATGAGGCTTGACCGAATTGACGACATGTGACGCCCGAGATCTGAAGGCAAGTCGGCGAACTGCCCGCTTTGCCCGGATTGTCCTTGACGGGGAGGGCTCACTCCGGTGGGTGATCTGCCGCGTACGCATAGTCCGTTCGGGCCATTCAACTTTGGGCCTGACGGGGGTGTTGCGTTGCCGCACTCCTTCCGTAACGTCCTCAACTGGCAACGGTGCATATGCCGTTTGCCGCCGTGGGGGAGCCTCAATTCGGGAGAGGACGGCGCCAGCATGAGCTGGGTTACCGACTGGAGCGCACAGGCAGCCTGCCGCACTGCCGATCCGGACGAACTGTTCGTGCAAGGCGCGGCACAGAACAGAGCCAAGGCGGTCTGCACCGGATGCCCGGTGCGCACCGAGTGCCTCGCCGACGCGCTCGACAACCGCGTCGAGTTCGGCGTGTGGGGCGGCATGACGGAGCGCGAGCGGCGGGCGCTGCTGCGCCGCCGGCCGACGGTCACGTCGTGGCGCAGACTGCTGGAGACGGCACGTGAGGAATACGAGAGCGCGGGCACGCCGCTGCACGAAAGCGCCCTGCACGAGGACGCGCTGCGCGCGGCGGAGGAACTGCCGGTCGCCGCGGGCTGACCCCGGGCTCCGGGGCCCTCGGCCCCGCCGTGAGGCTGCTGTGTGCCCGTCGTGAGTCCGCCGCAAGCCCCGCTCTGCGCCCGTTGCCTCTGTGCCCGTTCGCTACGGGCCGGACGCGGCCCGCGCGCCGTACGCCCCGGCTACGCTCCCCCACGCGTGCTCCGGCCTACGCGCCCGGCGCCTCCTGCGCCGTCAGCAGCTCCGCCACGTCCCGTAGCCCCGCGAGGTCGTGCACGTCCCCCGGGAGCGCGGTGACCTGGGTCACCGGAACCTCCGGGTGCAGCGCCGCGAACCGGTCCCGCGTACGGCGCTCGTGCGCCAGCACCTGCATCCGTTCGGCATGCAGCCGCAGGAGCGCCGCGGCATCCGCCGCGCCCTCCGTGCCCGTGCCGCCCGTGCCCGCGCCCGTATCCGCCGCCCCCGCGCCCTTCGCGCCGGAGCCCGCGTCGTCCACGCCCCGCTCGTCCAGCGCCTCGGCCGCCGCCAGCGCCCGCTCCGCGCTCAGTTGCGCCGCGTCGCTCTCGTGCACCCGGTTGAGCACCAGTCCTGCCAGCGGCATCCGGTCCGCTTCGAGGCGTTCGACAAAATAGGCCGCCTCCCGCAGCGCGTCCCGCTCCGGCGTCGCCACCACCAGGAAGGCCGTGCCCGGCGCCTGCAGCAGCCGGTACGTCGCCTCCGCGCGCGTGCGGAAGCCGCCGAAGAGGGTGTCCATCGCCGCGACGAACGTCTGCACGTCGCGCAGGAGGGAGGCACCCAGCAGCTTGCCGAGCGTCCCCGTCATCATCGACATCCCGACGTTGAGGAACTTCATCCCCGCCCGGCCGCCCGCCTTCGCCGGCGCGGTCAGCAGTCTGATGAAGCGCCCGTCGAGGAAGGAGCCCAGCCGCTTGGGCGCGTCCAGGAAGTCCAGCGCGGAGCGGCTCGGCGGGGTGTCCACGATGATCAGGTCCCAGGAGTCCCGGGCCCGCAACTGGCCCAGCTTCTCCATCGCCATGTACTCCTGCGTGCCGGCGAAGCCGGCCGACAGCGACTGGTAGAAGGGGTTCTCCAGGATGGCGTTGGCCCGGTCCCCGTCCGCGTGCGCCTCGACGATCTCGTCGAAGGTGCGCTTCATGTCGAGCATCATGGCGTACAGCTCGCCGGGCCCTTCCACGCCGTCGACCCGCCGCGGGCTGTTGTCCAGGGCGTCGATGCCCATGGACTGCGCGAGCCGCTTCGCGGGGTCGATGGTGAGTACCACGACGCGGCGGCCGCGCTCCGCGGCGCGTACGCCGAGGGCGGCGGCCGTCGTCGTCTTGCCGACGCCGCCGGCGCCGCAGCAGACGACGATGCGGGTCTGCGGGTCGTCGAGGAGCCCGTCGGCGTCCAGCCGGGGCGCGGTGTCGAGGCTCATAGGGGCCACTGCTTTCCCAACTCGCCGGAGAGCCGGTAGAGACCGGCCAGATCCACTCCCTCGGTGAGCAGCGGCAGTTCGTACTGCGGCAGCTCCAGCCGCGCCAGCGCGGCCCGTTGCGTACGTTCCAGGGCGAGCCGCTCCGTATGCTCGCGCGCCTGCCGCAGCAGCGGCGCGACCAGCCGCTCCGCCCGCGCGCCCCGGCTCGCGCCGCCCAGCCCGGCGGCGGACAGCGCGGCGGCGAGGGCGGCGGGGTCGGCGGCGGCCCGTTCCAGCTCCGCCTCGTCCATGAGCGCGGGGCGCACCATGTTGATCACGGCGGCGCCGACCTGGAGCCCGGCCTCGCGCAGCTCGGCGACGCCGTCGACGGTCTCCTGCACGGGCATGTCCTCAAGGAGGGTGACCAGGTGCACGGCGGTACGGGCCGAGGTCAGGACCCGCATCACGGACCGCGCGTGGTTGTGGATGGGCCCGGCCTTGGCCAGCCCGGCGACCTCGGCGTTGACGCCCAGGAAGCGTGTGATGCGGCCGGTCGGCGGGGCGTCCATGACGACCGCGTCGTACACGTGCCGGCCGTGCTTGTCCTGGCGGCGGGCGGCCTCGCACGCCTTGCCGGTGAGCAGGACGTCGCGCAGGCCGGGGGCGATGGTGGTGACGAAGTCGATGGCGCCGAGGCGGCGGAGGGCCCGGCCCGCGCTGCCCATCCGGTAGAACATCTGCAGGTAGTCCAGCAGGGCCTGCTCGGCGTCGATGGCGAGCGCGTACACGTCGCCGCCGCCCGGCGCCGAGGCGATGCGCCGCTCGCCGTACGGGAGCGGCTCTGTCTCGAAGAGCTGGGCGATGCCCTGCCGGCCCTCCACCTCGACGAGCAGGGTGCGCCTGCCGTCGGCGGCCAGCGCCAGCGCCAGGGCGGCGGCCACGGTCGTCTTGCCGGTCCCGCCCTTGCCGGTCACCACGTGCAGCCTCTGGAGCCCGCTCATGTCCGCGAGCCTAATTCCTCGGCGCGCGACTCAGCAGACCGCCTCCGTCCGACGGCCCCAAGCGGGGGCCAGCCGGGGCGGGCTAGAGTCTGGCCCATGACGAAGTGGGAATACGCGACCGTGCCGCTGCTCGTACACGCCACCAAGCAGATCCTGGACCAGTGGGGCGAGGACGGCTGGGAGCTGGTCCAGGTCGTGCCCGGGCCCAACTCCGAGCAGCTCGTGGCGTATCTGAAGCGGGAAAAGAGCTGATGGCGGGGCGGGTCGAGGGGAAGCTCGCGGAGCTGGGGCTCAGCCTGCCCGAGGTGGTGCCGCCGCTGGCGTCGTACGTGCCGGCGGTGCGCAGCGGGCCGTACGTGTTCACCGCGGGGCAGCTCCCGATGGTCGACGGCACGCTGCCGCTGACCGGGAAGGTCGGGGCGGAGGTCACGCCGGAGGAGGCCAGGGAACTGGCCGCGCGGTGTGCGCTGAACGGGCTCGCGGCGATCAAGTCGGTCGCGGGGGACCTCGACCGGGTCGTACGGGTGGTGAAGGTCGTCGGCTTCGTCGCCTCGGCGCCGGACTTCACGGCGCAGCCGGGTGTGGTCAACGGGGCGAGCGAGTTGCTGGGCCAGGCGCTGGGCGAGGCCGGTGTGCACGCGCGGAGCGCGGTGGGGGTGGCGGTGCTGCCGCTGGACGCGCCCGTGGAGATCGAGTTCCAGGCGGAGCTGGCCGGGTAGGGGCTGCCGCTCCGGGGCGTTCGTCCGGGGCGGGTACGGGGCCGGCGGGCCCGGAGTTGTCCACACACCGGCGGTTGTCCACAGGCTGGGGTTGCCCACTCGAACATCGCCTCGGCGGCCCGTAGGCTCCCGGTCATGTCCGAAATGAACGCCGCGAACGCCGCGGCCGGAGCGCAGCCCCGGTGGATTCCGCCCGCCGAGCGCATCCGCGCGCTCGCCCGCGGCGAGCTGACGCCCGTCACGCCGCGTCGCGCGGCGACGGTGCTGCTGCTGCGCGGCACGGCCCCCGACGGCCCGTGGGTGTACATGCTGCGGAGGAAGACCTCCATGCCCTTCGCCGCGGGTGCGTACGCCTACCCGGGCGGCGGCGTCGATCCGCGCGACGAGCGCCCGCTGTCCGCGGCGGCCTGGGCCGGGCCGTCTCCGGCGCGGTGGGCGGCGCGGCTGGGGGTGGCCGAGCCGGAGGCGCAGGCGGTGGTCTGCGCGGCGGTGCGGGAGACGTTCGAGGAGGCCGGGGTGCTGCTGGCCGGTGCCTCGGCGGCGGAGGTCGTGGCGGACACCACGGGGGCGGACTGGGAGGCGGACCGCGCGGCGCTGGTCGCCCGCGAGCTGGGCTTCGCCGACTTCCTGGCCCGCCGCGGTCTGGTCGTACGGACCGATCTGCTCGGCGCCTGGGCGCGCTGGATAACCCCGGAGTTCGAGACCCGGCGGTATGACACGTGGTTCTTCGTCGCCGCCCTCCCCGAGGGCCAGCGCACGCGGAACGCCTCGACGGAGGCCGACCGCGCGGAGTGGGTCAGGCCCGCCGAGGCGGCCGAGGGGTACGAGCGCGGTGAGCTGGTGATGCTGCCGCCGACGATCTCGATGCTGCGCGGGCTGCGGGCGTTCGGGTCGGCGGCCGAGGCCCTGGGCGCGGCCGGGGAGCGGGATCTGTCGGCGGTGCTGGTGAAGGCCCGGATGGAGGGGGACGACGTCGTGCTGAGCGCACCGGGGCACGAGGAGTTCACGCGGAGGCTGCCGTCATGAGGGCGGCGGCGCCGGGGACGGCGGGGGTGGTCGTGTGACGGACGCGGTGGCGCTGCCAGGCCAGCCGCGCGGCGGGGTGCTCAGCGGGCCGGCCACCGCCCGTGCGACGTGCGTGCTGGCGCCCAACGCCTCGCCCATGACCCTCGACGGCACGAACACGTGGATCGTCGCCGAGCCGGACTCCGCGCGGGCCGTGGTGATCGACCCCGGGCCGCTGGACGAAGGCCATCTGGCGGCGGTCGTGGACACCGCGGACCGGGCGGGCCTGCGGGTGGCGCTCACGCTGCTCACCCACGGGCACGCGGACCACGCCGAGGGCGCGGCCCGCTTCGCGGAGCTGACCGGGACGAAGGTGCGGGCCCTGGACCCTGCGCTGCGCCTCGGCGACGAGGGGCTGGCCGCGGGGGACGTGATATCCGTCGGCGGGCTGGAGCTGCGGGTCGTGCCTACGCCGGGCCACACGGCGGACTCGCTCTGCTTCCACCTGCCGGCCGACGACGCCGTGCTCACCGGCGACACCGTCCTCGGCCGTGGTACGACGATGGTCGCCCATCCGGACGGCCGGCTCGGCGACTATCTCGACTCGCTGCGCCGGCTGCGGTCCCTCACCGTGGACGACGGCGTCTCGACGGTGCTGCCGGGCCACGGGCCGGTGCTGGAGGACGCCCAGGGCGCGGTGGAGTTCTACCTGGCCCACCGCGCGACGCGGCTGGCGCAGGTCGAGACGGCGGTCGAGAACGGGCACCGCACGGCGGCGGAGGTGGTGGCGCACGTGTACGCGGACGTGGACCGGACGCTGTGGCCCGCGGCGGAGCTGTCGGTGCGGGCCCAGCTCGAGTATCTGAAGGAGCACGGCCTGATCACGTAGCCGGGCCGGGCCGGCCAGCGGTCAGCGCGAGCGCTTCGCCAGGCGCTCCACGTCCAGCAGGATCACGGCCCGGGCCTCCAGGCGCAGCCAGCCGCGGCTGGCGAAGTCCGCCAGCGCCTTGTTGACCGTCTCCCGGGAGGCGCCGACGAGCTGGGCCAGCTCCTCCTGCGTCAGGTCGTGCACGACGTGGATGCCCTCGTCCCCGGGGACGCCGAAGCGCCGTGAGAGGTCCAGCAGGGCGCGGGCGACGCGGCCCGGGACGTCGGAGAAGACCAGGTCGGACATCTGGTCGTTGGTGCGCCGCAGCCGGCGGGCGACCGCCCGCAGCAGCGCGGAGGCGACCTCGGGGCGGGCGTTCAGCCAGGGCTGGAGGTCGCCGTGGCCGAGGCCGAGCAGCTTGACCTCGGTCAGCGCCGAGGCGGTGGCCGTGCGCGGGCCCGGGTCGAAGAGGGACAGCTCGCCGATCAGCTCGCCGGGGCCGAGCACGGCCAGCATGTTCTCGCGCCCGTCCGGGGAGGTGCGGTGGAGCTTCACCTTGCCCTCGGTGACGACGTACAGCCGGTCGCCGGGCTCGCCCTCGTGGAAGAGCGCGTCACCGCGCGACAGCGTCGCCTCGGTCATGGAGGCACGCAGCTCCGCGGCCTGCTCGTCGTCGAGCGCGGCGAAGAGGGGCGCGCGCCGCAGAACGTCGTCCACGAGTTCTCTCCTTGTCGGGGTGCCCGGGCGACCGCGGGCCGTTGCTCGGTCGGCCCGTCGTTTTCCATGATGCCGGACAGTAAAACAGTGCGATCAGTCACAAGTTTGACGTACCGCAGCGTGAACCGTAGCCCAGGGGTCCGATTGGCGGCACTTTTCCGGTGCTCAGCAGCGGGCTCTTGGGGGGTCGCGCGGGGGCGCGTGGTTGTGCGCGGAGGCCCGGGCGGGCGCTCAACGAGCCGGTCGGGGCGCCGTCGTGCACGGCGTGCGGGTGGACCCGTACGGCCCTATTCCGCTCTCAGCGAACACACCTCCTGCAATCCGATAAACCGGACACAGCGCACCGTGGCAGTGTCCTGTGCGCGCCGTGCCACGGTCCTCGGCACGCTCCTTCCCGCAGACCGAGAAGGAGACACCGCATGACCTACGCATGCAGGGCCGAGGGCCTGGTCAAACGGTTCGGCGCGACCACCGCGCTGGCCGGTATCGACCTCGTGGCCCGGCAGGGCACCGTCCTCGGCGTCCTCGGCCCCAACGGCGCCGGCAAGACCACCGCCGTACGCATCCTCGCCACCCTCCTCCGCCCCGACGAGGGCGCGGCGGCCGTCGGCGGCCTCGACGTCGTCGGCGACGCCGGAGAGGTACGCCGGCTCATCGGGCTCACCGGCCAGTACGCCTCCGTGGACGAGGACCTGACCGGTACCGAGAACCTCGTGCTCATCGGGCGGCTTCCTCGACATGCGCACCGGCGCCGCCCGGGCCCGCGCCCGCGAGCTGCTGGCACACTTCGAGCTGGCCGGGGCCGCCGGCCGCCCCGTGCGGACGTACTCCGGCGGCATGCGCCGCCGCCTCGACCTCGCCGCCTCCCTCGTCGGCCGGCCCGGCGTCATCTGCCTCGACGAACCGACGACGGGCCTGGACCCGGTGCGCCGCGAGGTCGTCCGGGGCATCGTCCGCTCGCTCGTCGGGGACGGCGTGACCGTGCTGCTCACCACCCAGTCCCTGGAGGAGGCGGACGCGCTCGTCGACGAGATCTCCGTCATCGACCACGCCGGGTCATCGCCCACGGCACCCCGGCCGAGGAACGCCGCCCGGATCATCCGCAGCAGCGCCCGCGTCCACGGGTCCGGGTGGCCCAGCCGCTCGTCGATCGCGGCGAGCCCGCGCTCGTCGTCGTCCGTGAACACCGCGATGCCCGGCTCCAGCACGGCCAGCATCGGGTGCCCGCCCATCGGATCGACCCGTGCGGCCAGTGCTGTCAGCTCCTCCAGGGCCGCCTGGTCGGGCTCGGTGCCGCCGCTCGTCGCGGAGTCGATGAGGGAGAAGCCGAGGGCGACCGCATGCGGTTCGAGGGGCGGGTCGCCGGCAGGCCGTCGAGGCGGCGGCGGATCTCGGCGGCGGCGGCGTTGGCGGGGCCGACGGCGAAGTCGGGGCGGGCGGCGCGTCCGCCACGTCCGCGAGCGCGGGCCCGCGCCACAGCGTCAGCGCCTCCTCCAGCAGCCGCCGCGCCGCTGCGGCGCCCGCCGCCAGCGCCTCGCGCCCGGCGTGCGCCTGCCGCTCGAAGCGCACGGCGTCCACCGCCTCCGGCGGCAGCGCGAGCCGGTAGCCCGCGGGCCCGTACGCGAGGACGTCGGACAGGGGCGAGCGCGCGGCGCGGCCGGGAGACGAGGACTGCAGCGCGTTGCCGGGGTAGGCGGGGGCGTCGTCGCCCAGAGGCCGTCGGCGAGCAGCGTCGTGCCGACGTACCGGCCGGGGTCGAGCGCGAGCCGTACGAGCAGCGCGCGGAGCCGGCCACCGGCGATCTCCACCGGCACCCCGCCGACCGCCACCTCCAGCGGACCCAGCACCCCGATGCGCACGTACGCCAGCCTTACGCACCCCGTGAGCGGCCGGTCTCCTATTACCCGCCCCTTTACCGAACCCGAACCCCGAACCCCGAACCCCGAACCGCCGGGCCCCGGACGCCCCGCCCCCGAACCCGGCACCGGTGCGGACGCGGCCACCGGCGCCGGGCCGCCCCGGTGGGTCCCGCCGGCCGCGGGCGCCCACCGGGCGCGCCGAGCGGATCCGGTCAGACCCGGTCCGCGGCGATCAGCAGGTACTGGAAGCTCCCGCTGCGGTACGCCGTGAGGAACACCTCCTCGATCCCGGTGGCGACGGAGGACTTGGCCCGCAGCTCCCAGTACGGGATCGTCGCCTCGGTCAGGTCGATGACCTGCGCGGGCACCAGCCGGTTCGCGACCAGCTCCTTGAAGTACGTCGACCGCGGGTGGACGTTGCAGATGTAGTGCGCGTTGATCTGGCTGACGGCGCGGGACGGCAGCCCGTAGGCGTCGTTGTAGCAGCCGGTGATGGTGACGTACCGGCCGCCGCGCGCGAGCAGCCGCGCGTGCTCCTTGAAGAGCTGCGCCAACTCCACGTACATCGTGCTCTCGTTGTTCCAGATCCCGCGGAACGCGCCCGTCTCGAAGCCCGTGTCGAGCATGTTCTTCAGGTGGAACCGCACCGCGCTCCCCAGCCCGCGGCGCTGCACCTGGTCGTTGGCGAAGGAGACCTGCGACTGCGAGATGGAGATGCCGTCGACGCGGCAGCCGAATCGTTCGTGCGCCATGAAGCTCGTGCCGCCCCGGCCGGAGCCGGCGTCCAGCAGCCGGGCGCCGCGGTCGGGCTCGCCGAGGTGGTCGAGCAGGAGGGTGGCCTGTGCGGTCTCCAGGCGGTGCATCTCCGCGATGATCCGCTCTCCCCTGGTCTCCTCCGGGCCCCCCAGCACGGACTGGTCGACCTCGCCGATGCCGTAGTGGTGGTGGTACGTCCCGCTGACGTCGCCGAGTTTGAGGTTGACCGGGTCCCTCTCCCGGTTCCAGTAGTCGGCGATGGAGTGCTGGTACGGGCTGGTGAGGACGTTCGTGTCGGCGGCTGCCGCCATGGTCGTTCTCCTTCTGAGGGCGTGCTGAGCGTGCGGAAGCTGGTGAGGCGTGGTGGTCGGGGGCGTGCCGATGCGGGACGCGTGGGCCCGTCAGGCGTAGCTGCGGGTGCGTCGGAGGGATGAACGGGCCGGGTCTGCCGGGTCTGCCGGTCCGGTCAGACGGTCCGGTCAGGCGGTCCGGGCAGGCAGGCGGGTCGGCCCGGCGGGTCAGGCGGTCTGGTAGCGGGCGCTGGTGGCGTGCCACTCCTTGCAGCCGCCCATCCACGCCCACACCCCGGCCAGGAAGCGGCCGAGCTGCGGGGAGCCGGCGGCGGTCAGGGCCGCGGCCTCCATCTCGTAGGTGTGCATCAGCTCGTCGTGGATCAGGGCCGTCCGGTCCACGGCCTCCTGGAGGGTGCACCCTTCTTCTGCGGCGATCAGATTGGGCAGGTTGGTGTCCGTGGGGTCTTCCTTTCCCATCGAGTACAGGTCGTTGAGGAGCACGCTGGCGGTGCCGGCGTAGAGGTACGTACGGCGGACCCGGGCGTCGGCGAACTCGTCGGGCGGCAACTCGTACCCGCTGACGGGGTCCACGAGGACCATGCAGGGGAAGAACGCGTTCTCGTAGCGGTGGAGCAGGTACTCCCACACCGCGGGGGTGCGCGCCGAGGAGCGCCACTCGGCCTCCTGGCCGTACCCGACGAACATGACGGCCAACTCGTGCCGCAGCCGGGCGACCTGGGTGGGGCTCGCGTACCGCGAGAGGTGCGCGAGGGCGGAGCGGAACGCGCGGAGCACCGGCTCGCGCTGGACGGTCTCCTCGAACTGCGGCATGTAGCGCGCGGGGAGCCGGACGGGGTCGATGACGGCGTGCGCCAGCGCCATCCGTTCGCCGAGCAGGGCGGGATCGGGGTCCTCGCCCTCGTCCACCCAGTGGTCGTCGACGGACCACTCGGACAGGCCGCACTTGGCGGCGGCCAGCAGCCGGTCGGGGTCGTCGCAGTCGGGGTGCGCGAGCATGAAGAGGCGGCCGAACTGGTGGGAGCGCAGGCGCTCGATGCGCCCGGTGAAGATGCCGATCTCCTCCGCCCACGCGACCAGCCGCTCGTTGACCTCGTCCCCGAGCGCGGGGTCGTTGCGCAGGGCGTCGGGGCAGTGCAGCGGCGGGATCCGCAGGCCGCCGCGCTCGCCGCCGCCGTCGGGCGGTGGCGCGGTGCCGGCCTCGGGCCCCGCGGTGGAGCCTGAGTCCGAGTCGGTGCCGGGTCCGGCGCCGGATGCCGGCTCCGGCCCGGTCTTCGTACGGGCAGGGGGCTCCGCCTCGGGCCTCGGGACGGCCTCCGGTACGTACCCGGCGAGCGGGTGCGCGGCGGCGGTGCCGAGGCCGGTGGGGCCGAGGGGGAGGAGGGCGCGGAGTGCTTCTGCGGGTGCTCCGGTCATGCGCGGCACCCGGCCTCCGCGGCGGTCGGCGAGGAGATCGTCATACTTCGACGCTAGGCATCTGCGCCGAGAGCGGCAATCGCTCGAAAGAGTAGGCATAAAAGGGGGATTGGCCGATGGGGCATCGGCTCGCGAAGTCGCCGGGTGAAACGGTTGCGTTTCTCCCGGCCGCGATCTAGCGTGGGCCGTACGAAACGGTTCCGTACGAAAAGGATCGCCCGTCATGCCCGGCAGACCCGTCGGCCAGCTCCACGGCCAGGCCCCCGACGCCCGGATCCGCCGGCCCCGCATGACCCCCGAGCGCGAGCGTGAGCTGCTCGAAGCGGTGCTGGGCGTGCTGCGCGAGTCGGGGTATGAGGCGCTGTCGATGGACCTCGTCGCGACCCGCGCGCGATGCAGCAAGGCGACCCTGTACCGGCAGTGGCACAGCAAGGCGGAGATGGTCGTCGCCGCGATGATCGCCAACCGGCCCGTGGACCCCGGCGCCGTCGACACCGGCTCTCTGCGCGGTGATCTGATCAGCCTCGTCGAAGAGTTGTCCAGTACCGCGGAGAAGGACACGGCGCTGATCGCGGCGATACACCACGCCGCGCTCACCGACGGGGACCTGGCCGCGACGCTGCACGCCTCCCTCGCGGACTACGAGTTGACGCACCTGAGCGGCCTGCTCGACCGCGCGGTGGCGCGGGGCGAACTGTCCGGGCAGCCGGGCGCGGCCGAGTTCCTGCCGCAGTTGCTGTTCGGCGCGGTCGTCATACGCCCGCTGATCGACGGGATGTTCGCCGATTCCGCGTATCTCGCGCGCTTCGTCGACCTCGTGGTGCTGCCGGCGCTGCGTCACTCCTGAGCCGTACGCCCTTCACCGCCCCTCGCCGGTCACTCCGGTCCCTCCGGCCGCCGTACGCTCGCCTCGCGGGCCGACGCCGCCGGGGCAGGGCCCGTACTCCGACGGGCTCATACCCCTACGCCGTACCCGTACCAGCCGAGTCCGGTCCTCCGAGCATCCGACCCCCCCACACGGAGCCTGCCATGTCCCGTACCGACGCCGTAGCCGGCAGCGGTCCCGCCGGCGAAACCGGCCCGCCGGCCGCCGCCGTCATGCCCCAGGACGACCGCGCCCACCGCCACCGGTGGCTGATCCTCGCCGTCCTCGGCCTGGCCCAGTTGATGGTCGTCCTCGACGTGACCATCGTGAACATCGCCCTGCCATCCGCCCAGTCCGACCTCGGCTTCACCAACGGCGACCGGCAGTGGGTCGTCACCGCGTACTCGCTGGCCTTCGGCAGCCTCCTGCTCCTCGGCGGCCGCATCGCCGACCTCGTCGGCCGCAAGGTCACCTTCCTCGTCGGACTCGTCGGCTTCGCCGCCGCGTCCGCCGTGGCGGGCGCCGCCGTGAGCTTCGACATGCTCATCCTCGCCCGCGCCTTCCAGGGCGCCTCCGGCGCGCTCCTCGCCCCCTCCGCGCTGTCGCTGCTGACGACGACGTTCACCGACCCGGGCGAGCGGGCGAAGGCGTTCAGTGTCTACGGCGCGGTGTCCGGCGCGGGCGGCGCCATCGGCCTGCTGCTCGGCGGGGTGCTCACCGAGTACCTGGACTGGCGCTGGACGCTGTACGTGAACGTGGTCCTCGCCGTCGTCGCCTTCGGCTTCGCCTCCGCGCTGCTGACCCGTACGGCACGGGACCGGAGCGTCACGCTCGACGTGCCCGGCACCGTCCTGGTCACCGCCGGTCTGTTCTGCGTCGTCTACGGCTTCTCCAACGCCGAGCACCAGGACTGGGGCGCGCCGGCCACCTGGGGCCTGCTGATCGCCGGCGGCGTGCTGCTCACGGCGTTCGCCTGGTGGTCGACCCGCAGCCGGCACCCCCTGCTGCCCACGCGCATCGTCACCGACCGGAACCGCGGCGCGTCCTACCTCGGCATGCTGATCTCCGCGGGCGGGATGTTCGGCGTCTTCCTCTTCCTCACGTACTTCCTGCAGACGGGCCTCGACTACACGCCGATCGACTCCGGCGTCGCCTTTCTGCCGATGGTCGGCGGCCTGGTGATCGCCGCGACGCTCGCCACCAACGTCCTCGTACCGCGCATCGGGCCGCGGCTGGTGGTGCCCTCGGGCATGGCGATCGCGGCGGCCGGCCTGGTGTGGATGACGAGCCTGGACCTGAACAGTTCGTACGCGGCGGACATCCTGCCGATGACCGTGATCGTGGGCTTCGGCCTCGGGCTGGTCGTGGCGACGGCGATGAGCCTCGGCACGCTGGGCGTCTCCGTGCACGACGCGGGCGTGGCCTCCGCGACGGTCAACGCCATGCAGCAGGTCGGCGGCTCCATCGGCATCGCCCTGCTCAACACCGTCTCCGCCAGCGCCGCCACGAACTACCTCTCGGGGCGCAATCCCAGGGACCCGGCGGTGAAGGCGCAGGCGGCGCTGGAGAGTTACCACACCGCGTTCTGGTGGTCGGCGGGGTTCTTCGCCGCCGGCGCCCTGGTGACCCTGTTCCTGTACCGGCAGGGCGCACCGAAGGAGCTGAAGGGCGGGGCGCCCACGATCCACATGTGAAGCCCCGCCCGCGCCCTCACACGACGAGGAGCGACTTGCCCACCGTCGCGCGCCGGGCGAGCGATTCGTGCGCGTCCCGGGCCCGCGCCAGCGGGTAGGTCGCGCCGATCACCGGCCTGATGCGGCCCGCGGCGGCGAGGTCCAGGGCCTCGACGAGGGCGGCCTGCGAGACGGCGGCGGGCGGCGGGCCGCCCTCCAGGAGGTTGGTCACCCGTACGTCCCGCTCCGCGGCCGTGCGCGGGTCGATCTCCGCGAAGGTGCCGCCCGACGTCCCGTACGTCACGAACCTGCCGCCCCGCGCCACCGTACGGAACGCCGCCCGGCCCAGCTCGCCCCCGGCGCCGTCGAAGGCCAGGCCGACGCCGTCCCCGCCGGCGGCGTCGCGGGCCCGGTCCTGCCAGCCGTCCTCGGAGTAGTCGACGGTGTGCTCCGCGCCCAGCTCGCGGGCGAGCGCGAGCTTGCGCTCCCCGCGCGCCGCCGCGATGACGCGTGCCCCCGCGTCGCGCGCCAGTTGCAGCACCAGCGATCCCGCCCCGCCGGCCGCCGCCGCCACGAGCACCGTCTCGCCCTCCCGGGGCCGTCCGGCGCGGGCGAGGCGCACCGCGGTGGTGCCGTCGTGCAGCAGCGCCGCCGCCTCGGCCGCGCCGAGCGCGTCGGGGACGGCGGCGATCTCTGCCACCTCGGCGACGACCTGCTCCGCGTACCCGGCGGCCGCGGGGGCGGCCACGCGCCGCCCGGCCCACGCCGCGTCGACCCCCTCCCCGACGGCCAGCACGGTCCCCGCGCCGCCCTGGCCCGGCACGTACGGCGGCCGCACCGGGAAGGTCTCGCCGCCCCAGCCGCCGCGCAGCAGAGTGTCCAGGTAGATGACGTCGGCCACCTCCAGCCCCACGACGACCTGCCCGGCCCCGGCCACCGGCTCGGGCACCTCCGCCGGCACCAGCACCTCGGGCCCGCCGAACTCCCGCACCTCGATCGCACGCACCGCGACCACGCTCCCGTCCTGATCGACTCGACGGGGCCAAACGTAGAAGTTCAACGTTGGTTCAGGTCAAGCGACACCCGCCGCCCGCCGCGGGGATCAGCACCTCCCACTGTCAGGCGGCGGCCGGCCTCCCCCGGCCGTAGGGGACGTCCGCCGGCGGGGGAGAGGGCCGGGAAGGCCGGATCGATGTGCGCTAGTCGTTCAGCCGTTCGCTCTCCGGGGACCGCGGCTGGGGCATGGTGGTCCTGACCGAGTCCAGGATGGCCAGTCCCTGGCCGACCAGCCCCGCCGTGAGTTCGCCGAGCCCGTCGGCCCCGTTGAGCACGTTGATGTTCGCGCCCTGGAGGCCGGCCGCGGCCCGTTCGACGATCTTCGGGAGCTGGTCGATCAACTGCTGGTCCAGCGCCACCCTGTCGTACGAGGACGCCGCCTCGGCCTGGATCTTCATCCGTTCCGCCTCGGCGACGGCCAGCACCCGCACCCGCTCGGCCTCCGCCTCGGCCGGCTTGACCACCTCCGCCTGCAACTCCTGCTGGCGGAGCCGGGCCGCGCGCTCGGCCAGCTCGGTCTGGGCGGCGAGCACGTCCTGCTGCGCGTGCGCATGCGCCAGCGGCCCGGCCTGCGCCGCCTCCGCCTCGACCCGGCTGACCTCGGCCTTGTACTGCGCCCGCACCATGGCGGTCTCCCTGGCGTACTCGGCCTGCTTCCGGGCGGACTCCTGCTCCGCCTCGGACGCCTTCTGCGCCGCCTGCGCCTCGGCGATCTTCGCCTCGCGCTGGATGGCCGCCTGATGGGGCGCCGACATGGCCTTGATGTAGCCGGTGTCGCCGTCGTCGATCGACTGGATCTGGAACGAGTCGACGATCAGACCGATCCGGCCCATCTCGCTCTTGGAGGTCTCCACCACCTCGGAGGCGAGCTTCTGCCGCTCGGTGACGATCTCCTCGACCGTCATCGAGCCGATAATGGCGCGCAGGTGGCCGGCGAAGATCCGGCCGGTCAGCACCGACATCTCCTTCTGCTCGGAGAGGAAGCGCTGCCCGGCGTTGACGATGCTCTCGATGTCGTTGCCGACCTTGAAGGCGATCACGGACCGTACGGTGAGCGGGATCCCCTGCCTGGTCACGCAGTACTCGGCGACCTCGGACTCGTGCATCGCCAGCGACAGGAAGCGGGTCTTGCGGAAGATCGGTAACACGAATCCGCCGTGCCCGACGACGACGCGGAACGGTGCGCCGTCCCGCCGGCGCCTGCCGCCCGACACGAGCATGGCCTGGTCGGGGGCCGGAACGCGATAGCCGAACATGCTTACCTCCTCACTCCACGGGCCCGATGCCGCCGGTCAGCTCGTCCAGCGGATCGGCCCACGCGATCACGGTGACCTGGCGACCGCCGCAGTACTCGGTCACGAGCACCTCCGCCCCTTGCGGCAACGGCTCGGCGGACCAGGCGAGAAAGGTCTCGGTGCCACCCCTCACCCGCACCAGCACCTCGCCGGGGCCCGCGGACCCGCGGGTGGGGATGACGAGAACGCCCAGACAGCCGATCACGGCGTCGTCAGGCACCATCGATGGATTCCCCTCCATCACCCTGCTCGCGACGTTCATGCGTACCCTACTCACGACGGCGGTCGCTCAATCTTGGTTTCGCCCCCCCGGGAGGGGCCCCAGCGGTTTCGCGCTTCGGTGTCAGCCGGGGCCCGTAGGCTGGCCCCATGGCGAAGAGTGGCAAGGCGGCACCGGCGGCGGAGGGCCGCGCGGTGGTGCGCAAGGCGAAACCGGCCCCGACGCGGACGGGACTGGTGCGGCAGGCCCGGCGGATCTACCGCGAGCTGGCCGAGGTGTATCCGTACGCGCACCCGGAGCTGGACTTCGAGAACCCGTATCAGTTGCTCATCGCCACGGTGCTCTCCGCGCAGACCACCGACCTGCGGGTGAACCAGACGACGCCGGCGCTCTTCGCGAAGTACCCGACGCCGGAGGACCTGGCCGCCGCCAACCCCGAGGAGGTCGAGGAGCTCATCCGGCCCACCGGGTTCTTCCGCGCCAAGACCAAGTCGATCATGGGTCTGTCGCAGGCCCTGCGGGACGACTTCGGCGGCGAGGTCCCGGGGAATCTGAAGGACCTGGTGAAGCTGCCCGGCGTGGGCCGCAAGACGGCGTTCGTCGTGCTCGGCAACGCTTTCGGGGTCCCCGGCATCACGGTCGACACGCACTTCGCGCGGCTCGTGCGGCGCTGGAAGTGGACCGAGCAGACCGACCCCGAGAAGATCGAGCAGGAGGTCGGGTCCCTCTTTCCGAAGAAGGACTGGACGATGCTCTCGCACTACGTGATATTCCACGGCCGGCGCATCTGCCACGCCCGCAAGCCCGCCTGCGGCGCCTGTCCCATCGCCCCGCTCTGCCCGGCGTACGGCGAGGGGGAGACGGACCCGGAGAAGGCGCAGAAGCTGCTGAAGTACGAGAAGGGCGGCATGCCCGGGCAGCGCCTCAAGCCCCCGCCGGACTACCCCGGGAAGCCCGCGCCCCCGCTGGGAGCCGCATGACGCCATCTCTCGGGACGCCCGGCGGGCCGGGCGGCGGCGCGGCGCGCGGCACGGCGGACGAGGCGGCGCCCGGTGCTTCGGCGCGGGCGGCGGCGGGTGAGGCGCGCGGTGAAGCGGACGGGGGCGCGCACGGCGCCGCGAGCGCCGCGGACGGGCCCGCCGACGGCGCGGATTCCGCTCGTACGCCCGTGAGTCGAACGCCCGTGTCCCAGGCGCCCGGGCCCGCCACGCCCGGGTCGGGATCCCGTACGCACGCGTCCCGTACGCCCGGATCGCCTGCGTCCGCGACGCGCCAGTCGCGTGCGTCCGGCTCTTCCACGCCCGCGGGCCGGGCGCCCGTGGCCGTCAGCGACGCCGGGCTCCCCGGCTGGCTGGCGCCGGTCGCCGAAGCGGCCCGTACCGTACGGCCGGAAGAGCTGAGCAGCTTCCTCCCGCCCGACGGCGACGGCGGCCGGCCCGCCGCCGTGCTCGTCCTCTTCGGCGACGGCGACGACGGCCCCGAGCTGCTGCTCACCGAGCGCGCCAGCTCCCTCCGCTCGCACGCCGGCCAGCCCTCCTTTCCCGGCGGCTCCCTCGACCCGGAGGACGGCGACCCCGAGGGCGAAGGGCCGCTGCGCGCCGCGCTGCGCGAGGCGCAGGAGGAGACGGGGCTCGACCCCGCGGGCGTGCAGGTGTTCTCCGTGCTGCCGCGGCTCTACATCCCCGTCAGCGGCTTCGTCGTCTCGCCCGTGCTCGGCTGGTGGCGCGAGCCCAGCCCCGTCGGCGTCGTCGATCCGGCCGAGACGGCGCGGGTTTTCAGCGTCCCCGTGGCGGATCTCACCGACCCGGCGAACCGCGCCATGGCCGTCCATCCGCGCGGCCACCTCGGGCCCGCGTTCCTCGTCTGCTCCGCGCTGGTCTGGGGTTTCACCGCGGGCGTCATCGACCGCATCCTGCACCTGGCCGGGTGGGAGCGCCCGTGGGATCGCGACCGCCGGGTGCCGCTGGACTGGCACGCATGAGACGGTGACCGGGTGAACGTGCTGGACATCCTGCTGGTGGCGGCCGCCGTGTGGTTCGCCGTGGTCGGCTATCGCCAGGGCTTCGTGGTCGGTGTCCTGTCCGTGTGCGGCTTCGTCGGCGGCGGGCTGCTGGCCATCTATCTGCTGCCCGTCATCTGGGACTTGGCGACCGACGGCGCCGCCCTCGGCCCGACCGCCGCGTTCGGCGCCATCGTCCTCGTCCTCATAGCGGCCTCGGTGGGCCAGGGCCTCACCACCCACCTCGGCAACCAACTGCGGCAGTACATCACCTGGTCGCCCGCCCGCTCCCTGGACGCCACCGGCGGCGCGCTGGTCAACGTCGTGGCGCTGCTGCTCGTCGCATGGCTCCTCGGCACGGCGCTGGCGTCGACGACGCTGCCGACCGTCGCCCGCGAGGTGCGCGCGTCGAAGGTGCTCAACGGCGTGGCCGAGGTGATGCCGAAGAGCGCCGACACCTGGTTCGGCGAGTTCAGTTCCGTGCTGTCGGAGAACCGCTTCCCGCAGGTCTTCGCGCCGTTCCAGAGCGAGCAGATCACCAACGTGCCGGCGCCCGACCCCGCGCTGGTCAGCAGCCCGGTGGTCGAGCAGGCCCGGAAGAGCATCGTCAAGGTCGTCGGCACGGCGCAGTCGTGCGGCAAGGTGCTGGAGGGCACCGGGTTCGTCTTCGCGCCGCAGCGCGTGATGACCAACGCCCACGTCGTCGGCGGCGTCGACGAGCCCACCGTGCAGATCGGCGGCGAGGGCAGGCTCTACGACGGCGAGGTCGTGCTCTACGACTGGGAGCGGGACATCGCCGTGCTGGAGATCCCCGAGCTGGACGCCCCCGCGCTGCCGTTCGACCAGAACGACGCGAGCCGCGGCGACGACGCCATCGTCGCCGGCTTCCCGGAGAACGGCGGCTTCGACGTACGGGCAGCGCGCGTGCGCGACCGCATAACGGCCAACGGCCCGGACATCTACCGCCGCGGCACCGTCAACCGCGACGTGCTCTCGCTCTTCACCCTCGTCCGCCAGGGCAACTCGGGCGGCCCGCTGCTCACTCCCGAAGGCGCCGTCGTCGGTGTCGTCTTCGCCAGGTCCATGGACGACAAGGACACCGGCTACGCGCTGACGGTCGACGAGGTCCGCGACGACATCGAGCGGGGGCGCACGGCCTCGCAGCCCGTGGACAGCGACAGTTGCGCCATGTGAGCCGCGGAGGAGCCGGGGGCTCGGCCCCCGGAATCCACGCCGGGACCAGTCGCGGGCGGGCCGCTCAGTGCACGCGCCGCAACCGGGCGCTCATCCAGCGGGCCCGGCGGCGGAGAATGTGCGGGATCCCCAGACGGAGGTCCACTTCGCGATGCGCCGAGGCGCCCCGGAGCGGTCTGGCGTCCGGGGTGGTGGCGCGGTGGGTTCCTACGTCGTTGTAGTCATGCGTCCAACCCATACCCCGGATCCTCCCCCCGCAAGGCGGCCGGTAATCGCCCTTTCCCGGGCCCATCGGCCTATGCAGGGTGCAATTGACGTGTCCAGTTCCAGCGGCGGTGGCGCCGGGTCCCGGCCGCGGTGGTGGCGGAGGATGCCGTACGGGCCGTGGACCGGCCGGTGAGCTGCGCGGCGTCAGCGGTCGGGCTCGGGATCCCGTAGCCAGTTGACGAGTTCGGTCGTGAACGCGAGCGGGTCCTCCTCGTGCGGGAAGTGCCCGAGACCGTCGAAAAGGCGCCACCGGTACGGCGCTTCCACGTAGGCGACGGATCCCGCCGCGCTCCGCGTGCGCATCACCGGATCGAGGGATCCGTGCAGATGCAGCACCGGCACCCGCACCGGCAGCTTCATGCGGCGGTAGAACTGTATGCCGTCGGGCCGCCCCAGCGACCGTACGAGCCAGCGGTACGGCTCCACCGAGCAGTGCGCCGTCGAGGGCACGGTCATGGCGCGCCGGTAGACCTCCAGCGCCTTGTCGTCAGGCTGCCGCGGCCCCGACCAGCCGCGGATCAGCCGGCCGACCAACGCGGCGTCGTCGGCGACGAGTTGCCGCTCGGGCAGCCAGGGGCGCTGGGCGCTCCAGACGAAGGAACCCGCGGCGCTCTGCCGCGGGTCGGTGAGCATTGCGGAGCGCCAGCGGCGCGGGTGCGGCATCGAGGCGACGGTCAGCCGGCGGATCAGCTTGGGCCGCATCACCGCCGCGGTCCAGGCGAGATAGCCGCCGAGGTCGTGGCCGACGAGCGCGGCGTCCGGCTCGCCGAGCGAGCGGATCACGCCGGTGACGTCGAGGGCGAGGTTCGCCGGGTCGTAGCCGCGGGGCGTACGGTCGCTGCCGCCGACGCCGCGCAGGTCCATCGCCACCGCGCGGTAGCCGGCCTCGGCGAGCGCGGGCAGTTGGTGCCGCCAGGTCCACCAGAACTGCGGAAATCCGTGCAGCAGAAGCACCAGCGGCCCTTCGCCCATCTCCACGATGTGGAAGCGGGCGCCGTTCGCCGCGACGTCCCTGTGGGTCCAGGGCCCCTCGAGGTGGACTGCCGGGTCGACTGGCGACGGTGCCGTCATGACTCCGAGCGTGCCACGCCCGCGGCCGGCTTGCGTCGATCCGCCGGGTGACCTCGGCCGCGCAGGGAGTCGGAGATGACGGTGGCGGTCTCCTTGGTGGAGTTCATCGCGCGCTCGGGCTTGCGCATCTGGCGCATCTTGGCGATGCCCCAGAGGGCGGCGAGCGCGCCGAGGACCAGGTGGACGCCGAAGACGATGAGGAACGACCAGGCGAGGTGGAGACCCAGGGCGTGCAGCCCGTACGCGGCGGCGAAGCTGAGCACCGGGATGCCGAAGAGGACGAGGACGGCGGCGACGCCGAGGGCGGCGCCGCCCGCGCCCGCGCGCTTGATGTCCTCCCGGGTCTCGGCCTTGAGCAGGGCGATCTCGTCGTGGAGCAGCGCGCTGAGATTCGTGGTGGCGGTCGAGACGAGCTGCCCGAGGCTCTGCTGCGTGTCGAGGTGCGCGTCGGCGCCGGGCTCCGGGCCCGCGCCGTCCTGCGCCGTTCCGCCCTTCGCCGTCATGACCTTCGCCGTGGTGCTCGCCTCCGCGGCCGTCCGGCTACCCGCCGCACCGTTGCCGGCTGCGTTCATCGTCCGTCCCTTCGCCGCCTGAAGTCACATCATGCCCGACGGTCACCCTGCTCGCCGGGCGGGTGCCGCATTTCGGCACGCCTCCGGTGTTCCGCGGCCTTTGCCTCGTGGATCGCGGCCATCCGGAGGTGGTACTCCGGATCGTCCTGCTGGTATATGTCCGCAATGCCGTCCATGTCCTCGTCGCGCTCGTCCTCCTCGGCGATCGCCTTGTAGCGATTGTCACGGATCTTGAGCATCACGCACGCGAGCACGGCGGCTATGAACGAGCCGGTCAGCACCGCGGCCTTGGTCTCCTCGGCGAGGCCGGGGTCGTCGGTGAAGGCCAGCTCGCTGATGAGGAGCGAGACGGTGAAGCCGATGCCGGCGAGTGTCGCCACGGCGAACACGTCGGGCCATCTCAGCGCCGGGTTCAGCTCCGCCCGGGTGAAGCGGGCGGCGAGCCAGGAGCCGAGTGAGATGCCGAGGACCTTGCCGAGAACGAGGCCGAGCACGACGCCGAGGGGCTCGGGGTCGGTGAACACGCCGCCCAGCGAGTCGGCGTTCACGGCCACGCCCGCGGCGAAAAAGGCGAAGACGGGCACGGCGATCCCGGCGGAGAGCGGCCGCATCTGGTGCTCGATGCGCTCTCCGGGCGAGACCTCTTCGCCCGGTCGGGTGGTGACGCGCAGCATCAGGCCCATGGCGACGCCCGCGATGGTGGCGTGCACGCCGCTGGCGTGCATGAGGGCCCAGATGACCAGGGCCAGCGGTAGGTACACGTACCAGCCGCGGATCTCCTGGCGTTGGAGGAACCAGAAGAGGACGAGGCCGGCGAGGGCGGAGCCGAGGGCGACGAGGTTGATGCCGGAGGTGTAGAAGATCGCGATGATCAGGATCGCGAAGAGGTCGTCCACGACGGCCAGCGTCAGCAGGAAGGCGCGGAGCGCGGAGGGGAGGTTGCTGCCGATGACCGCGAGCACGGCGAGGGCGAACGCGATGTCGGTGGCGGTGGGGATGGCCCAGCCGCCGAGGTCCCCGCGGCCGGCGTTGACGGCGACGTAGAAGAGGGCGGGGGCGGCCATGCCGCAGAGCGCGGCGACGATCGGCAGCGCGGCGGCCCGCGGGTCCTTCAGCTCGCCGTCGACCAACTCGCGCTTCAGCTCGACGCCGACGACGAAGAAGAAGATCGTCAGCAGCCCGTCCTTGGCCCAGTGGGCGAGGTCGAGACGGAGGTCGAGCGCGGAGGGCCCGAAGGTGAAGCCCTTGATGTCCTCGTACGTGCCGCTCAGCGCGGTGTTCGCGAAGACGAGGGCGATGACGGCCGCGGCCAGCAGGATCAGTCCGCCGACGGTCTCCGTACGCAGGGCCTCGGTGAGGAACTTGCTCTCTTTGGGGGACGGTCTGGGGAGGAACTGGGACTGCTGCGGGCGCTGGGGCGCGGTCACGACGGGGCCTCCCGGGCGGTGGACGGCAGATACACGAGTGCTCTGTGCCGACCAGACTTCCCGGCGCGCCTCAGGGTTTTATCGCTCTCTTCACGTGTCTTCGCCACCCTACAGCGGCACCGGCCGATCAACCGGGGTCAGATTACGGGTCGAAAGGGAGATGTGGCGCGGCGGGGCCGCCGGCGGCGGGGTGTTCCCGCCGCCGGCACCGCTCACAGCGGGCCCGGTCTCAGTCCTCCGAGGCCGCGCTCGGCAGCTTCGCCTGGATGAGGTCCATGACCGTGCTGTCCGTCAGCGTGGTGACGTCGCCCATCTCGCGGTTCTCCGCGACGTCCCGCAGCAGCCGGCGCATGATCTTGCCGGAGCGGGTCTTGGGCAGCTCCGCGACCGGCAGGATCCGCTTGGGCTTGGCGATCGGGCCCAGGGCCTTCGCCACGTGCGCCCGCAGCTCCTCCACCAGCCCTTCGGCCTCTTCCGCGCCGCCGCGCAGGATCACGAAGGCGACGATGGCCTGCGTGGTCTGCGGGTCGGTGGCGCCGACGACCGCGGCCTCGGCGACCTTGGGGTGCGAGACGAGGGCGGACTCCACCTCGGTGGTGGAGATGTTGTGCCCGGAGACGAGCATGACGTCGTCGACGCGGCCCAGCAGCCAGATGTCGCCGTCGTCGTCCTTCTTCGCGCCGTCACCGGCGAAGTACCGGCCCTCGAAGCGGGACCAGTACGTGTCCTTGTAGCGCTGGTCGTCGCCCCAGATGGTGCGGAGCATCGACGGCCACGGCTCCGTGAGCACCAGATAGCCGCCGGAGCCGTCCGGCACCTCGCGCGCCTCGTCGTCCACGACGGTGGCCGCGATGCCGGGCAGCGGCACCTGCGCAGAGCCGGGCTTGGTGCTCGTCACCCCGGGCAGCGGGCTGATCATGATGCCGCCCGTCTCGGTCTGCCACCAGGTGTCCACGACCGGCGTGCGGCCGGCGCCGATGTGGTCCCGGTACCAGATCCACGCCTCGGGGTTGATCGGCTCGCCGACCGAGCCGAGCAGCCGCAGGCTGCTCAGGTCGAACTTCGCCGGGATGGCGTCGCCCCACTTCATGCAGGCGCGGATCGCGGTGGGCGCGGTGTAGAAGATCGAGACCTTGTACTTCTGGATGACCTCCCACCAGCGGCCCTGGTGCGGGGTGTCGGGCGTGCCCTCGTAGAGCACCTGGGTGGCGCCGTTGGAGAGCGGCCCGTACACGATGTACGAGTGGCCGGTGACCCAGCCGACGTCGGCCGTGCACCAGAACACGTCGGTCTCGGGCTTGAGGTCGAAGACGGCGTGGTGGGTGTAGGACACCTGGGTGAGATAGCCGCCGGTGGTGTGCAGGATGCCCTTGGGCTTACCCGTCGTGCCCGAGGTGTAGAGGATGAAGAGCGGGTGCTCCGCGGGGAACGCCTCGGGGGTGTGCGTGTCCTCCTGCCGGTCCACGACGTCGTGCCACCACACGTCGCGGCCCTCGGTCCAGGCCACGTCCTGGCCCGTACGGCGGACCACGAGGACGTTGCGCACCCGGTCCGTGCGCCCCACCGCGTCGTCCACCGCGGGCTTGAGCGCGGACGGCTTGCCGCGCCGGTACCCGCCGTCGGCGGTGATGACCACGCGCGCGTCCGCGTCGGCGATCCGGGTGGCGAGCGCGTCGGCGGAGAAGCCGCCGAAGACCACCGAGTGGGGTGCGCCGATGCGGGCACAGGCCAGCATGGCGACGACGGTCTCCGGGATCATCGGCATGTAGACGGCGACCCGGTCGCCGGTCTGCACGCCCAACTCCGTCAGCGCGTTGGCCGCCTTGGCGACGTCCCGCTGCAACTCGGCGTAGGTGATCGAGCGGGAGTCACCCGGCTCGCCCTCGAAGTGGATCGCGACGCGGTCGCCGAGGCCGGCCTCGACATGCCGGTCCACGCAGTTGTACGCCACATTGAGCGAGCCGTCCTCGAACCACTTCGCGAACGGCGGGTCCGACCAGTCGAGCGTCTTCGTGGGCTCGGTGGCCCAGCTGAGCCTCCGGGCCTGCTCCGCCCAGAAGCCCAGCCGGTCCGCACGTGCCTGCTCATACGCCTCCGCCGTGACGTTCGCGTGCGCGGCCAGCTCGGCTGGCGGCTCGAACCGGCGCTCCTCCTTGAGCAGGTTGGCCAGGCTTTCGTTGCTCACGACATCTCCCTTTCCCAGGATGTCCGCCTCAGTCCCGGGCCTAGCTCATCAGTCGTGGGGAGGGCGTGACAAGGGCCTGGGGATAAATTGGTTTAGACCTGTGGGTACCCGCAGGCGCCGTGTGCTACCGGACGTCGGCGGCGGCACGCTCCGCCAGCCCCGCGGGTCCGGGGCGTACGGCCGTGAAGTCGCCCTGCTCTCCCAGGACATAAGCCTGGGCCTCGCCGACGTGGAAATACATGCCGTGGAGGCTCAACGAACCGTCAGTCAGCCGGCGGCGTACACACGGGTGCCGGCGCAGATGGTCCAACTGCTGCGCCACGTTGGCCACGCTCACCCGCTCGGTGTCGTCCGCGAACGGCCGGGAGACGATCCGGGGCCCGTCGGCCCTGGCCCGCGCCAGGCTGGGCAGCCCGTGCCGCAGCCAGCGCCGCAGCGGCGTGGGCGGTACGCCGGCGGCGGGGTCCGCGGCGCCGCCTTGGGCGGCCTCCTCGTCGAGCAGCGCCTGAACCGCCCCGCAGCCGGAGTGCCCGCACACGGTGATCGACTCGACCCGCAGCACCTCGACCGCGAACTCGATCGCCGCCGCGACGGAGTCGTCCTGCAGGGTGGCGTCGGTGGCGTCCCGGCGGGTACCGGGCGTGGCCGTCCCGCCGTCCGCGTCGCTCGCGGAGCCCGCGCGGTCTCCGGGCTCGTCCGGCAGCGGCACCAGGTTCCCCACGTTCCGTACCGTGAACAGGTCGCCCGGCCCGCTCGACGTGATCATGCTGGTGACCACCCGGGAGTCCGCGCACGTCAGAAAGAGCTGGGTGGGCCGCTGCCCCTCGCGCGCCAGCCGCGCCAGCTCCTCGCGCACCCGCGGCGCGGTGTTGCGCTGGAAGTTGCTGATCCCGCTGAGCAGCCGGTGCGCCGGGGCGGGCTGCTCCGGTGACGTGACGCAGCAGTGGTTGCGCCACGGCGTCCAGGGATGGCAGTGGTGCGCCGTGGCCGGCTCGGCGATGCGCCGGCCGGTGGCGGAGACCAGCTCCGCGGCGCCGCCGTGCGCGATGTGCGCCTGCCGCCACTCCTGCAGCGTCTCGTACGCGGCGTGGTCCATGAACGAGCCGGTCAGCTCCACCTCCACGGTCGCGCCCGGCGGCACCTGCGCGAGCCCCCGGCTCAGCCGCGGGACGGCAAGGAAGGTGAGCTGCCCGCGCACCCGCACGAGGTACGTGTCCTCCGGGCCGCCCTCGCCTGCCGCGCCCGGCGCCGCGTCCCCGCCGCGCCGCTCCAGCGTCACCCGCGTACGGGACAGCCGGTGCAGCGACATCGCCACCGCCACCGCGATTCCCACCGCGACGCCCTCCAGTACGCCCAGCATCACGACGCCGGCCACGGTCGCCGCGTAGACGAGCACCTCCCGGTGCCGCCGCACCGACCGCACGTGGCTGATCTTCACCATCTGGATGCCGACGACCATCACCAGCGCACCCAGCGCCGCCAGCGGGATCAGCTCCAGCATCCCCACCAGCAGCAGCGACGCCAGCACCACCCACACACCGTGGAGCACCGCCGAGCGACGACCGACCGCCCCCGCCGCGACGTTCGCGGAACTGCGCACCGCGACCCCGGTGATGGGCAGCCCGCCGAGCAGCCCCGCGAAGAAGTTGCCGGCCCCCTGGGCGCGCAGTTCCCGGTCGAGGTCGGTGCGTGGCACGGGGTGCCGGTCGCCCCGTGCCACCGCCAGCTTGTCGACGGCCACCGCGGACAGCAGTGACTCCACGCTGGCCACGACCGTGATCGTCAGCACCGCGGCCACCAGCCCGAGCACCGGCCCGTCGGGCACGCCCGCGAGCGCGTGGCTGCTCCACGACGGCAGGTCGACCCGCGGCAGCCGCAGGCCGGTGAGCGAGGCGAAGCCGGTCGCGAGCACGATGGCGGCCAGCGCCCCGGGTACGTAGCGCAGGGGACCCGTGCCCCGCCCGCGCAGCCAGGGCCAGCCCAGCAGCACGACGATGACGACGGCGCTCACCGACACGGCGGCCGGGTCCAGGTCGGCGAACTGGCCGGGCAGCGCCAGGGTGTTGTCGACGGGCGAGCTCTGCGGGCTGCCGCCGAGGACGATGTGCAACTGGGCCAGTGCGATGGTCGCGCCGATGCCCGCGAGCATGCCGTGCACGATCGCCGGGCTGACCGCCAGCGCCGCACGGGCCACCCTGAGCGAGCCGAGCGCGAGCTGCGCGAGCCCGGCGAAGGCGGTGATGGCGCAGGTGGTGCGCCAGCCGTACTGCTGGATGAGATCGGCCGTGACCACCGTCAGCCCGGCGGCGGGCCCGCTGACCTGGAGCGGCGCCCCGCCGATCAGGCCGACGACGATGCCGCCCACGGCTGCGGACAGCAGCCCTGCCTGCAGCGGGGCGCCGGTCGCGAGCGCGATGCCCAGGGAGAGCGGAAGCGCGATCAGGAAGACGGTCACGGAGGCGGAGAGGTCCGCGACGAAGGGCCGCCGGGGGGCGGTGTGTTCGGAGGGACCGGCGGGTCCGGGCACTGCGGCGTGCCCGGCGTGCCCGGCGGTCTTCGGGGGTGCGGGGTCTGCCGTGTGTTCCGGTTCGTGTCCCGGTTCGTGTTCCGGATCCTTCGCGCGCTCGGCGGAAGGGCTTCCCAGGGGCGTCGGGCGTCCTGCGGGCATGTGGCGTCTCCTCGAGGTGGAGGGGGCGTCGTGCAGCACGGGCACACGGGTGACGTCACTCAGTGTGACGGTTCGGTGACCCTCAAGGGCGAGTAAATGAATCGTAATGCCACGTAAAGAGTCCGCGAAGCGTTTTGCGCCGGTCGGACCACTTCTCCCATCCATCGAGTGAATACAGAGAGATAATCTGAATTCCCGGTTATCCCTCTTTCCGAGCGTGCGCCGAGGAATCGCGCGTGCATTCGGCCATTCGATTCGGCGCGTCCCTGGCGACGCAGGGAAGAGGTGGGAGCTTTGTTCGGAACATGGCGGGCGACCGTGGGAATCTGCTGTGTCCTGGCACTGGGCGGAGTGGCGGTCGCGAGCTGTTCTCCCGGGGCCGGATCGGACGGCGATCCGCAGCGCCCGGGGAGCGACGGTGCGTCGGACGACGCACGCGGCAAGGGCCGGCCGATGAAGCTCATCGGCGACGGCTCCACGGCCTACACCGGCAGCCAGCCCAACCAGCCCAAGATCAGCCGGATGTCGGCCGGCACCAAGCCGCCGCAGTTCGTCGTCTTCTCCTGGGACGGCGCCGGCGAGGACGGCCAGCGGCTCTTCTCCCACTTCCGCAAGGTGGCGCGGGAGAACGACGCGGCCATGACGTACTTCCTCAGCGGCGTCTACGTCCTGCCCCGGGACAAGCGCATGGAGTACCAGCCCCCCGGCCACGCCCGCGGCGCCTCCGACATCGGCTACCTGGACGAGGAGGAGGTCGACGCCACCCTGGAGCAGGTACGCGGCGCCTGGCTGGAGGGCAGCGAGATCGGCACCCACTTCAACGGCCACTTCTGCGGTCGTACGGGCGTCGCGAGCTGGTCGAAGGAGGACTGGAAGAGCGAGATCGCGCAGGCCAAGCAGTTCGTGCAGCGCTGGAAGACGAACACCGGCCGGAAGAAGGCGGATCCCCTCCCCTTCGACTACGACAAGGAGCTGGTCGGCGGTCGCGCCCCCTGCCTGGAGGGGCAGAAGAACCTCATGAAGGCGTCGAAGGAGATGGGTTTCCGCTATGACACCAGCGGTGTCGGCAGCCAGGTGTGGCCCAAGAAGAAGGAGGGCATCTGGGACCTGTCGTTGCAGGAGGTCCCCTTCCCCGGCCGCGCCTTCGAAGTCGTGAGCATGGACTACAACTTCATGGCCAACCAGTCGGGCACCGCCTATGCGCCCGCCGCCCAGCACGCCGCCTTCGAACGGCAGATGCGCGAGGGGCTACTGGCCGGTTTCGAGCGGGCGTACACGACCAACCGCGCGCCTCTCGTCATCGGAAACCACTTCGAGAGCTGGAACGGCGGCGCGTACATGCGTGCCGTAGAGGACACCATCAAGACCGTCTGCCCCAAGAAGGACGTGCACTGCGTCTCCTTCCGGCAGTTGGTGGACTGGCTGGACGCGCAGGACCCGGCGGCGCTCGCCAGGCTGCGCACGCTGGACGTGGGCGAGCAGCCGGCGCAGGGCTGGGAGAAGTTCCTGGTGAAGGAGGCGAAGGACACCAAGAACGCCAAGGACGCGAAGAAGGGGAGCGCGCAGCGCGCCGAGCCGGCGGGGTCCGGGGAGAAGGACCACGCCGGCACCACGGACGCCAAGGAGGGTCAGGCGGGCTGAGGGGTCGCAGCCGCGTCCGGTACGGCCGGCAGGGGCTCCGGGGGCGTCGTCTCGCCCAGGACGAAGCCGGGGTCGATCTGGTCCCTCAGATCGGCCCCGGTCTTCGCGTTGCCCCAGCTCTCCGCGTTCCTGCGGTGGAAGTGCACCATCTGGTCGGTGTACCGGGCCCAGTCGCGGCGCTCGTACGACGCGTCCACGGCCCCGTACAGCTCCCGCAGCACCTGCGCCGCCGGCTCCTCCAGCGTCGCGAACGCCGGGGGGCGGCCCTTCTCCATCGACCGCACCCAGTCGGAGTGCGGGAAGGCGGCCAGCAGGTCGGCGCCCACCTCCGCGCGCAGGAACTCCAGATCCTCCGGGCCCTGCACCTTGTTGCCGACGACGCACAGCGCGACGTCGAAGTCGCGCGCGTACTCCTTGTACTGGCGGTAGACGGAGACGCCCTTGCGGGTCGGCTCGGCGACGAGGAACGTCATGTCGAAACGCGTGAACATGCCGGAGGCGAAGGAGTCGCTGCCCGCCGTCATGTCGACGACGACGTACTCCTCGCGCCCGTCGACCAGGTGGTTGAGGCACATCTCCACCGCACCGGTCTTGGAGTGGTAGCAGGCGACGCCGAGGTCGGCCTCGGTGAACGGGCCGGTGACCATGAGGCGCACGGAGCCGTTGTCCAACCGCACGGGGCGCGCGCACGCGGCGTACACCGGATTGTCCCCGGTCACCGTGAGCAGGCGGGAGCCCGTGCCGGGGGGTGTGGTCTTGATCATGCCGGCAGCGTCCGCGATCCGCGGGTTGTCGCCGCGCAGGTGCTCCTTGATGAGCGGGAGGTGTGCGCCGAGCGCGGGCAGCCGGGCGGCCTCCTCCTCGTCGAGCCCGAGGGCGGCGCCCAGGTGCTGGTTGATGTCCGCGTCGACGGCGAGCACGGGGCGGCCGGTGCCGGCGAGATGCCGGACGAAGAGGGACGACAGGGTGGTCTTGCCGCTGCCGCCCTTTCCCACGAAAGCGATCTTCATGTTCAGAAACGGTAGCGGGATCTTGCCCCGCGGTCAGGGAAAGGGCCCGACAAGTCCACCCCATCGGGTTGCGTAGTCTCGTACGCATGACGAGCGTGACCGACCCGCTGGCGGCCCTGAGCACCCTCCCGGGAGTCGAGGAGGCGGTGTCCTCCGTCAGGAGGGCGGTCGATCGCGTCTACGGGCACCGGGTCATGCGGCGGCGCAGCAACGAGGTGTCGGCGGAGGCGGCGCTGCGCGGAGCGCGGGCCTCGGCGGCGCTGTCGGGGGCGGACTGGGCGCTGGAGGAGGTACGGCGGCGCAGCGATTTCTCCGGCGCGGGGGAGCCGCGGACGGTCGGCGGGGCGCTCCGGGCGAACGCGGAGGCGGGGCAGCTGCTGAGCACCTGGCGGCAGTCGCCGATGCAGGTGCTGGCGCGGCTGCACGTGGTGGCGTCGGCGGGTACCGGGGACTCCACGGCGGGGGACGCCGGTGAGGCGGTGGGTCGGCCGCGGCTGGCGGGCGAGGGCGTCACAGAGGCGGGTGCGGTGCTGCCGTCGCCGCTGCCGGACGCCGAGGAGGCGGCGGCGCGGCTGGACGCGCTGGCGGCCCTGGTTGTCGCGGGCTCGTCCGCTCCCGCGCTGGTCATGGCGGCGGTGGTGCACGGCGAGTTGCTGACGCTGCGCCCGTTCCGCACCGGCAACGGGCTGGTCGCCCGGGCCGCCGAGCGGATCGTGCTCGTCGGCAGCGGGCTGGACCCGAAGGGGGTCTGCCCCGCCGAGGTGGGGCACGCCGAGCAGGGGCGCGGTGCGTACGAGACGGCCCTCGCGGGCTACGCGAGCGGGACGCCGGAGGGCGTCGGGGGCTGGATCGCGCACTGCGGCCGGGCCGTCGAGCTGGGGGCGCGGGAGAGCACGGCGGTGTGCGAGGCACTGCAGCGGGGCGCTGCGTAGCCGTACGCGGGGGGCCACGGGCCCGTAGGCGCAGAGTTGCGGCGGCACCCTGAGGCACCGCCGCTGTCTCATGTCGGCCGGGCTACCAGTGCGTGCAGAGTTCTTTGCCCATCAGGCCCGGCACCCGTCCGTTGCCTGGTGTGGCGGTCCCTATTCGAGGGATCGGCGTCGCGTGGGTTCCCGACTTCCATGTGCGGTCCGCGGAGCCGTTGTTGCTGGGGATCCTCTCGGATGCCCTGGCTTCGCGGGCCGTAATTCCTTTGTACTCCTCTCCGCGGGGAGAGGGAAGCCCAGCGCGCAGATATTTACTTTCGCCTGCAAATATTGGCAAAGGTTAATTATCGGGCGAAGCGGATATGTGCAGGCCGAGGGGGTTTCCGGCGGCTCAGGCGGCCTGGAGGCGGCGGCGGTACGCGTACCAGACGACTCCGGCCGCGGTCGCCGCCGCCAGCCCCGCGGCGGCCGCGGCGAGCACGGGTCGGGAGGGCAGCGAGAACTGCGGCAGCCGCTGCTTCAGGCGCACGGGGTGGGCGAACGACAGCACCGGCCAGTCGCGCTGCTCCGCCTCGCGGCGCAGCGCCCGGTCGGGGTTGACGGCGTAGGGGTGGCCGACAGTCTCCAGGAGGGGTACGTCCGTGATCGAGTCGCTGTACGCGTACGAGCGTGCGAGGTCGTAGCCCTCGGCGTATGCCAGCTCCCGTACGGCCTCCGCCTTGGCGGGCCCGTAGGCGTAGTAGTCGATCTCGCCGGTGTAGCGGCCGTCCTCGACGACCATGCGGGTGGCGATCGTGCGGTCCGCGCCGAGCAGCTCGCCGATGGGCTCGACGACCTCGGCGCCCGAGCTGCTGACGATGACGACGTCGCGGCCGGCGAGGTGGTGGTCCTCGATGAGGGAGGCGGCCTCGTCGTAGATGATCGGGTCGATGAGGTCGTGGAGGGTCTCGGCCACGATGTCGCTCACCTGGGCCACGTTCCAGCCGCGGCAGAGGTTGGAGAGGTAGGCGCGCATGCGCTCGGTCTGCTCGTGGTCGGCGCCGCCCAGGAGGTAGATGAACTGCGAGTAGGCGGATCGGAGCACAGCCCTCCGGTTCATCAGCCCGCCGTGGTAGAAGGACCGGGTGAAGGTCAGGGTGCTCGACTTCGCAATGACCGTCTTGTCCAGATCGAAGAAGGCGGCCGTCCTGGGCAACGAGTGGTTTTCCACGAGTGCGAGCATAGGCGCCCACCATTCGGCGTAAGGTGTGGCGCGTGGGTTTGCCTGAGAAGGCTCTCGGGTACACCATGGAAGTCACGGATCGTTCGCGACCGTGCTAACCCGGACCGGCTCCTCCCCCCCCGAGTCGGCCGTGGGGACGACCCCCGCTCTCCCCCCCGGCGGGGGTCGTCGCATGTCCGGACTCCGGTCTTTTCGAATTTTTCTCCGACCGCGTCGGATCTTCTTCCGCTCTTCCCGGTCGCTCCTTGCTTCGGGCGGTCCTTCGGGCTGTCTTCATCCCCGTCGTGGAACTAGACGCATCACCGTGGGTAACCGTTGCCCTGGATCGGCATGCTCCCCCGATCGAGTGACGGAGTTGTCCACAACTGGCGGGTTATCCCCAGATCCTGACCAAGATCCACAAGGTGCGGGGCGCCGGGGGCAGGGTGGGGTCGGAAGCGGGCCGGATGCCGTCGCGGAGGGCGGCGGCGCGGGCCGGGACGGACGGCGTGCCGGGTGGTGCGGCGGGTGAAGCGGGGGAGGCGGCGAGATGAGCCGGGTGTGGAGCGGTGCGCTGCGGGACGGCGGGCTGCGGCTGCGGGGCGGCTTGGTGAGGCAGAGCTGCGGGCTCGCGGGGGCCGGGGCCGCGGGGCCGGGGGTCGCGGCTCGCGGGGTTTCCGTACGTCGTGCGCCGGCGCGCGGAGCCGGGGCGCGGGTGGCCTGGGGGCGCCGGGCCGGTGGGTTCGGCCCCGGGGCCGGAGGGCGGACGGGCGGTCCCGGCGGCGGGCCCGGGGGTGAGGGGAGCGCGTCCCCCGGTGCCGGCGACGGTGCCGCGGGGCGGCCGCTGGTCGTCACGGAGGACGAGGATCTTCTCGACGACCTGCTGCGCCTCTGCGCCGCGGCGGGCACGCAGGCGGAGGTCTCGCACGCGCCGGGCCGGCAGGACTGGGGCGCGGCACCGCTGGTGCTGGTCGGGGACGACTGTGCCGGGCGGCTGGCGGCGGGGCGGGCCCGGCGGGACGGGGTGGTGCTCGTCGGCCGGGATCAGGACGACCCGGGGGTGTGGGAGCGGGCGGTCGCGGTCGGGGCGGAGCAGGTGGTCGTGCTGCCGGACGGCGAGACGACGCTGGTGGACCGGATCGCCGACGCCGCGGAGGGCGTCGGCGCGCAGGCCCGCACGGTCGGGGTCGTCGGCGGCCGGGGCGGTGCGGGGGCGTCCACGCTGGCCTGCGCGCTTGCGGTGACGGCGGCGCGGGCCGGGCGGCGCACGGTGCTGGTCGACGCGGATCCGCTGGGCGGCGGGCTCGACGTGCTGCTCGGCGGCGAGGAGGCGGAGGGGCTGCGCTGGCCGGCCCTCGCGTCGTCGCGGGGGCGGATCGGCGGGGCGGCGCTGGAGGAGTCGCTGCCGCGTCTGCACGGCCTGCGGCTGCTGAGCTGGGACCGGGGCGGCGGCGAGCCGGGGGCGGTGGCGCCGGAGGCGATGCGCTCGGTGCTGGCGGCGGCCCGCAGGCGGGGCGGGGTGGTCGTGGTCGACCTGCCGCGGCGGGTGGACGAGCCGGTGGCCGAGGCGCTGGCCCAGGTGGACGTGGGGCTGCTGGTGGTGCCGGCGGAGCTGCGCGCGGTCGCGGCGGCGCACCGGGTGGCGGACGCGGTGCGGATGGTGCTGGGCGATCTGCGGGTGGTGGTGCGGGGTCCGACGCGGGGCGGGTTGCCGGCCGAGGACGTCGCCGAGCTGCTGCGCCTTCCGCTGGCCGGTGAACTCCCGGCGGAGCCGGGCCTGCCGCAGGCCGCCGAGACCGGCGCCGCGCCGCCGGGCAGCCGCCCCCGTACGCCGCTGTCCCGCTTCTGCACGGACTTCTGGGCCCGGGCCCTGCCGGGTGCGAGCGCGGAGGGGGCGCCGGTATGAGGCGCACGGAACAGACGGCGGAGGAGCGGGTCACGGTGTCGGGGTGGACCCTGCCGCCGTACGGCCGGAGCGGTGCGGATGAGCCGGCAACCGCCGCGGTTCGTACGGCCCGCGGGGACGTCGCCGAGCCGGAGCCGGACGTGGCGGAGTGCGGTCCGGACGCCCCGTGGGCGGCCGGTGCGGCTGCCGCGGCGCCGGGGTGCTTGGTGCGGCCGGGCTCGCTGCCGGCGGTGTACGGCTCGGGTGGTGGACCGGCGGCAACTCCCCCGGCTCGTACGGCTGGTGAGAACGAGGCGCCGCGGGGACCGACCCGGTGGGGCTACCGCTCCGGGGGAGACGACCGGCCGGGTTGGGGCCCGGACGCCGCGTCTGCCGCCGCCGGGACGGCCTCGGTGGGCGTCCGCGAGATGGAACTCCCCGGTTCCGTGCCCGACTACGACCGCTCGTCCCGGCGCCCCGACGGCGGTGACGGGCAGATTCCTGCCGTGTCGGGGCGGTTGGTCGGGGCGGTGCGGCGGCGGTTGGCGGAGAGCGGCGGCGAGCCGACACCCGCCGGGGTGGCCGCCGCGCTGCGGCGGGAGGGGCGGCTGCTCGGCGACACCGAGGTGCTGGCGATCGCGGGCGCGCTGCGTTCGGAGATGGTCGGCAGCGGGCCGCTGGAGCCGCTGCTGGCCCAGCCGGACGTCACCGACGTGCTGGTCACCGCGCCGGACGAGGTGTGGGTGGACCGGGGCTGCGGCC
The DNA here is from genome assembly GCF_007827615.1 of Streptomyces sp. CNZ287. Classification (NCBI taxonomy): domain Bacteria; kingdom Bacillati; phylum Actinomycetota; class Actinomycetes; order Kitasatosporales; family Streptomycetaceae; genus Streptomyces; species Streptomyces sp. CNZ287. The sequence continues at coordinate 87,453 of NZ_VISV01000022.1, read as the reverse complement.
TGGAGCGGGTCGACGTGCGGTTCGCGGACGCCGATGCCGTACGGCGCCTGGCGCAGCGGCTGGCCGCCGTCGCCGGGCGGCGGCTCGACGATGCCCGGCCGTGGGTCGATGCCCGGTTGCCCGACGGCACGCGGCTGCACGCGGTCCTGCCGCCGGTTGCGGTGGGGTCGGCCTGCCTGTCGCTGCGGGTGGTGCGGCGCCGGGCGTTCAGCCTCGCGGAGCTGGCCGCCGCGGGCACGGTGCCACCGGGCGGTGAGGGTCTGCTGCGCGGACTCCTCGACGCCCGGCTGTCGTTCCTGGTGAGCGGCGGCACGGGCAGCGGCAAGACGACGCTGCTGAGTGCGCTGCTGTCGCTGGTGCGGCGGGACGAGCGGATCGTGCTGGCCGAGGAGTCGGCCGAGTTGCGACCGGATCACCCCCATGTCGTACGTCTCGAAGCCCGCCCCGCGAACCAGGAGGGTGCCGGCGAGGTGACGCTGCAGGACCTCGTGCGGCAGGCGCTGCGGATGCGGCCCGACCGGCTGGTCGTGGGCGAGGTGCGGGGGCGCGAGGTCGTCGACCTCCTGGCCGCGCTGAACACCGGCCACGAGGGCGGCTCGGGCACCGTCCATGCGAACGCGGCAGGCGACGTGCCCGCGCGGCTCGAGGCGCTGGGCGCGGTCGCCGGACTCGACCGGCCCGCTCTGCACAGCCAGTTGGCCGCGGGGGTGTCGGTGCTGCTGCACCTGGTGCGCGACCGGCGCGGGCGCCGGCGGATCGCGGAGGTGCACGTGCTGGAGCGGGGCGCGGCGGGGCTGGTGGCGGCGGTGCCCGCCGCGGTGTGGGCGGCCGGCGGGTTCGCCCGCAGGGCCGGGTGGCCGCGGCTGGAGCGGCTGCTGGCGCGGGGCGGGGGTGCGGCGTGAGCGGGGAGGCCGCGGCGGTCGCGCCGGTGTGCGGGGCGGCGTTGTGCGCGGGGGCGGCCGTGGTGCTGGCCGGCGGGCGGAGACCCGCGGTGCGGAGGGCCCGGGCGCTGCTGGGGCCGCCGGGGAGCGCGGTGCGGGTGGGGCGGCGGTGGCGGGTGGCCGCGGTCGTACGGACGTGGGGTGGGCGTCGCGAGTTGTGGTGCCTGCCGGCCGGGTGCGTGGTGGGGCTGCTGGGTGCGTCGTGGCTGCCGCTGCTGGCGGGGGTGGTGGCGGTGCCGCTCGTCGGGCGGCGGCTGCGCGGCCGTGAGCGGCGTGGTGCGGAGGTGCGCCGGGCGGCGGCCGTGATCGAGCTGTGCGCGGCGGTCGCGGGCGGGCTGCGGGCCGGGCGGCAGCCGGCCGGGGCACTGCTCGCCGCGGCGCCCGGCGGACCCGCGGGGGGTCCGGAGGTGCTGGCGGCCGCGCGGTTCGGCGGCGATGTGCCGGGCGCGCTGCGGTCGGCGGCCGGGGCGCCCGGTGCGCAGGGGCTTGCGGGCGTCGCCGCGTGCTGGCAGGTGGCCGCGGGCGGCGGCGCGGGACTCGCGGACGGGCTGGACCGGGTGGCGGCGGCGCTGCGCGCGGAGCGGGACGAACGGGACGAGGTGCAGGCCCAGTTGGCGGGCCCGCGGGCGACGGCACTGCTGCTGGCCCTGCTGCCCTGCTTCGGGCTGCTGATGGGCTCGGCGCTCGGCGCCGCGCCGCTGCGGGTGCTGCTGCACACACCGGCGGGGCTGGTCTGCCTGGTGGCGGGCGGTCTGCTGGAGTGGGCGGGGCTGGCCTGGGTGGGCCGGATCGTGCGAGGTGCGCATGCGCGCTGAGTTCATCCACAGCCTGTGGACAGTGTTTTCCGTGCTGGCCGCCGCGTACTGCGCGGCGGACGCGGCCCTCGCGTCCTGGCGGGCACGCGTCGGGCGGCGCCGGCTCCCGGCCGTGCTGGGTCCCGTGGCGCCGCCCGTACGCCCGGAGCCGGCCGGGGCGCCCGGCGGCGGGCGGGAGCCGGCCATGGTGCGGCTCCGGGCGGCGGCGGTGCGGTGGGGTCCCGGGCTGCTCGCGGGGGCCGCGGTGCTCATCTTCGTCGGCGGGGCGGTCGGTGCGGTGGCGGGACTCGCCGCCGCGTACGGCATACGGCGGTGGCAGCGCCGCACGGCCACCGTCGCACGCCGCGATGCCGGCATACGGACGGGCCCCGACCTCGCGCTGGCCGCCGACCTCCTCGCCGCCTGCCTCGCGGCCGGCGCGGGGCCGCGGGAGGCCGCCGCCGAGGTGGGCCGCTCGCTGGGCGGACCGGTCGGAACACGGCTGGCGCAGGGCGCGGCGGAACTGCGCCTCGGCGCCGCCCCGCACGCGGCCTGGGCGCCCCTCGCGGAACTGCCGGGCGCGGCGCGGCTGGCCGGCTGGCTGGAGCAGGCGGACCACACGGGCGTACCGGTGGTCGACGCGGTCTCCCGGCTGGCCGCCGAGTGCCGGGCGGAGGAGACCCGCGCCGCCGCCGCTCGCGCCCGCCGGGCGGGCGTCAAGGTGGCGGGCCCGCTGGGGCTGTGCTTCCTGCCCGCGTTCCTGGCGGTCGGGGTGGCGCCGGTGGTGATGGGCCTGGCGGCGCAGTTGCTGGGCGGCAGTCGATGAATGACACGGATTCGGGTACGGAGACACGGGGGTTGAGATGGCCGGCAGGTTCATCCGGAGGGTGCGCGCGTGCGTGCGGAGGCTCGGCGGGGACGCGGGGATGACGACGTCCGAGTACGCGGTGGGCACGATCGCGGCGGTCGCGTTCGCGGCGATCTTGTACAAGGTGGTGACGAGCGATGCGGTCGGCGGTGCGCTGCAGGCGGTGGTGGAACGCGCGCTGGACGTCCCGTTCTGACCCGGGCCGCGCCGGGGCGCGGGCGGACGCGGGCGTCGTCACCGCGGAGGCGGCGGTGGCCGTTCCGGCTCTCGTGTTCCTCGCCCTCGGGCTGGTCTGGGCGCTGATGGCCGCCGCCGCGCAGATCCAGTGCGTGGACGCCGCCCGCGCGGGCGCGCGGGCCGCGGCCCGGGGCGAGCCGGCGGATGACGTACGCGGGGCGGCGCTGGCGGCGGCTCCGCGCGGGGCGGACGTGGCGGTGGCGCGCCAGGGCGATCTGGTGCGGGTACGGGTGCGGGGGGCGGCCCCCGGCCCGGGGTCGCTCTCCCTCGACCTCGGAGGGGAGGCGGTCGCCCTTGCGGAAGAGACCGTTCGATGAACGGGGCGGGGCGACGGTGTGGTCGGCGCTGGCGTGCTTCGCGCTGTGCGCAGTGTTCGCCGCCGCGCTGGCCCTGGGGCAGGCGGTGCACTCCCGCCACCGCGCCGGCGGTGCCGCCGACCTGGCGGCGCTGGCGGCGGCGGACCGCGCGCTGCTCGGCGAGGCGGCGGCGTGCGCCGCCGCCCGCCGGGTGACGGCGGCGCAGGGGGCCCGGCTGCTGCGGTGTGCCGTGGCCGGGGAGGTCGCGGACGTCGTGGCGTCGGCCCGTACCGGCCGCTTCACCGCCGAAGTCCGCTCCCGCGCAGGGCCGCCGGCCCCGGCCGGTCTCGCAGCCGGCCTGCGTCCGGTCCCGCAGCCGGTCCCGCGGCCGGGCTTGTGGTAGAGCGCGCTCCAGCGTTCAGACTCCCGCTTGGGCAGACACACGAAAGGACTCCGCATGAAGTACCGCACGATCGGTGCCGACCCGCAGAACCGGCGCGAGGTCAGCGTGCTCAGCCTCGGGGCCATGCTCTTCGGGTCCAGGACCGACGAGGAGACCTCGTTCGCGATCCTCGACCGCTACGTGGCGGCCGGCGGCACGTTCGTCGACACGTCCGACAACTACGCGTTCTGGGTGGACGGTTCGCAGGGCGGGCAGAGCGAGAGCCTGCTCGGCCGGTGGCGGCGCAGCCGGGGCATCGGGGCCGAGGTGGTCATCGCGACCAAGCTCGGGGCCCGGCCGCTCGCTCCCGGCACCTCGTACGTCGACAACCCCGAGGGCCTGTCGGCGAAGGTGATCCGGCAGTCCGCGGAGGAGAGCCGGCGGCGGCTCGGGGTGGAGAAGCTGGACATCCTGTACGCGCACATCGACGACATGACCGTCCCGCAGGAGGAGACCGTCGAGGCGTTCGGCGCGCTCGTGGCGGAGGGCTCCGTCGGGCTGCTGGGAGTCAGCAACCAGTGGGTCTGGCGGGTGGAGCGGGCCCGTGCCCACGCGGCGGCCTCCGGCCTCGCCGGGTACGAGCTGCTGCAGTACCACCACACCTACCTGCGCCGGCGCACCGACCGCCCCAGCGAACTCGACCCGGACGGGTCCCCGGGCGGCGTGGACGGCGCGATGCTCAGCTACCTGCGGCACAACCCCGGGCTCACGCTCGTCGCGTACTCGCCGCTGCTCGCCGGGGGCTACGTCCGCGCGGACAAGCCGCTCGGGGACGAGCTGGACCACCCGGGGACGCCGGCGCGGCTGGAGGCCCTGCGGGCGGTGGCGAAGGAGGCCGGGGCGACGGTCAACCAGGTGGTGCTCTCCTGGCTCATAGGCGCAGAGGTGCCGGTGATACCGCTGGTCGGCGCCTCGTCCGTGGCGCAACTGGACGAGAGCCTGGCCGCGGTGGACCTGGAGCTGACGGAGGACCAGCGGGCCCGCCTCGACGCCGCCGGCTGAGCGTCGGCGGGAGGGCGGGACGCTGCCGTGCGCGGGAGCTGGGCGGAGGATCCGGTTCGGCCGGTTCCAGCCGGTTCGGTCCACCCGGTCCACCCGGCCCACCGGGTCCACCCGGCCCACCGGGTCCACCCGGCCCACCGGGTCCACTCGGTCCACCGGGTCCACTCGGTCCAGTACCGTCCTCCGGAGTCCGTCAGCTCTCGTTCGCCGCCTCCCTCTGCGCCGCCGGGGTCGCCGCGGGCTCCGCTCGCTGGCCCGCCTCCCGCAGCAGCGTCGTCAGCAGGCGTACCGCGGCCGCCTTGTCCAGCGGGTCGTTCCCGTTGCCGCACTTCGGGGACTGGACGCAGGACGGGCAGCCGGACTCGCATTCGCAGGCGGCGATCGCGGCGCGGGTCGCGCCGAGCCAGTCGCGGGCGACGCCGAAGGCGCGTTCGGCGAAGCCCGCGCCGCCGGAGTGGCCGTCGTAGACGAAGACGGTCGGCAGCAGCGTGTCGCCGTGCAGGGGGACGGAGACGCCGCCGATGTCCCAGCGGTCGCACGTGGCGAAAAGCGGCAGCATGCCGATGGCGGCGTGCTCCGCCGCGTGCAGGGCACCGCCCAGCTGCTCCTGGGCGATGTCCGCCGCGTCCAGCTGGTCGTCGGTGACGGTCCACCAGACGGCGCGGGTGCGCAGCGTCCGCGGCGGGAGGTCGAGCTTCGTCTCGCCCATGATCTCGCCGGTGATCAGCCGGCGGCGCAGGAAGGAGACCACGTGGTTGGTGACCTCCACCGACCCGAAGCACAGCCGGGCGTCGCCCCACGGGATCTCGCGCTCGGTCTCCAGCACGGAGACGGAGGTGGTGTCGCGGGCGACGGTGGTGTACGGGGGATCGGCGCGCTCCACCAGCGCCACGTTGTCCTCCAGGTCGAGGGTGCGGACCACGTAGGTGCGGCCCTGGTGGAGGTGGACGGCGCCCTCGTGGACGGTGGTGTGGGAGGCCGCGGCGTCGACGGTGCCGAGCAGCCGGCCGGTGCCGTCCTCGACGACGTCGACGGGGCGGCCGCCCCCGCCGCGGATGTCGGTGAGGTCGCAGGCGCGTTCGCGCCGGGTCCAGTGCCAGGCGGCGCCGGGCCCGGTGCCCCGGCGGCGCAGCAGCCCGCGGTCGGCGAGCTGCGGCAGCAGCCCGGCGGCCCCGGCGCCGAAGCACGCGGAGTCGCCGGTGAAGTCGGCGTCGGTCAGCGGCAGTTCGGCGGCGGCGGCGCACAGGTGCGGTGCGAGCACGTACGGGTTGTCCGGGTCCAGCACCGTGGACTCCACCGGGCGGCGGAAGAGCGCCTCCGGGTGGTGCACCAGGTACGTGTCCAGCGGGTCGTCCCGCGCGACCAGCACCGCCAGCGCCCCCTGCCCCGACCGGCCCGCGCGCCCGGCCTGCTGCCAGAGCGAGGCCCGGGTGCCGGGGTAGCCGGCGATCAGCACGGCGTCCAGGCCCGACACGTCCACGCCCAGCTCCAGCGCGGACGTCGCGGCCAGCCCCAGCAGCTCGCCGGACTGCAGCGCCGCCTCCAGGGCCCGCCGCTCGTCCGCCAGATAGCCGCCGCGGTAGGCGGCGACCCGGTCGGCCAGCGCCCGGTCGACGGCCGCCAGCCGGTCCTGGGCGATCATCGCGACCAGCTCCGCGCCGCGCCGGGAGCGGACGAAGGCGACGGTCCTCACGTCCGCGACCGCCAGGTCCGTCAGCAGCTCCGCGCACTCCGCCGTGGCCGTGCGCCGCACCGGCGCGCCCCGCTCGCCGTGCAGCTCCGTCAGCGGCGGCTCCCAGAGGGCGAACGCGACCTCCCCCCGCGGCGACGCGTCGTCCGTGACCTCCGCCACGGCCCGCCCGGTCAGCCGCTCCGCCGACCGCCCCGGCTCGGCCGCCGTGGCGGAGGCGAGGAGGAACACCGGGTCCGCGCCGTAGCGGGCGCAGAGCCGGCGCAGCCGCCGTACGACCTGGGCGACGTGGGAGCCGAAGACGCCGCGGTAGGTGTGGCACTCGTCGATCACGATGTAGCGCAGGGCGCGCAGGAAGGACGACCAGCGGGAGTGGGCCGGGAGTATGCCGCGGTGCAGCATGTCGGGGTTGGTGAGGACGAGGTTGGCGTAGAGGCGCACCCATTCGCGTTCCTCGGTGGGCGTGTCGCCGTCGTAGACGGCCGGGCGCACGGCCTTGCCGAGCGGGGCGGCCAGCGCCTTGACCGCGCGTAGCTGGTCGGCGGCCAGCGCCTTCGTCGGCGCCACGTACAGGGCAGTCGCGCCCCGCCCGTTGGGGGCCTCGGAGCCGTCGAGCGCCGCGCTGAGCACCGGCGCCAGATACGCCAGGGACTTGCCCGACGCGGTGCCCGTGGCGGCGATCACCGACTCGCCCGCGAGCGCGTGCGCGGCCATCCGCGCCTGGTGCGCCCACGGCCGCCGGATCCCGGCGGCCTCGATGGCGCCGACCACCTCGGGCCGGATGCCCGCAGGCCAGTCGGCATGGTGCCCGCCGCGCGGGGGCAGGTGCTCCGTATGAGTGATGCGAGCGGCACGGTCCTCCCGGGCGGCGAGCCGGCGCAGCGCGGTGCGCGGCGGGACACGCGCGGGACCGGCCGCGGCGCCGTCCGCCGCCGTGCGGTCCGGCGTGCCGGGCGGTGCGCCGTCGGGCGGTCCTGCCGGTGTGACGTGCGGTGCGCCGGGGCGCGCGCCGGGTACGCGCCCCGGCCGGATGCCGGCGGCCGCGGGGGCTGTCCCCGGCCCGTTCGCGTCCCTCCACTCGTTCGCGTCCATCGGCACGAGTCTGTCACCGATGCGACGGACAATGACCCCAAGGCGTCGTGCACGCCCCGGGGTAAGTGATTGAATGCCATGGCGGATGCCGATCCGTCTCCGGCCGGACGGCGGGGGACGCCCGGGGCAGCCGCTCGCTGAAAGGTGCTGGAGGATCCGTGGACCTGTCCCTGTCGACTCGTACCGTGGGCGACCGCACGGTCGTCGAAGTCGGTGGCGAGATTGATGTGTATACCGCCCCCAAGCTGCGCGAGCAGTTGGTCGAGCTGGTCAACGACGGCAGCTACCACCTGGTCGTCGACATGGAGCGGGTCGACTTCCTCGACTCCACCGGTCTCGGCGTCCTCGTCGGCGGACTGAAGCGGGTCCGGGCCCACGAGGGCTCGCTGCGCCTCGTCTGCAACCAGGAGCGCATTCTGAAGATCTTCCGTATCACGGGCCTGACCAAGGTGTTCCCCATCCACACCTCGGTCGACGAAGCCGTCGCCGCGAAGGACTGACACAGGACGCCACACAGGCGGAGGGACCGGGCCGTGCGCCGGGTCCCTCTGCGGTTGGCTCCGGTACGGATGCATCCCGTGGACCGCGGGATGGCGTGGGATGACGTGAAGGGGATGGCATGCCCACCGTTGAATTGCGCTTCAGTGCTCTTCCCGAGCACGTCCGCACGGCCCGCCTGGTGGCGGCCGCGGTCGCGCGCCGGGCGGGTGTGGACGAGGCGGTGCTCGACGAGGTGCGCCTCGCCGTGGGCGAGGCATGCCTGCGCGCCGTCGGGCTGCACCAGCACAACGGGCTGTCGGGTCCGGTGCGGGTGGTGCTCACCGAGGAGGAGAAGAAGTTCTCCATCGAGGTCGGCGACGACGCGCCGACGGTCCCCGGCCACGTGCCCGCCGCCCGCAGCACCGCCGAGACCCACCCCGACCCGGACGGCGACGGGAACGCGAGCGGCCCGGGCGGCGACGGGTCGGGCATAGACGACGAGATGGGTCTCGCGGTCATCAGCGGTCTGGTCGACGACGTCGAGGTCACCGCGGGCGAGTCCGGCGGCACGATCCGGATGAGCTGGCCGGCCGCCCCCGCGGCAGCGGGCTCCTGAACGGGCGTACGGCCCCTCTGCGGGCCGTACGGCGGCTCCCACGCATCTACGCGGCCAGATATCCGGACGGCCGCCCTGAGGCGCGTACGGCGCGCTGAGGCCCGTATGGCGGCCCGCGGCCCGCACGGCTTTCCGAGGCAGGTACGGCAGAACCGGCCCGCCCGCGCCCGGCACGACGGCCCGTACGCCCGCCCAGAGGCACCGGCGCCCGGCCTCCGGGCTTCCCCCTGACACGCACGGCAAACCCCTGTCACCCTGCGGCTTCCCCCGCCCGGCGCCGATCGGCTCCGGCCAGCCGCCGATCCGCCCGCCCCCGCCGCCCCCGGCACTCCCGCAGCCCACCCCTTGACCCGCGCATTTCAAGATCAAGGCGCTTCTGATCAGCGCTTTCTCCGGCTCCCGAGATCATTTTCCCGGCATTGCCCCGCCGTTCCCGCATCCCTCTTTCGAGCGAATTGACAGACGTCCGTCACCGCATTGATCGTCGTCGGAGCCGAATTCCCCCGGGGACGCTCTGTTTTGATCTAGTTCCGCTCCCTACAATCCGTCCACAACTTGCAGCTCAGGACGCCTGAGCGCTGCGGCCGCCCAAACCCCGACCGCCCATACCCGCAGTCGGGGCTGCCGCGCGCCCATGTGCCGTACGTCAAGGAGGACGAATGGCGGGGCATTTCACCCCACTACAGCAGGACCACCTACTGGCCGTGGAACTCACCAGCGGCAACCGGGCCATCGTGGCGATCATCGCCGTGGTCGCGCTTGCCGCACTCGCGGTCGCCGTGGTGCTGCTCCGTCAGGTACTCGCCGCCGGCGAGGGCACGGACAATATGAAGAAGATCGCGGCGGCGGTACAGGAAGGTGCGAACGCCTATCTGGCCCGCCAGTTGCGCACCATCGGCATCTTCGCGGTCGTGGTCTTCTTCCTGCTCTTCCTCTTGCCCGCGGACGACTGGTCGGAGCGGGCGGGACGCTCGATCTTCTTCCTGGTCGGCGCCGCGTTCTCGGCCGCGACCGGATACATCGGCATGTGGCTCGCGGTCCGCAGCAACGTGCGCGTGGCAGCCGCCGCGCGCGCCGCCACCCCGCGCGAGGGCGAGCCCGCCAAGGACCTCACCGCGGTGAGCCACGAGGCGACCAAGCTGGCGTTCCGCACCGGCGGCGTCGTCGGCATGTTCACCGTCGGCCTCGGCCTGCTCGGCGCGTGCAGCGTCGTGCTCGTGTACGCGGCCGACGCGCCCAAGGTGCTGGAGGGCTTCGGCCTCGGCGCCGCGCTGATCGCGATGTTCATGCGTGTCGGCGGCGGCATCTTCACCAAGGCCGCGGACGTCGGCGCCGACCTCGTCGGCAAGGTCGAGCAGGGCATCCCCGAGGACGACCCGCGCAACGCCGCCACCATCGCCGACAACGTCGGCGACAACGTCGGCGACTGCGCCGGCATGGCGGCCGACCTCTTCGAGTCGTACGCCGTCACCCTGGTCGCCGCGCTCATCCTGGGCAAGGTCGCCCTGGGCGACGCCGGTCTCGCCTTCCCGCTGATCGTCCCCGCGATCGGCGTGGTCACCGCCATGATCGGCGTCTTCGTCGTGGCGCCCAAGGCCAGCGACCGCAGCGGCATGACCGCCATCAACCGCGGCTTCTTCATCTCCGCGGTGATCTCCCTGGTGATGGTGGCCATCGCCGTCTTCGCGTACCTCCCCTCGTCGTACGCGGACCTCGACGGCGTCGGCGCCGGCATCGCCGAGCACGACGGCAACCCGCAGGTGCTCGCGCTCGTCGCGGTCGCCATCGGCATCGTGCTCGCGGCGGTCATCCAGCAGCTCACCGGCTACTTCACCGAGACCAACCGCCGTCCCGTACGGGACATCGGCAAGACCTCGCTCACCGGCCCGGCCACGGTGGTGCTCTCCGGCATCTCCATCGGCCTGGAGTCCGCCGTCTACACCGCGGTCCTCATCGGCCTCAGCGTCTACGGCGCGTTCCTGCTCGGCGGCACGTCCATCATGCTGGCGCTCTTCGCGGTCGCCCTGGCCGGCACCGGCCTGCTGACCACCGTCGGCGTCATCGTCGCGATGGACACCTTCGGCCCGGTCTCCGACAACGCCCAGGGCATCGCCGAGATGTCCGGCGACGTCGAGGGCGACGGCGCCCAGGTCCTCACCAACCTGGACGCGGTCGGCAACACCACCAAGGCCATCACCAAGGGCATCGCCATCGCCACCGCGGTCCTCGCGGCGGCGGCGCTCTTCGGCTCGTACCGCGACGCGGTCAACGAGGCGGTGTCGGAGGCGACGAACGTCGGCAACCCGCTGGCCCTCAGTCTGGACATCGGGCAGCCGAACAACCTCGTCGGCCTCATCCTCGGCGCCGCGGTCGTCTTCCTCTTCTCCGGTCTGGCGATCAACGCCGTCTCCCGCTCCGCGGGCGCGGTGGTCTTCGAGGTGCGCCGGCAGTTCCGCGAGCGCCCGGGGATCATGGACTACTCGGAGGAGCCGGAGTACGGCAAGGTCGTCGACATCTGCACCCGGGACGCGCTGCGCGAGTTGCGTACGCCCGGTCTGCTCGCCGTCATGGCGCCGATCGCGGTCGGCTTCACGCTCGGCGTCGGCGCGCTGGCCTCGTTCCTCGCCGGCGCCATCGGCGCGGGCGTGCTGATGGCGGTCTTCCTGGCCAACTCGGGCGGCGCCTGGGACAACGCCAAGAAGCTCGTCGAGGACGGGAACCACGGCGGCAAGGGCAGCGAGGCCCACGCCGCCACGGTGATCGGCGACACGGTCGGCGACCCGTTCAAGGACACCGCGGGCCCGGCGATCAACCCGCTGCTCAAGGTGATGAACCTGGTGGCGCTCCTGATCGCGCCCGCGGTGGTGAAGTTCTCGTACGGCGACGACGCCAACCCCGCGGTACGGGCCGTCATCGCGGTCGCGGCCATCGGGATCATCGCCGGTGCCGTGTACATCTCCAAGCGCCGCGGCATCGCGGTCGGTGACGAGGAGTCGGAGACCACGGCGCCCACGGGCCCGCCGCCGACGTCACAGACCGACCCGGCGGTGGTCAACGGCTGAGACCGGGCCACGGCACCACACCCCGCCGGCCGGGAGGCGAGACCGCTCCCGGCCGGCGGGGTGTGGTGGTTCTCGGCGGGGCGCTGTTACTGCTGTGACTGATGTGATCTGCCGTGGCAGTTGTGGCAAATGGTGCACGACGCGGCGTGCGGCCCCGGCGATTCGTCGTACCGGCGGGGTGCCGGTGTATGTTCCGGGTGTCTCAGTCTCGAAGGGATGATCCGGTGAACAAGAAGCTTGCCGCCGCCCTGGCCGGTGCCGCCGTCACGCTGCTCGCGGCGACCGGCTGCAGCGATGACAACGGGGCGGAGGTCCAGAAGTGGGCGGGCTCCCTCTGCGACCGGATCCAGCCGGAGCTGCAGAAGCGGGACCAGGCCAACCTCGCCATCGGCGAGGCGACGACCGAGAAGGACCCGCGGAAGGTGCAGGAGGCGGACGCCCGGGCATTCGGCGAGATCTCCGAGGCGTACACCGCGATGAGCAAGGCCGTGAGCAAGGTGGGCGCGCCGCCGGTCGACGACGGCAAGAACACCCACGGCGGTGCCGTGACCGAGCTGCAGCAGGTGGCGGCGGCGTACGCGGACCTGCAGAAGCAGGTCGAGGACCTGGACGTCAAGGACCAGGCGGCGTTCGCGGAGGGCCTGCGCGAGCTGGCGGGCGAGGCCGACAAGATCAGCAAGAGCGGCGACGAGGCGCTGAACAAGCTGCAGGCGGGCGAGGTCGGCGAGGCGCTGGCCGAGCAGGAGGGCTGCCAGAAGTCGAAGGCCAAGCCGTCGCAGGCAGCCTAGGGACGCGCGGCGGGCTGGTCGGCGGCGCGGCCGCGGCGGCAGCACAATGGTGCCCGTGAGCGCGACCGACGATCTTTCCCTCCCCGGCCCTCCCCTCCCGGACGTCCCCTTCCCCGACAGCGCCGCCGAGCTGCGCGCGGCGCTGCTCGCGGCGGGCTTCACCGCCGACGGCCTGCTGGACCTCCTGGGCGCCCCCGCGTACGCGGCCCTCGCCCGCAGCGAGACCGTCCCCGCCGAGCGGGCGACCCGGTGGCCTCCCGGCCGGACGCCGCCGGCGCTCGCCACCCTGACCCGGCTCTTCCTCCTCCAGCACGCCGTCCCCCGGGAGCACGCCGAGGCGGTGCTGCCGCTGGCCGCATGCCTCACCGACGGCTGGGTGCGGGAGGACGGCGAGGCGGTACGGGCCGTGGTCGACGTCCGGCCGTACAGCGGCCCCGAGGGGCAGGACTGGTGGATCGTCTCGGATCTGGGCTGCGCGGTGGGGGGTGCGGCCGGGGCACGGCGGGCCGGAGCGTACGGAACCGGGGCACCCGGTTCGTCCCGCGCGGACCTCGTCCTCGGCGTCGGCGGTGCCTCCACGACGCTCGCCGGGCTCACCGTGCCGCTCGACGGCGGGCGCGTGCTCGACGTCGGCACCGGCTCGGGGATCCAGGCGCTGCACGCCGGCGCCCGCGCCGGCGCCGTCACGGCCACCGACGTCAACCCCCGCGCCCTCGACTGCGCCCGGCTCACGCTCGCCCTCTCCGGCGCGCCCGCCGCGGACCTGCGGGCCGGGTCGCTCTTCGAGCCGGTGGCCGGCGAGCGGTACGACCTGATCGTCTCCAACCCGCCGTTCGTCATCTCGCCCGCCGCCCGGCTCACGTACCGCGACGGCGGCATGGCGGGCGACGAGCTGTGCCGCACGCTGGTCGCCGGGGCCGCGGAACACCTCGCCGAGGGCGGCTACTGCCAGCTCCTCGCCAACTGGCAGCACGTCGAGGACGAGGACTGGCGCGAGCGCGTCGCGGGCTGGGTGCCGCCCGGCTGCGACGCGTGGATCGTGCAGCGGGAGGTGCAGGACGTCACGCAGTACGCGGAGCTGTGGCTGCGCGACGCGGGCGACCACGCCGACCCCGCGGCCTACGCCGCCCGCTACGACGACTGGCTCGACGCCTTCGCCGCCAGCCGCACCCGGGCGGTCGGCTTCGGCTGGATCACCCTGCGCCGTACGGACGCCGCGGACCCCGCGGTCACCGTCGAGGACTGGCCGCACGCCGTCGAACAGCCGCTCGGCGCGGCCGTGGTGGAGCACTTCGCGCGGCAGGACTTCCTGCGCCGTACGGACGACGCGGCGCTGCTCGCGATGGTGTTCCGGCTCGCGGACGACGTGGTGCAGGAGCAGGTGGGCCGGCCGGGTGAGGAGGACCCGGAGCACGTGGTGTTCCGCCGGGAGCTGGGGATGCGGCGGGCGACGCGGGTGGACACGGTCTCCGCGGGCTTCGCCGGGGCGTGCGACGGGACGCTGTCCGCGGGGGTCATCCTGGACGCCATCGCGCAGGTGCTGGCGGCGGACCCGGCGGCGCTGCGGGAGCGCACGCCGGAGATGATCAGGCTGCTGGTGGAGCAGGGGTTCCTGGCCCCGGCAGGCTGAGTGTCCGCAGGCCCGGCCCCACGCCGGGAGGGGTCACGCCACGTTCCGTACCACGGCCCACACCACCGCCACGCCCAGCACCGCCGCCGTGCCGAGGCGCCCGAAGGACGGCCGCCAGCGGCGCCCGCGCAGGCCCTCGTACAGCCAGCGGCCGTAGAGCACCGCCGCGAACGGGAGGCCGAGCAGCAGCATCAGGGCGTTGCTGTGGAAGGCGGAGCCGAGGTCGCCGTGGAGGAGGTCGTACGCCATGCGGGTAGCGCCGCAGGCGGGACACTCCAGGCCGGTGGCCCAGTTGAACGGGCAGCGGGGTAGCCAGTGCCCCGGCTCGTGGGGATTCGTGCCGTAGAGGTACGCCGCACCCGCGGCCCCCGCCGCCGCCAGTACGAGCGGTGCGGTGGCCGGCCGGCGCAGCAGGCGCCGTACGCGCGCCGCACCCCTGCGCCGTACGCCCTCCGCCGGCCGCGGGCGCGCGATACCCGCCGTCTCCGGTCGCGGGGAAACGGGAGGCGGCGGGTCCGGGTGCCCGGTGGGCGCCGGAGGGCCGACGGCGTCAGGAGCGGAGGACGCGGCCCTTGGCATCGGTCTTGTCGTCGCTGACGAGGATCATGATGCCGTCGATGAGGGCCCAGATGCCCACGCCGCCGCAGGTGAGGAGCTGGGCGATGGCCATGCCGGTGTGCCCGGTGTAGAAGCGGCCGATGCCCAGCGTGCCGATGAAGAGCTGCAGCACACCCGCGACGATCTTGGACTTGTCCGAGTACGGGCGACCGTGCGGGTCGTAGCCGTACGGTGCGTTCGGGTCGTAGCCCGCCGCCGCGGCCGGGGCCTGCGGGAGACCGCCCGGCTGACCACCCGGGTAGCCGTACCCCGGCTGCTGGCCGGGCTGCGCGTACGGGTTCTGGTTCGGGTCCTGCTGGCCGTACTGCGGATAGCCGTATCCCGGCTGGGGCTGCTGGCCCGGCTGCCCGGGTTGGCCCGGCTGTCCGGGCTGCTGGCCATAAGGATTCTGATACGGATCGGACACTGGTACGTCCCCCCGGTCGGATGTCTGAAGTGGTGGGCTCCGAACGGGCCTCGCGGCGCGGTCGGACGCCCATACTCCCATCCGTAGTACCGGCTGCTGTCAAGGGGCTGTGCGATACAGGGCACCACGACCGGTATGTGCCCTGTGCGGGAGCTAGGCGGCTTGTCGGGTTACCGTTCGAGTGGCGCCCCGGGTTTTGGCCGCTTGACACGGGGGCGGGTTGTACCGTCACACTCCGCAGCAACGCCCAGCACAGCGACGTACGACCCGCACGGCCGTCCACAAGAGGTCCCACAAGGCCCACCGATAACGACCACCGGCAAGATCGCCGCGAATCCCCCCCACCAGATCGCTGCCAGCTTCCGACCGGAGAAGAGAGAGCCGAAGTTGTCCGCCACCAGCAAGACCCGCCGACTCGTCATCGTGGAGTCGCCTGCCAAGGCGAAGACGATCAAGGGCTATCTGGGCCCCGGCTACGAGGTCGAGTCGAGCGTCGGGCACATCCGCGATCTCCCGAACGGAGCCGCCGAGGTGCCGGCGAAATACAAGGGGGAGTCCTGGGCCCGGCTCGGGGTGAACGTCGATCATGACTTCGAGCCGCTGTATGTGGTGAACAGCGATAAAAAGCAACAGGTCAGCAAGTTGAAGAAACTGCTGGCGGAGTCGGACGAGCTGTATCTCGCGACGGATGAGGACCGCGAGGGCGAGGCCATCGCCTGGCACCTGCTGGAGGTGCTGAAGCCCAAGGTCCCGGTGCACCGGATGGTCTTCCACGAGATCACCAAGGACGCGATCCGCCAGGCGGTCGCCAATCCGCGCCAGCTCAACCAGAAACTGGTCGACGCCCAGGAGACCCGCCGCATTCTCGACCGGCTGTACGGGTACGAGGTCTCGCCGGTGCTGTGGAAGAAGGTCATGCCCCGGCTGTCCGCCGGCCGGGTCCAGTCCGTCGCCACCCGCCTCGTCGTCGAGCGGGAGCGCGAGCGCATCGCCTTCCGCTCCGCCGAGTACTGGGATCTGGCCGGCGTCTTTGCCACCGGCCGTGCCGGCGACGCCACCGACCCCCGCAGCTTCGGCGCCAAGCTCTCCGCGGTCGACGGCCGCCGGATCGCCCAGGGCCGCGACTTCGGTGAAGACGGGCAGCTCAAGAGCGGTTCCTCCGCCGACGTGCTGCACCTGAGCGAGGAGAGCGCCCGCGCGCTGGCCGCCGCCCTCCAGGACACGGCGTTCGCCGTACGCAGCGTCGAGGCCAAGCCGTACCGCCGCTCGCCCTCGGCCCCGTTCCGTACGACCACGCTCCAGCAGGAGGCGTCGCGCAAGCTGGGGCTCGGCGCCAAGGCCACCATGCAGGTGGCCCAGCGGCTGTACGAGAACGGCTTCATCACCTATATGCGCACCGACTCCACGACGCTGTCGGAGACCGCCGTCGCCGCCGCGCGGGCGCAGGTCACACAGTTGTACGGGCGCGACTACCTGCCGGACCGGCCGCGGAACTACGCCGGCAAGGTGAAGAACGCGCAGGAGGCGCACGAGGCGATCCGGCCCTCCGGCGACCGCTTCCGCACGCCGGCGGACACGGGGCTGTCCGGCACGGAGTTCCGGCTGTACGAGCTGATCTGGATGCGTACGGTCGCGTCGCAGATGAAGGACGCCGCCGGGCAGTCCGTGACGGTGAAGCTGGGCGGCACGGCGGCCGACGGGCGGGACGCCGAGTTCTCCGCGTCCGGCCGGGTCATCACGTTCCACGGCTTCATGAAGGCGTACGTCGAGGGCTCCGACGACCCCTCCGCCGACCTCGACAACCGCGACCGGCCGCTGCCGCAGCTCGCCGAGGGCGACCGGCTGAGCGCCGAGGAGATCACCGCGGACGGGCACGCCACCAAGCCGCCCGCCCGCTACACCGAGGCGACGCTGGTCAAGGAGCTGGAGGAGCGGGAGATCGGCCGCCCGTCCACGTACGCCTCGATCATCGGCACGATCCTCGACCGCGGCTACGTCTTCAAGAAGGGCACGGCCCTGGTGCCGTCCTTCCTCTCCTTCGCGGTCGTCGGGCTGATGGAGAAGCACTTCGGCCGCTACATCGACTACGACTTCACCGCCAGGATGGAGGACGACCTCGACCGCATCGCGCGCGGCGAGGCCGAGGCGGTGCCGTGGCTGCGGCGCTTCTACTTCGGTACGGACGACGTCGCCACCCCCGCCGGGGAGCGGGCCGGCGCCGACCACCTCGCCGGGCTGAAGGAGCTGGTCACGGACCTGGGCGCGATCGACGCCCGGGAGGTCTCCACGTTCCCCGTGGGCGAGGGGATCGTGCTGCGCGTCGGGCGCTACGGACCGTACGTCGAGCGCGGCGAGCGGGACACCGAGGAGCACCGGCGCGCGGACGTGCCGGACGAACTGCCGCCGGACGAGCTGACCGTGGAGCTGGCCGAGGAACTGCTCGACAAGCCCAGCGGGGCGTACGAGCTGGGCACCGACCCGGAGAGCGGGCGCGAGATCGTCGCCAAGGACGGGCGCTACGGGCCGTACGTGACCGAGGTGCTGCCCGAGGGCACGCCGCAGTCCGGCAAGAACGCGGTGAAGCCGCGGACGGCCTCGCTGTTCCAGTCGATGTCGCTGGACACGGTGACGCTGGCGGACGCGCTGAAGCTGCTGTCGCTGCCGCGGGTCGTGGGCACCGACCCGGAGAGCAGCACGGAGATCACCGCGCAGAACGGACGGTTCGGCCCGTACCTGAAGAAGGGCACCGACTCGCGTTCGCTGCAGAGCGAGGAGCAGCTCTTCACGGTCACGCTGGAGGAGGCGCTCGCGCTCTACGCCCAGCCCAAGCAGCGCGGGCGGGCCGCGGCGAAGCCGCCGCTGAAGGAGCTGGGCGAGGACCCGGCGAGCGGGAGGCCGGTGGTGGTCAAGGACGGGCGCTTCGGTCCGTACGTGACGGACGGCGAGACGAACGCGACGCTGCGGCGCGGGGACGAGCCGGAGTCGATCACGCCGGAGCGCGGGTTCGAGCTGCTGGCGGAGAAGCGGGCGAAGGGCCCGGCGAAGAAGACCGCCAAGAAGGCGGCGAAGAAGGCTCCCGCGAAGAAGGCGCCGGCCAAGAAGGCGGCGGCCAAGAAGACCGCCGCGAAGAAGACGGCGACGAAGACCGCGACGAAGAAGGCGACCGGGACGAAGACGGCGGCGGCGAAGAAGGCGACGGCGAAGAAGACGGTGTCGGCGAAGGCGGCCGTGCCGGACGAGGAGCGGTAGCGCCCGGCGGGGGCGGAGGCCGCGGATTGTCCACAACCGGCCGGTAATCCACAGAACCGGGCAAGTGTTCGTGCGGAGCTCGCCGGTCCGGCCCGTCCCGCTAGGCTGGCCGCATGCGAGCCGACCAGCCGACGACAGCGCCGGACCCCACCGAGAGCCTTGTCGCGGACTCGCGCGAGCGCGCCGTGCGGGCGCTGCTGCGCGTGCCGTCACTGAGGCGGTTGTGGGGCGCCCATCTCACGAGTGCCACCGCGGACGCGCTGGCGATGCTCGTCCTCGTGCTGCTCGCGCTCCAGGCGGGGCTCGCGGCCGATTCGTTCGGCGGGGGCTATCGCGGCGCGGCGGTCACGGTCAGCGTGGTCTTCGCCGTCCGGCTGCTGTCGACGGTCGTCTTCGGCGCCGTGCTGCTCGGCCCGGTCGGGTCGCTGCTGTCCGGGTCGGGGAAGCTGGACCGGCGCTGGACGATGGTCGGCGCGGACGTGGTGCGCGTGGGGCTGCTCATCGTCGCCCCGCTGTGGATCGACTGGACCCAGGACTCGGCGCTCACCTGGATCCTGGTCACCGTCTTCGTCGCCGGCGCGGCGGAGCGGGTGTGGGTCGTCGCCAAGGACAGCGTCGCCCCCGCGCTGCTGCCCGCGCCGCCGCCCGAGGGCGCGGCGATAAGGCCGCTGCCCGACCACGGCGCCGCGCTGCGCCGGCTGTCGCTGCGCACGGGGTACGGGGCGCTGCCGCTCGGTGCCGCCGCGCTGCTGGTGACGGCGTGGATCGGCCGGCTGCTGGGCTCCGGGTTCGACTGGTTCGACGGGCACCCGGGCGCGCTCGGCTCGTATCTCGCCGCCGGGCTCTTCGCGGCGTCGGTCTCGGTGCTGTTCTTCATGGAGCTGCCCGACGGCGGGGCGCGGGCGCGCTCCCCGCTGGAGGGGCTGCGCCGCCCCCGCGCCGCGGACGGCGGTCCCGAGCGGGGGCGTACGGGCGCGGTGCCGCTGCTCGTCGCCGCCTGCGCGGCGGCGGCCGCGGCGCTCGCCGCGTCGGTGGCGCTCGCCGTCCTGCAGGCGCAGGAGGCGTACGACATCAACGGCACCATCGCGTACGCGCTGCTGGCGCTCGCCGCCACCGCCGGTCCCGTGCTCGGGGTGCGGACGGCGCCGCGGGTGCTGCCGGGGCTGTCGCGGCGCCGGCTGCTGGCGCTGGCCGTCGGCGTCGCCGGGCTCAGCCTGCTGCTCGTCGGCCTGGTGGCCGACGCGGCGACAGGGGTGCTGTGCGCGCTGCTGGCCGGGACGGCCGCGGGCGTCGCCGCCGCCACCGGGCACGTGCTGCTGGAGCAGGAGACCGAGGAGGCCCGCAGGCCCCGGCTCGTCGACCACCTGCACGCCGTCTCGCGGGTCGCCGTCGCGCTCGCGCTGATCGGCGCGCCGCTGCTGGCCGCCGCCATCGGCCGGCACCGCCTGGAGGCGGGCGACCTGGTCTTCGCGCACGGCGGCGCGGCGTTCACGTACATGCTGGCAGGGGCGCTGCTGCTGCCGGTGGCGGTGCTGGTGCTGGTGCGCACCGACGACCGGCAGGGGGTGCCGCTCCGCGTCGACCTGCGCGAGGCGCTGCGCGGCGCGGACCCGGAGGAAGGGCTGGCGGAGAGCGGGTTCTTCATCGCCGTCGAAGGCGGTGACGGGGCCGGGAAGTCCACGCAGGTCGAGGCGCTGGCGCAGTGGATCAGGGACAAGGGGCACGAGGTCGTCGTCACCCGCGAGCCGGGTGCCACGTCCATCGGGCAGCGGCTGCGCTCCATCCTGCTGGACGTCTCCACCGCCGGGATCTCGCACCGCGCGGAGGCCCTGCTGTACGCGGCGGACCGCGCGGAGCACGTGGACGGCCTCGTCCGGCCCGCGCTGGGGCGCGGCGCGGTGGTCATCACCGACCGGTACATCGACTCCTCCGTCGCGTACCAGGGCGGCGGGCGCGAGCTGTCGCCGACCGAGGTGGCCCGGATCAACCGCTGGGCCACCGGCGGGCTCGTGCCGCATCTGACGGTGCTGCTGGACATCGCGCCGGAGGCGGCGCGGGAGCGGTTCACCGAGGCGCCGGACCGGCTGGAGTCGGAGCCGCCGGAGTTCCACGAGCGGGTGCGCGCGGGGTTCCTGGCGCTGGCCGCCGCGGACCCGGGGCGCTATCTGGTGGTCGACGCCGGGCAGGACCCGGGGGTCGTCACCACCGCCGTACGGCACCGCCTGGACCAGATCCTGCCGCTGTCGGAGCAGGAGGTGCGCGCCCGGGAGGAGGCCCGCCGCAAGGCCGAGGAGGAGCGCAGGCGCCGGGAGGCCGAGGAGGCCGCGCGCCGCGCCGAGGAAGAGCGGCTGGAGCGGGAGCGGCAGGAACAGTTGGAGCGGCTGCGCCGGGAGGAAGAGGAGCGCAAGCGGCGCGAGATCGAGGAGGCCAAGCGGCTGGAGGCCGAGCGCGAGGCCGAGTTGGCCCGGCAGCGCGCCGAGGAGGCCCGCCGCCAGGCGGAGGAGGAGCGCAGGCGCCGGGAGGCCGAGGAGGCCGCGCGGAAGGCCGAGGAAGAGCGGATCCGGCGGCAGGCCGAGGAGGAGGCGCGGCTGCGCCGCGAGGCGGAGGAGCGCCGCAAGGAGAAGCAGCGCAAGGCGGAGGAGGCGCTGCTGCGCGCGGAGCAGGAGCGGCTGGCGGCGGAGGCCGCGGCTTCGGCCGCGGGGGGCGCCTCGGCGAACGACACCACGCAGCCGCTGCCGGTGACCGGTGACCCGGACGTGCAGGAGACGTCCCGGCTGCCGCGGACGCGCACGGACGACGTCCGCGACGCGGAGGAGACCCGCGTCCTGCCGCAGGTGCCGGACCCGGACGCGGAGGAGACGCTCCAGGTGCCCCAGGTCCCGGAGCCGGAGGAGCAGGACCGCCGCCGGCCCCGTCCGGACTGGGCGGAGGAGACCCCGCTGGACGACCTCCCCACCCTGGCGGACGAACTCCTGGGCCCGCGCGCCGAAGAAGACCGCGAGGACCGCCGCCGCTGAACCCCTGCGGGGGGCACCGCCGTCGGGCCGTGCCGCTGTGCCGCTGTGCCGCTGTGCCGCTGTGCCGCCGTGGGGCCGCTGCCGCGGAGGGCCGGGCCGATCGCGGCGCCGGCGTATGACGACCCCCGGGTACGCAGGTACGGGCTGCGGTCGGCCGTGTGCGCGTGGGGCGGGTCGCCGATCGTTCCGGTCGGGCAGCGTCGCCTGCCGGTAGGCGGGACCGCTGCCGGGCAGGGGCGTTCGCCGGTAGGGGACCCCGCGGGGCAGGCGGCGCGGGGGTACGCGGCCGCGGCTGTGCGTGCCGGCTACGGGGTGCTCGTCTCCGCGGCGTACGTGCCCCTACGGCCGTGTCCGCGTCTGCCGCGCATGCTGCTCGGCGGTGCTCGTGCCGGCGGCGTACGCGGCACCCGCGTCCGCGGCGTATCCGCGTCCGCCGCCTGCCCGCTCGCGCTCGTCCGCCGCGCTGCCCGCAGGGCGTCAGCGGATGAACTGGTCCACGTAGTCCGCGCCCAGGCCGTTGGCCGCGTAGTGGGCGCGGGCCATGTCGATCTTGGTGAACACGTCCTCGTAGCCCGTGTTCCGGTTCTCCTCGTCCAGGTAGATCATCGCGCCGCTGATGTTGAAGAACGTGATCATCTCCGCGCAGTCCTCCGGCACCGCCAGCGTGTGGATCTCGCCCGGCGGCTCGTAGACGAAGTGGCCCTGCTCGGCCACCCACGGGTGCTCGTAGTAGTGCCACTTGCCCTTGATCACGTACCCGAAGACCGCGCCCGGGTGCCGGTGCCGGGAGACGATGCCGGCGGCGGTGACCTTCAACAGGTTGCACCACTGGCCCGTCACCGTATTGAAGAGCAGCGGCCGGAACCACACATCGGGCGCCTGCGGCACCCACACGCGCTCGTCCTCGGGGACGGCGGCGACGGCGAGTTCGGGCGGCAGCGACGTGGTCGCCGCGATGACGGCGGGGGCTACTTCATTGGCCATCCCCCCACGAAGCCAGTTGTCCGAATGCTGGTCAAGGGCCGACTTTCGAATGGCGGCATTCGCCGGGCGGATATGGCTGTCACGAGCGATACGCCGTGCACGACTGTTGCCCCCCGCAACTACGCAACTTAGCCTGAGGGACAGCTGTTGACACTGGTGCCGTTGTGCTGATCGGGCTGGTTGGGCGGAAAAAACGCGCTGCTTCGGTGCGGGGTGAGGGCAAGATGTTGAACCCGGATGTCAGGCTGGAATGGTTCGTCTCCTTCCTCGCGGTCATCGAAACGGGGAGCTTCGTCGCCGCGGCCGAGTCCACCAAGCGGTCGCAGCCCCGCGTCAGCATGCACGTCGCCGCACTGGAGCGCGAGATCGGCCTGCCCCTCTTCGACCGCCGCAAGCGCCCGGTGGAGCTGACCGAGGCCGGAGTCGTCCTCGCCGACCACGCCCACGAGATTCTGCGCGCGCTGGAGTCCGCGGAGGCCGCGATGGCCCCGTGGCGCAGCGGCGCCCGCGGCGTGGTGACGCTCGGTTCGTACCCGAGCGCGAGCGCCGCGTTCGTGCCCGCCCTGCTGCAGGGGCTGGCACGCACGAGCCCCGAGGTGCGGGTGGTGCTGGTGGAGCGGTCGACGCTGGAGCTGGACGACGCCCTCACCTCCGGCGCCGTCGACGTGTACCTGCGCCCCATGTCGCCCCCACCGTCCTCTGCCTCGGTGCGCAGCCGGCTGCTGTGGGGCGAGTCGCTGGTCGCCATCCACCCCAGCGAGCACCCGCTGTCCGAGGTGCCGGACCCGCTGTCCGTCGACGCCGTCGCCGAGCACCCGATCGTCTCGATCGGCCGGCTCGACGCCCCGGAGACGCCCGACTTCGAGACGTACCGGACCTTCCGCGACAACGGTCACGAGATCGAGCCCGTGCAGGCCACCAACCAGCCGCAGACGCTGGTCTCCATGGTCCGCCAGGGCATCGGCGTCGGCGTGACCAACTCGCTGGCCGCCCAGGTCGCCGAGGTCGACGGCGTCCGCGTACGGCGGCTGAAGGGCGCCCCGGAGCGCCGCGTGGCCGTCTGCTGGGACTCCTCGCGCCCGCTCACGCCCTCGGCCCGTACGCTGCTGCGCGCCATCGTCCGGGCCCGGATCCCGGCCGGCACCCACGCGGTGCCCGCCGTGGCGTGACCGGGCGTGCGTACGTATCCGACCGGTGCGGCCCGGCACATCAGCTTTGCGAATACTGTCATTCGCAATTCAGTCTTAACGCCCTGGCAGTCCGCTTCTAATGTTTCCGTAGCCGGAACCATGCACGGCTGGGACCGAATGAAGGGAGAGGGGCGTTGGCGGAGGAGTCTGATTCCCGGACCGGGGATCTGCACGGCCGTCGTGCGCTCATAACGGGAGCGGGCAGCGGAATCGGGCGTGCAGTTGCGCTCGGACTCGCGGCCGTCGGCGCCGACTTGGTATTGCTGTCGGAGCGCGACAATCTCGACCCGGTGGCCGAAGAGGCTGCTGAATGGGGAGTTTCCGTCACTCGCGTGCACGTCGACCTCACCGATGCCCTGGCCCGCAGAGGTGAGATCAGCCAACTCGTCGAGAGATTCGACCTGGACATTCTGGTCAACAATTCGGGACTCATTCGCAGAGCCCCGGCCGTGGAATTCGGGGACGCCGACTGGTACGACGTTGTGGAGTTGAACCTGCACGCCGCATTCGAGCTCACCCGGGCCATCGGCGCGGGCATGCTGGAGCGCGGTTACGGCAAGATCATCAACATCGCGTCGGTGCTCAGCTTCCAGGGCGGGATGTACGTCCCGTCGTATACGTCGAGCAAGCACGCCCTCGTCGGGCTCACCCGCGCGCTGGCCAACGAGTGGGCAGGACGCGGCGTCAACGTCAACGCCGTGGCCCCCGGCTACATCGACACCGCCGTGACCTCGGAGCTGCGCGCCGACGGCGTCCGCAGCAGCGAGATCCTCGCCCGCATCCCCGCGGGACGGTGGGGCCGCCCCGCCGACATCGCCGGACCCGTGGTGTTCCTCGCCTCGCCCGCCGCCGACTACGTCCACGGCCACGTCCTGGCCGTCGACGGCGGCTGGCTGTCGCGCTGAGCCCGCCGCCGCGATCAAGCACGCACGTACGAGATCGGAGCCAACACGAGATGACGACGACCATCCCGCCGGAGACCATCGCGGCCTTCCACGGCATAGCCACCGCGTCGGTGGCCGACGCCGTGGAGCAGAAGGGCGTACGGGGCTACCTCACCGGAAGCATCAAAGCGGTGCTGCCGGGCAAGTTGGTGGGCCCCGCGGTGACGGTGCAGGAGGTGCCCTCCCACGTGTCGGAGCCCCCCACGCACGCGCTGCGTGCCATCGACGAGTCGGCGCCGGGCAGCGTCATCTGCATCGCCGCGGGCGGCGCCGACGTCGCGGTGTGGGGCGGCCTGATGGCCGCGGGCGCCGTCACCAACCGGATCGCGGGCGCCGTGCTCGACGCCGGGGTACGGGACGTGGAGGAGATCCGCCGCGACTACCCCGAACTCCCCATCTACGCCCGCGGCGCCGTCCCGGCCACCACCGTCGGCCGCTACCGGACCGTCTCGCTCAACGAGCCCGTCGAGGTCGGCGGCGTGTCCGTCCGCCCCGGCGACCTGATAGTCGCCGACAGCGACGGCGTCGTGTGCGTGCCGCTGGAACTGGCCGCCGAGGTGCTGGCGCTGGCCACGGACATCGAGGAGCGCGAGCGCGAGCAGACCCGGCTCATCCGCGAGTCGGGCTCGCTGCGCGGCGGCCTCGAGAAGTACCAGCGGATCTGACGGCGGCGGACATGGACATCGACATCCTCGCGATCGGCGAGCCCCTGCTGGAGTTCAACGCTCGCGCCGAGGGCCGTGAGCCCGTCGGTCCGGGCGACGACTTCGCCGTCGGCTACGGCGGCGACTCGTCGAACTTCGCGGTGGCCGCGCAGCGCTCCGGTGCGCGCACCGGCTACGTCACCCGCATCGGCGACGACGACTTCGGCGACGCCCTGCTGCGGCTCTGGCAGCGCGAGGGTGTCGGCACCGAGCACGTCGTCCGGGAGGCGGGCGGGCGTACCGGGATCTACTTCATCTCCCGTACGCCCGCGGCCAGCAGATTCACGTACTACCGCGCGGACTCGCCGGCCAGCCGGCTCACCCCGGCCGACGTGCCGGCCGAGGCGATCGCGCGGGCGCGCATGCTGCACGTCACCGGGATCACCCAGGCCATCAGCCCGTCCGCCTGCGACGCGGCCTTCCACGCCATGGAAATGGCCCGCGGCAGCGGCACGCTGATCGGCTACGACCCCAACTACCGCCCCGCGCTCTGGCCCGTCGAACGGGCCCGCGCGGTGGTCATGCGCAGCGTCGAGCTGTGCGATGTGGCACTGCCGAACCTGGAGGAGGGCAGGCTGCTCACCGGCCTGCACGAGCCCGAGGAGGTCCTCGGCGCCTTCGTGCGCCGCGGCCCCGGCATCGTCGTGCTCAAGATGGGCGACCAGGGCGCCCTGCTGGCCCACGAGGGCACCGTGACCCGCATTCCGCCCCACCCGGTGCGGGCCGTCGACCCCTCGGGGGCCGGCGACACCTTCGACGGCGCGTTCGCGGCCCGGCTCCTGGAGGGCGCCGTACCGCTGGAGGCGGCCCGCTACGCGGCCGTCGCCGCCGCGCTCACCACCACCGGACCGGGAGCGGTCCTGCCGATTCCGCGCTCGACCGCGGTGGACGCGCTGCTCCCCGGCGCTCCCACACCAGCCCCGTAGCCGTACGGATCAGGAGAGACTCATGTTTCGCGCAACACGTCACATAGCAGTGGCGGCGGCTTGTTCGGGAGCCCTGCTGCTGGCCGCCTGCGGCAGCGACTCGACCGTGGACGACGACGTCGACGGTGGCGCGGGCGGCACCGAGCCGACCAAGCTGTCCGCCGGGTACGTCTCCGCCATCGACCAGATCGGCCTGCCGGCCGGCGTTGAGGCGGGCTACTTCGACGAGCAGAACCTCAACGTGAAGCTGAAGGAGCCCTACCCGACCGGCGTCGACGCGCTGAACGCGCTGCAGGCCGGCGAGGTCGACGTGGTCCAGGTCGGCACCCCGGCCATCGCCGCCGCCCAGCAGGGCATCGACCTGGTGCTCGTCGGCAACTACACCGGATCGTCCTCGCAGCTCAGCATCGACGAGACGATGGCCGTGGTGGCGGGCGGCGACTCCGGCATCGACGGCAAGGACCTCTCGACGCTGCGCGGCAAGCGCATCGGCGTCTCCGAGGGCTCCATCAACCACCTCTATCTGCTCGGCCTGCTGGACGACGCGGGGCTGAAGGCCGGCGACATCGAGATCGTCAACACCGAGCCGCCGGACATGGCGGTCGCGCTGGAGACCGGAGGCATCGACGCGGGCATCGTCTGGGACCCGTGGCCGATCACCATGACCGGGCAGGTCGGCGGCGCGCAGGAAGTGCTGCGCGGCGGCGGCTACATCCCGTTCATCGGCTACCTGGTCACCACGCGCGACTACGCCGAGAAGAACCCCGCGGTCATCGAGCAGTTCCTCACCGCCCGCGCGCAGACCGACCAGTGGATGCGCGAGAACCCCGACGACGCCGCCGACTCGGCGACGCGCTGGCTGCCGGGCACCGAGAAGGCCGTCGCGCAGGAGGCGATGAAGCACAACGTCAAGCAGCTCGACGGCCGCTTCTCCGCCTGCAACTACCTCGCGCTCGACACGCTCGCGGGGCTGCTGGCCGAGCAGGGCAACGTCGAGAAGGGCTTCGACGTCAACAAGTACTTCCAGCCCGAGCCGATCCTCAAGGTCATGAAGGACAACCCCGACCTCTTCGCCGACCTGCCGCCCGTCCCGGACGCGGCGGCGATCGAGGGCGGGTACACCTTCGACCGCGACACGGCCGCCGCGGCCTGCCCGTCGTGACCACGCCCCGTACCGAGAAACAGGCCACGGTCGCGGCCGCCCCCGGCGCGGGGCGGCCGCGGCCGGGCGGCCGGCCGCCGGGGCAGCGGCGCAAGCGGAAGCAGGGCGGGTCCCACACCCCGGCCGCGCGCGCGATCTCCGCGCTCTGGTTCCTCACCCCGCTCGCGCTGGTCGTCGTGGTGTGGCTCGTGGCCGTCGCGGTCACCGATCCGCCGCTGCGGGTCTTCCCCCAGGTCGGCGACGTGCTCTCGGCGCTGGGCGACATGTGGTCCAGCGGCGAGCTCTCCGACCACCTCGGCGCGAGCCTGCGGCGCATGGGCATCGGAGCCGCGATCGCCATCCTCACCGCCCTGCCCTTCGGCATCGCGCTGGGCTCCAGCGCCGCGCTGTCGGCGTTCTTCTCCCCGCTGCTGCGGTTCTCCGTGGCGCTCGCGGGCATCGCCTGGATCCCCGTCGCCACGCTGTGGTTCGGCTACGGCGACAAGGCAGTGATCTTCATCGTGTGGAACGCGATGTTCTTCGCGATCACGTACAACGCGATGCTCGGCGTCCGGCAGATCCCGGCCCAACTGCTGCGCGCCGCGCGCAGCATGGGCACCGGCCGGCTGCGGATGTTCTGGGAAGTGCTCCTGCCCGGCGCGCTGCCGAGCGTGGTCACCGGCCTGCGGGTCGGCCTCGGCTACGGCTGGCGCGGGCTGGTCGCCGCCGAGATCATCGCGAGCAACGCGGGCCTCGGCTACGCCCTGTTCCAGGCGCAGAAGTACTTCCAGACCGACGTGATCATCGCCTCGATGGTCATCATCGGCGTGCTCTGGCTGCTGATGGACCGGCTGATGCTGGCCCCGCTGGAGAAGCGCACGGTGGAGCGCTGGGGCATGACCCAAGGGAGGGGCTGATGGCGTCGGACACGGCTAAGCCCGTACGGCGCGCGCCCGCCGGGCGTACGCCGCGCAAGAGCGGCGCGAGCCCGGGGGTGGTACGCGCCCGGAAGATCTGGCTCTGGCTCACCCGCCGCGCCGCGTTCCGCACCCTCGGCCCGTTCGTGCCGGTCATCTCGCTGTGGTGGCTGGTCGCGGAGATGGGCGTCTTCGACGAGGCGTTCTTCGTCGGCCCGCCGCGGGTGGTGGAGGAGTTCGGCGACCTGATGGAGAAGGGCATCCTGCCCGGCTACCTGACGGACTCGCTGACCAGGCTGGCGTACGGCGTCGGCTTCGGCCTGGCCATCGGGCTGCCGATGGGCTTCGTGGTGGCGATGTTCGCCAAGGTCCGCCGGTTCTTCTGGCCGATCCTGCTCTTCTTCCAGGCGGTCGCCGACATCGCCTGGCTGCCGATCGTGATCGTCTGGTTCGGCTTCAGCCTCACCGCGGTCACCTTCGTGATCGTCTACACGATCGTCTTCCCGCTGATGCTGAGCGTCGTCGCGGGTGTGGAGCAGGTGCCGCGCGAACTGCTGCGCGCGGCGCGCAGCCTCGGCGCGAGCAGGACGCGGGTGTTCTTCGAGGTCATCCTCCCGGGCGCGCTGCCGTCCGTGGCGGGCGGCGTCCGCACCGGGCTCGGCTACGGCTGGCGCGCCCTGGTCGCCGCCGAGATCATCGTCGGCACCAGCGGCGTCGGCTTCATGATGTTCGACGCCCGCCGGGTGGGCGACATCAGCCAGGTGTTCCTGGGCATGGCAGTGCTGGGAATCCTGTGGTACGCGCTCGACGCCATGGTCCTGGCGCCGTTCGAGCGCGCCACCGTCGAACGGTGGGGCATGGTACGGAGTTTGGAGGCCGACGGATGACGGCGCTGGAGATCACTGGACTGCAGAAGAACTACGTCGACTCGTACAGCGGCGAGGAGGTCACCGCCATCGGCGACGTCTCGTTCAGCGTGGACGAGGGCGAGTTCGTCTCCGTGCTCGGCCCGAGCGGCTGCGGGAAGACGACCGTGCTGAACATCGTCGCCGGCTTCGTGAACCTCACGGAGGGCTCGGTCGTCGTCGACGGCCAGGAGGTCGGCGGGCCGGGGCCCGACCGCGGCGTGGTGTTCCAGAGCCACGCGCTCTTCCCCTGGAAGACGGTGCTGGGCAACGTGGTCTTCGGGCTGCGGATGAAGGGCGTCCCGCGCGCCGAACGGGACGCCAGGGGGAAGGAGTTCCTGGAGCTGGTCGGGCTCGGCGGCTTCGAGCACACGTACCCGCACGAGCTGTCCGGCGGCATGCAGCAGCGCCTCGGCGTGGCCCGCGTGCTGGCCAACGAGCCCGCCGTGATGCTGATGGACGAGCCGTTCGCCAGCATCGACGCCCAGACGCGGCGCAAGCTGCAGGAGGACCTGACCCGCATCTTCGAGAAGCGGCACCCGACGGTCTTCTTCGTCACCCACGACGTGGACGAGGCGGTGTTCCTCTCCGACCGGATCGTGGTGCTGTCCAAGCGGCCGAGCCGGGTGCGGGAGATCGTCACCGTCGACCTGCCGCGGCCGCGGGAGTGGCGGACGGCGCTGGAGATGCCGGAGTTCCGGGAGATCGCGAACCGGGTCAACGAGCTGCTCGTCGACGACGAGGGCGCGGCGGCCGGCGGCGCGACGGACGACGCGGGAGGTGCGACCGATGCCGACGGAACGGCAGTCGCTGGCGTTTAGGGCGGTCCGCAGCCCCACGATCCGCCGGCTGCTCATCCTGGTGCTGCTCATCGTCGCGTACCAGGTCTGGCTCACCGTCCAGGCGGGCGGCAAGGTCGACCCGGCGGTCGGCGACGAGCGCGACCTGCGCGGCCGCTTCGCCGCCGACGTCGAGCTGGGCTTCCCGCCGGAGCGGTACCACATCCTGCGGATGCAGAAGCACGGCCGGATCGCCGGTACGGACGGCAACGTCGTGCATCTGCGCGGCGTGGCGCCCGCGGGCGTGGACGCGCTGGCGCGGGAGTACTGGATCAAGCGCATCGTGCCGCCGGAGGACGAGACCCCGGCGGCGCGGTGAGCGCGCGCCCCGCGCGAAGCCGGGAGCCCGTACGCACCACCCTGGTCGGGTGCGTACGGGCTCCTGTGTCCTGTGGCTGCCTGACGGAGCCGGGTAGGACGAACACATGTCCCGTACGGTCCTCGTGTGGGTGATTGTGGTACCTCATCAGCGCCCCGGACGCGGTGGTACGCGGCGAGGACGGCCGGGACCAGGCCATCGAGGACATGAAGACCTCGCTGCGGGCCGCGGGCGAGGCGGGCATCGGCGTCGTCGAATACAACTGGTACGTCCACCGGTTGAAGGAGGGCTACTACGAGGAGATCGACGGGACCGACCGCATCGGCGCCGGCTACACCGCCTTCGACCTCGACCACGAGGTGGACGGCGTCAGGGTCCGCGACCTCCCGCGCCCCGACGGCGTGCCCGCGTTCACCCGCGACGAACTCTGGGAGCACTACGAGCACTTCCTGCGGGAGGTCATGCCCGTCGCCGAGGAGGCGGGCGTGCGCATGGCCGTGCACCCCAACGACCCGCCCGCCGCGATCAGCCGGGGCAACCCGCAGATCATGGGCTCGGTCGCGGACTGGAAGCGGATGGTCGAGACCGTCGACAGCCCGTCGAACGGCATGACCGTGCACGCGGGCGTGACCGCGGAGGTCGGCTTCGACTCCGTCGACTTCCTCCGCTGGATGAGCCGGAAGGACCGGGTCAACCACATCCACTACCGCAACGTGCGCGTGGACGAGCCGCAGGTGAAGTACGCCGAGGTGTTCCCGGACAACGGCGAGACCGACATGTTCGGCTTCATGCGCCAGCTCGTGCGCGCCGGCTACCCGCGCGGCATCCTCGCCGAGCACCCGCGCGCGAACGACTTCGACCGGGAGAACGGTTCCGACCAGAGCAACCAGTACAAGGACGTGGGCGGCGGCGGCCACGGCATGGAGCTGTACGACACCGGCTACGCGCGGGCGATGATGCAGGCCGCGCTCATCATGGAGCGGGGCCGGTTCGGTCGCGGGGACGACGACGAGCAGTGAGCGGACTGCTCTTCGAGGACGAGGCGCGGGCCGCGCTGCGCCGCGGCGTCGCCGCGGTGGCGGACGCGGCCCGGGTCACGCTGGGGCCGCGGGGGCGGCTGGTGGTGCTGGGCGGCGCGGGGCCGGGGGTCGGCCGGCTCCCGTAGCGGCCGCTCCGGGGCCGGCGCTTCCGCTTCCGGTTCCGGATCCCGGGCCGGTGCCGAGGGCGCCGGCTCCGGGTCCGGCCGCGGGGCCGGGGGCGCGGGAGCCGGCGGCGGGGCCGGCGCCGCTTCCGGTCCCGTGGCCACCCGCGACGGCGCCACCGTCGCCGACGCCGTCCGGCTCTCCGACCCGTACGCGAACCTCGGCGCCTCCCTCGTCCGCCGGGCCGCCACCCGCACCCGCCGCGCCGCGGGCGACGGCACGACGACGACCATCGTGCTCACCCGGGCGCTGTTCGAGGCCGGGCTGCGCGCGGTGACCGCCGGGAGCGGGTCGCGGGGGCGGTGGCGGCGGTACGGGCGGCGCTCGCGGAGGGCGTCACGCCGGGCGGCGGCACGGGGCTGGCGGGAGCGCGGGAGGCGGTGGACGCGCTGCTGGACGGTACGGGGCCGGGGAGCCCGGCGCGTACGGAGCCCGCGCGAACCCCGCCCGGCGGGACCGCCGCGCGCGCCCTGTCGCCGACGAGCGGGCGGGGGCCCTGGCCGTACGGGCCGCCCTCACCGCTCCGCTGCGGCAGCTCGCCGACAACGCCGGCGCCGACGGCGTCCGGGTCGTCGCCGAGACGGCCGCGCTCCCGCCGGGCCACGGCTGGAACGCGGACACCGGCACGTACGGCGATCTGCCGGCGGCCGGCGTCCTCGACCCGGTCCGCGTGCCCCGTACCGCGCTGGAGAACGCCGCCTCCGTGGCGGGGCTGATGCTGACCGCCGGCGCCCTGGTGGTCGACCGGGCGCCGCGCGACCCGGACGCGCTCAGCTGGCGCCGCCGGGGCCACGGCCACCACCACGGCACGGGCCACGGCACGGGCCACGGCCACGGCACGGGCCACGGCCACGGCACGGGCCACGGCCACGGCCACGGCCACGGCAAGGGTCACCAGCACGGGCACCATCACTGAGGGACCGGGGAGCGGCCGGCGGCCGGCTGTCAGTGGCGTGCAGCACAATGGTCGGCGGACGACGGAGGGACGGTGCCATGGCGGTGTGGGACGAGCTGGTCGGGCAGCAGCGGGTCGGCGAGCAGTTGGCCGCCGCCGCCCGCGCCGCCGACGCCCGGGTCACGGCGGAAGCCGGCACCGCCGCCCCCGGCGGCCACCCGGCAGCGGCCGCCGGGCCCCACTCCACCTCCGCGATGACGCACGCCTGGCTCTTCACGGGACCGCCGGGCGCCGGCCGGGCGACGGCGGCCCGCGCGTTCGCCGCCGCCCTCCAGTGCGTCAGCCCCGACCGCGTGTCCGCCGGCCCCGGGTGCGGCTTCTGCGACGGCTGCCACACCGCCCTCGTCGGCACCCACGCGGACGTCACCGTCGTCGCCACCGACCTCCTCACCATCGGCGTCAAGGAGACCCGGGAGCTGGTCCGCCGCGCC
The DNA here is from genome assembly GCF_007827615.1 of Streptomyces sp. CNZ287. Lineage (NCBI taxonomy): Bacteria > Bacillati > Actinomycetota > Actinomycetes > Kitasatosporales > Streptomycetaceae > Streptomyces > Streptomyces sp. CNZ287. The sequence goes on along the minus strand of NZ_VISV01000022.1, from coordinate 54,768 downwards.
CAGCTCGCCCCCTCCGGCGGCCGCTGGCAGGTCCTCGTCGTCGAGGACGCCGACCGCCTCACGGAGGGCGCGGGCAACGTCCTGCTGAAGGCCATCGAGGAGCCCGCCCCGCGCACGGTGTGGCTGCTCTGCGCCCCGTCGCTGGAGGACGTGCTGCCCACGATCCGCTCCCGCTGCCGCCACCTCTCCCTCAGCACCCCCGCGGTCGCGGCGGTCGCCGCGGTCCTCGTCCAGCGCGACGGCATCACCCCCGCGGTCGCCGAGTCCGCCGCCCGCGCCGCCGGCGGCCACCTCGACCGGGCCCGCCGGCTGGCCACCGACGACCGCGCCCGCGAACGCCGGGCGGCGGTGCTGCGGATACCGCTCCGCGTCGACGACATCGGCGGCTGCCTGCGCGCGGCGCAGGAGCTGGTCGAGGTCGCGGCGGACGCGGCGAAGGAACGGGCGGAGGAGCTGGACGAGCAGGAGACGGAGGAGATGCGCACGGCGCTCGGCGCGCAGCCCGGCGGCCGGATGCCGCGCGGCACGGCGGGCGTGATGAAGGACCTCCAGGAGCGCCAGAAGCGCCGGGCGACGCGCAGCCAGCGCGACAGCCTCGACCTGGCCCTCACCGACCTCGCGGGCTTCTACCGGGACGTGCTCGCGCTCCAGCTCGGCGCGGTGGCCGACGCCTCGCTGCTGCCGTGCGCGGACGTGGGGGACGGGCTGCGGCGGATCGCGGAGGACAGCAGCGCGGAGATCACGCTGCGGCGGATCGACGCGATCATGGAGTGCCGGGACGCGCTGGAGCGGAACGTGGCGCCGCTGCTGGCTTTGGAGGCGATGACGGTGACGCTGCGCAAGCCGTAGGGAACGCGAAGCAGCGCCCGGACACCCCACGCCCCCGCGTCACTCGTACGGGGAGAGGGTGACCGGGTGGAGGCCCCTCCTCCAGCGGTTACGCTCAGGCGCATGGAATTCCGCAGCCTGTTCCGTACGGCCGCACCCGTCGCCGCGCTGCTGGTGCTGATCACCGCCGCCGGGTGTGACTCCGCCGGATCCGACGACGGCGGCACGGGGACCGGCGGCAGCGGGGCCGACGCCGCCCGCGCCGGCAGCGTCAGCAAGGTGCTCCAGCCGCTCCCCGCGAAGATCCCCGCGGACCTGAGGCCGTACTACGAGCAGAAGCTGCGCTGGACCGAGTGCGACGACGCCCCCGGCTTCGCCTGCACGACGCTGCGCGTACCGATGGACTACGCCGAGCCGGACGGCGGGGACCTGAAGCTGGCGGTGGCCCGCAAGGAGGCCGAGGACCCCGGCGAGCGCCTGGGCTCGCTGCACGTGAACCCGGGCGGCCCGGGCGCCTCGGCGATCGAGTTCATGCAGGACTTCGCGGGCATCGGATATCCGGCCGACGTCCGGGCCCGGTACGACATCGTGGCGATGGACCCGCGCGGCGTGGGCAGCAGCCAGCCGGTGAAGTGCCTGACGGACAAGGAGTTCGAGGCGCACACCCAGGTCGACCAGACGCCCGACGACGAGGGCGAGGTCGAGGCGCTGACCGCGTCCTTCGACCGCTTCGCCCAGGGCTGCGCGAAGCGCGCGGGTGACCTGCTGGGCCATGTCTCGACGGAGGAGGCGGCCCGGGACATGGACGTGTTCCGCGGCGTCCTCGGCGACAGGAAGCTGACGTACGTCGGCGCCTCGTACGGCACGATGCTCGGTGCCACTTACGCGGGCCTCTTCCCGCAGCGCGCCGGCCGCCTGGTCCTCGACGGCGCGATGGACCCGTCCCTCACCTCCCGGCAACTGAACCTCGACCAGAACGCCGGCTTCACGACCGCCTTCGACTCCTTCGCCGAGGACTGCGTCCAGCGCTCCGACTGCCCGCTGGGCACGGGCAGCGCCGAGGAGGCGGGCACGCAGCTCCGCGACTTCCTGGACCGCCTCGACGCGAAGCCGGTGCCGACCGGCGAGCAGCGGGCGCTGGGCGAGCCGCTGGCGACGATGGGCGTGCTGATGGCGATGTACCAGGAGGACTTCTGGCCGCAGCTCCGCGACTCCCTGGCGGACGCGATGGAGCGCAAGGACGGCAGCGGGCTGCTGGCGCTGGCGGACATGTACTTCGAACGCGAGCCGGACGGCTCGTACGGCAGCATGATGTACGGCTTCGCCGCCGTGAACTGCCTCGACCAGCCGCCCCCCTTCGAGACCCCGGCGGACGTCGAGAAGCTGGTCCCGGACTTCGAGGCGGACTCCCCGGTCTTCGGCCGCGACTTCGCCTGGGCCGCCCTGAACTGCGCCGACTGGCCCGTCACCGCCACCGGCGAAGCCAACCGCATCGAGGCCGCGGGCACCGACCCGATCCTGGTCGTCGGCACCACCCGCGACCCGGCGACCCCGTACGTCTGGGCGGAGAGCCTGGCGGCCCAGCTCAAGGAGGGCGTGCTGCTGACGTACGAGGGCGACGGCCACACGGCGTACGCCCGGGGCAACGGCTGCATCGACGAGGCGGTCGGCACCTACCTCCTGGAAGGCACCCCGCCCCAGGACGGCAAGCGCTGCCGGTAGCCCACTCCCCAAACCGCGTGCGGAGGACCCCGGGGAACTGTGTAAACTTGTCGCCGTTGCCAGGGCCCCGGCCCGCAACCTGCCGCCTTAGCTCAGTCGGCCAGAGCGACGCACTCGTAATGCGTAGGTCAAGGGTTCGATTCCCTTAGGCGGCTCCATCGGACCCCAGCTCAGAATCTCTCTGAGCTGGGGTTTTGGCGTGATCGGCGAAGCGGACGCAAGGTTGTCGCGCGGGACCACCGCCCATGCCGCTGTGACCTGGCCTTTTTCTCCTCAGGCGAGGAGCTGGGCGAGTCGGGCCATCTCCGTGGGCGGGTCGATCACCGGCTGGATGAGGAGTTCGTCGACGCCTGCCTGTTCCAGGGACGTGAGGCGGGCGAGGAGGTCGTCGCGGGTGCCGACGAGGGCCAGGGCGTGCATCAGCGAGGGCAGGATCAGGTCCCGGTCCCGCGGTGCGATGCGGCAGAGGTAGCCGGGGTAGAGCCTGGTGTACCGGTCCGGCGCGGTGGCGGTGGTGCCGCGGCGGTGCAGGAGGCGGCGTACCGCCTCGCGTTCGTCCGGGCCGAGGTGTCCGGTGACGTCCGGTGTGTCGGCGGCGAAGGCCAGCAGCGACATGACGAGGTGGCCTGTCGCGTCCCGGGCGGCGGGGCCGGTGGAGTCCTCGTCCTCGTCGAGTACGTGGAGCGCGGTGATCAGGTACGAGTCCCCGGAGGGGCCCGGTTCGCGGGAGGAGGCGTCGCGGCGGGCGGCGTGCAGCGCCTGCCAGGCGGCGGGGTCGAGCAGGCCGAAGGAGATGAGGCCGGTGCCGCGACGGCGGCCGCCCTGGGTCCGCGTAACGCGGCCACGACGAACTCGATCGGGTCGGTGGTGTTCACGTGCGCCCCGGTGTGCAGGAACCGGATGTCGCCGGCCCGGTCTCCTTCGCGGTACGCGGCCGGGCGTCCGGCGCACAGGTCCTGCAGCGCGGCGACGAAGTCCTCCAGCTCCGCCGCTTTGGTGGGCTGCATGCCCAGGGTGCGCCTGGCCGTGTTGCCGGTGCCGACCCCGCAGATGATCCGGCCCGGGGCCAGGGCGTTGAGGCTGGCGAACGCGCTCGCCGCCGCCGGGGCCGAACGCAGCGCCGGCGAGGTGACGCCGATACCGGGCCTGATGCGGCGGGTGGCCCGCGCGCAGAGGCTCAGGGCGACGAAGGGGTCCCCGTGGACCATCGGGGTGTCGTAGACCCAGAAGCTGTCCAGGCCCAGCTCCTCCGCCCGTACGGCGAGATGCTCCACCCCGGGGTGCGCGGCGACCACGACTCCTGCACGCGTCCGGCCTTCAGGACACGGGGATCCGACCGGACGGTTCCTACCCGCGGGCCGGTCAGACGACGCCGGCGCGGATCTCGTCGTAGAGGCGGGTGGGGTCCTCGGCCAGGGATTTTTTGACGTGGGTGCTCCAGGCGTCGGCCAGGACTTCCGCTCCGCCTGCCTCGATGCCGTCCAGGCCGGCGCGGGCGACCGGGGCGGGGTCGCCCTTCGGGCCGGTGTAGGCGGCGCTGAAGTCGGTGTCCACCGCGCCCAGATGGAGGGCGGTGACCAGGGTGTTCTGTGCCGCCAACTCCATGCGGACGGCGTTCGTCAGGGCCCACTGGGCGGCCTTGGAGGCGTGGTAGCCGTTGGTGCCCGGGTAGGCGAACCAGGACTGTGCGGACAGGACGTTGAGGATCGCGCCGCCGCCGTTGGCCGCCAGGGCCGGGGCGAAGGCGCGTACGACGTTGAGGGTGCCCCAGAAGTTCGTCTCCATCTCCGCGCGTACGGCGGCGAGGTCGCCGGTGACGAGATCGGTCCAGTGGCTGACTCCCGCGTTGTTCACGACGAGCGTCACGTCGCCCGCCGCGTCGGCGGCTGCCGCCGCCTGGGCGGGGTCGGTGACATCCAGCCGCAGCGGTACGACGCCGGGGAGGTCGACCGACTCCGGGCGCCTGGCTGCCGCGTAGACGCGGGTGGCGCCGCGCTCCATGAGCTGCTGGGCGAAGAGGCGGCCCAGGCCGCGGTTGGCGCCGGTCACCAGGGGGACCGAGCCGTCGAGGCGGAGGCCGGGGGAGGGGCGGGTGTGTGGTGTGGTCATGCCGGTACGCTAAGACCTACCGTTGACGTCAGGTGCAAGTCCTGTGCCGGAGAGAGGTGCCCGTGCGTATCGGAGAGGTCGCCAGGCGCTCCGGAGTGAGCGTCCGGGCGCTGCGCTACTACGAGGAGCAGGGGCTGCTCACGCCCGCCCGCAGCCCCGGCGGGCAGCGCGAGTACGCCGACGACGCCGTCGACCGGGTCCGCTTCTTCCAGCAGCTCTACGCGGCCGGGCTGCCCAGCCGCCGCATCGCCGAGCTGCTTCCCTGCATCGACACCGGCACCACGACCGGCGAGCAGCGTGCCATGCTCGACGCCGAACGGGCCCGGATCAGGCAGCAGATAGACGAGTACACCGCCGCCCTCGCCCGCCTGGACGAGATCGTCGAGGCCGCCGCGGAGCGCCGCGCCTGAGCACCGTCACGCGCGGCCCGGGCGCGGCGTTCGGTGCCGCCCACGCCTTCTGTGTGGTCAGGAGGCCGGCTGGGTGGCGGCTTCGGGCGCGGCCGGGGGTTGCGCTTCCGCCTGCGGGGTGCGGTAGGCCCTGAGGGGGGTGTTGGCGGCGGCTATCGCCGCTATCGCCGCCACCGCCGCCAGGCCGCCCGTGACCAGGGAGACCGTCGCCGAGGTGGCGGAGGCGACGAGGCCGCCGCGGAAGTTGCCGAGTTCGGGTCCCGCCACGCCGATGACGTGTTCCACCGACGAGACCCGGCCGCGGTAGGCGTCCGGGGTTTCGAGCTGGACCAGGGCGCTGCGGGTGACGACCGAGACCGTGTCGGCGGCGCCCGCCACGGCGAGGCAGGCGAGGGCCGGCCAGAGGGGTCCTGCCAGGCCGAAGCAGGCGAGGGCCGCGCCCCAGACCGCCGCCGCTATCAACTGGACCAGGCCGCCGCGGCGGACGCGGGTGACGGTGCCGGAGAGCAGCCCCGCCGTGATGCCGCCGACCGCGACGGCGGAGAGGAAGAGGCCGAGGGTCTGCGGATCGCCGTCGAAGCGGACCTCGTTGACGAGCGGGAAGAGCGCGACGGGCATCGCGAGGAGCGTGGCCGACAGGTCGGTGGCCAGTGAACCCCAGAGCGTGTGGCGGCGCAGGACGATGCGCCAGCCGCCGCGTTCCGCCCGGCGTCTGCCGCCCTTCTCCCGTACGCCCTCGGGGTGCATCGGGGGCAGGCGGAGGACCGCGGCCGTCGCGACGGCGATCGCTGCGGCCTGGGTGGCGTACGCGGCGGGGAGGCCCCAGCGGGCGATGATCAGCCCGGCCGCCGCCGGTCCCGCGAGCATGGCGAACTGGAAGGAGACGTTGTTCAGCGCCAGGCCCGCCGCGACCTGGTCGGCCGGCAGCAGGCGGACCGGGAAGGTGCGCCGGGCGGGGGCGCCGAGGGCGGCGAAGACGGTGCTGAGGGCGACCAGGGCGAGCAGGAGGACGACGTTCCTGTTGTCCGCCAGCGCCTGGGCGCACAGGGCGCCCGCGGCCAGCAACTGGCCCGCCGTCGTGGCCCGTACGAGCGTGCGGCGGTCCACGGTGTCGGCCAGGGTGCCGCCGAGGAGGCCGAAGAGGATCATCGGGACGCCGGTGGCCAGGCCGATGGCGCCGGTGCCGACGGGGCTGCCCGTCAGGTCCCAGACCTGGGCGAGCACGGCCACGAGGGTGATCTGGGCGCCGAGTTGGGAGGCCGATGTGCCGATCCACAGGGCGCGGTACGGGGGACTGCTGCGCAGCGGGCGGGTGTCGAGGAAGCGGACGCGCCGTCTCATCGGGGTGGCTCGGCGAGGTGGTCCTCGATGCGCTCGCGCATCGAGCGGTCCGCCAGCGCCGCCCGTACGTCCTCGACCACCGCGGTCATCGCGTACGGCAGTGTGTCGTTCAGCTCGGCGACTGCCGCGTGCGTCGCGCGCCACTCCGCCTCCAGGAACGGGACGAGCGACCGGCCGCGTTCGGTCAGCTCGATCCGCCGGGTACGGGCGTCGGGCCCCGGCTCGGAGGTGACCAGGTCCTCCTTGCGCATGGCGGCGATGGTCTGGCTCACCGCGGAGTGGGAGCGGTGCAGCGACTCCGCCAGCTCGCGGATGGTCAGCGGCCCGGTGTGGGCGAGCCGGATGAGCGGATACGCGAAGCGCGGGCGTACGCCCTTGATGCCGCGGTCGGCGTAGACCTGCTCGATCTCGGCGTCGAGGCCGGCGAGGAGCGTGTGCAGGGACTGCCAGGGGTCGGGCAGCTTGGTGGGGTCCGCAGATGTCACAGCGCTAATATAACAGCGCTGTGATAAATGAGGAGTGCCCTCAGAGCAGTGCCGTCGCCGCGATCACCGCTCCTCCCGCCACCAGGCACCCCACCGCCCACCGCATCCAGCGGTACTTCGCCGCCAGGATCGCCCCCAGGTCGTACGACTGCTCCAGCAGCCAGCGACCCGGGTCCCGGGTCCCGGGTCCCGGTACGGACGATGCCCTGCTCGCGCAGGAGCCGCAGCGCCTTCGCGACGGCCTCCCGGGTCGAGCCCACGGAGGCGGCGAGGTCGTGCTGCGGCAGCGGCAGGTCGATGGTCACGCTGCCGTCCGGGTGCCGGCGGCCGGTGCGCCGGGCCAGTTCCAGGAGCCGTACGGCCAGCCGCTGGAGCACGTTCTCCGAGGCCAGCGACCGCCGTTCGCCGTCGGAGCTGCGCAGCCTGGAGCTGAGCTGTCTGAGCACCAGCGCGCTGACCGCGGGGCTGGCGCCGCGGAACCGGTCGCCGGGAATCACCGCGGTGTCCACGGCCCCCAGCGCCGTCACCGTGGCGCTGCGCGGCCTGCGGTCGACTGCCGCCAGATCGCCGACCAGCCCGCCCGCGCCGCGCAGCGCGAGGATGGGCCGGTGGCCGCGCTCGGTCGCCACCGAGACGACCGTCCAGCCGCGGAGGAGGGCGACGACGTACGAGGTGGGGGCGCGCTCGGGGAGGAGCACGTCGCCGCTCGCGTAGCTCCGCGGTACGCCGAGTGCCAGCAGCGCCGCCCGCTCGTCCGGCCGTAACCCATCGAGCAGGGGCTGTTCCCGTTCGATGAGACTCAAGCCGACCGCCTTGGACCCATGAATTCCCCGCCCCGAAACGACAGCACGCCAGGGAACGGGCAGGCGCACGTCAATGCGGCACGGGCGGGTACCCGGCGCGGAAGGCGCCCGGCGGCATGCCCACGCGGCGGGTGAAGAGCCGGGTGAAGTGCCCGGGGTCGGCGTAGCCGATGCGGCGGGCGATGGCGGCCACCTTGAGGTCCGTGGTGGCGAGCAGGTCCTTGGCCGTGTTCAGCCGGGCGCCGAGGACGAAGTCCTTCGGGCTGCACCCGGTCGTGTACTGGACCTCCTCGCGCAGTTCGGGCAGCGGCAGCGCCAGCCGGCGGGCGTGCTCGGCCACGGAGACCGGCAGGTGGGCGGCGCGGGCGAGTTCCTCGACGACCCCCGGTGGCCCGGGCGGCGGTTCGGTGCGGGAGCGGCGCAGGACGGCGAGGAGTTCGTGGAGTCCGGCGGCGGAGGTGGCGTCGTAGGCGGGCTCGGACTCGTTGCAGACGGTGGCGAGTTTGCGGATCGTACGGTGCGCGGGGGCGCCCGTGGCGAGGGGGACGACGGCGTCGGCCGGGGCGGGGACGAGGCCGCGCTGGGCGCAGGCGGCGAGTGCCGGGCCGCCGAAGCCGGCGAAGGCCACCGTCCACCCGGGCTTGCCGGGCCCGTAGCAGTGCGGGACGCCGGGCAGCAGCCAGAGCAGCGCCGGCGCCCCGATGCGGATCCGCTCCCGCCCGCCCCAGGAGAACCAGCCGGAGCCCGCGAGCAGGACCAGCGCGACGTGGTGCTCCACCACCCGCGGGCCGACGCCGCGCGGCGGCAGGTCCTGGACGCCGAGGGCGGTGCAACTCACGCCCGCGTACCGCTGTATCGCCGTCAGCACCGGCCGCCGCCGCCACCGCTCCCGGCGCTCGTATCCCGGGGCCCAGTCGGCGCTCCCGGCGTCGCGCCGCGCAACGCTGCTCATGCCTCTCCCGTACGGACTCGGTGATCGGGTTCCTGGAGGGGAGGAGTGCGTACGGGCCCGGGCGTCCCGCGACTTTGCCCGCGCTTTACCAAGGGTCCTCGTGGCCGCCGGTCAGTAGCCGAAGGCGGGGCCCCGGTAGCGGAAGCGGAGCGAGGGAGTCGCCTCATAGTTCGCGGTCGTGCCGATGTCCGGGGCGTGCGGGCGGCCTTCGGCGGCGGCGCGCCAGTCGTCGAGGCCGAGGAACTGCCCGGAGGAGTCCCGCTGGGTGAAGACCACCTTGTCGTCGTCCTCCAGGAAGTACTTCCAGTGGGCGGTGGACGCGTCGGACAGGCAGGCGCCCGGCCGCTGGCTGACCGGGGCGCCGTCGGCATCGGTGCCGGAGTGGGTGAGGCACATGCCGGTGGCGTGGTTGCGGATGCGTACCTCCTGGACGGGGGGCAGGGAGACGAGGAGTTCCCACTGCTGGCTGCGGCCGCCGTCGCAGTCGGCCTCGTACGGCTGGTCGCCGGCGGCGGCGCCGATGTCCATGCAGCGGCCGGTGGCGGCGACGGGCAGGGCGGTGCGGTCGTCGGCGGGCGGGGACCAGTCGGGCGGGGGGCCGGTGTCGTCGCCTGCGGGGGGCCGGCCGTCGGAGGCGGTCGGCTTGCGGGCCGGATCGCCGTCTCCGCCGCGGTTCTCGGCGGCGTCGGGTCCCTCGGTGCGGTCGGCAGAGGCGGTGGGCGGGCCGGCGTCGTTCTCCCCGGGCTCGGATCTGCTGCGCTCCCCGGTGGGGGTGGGGGCGGCGGTCGTCAGGGTGGGGGCGGGCGGTGGCGGCGGGGGGTCACCGCCGCCGGGGAAGGTGGTGGAGCCGGTGACGACGATGGCGAGGACGGCGGCGCCGACGGCGGCGGTCTTGACGGCCGCGGCGAGCCCGGTGGAGGCGGAGGCAGCGGTGGCGGTGGCAGCGGTGGCGGTGGCGGCGCCGCCGGTGGCGGAGGCGGTGGCGCCGAGGGTGGCCGTACCGCCCGCACCATCCGCCCCGTACGACGCCCCCGTCCACAGCAGCAGCCCCGCCGGAAGCGCCGCGCTCAGCGAGCTGTTCAGCTCCCGCAGCTCCGCGCTCGTCCGGCGGCACCGGCGGCAGACCGCCAGGTGGTGCTCGAGTCCGCGCTGCCCGCGGCGCCGCCGTCCCCCGCGCCGTACCGACGCGGCCAGCAGCCCGGTGTAGTGCCGGCACTCCGCCGGCGCCCCGGCGGCCCCCGCGCGCTCCGCCAGATACGCCTCGCGCAGCCCCTCCCGCGCCCGCGCCGTGAGCGACGTGACGCCGCTCGCCGTCAGGCCCAGCAGCGGCGCGATGCGGTCCGGCGACTCGCCCTCGACCGCCGAGTGCCACAGCGCCGTCTGCCACCGCTCCGGCAGGCTGCGGAACGCGCGCAGCACCAGGTTCGCGTCCTCCCTGCGCAGCGTCCCCTCCTCGCTGCTCTCCACCGTCGGCGCCCGCGTCAGCCAGCCCTCGAAGTCGGCGGACAGCTCGGTGCGCCGGGCCGTACGGGACCACGCGGCCGCGGTCCGCCTGACGGCCGTCAGCAGGTACGGCCGCCACGGCCCGTCGGGACCGCCGCCGCCGCGCAGGGCCCGTAGCGCGCCCGCGAAAGCCTCCGACGTCAGGTCCTCCGCGGTGTGCGGGTCCCGCGTGCAACTGCGCGCGTACGCCAGCACCGCGGCGCGGTGCCGCCGGTACAGCTCGTCGAGCGCCGCGTCGGCGGCGCCGGGGAGCGCGTCGCGTATCAGGGCGGTCAGGTCGGCGTCGCCGGGGGCGGCGCCGGACGCGGGGAAGGCGGTGGGGCTGTCGGACATGGCGGTCATTCCATGAGGGAGGAGAGGGCGAAAGAACGCTTGCCGGGGAGAGAGCGGGCCGCGGGCCGCCCGTCCCGCGACGATGCGAATCCGTTATGCGGCGGGGGTGTTCACGCATCAAAAGTGCAAGTGCCCGCGGTGACAGGGGCCTTGGCGCGCCATGTGACGTGTGTAATTTTACATGGCACCAAGCCTCGTGTGCATGACAGCCAGTCGCTTCCGGCCGTCCCGCGCACGCGGAACGTACGAACTCGGAGGCTCACTTGACAGCCAAACCCCCCATGTCGAGAACGGGGTTCTTCCTCCTGGTGGTCGCCCTGGTGATGTGTCTGGGGGCGGGGTACGCACGGCTCGCCCCCGCCGCCGGAGCCACCGCCGCGCCGGGCGGGGCGCCCGCGCCGGCGTCGGCCCCCGCCCCGAAGCAGTCCACCCCCGACGCACTCGCGGCCGCCCTCGCGCCGGCCGACCCGATGACGACCGCCGAACTGAAGGCGGACGCCGCCCTCCTCCCGCCGCGGGAGGCCGGCACGGACGCCGCCGCGCGCAGGCTGGCCCGTACGGCAGCGGACCCCGGGGCGGCCGCGTGCGATGTCGCGGACTTCGCGTCCAAGACCGGCGGCGCGCTGGTCGACCAGATCAAGGCGTCGGAGACGGCCTGCGTCAACACGCTGTTCGGCGTCACCGGCGCCGACGCCCGCGCGCTCTTCCAGGAGTCGCAGATGGTCACGGTCGCGAACGCCTACCGTGACACCGCCGCCTCGTACCAGGGCGACAACAGCGCGTCGATCACGCAGATCGTGCTGTACCTGCGCGCCGGCTACTACGTGCAGTACGGCGACCCCGAGGGCGTCGGCGAGTACGGCCCGGCGCTCAAGACCGCCGTCCAGGCCGGCCTGGACGCCTTCTTCGGCTCCTCCCGCGCGTACGACGTGACGGAGGCCAACGGCCAGACGCTCTCCGAGTCGGTCATCCTGATCGACAGCGCCACGGAGAACGCCCGCTACCTGAACGTCGTCAAGAAGCTGCTGACGGACTACGACTCCTCGTACGACGCGTTCTACTGGATGGTCAACGCCGTCAACAGCGCCTACACCGTGATCTTCCGCGGCAACTGGGTGCCGGAGTTCGTCGACGCGGTGGCCGCCGACCAGAGCCTGCTGACCCTCCTGCGGGACTTCGCGACGAACCACAAGGACTTGATCGGCACCGACAAGCAGTTCCTGACCACCAACGCGGGCCGCGAACTGGGCCGGTTCCTCCAGCACGACAAGCTCCGCGGGGCGGTCCGCCCGCTGGCGAAGGAACTCCTCGGCGCCACCTCCCTCGACGACCCGGCCACCGCGGCGCTGTGGGTCGGCGTCGCGGAGATGACGGACGCGTACGACAAGGAGAACTGTGACTTCTTCGGCACGTGCGACCTTCAGGAGCGCGTACGTGAGGCGGTGCTGCCGGTCGCGCACGCGTGTGCCGGCAGCCTGGAGATCGTGGCGCAGAAGCTGACCGACGAGCAGCTTGAACAGTCCTGCACGAGCATGCTCGGGCAGGACGAGTTCTTCCACGGCGTGGCCAAGGACAACGGGCCCGTGGCGGACGACAACAACATCAAGCTGGAAGTCGTCGCCTTCGATTCCAGCCTCGACTACCAGACCTATGCCGGGGTCGTCTTCGGCATCGACACGAACAACGGCGGCATGTACCTGGAAGGCGACCCGGCGAAGGAGGGGAACCTGCCGCGGTTCATCGCCTACCGCGCGGAATGGGCCGACGAGTTCGAGATCTGGAACCTCAACCACGAATACACGCACTACCTCGACGGCCGCTTCAACATGTACGGCGACTTCGAGGAGAACATGAAGACGCCGACGGTCATGTGGGTCGAGGGCTTCGCGGAGTACATCAGCTACGCGTACCGCGACCTGCCCAACGAGAAGGCGATCGAGGAGGCGGGCAAGAACACCTACGCCCTCAGCACGCTCTTCGACACCACCTACGAGAACAGCGACACGACCCGCACCTACCAGTGGGGCTACCTGGCGGTCCGCTATCTCCTCGAATCCCACCCGGAGGACGTGGCGACGCTGCTGGGCCACTACCGCACGGGCGACTGGGAGTCGGCACGCACGCTGCTGACCACCACGATAGGCAACCGCTACGACGCGGACTTCGCGGACTGGCTGAAGAAGTGCACCACCGGCGCCTGCACTACCCCGACGCCCTGACGCGCACCCCCCCCCACCCCCGGTGCTCCGCCCGCGACAAACGGGCGGGGCACCGCTCAGGGCGGCTGACAATCCCCTGGTTGCGGGCGGTGCTCTGTGCGACAGTCGCACAGGAGTCGTAAGCCGTGTATGCGACGTATGCCTGAGATGGTGAGCGTGCCAGTCACTCATTCGAGTGTTGGCAGTTGCCAGAGGGATATGCCAGCCCAGGTGTGGCTACAGTCGGATTCGATCTTGACGACCCTGGGGGTATCCGGATGCCACCGTCCGACGGTCATGCGCCATGGGGGCGGAGTGACACGCGCAACGAGCTGTCCGGGACCGTCCACGGGCCCAGTCTTCAGGCGGCCACCATCCGCGGGGACGTGTACCTCGGTGCCGCGCAGCGGCAGCGGCCGCCCGTTCCCCGGCAGCTTCCGCCGCGGCCCCGGTACTTCACCAACCGCGAGGCGGGGCTGGAGGTGCTCGACCTCGCGCTCGCGCGGGCGCGCAGCGAGGACTCCTCCGCGCTCGTCTCCATCAGCGGGCTGCCCGGGGTGGGGAAGACGTCTCTCGCGCTGTCGTGGCTGCACCGCCACAGCGACGACTTCGCCGACGGCCAGCTCTACGCCGGGCTGGAGGGGCACCGGGCAGGCGAGCCGACCAGTCCCGCCCACGTGCTGCCCCGGTTTCTGCAGGCGCTCGGCGTGGCTCCCGAGCACGTCCCCGTCGACCTCGCCGGGCAGATGGCCCACTTCCGTACGGTCACGGCGGACAGACGTGTCGCCGTCCTCTGCGACAACGCCCTGTCGGCCGCCCAGATCCGCCCCCTGATGCCCGCGTCCGCGGGCAGTGTCTGCGTGGTGACCAGCCGGTGGCATCTGCGGCCCCTGGTGCTGGACGGCGCGGAGTTCGTGCGGCTCGATCCGCTGGACACGGATTCGGCCATAGAACTGCTGGGCAACATGGCCGGGCACGATCGCGTCGCGGCCGATGCCGCCGCCGCCCGCGAGCTGGTCCTCTCCTGCGGCCGCTTCCCGCTCGCGGTCTGCGTCAGCGCGGCGCTGCTCGTCGCGCGGCCCGGCTGGAGCGTGGCGACGGCGGTGACGGGCCCCGCCGTCGGGTCTCATCTCACGGAAGCAGACGAGGAGGTATCCATGAAGACCAGACTCGACGAGGTGTACACGGCGCTCCCCGGCGACGCCGCGCGGCTCTACCGCCGGATGGGCCTGCACCCCGGCAGTGAGTTCGACGTGGGCGTCGCCGAGGCCGCCGCCGCCGTACGTCCCGAGATCCCCGCGCCTGCCGACAGCCTGGCGACCCTGGTGCACGCGAACCTCCTCGGCATGGACCACCCCGGCCGGTACCACTTCCACGACCTCATCCACGAGCACGCCAGGCACCGGGGCGAAGCGGACGACGACCTCGACCTGCGTGCGATGACCGAACGGCGGATCATCGACCACTATCTCGCCACCGCGGACAGCGCCGATCACGTCGTCTATCCCCAGCGCCGGCGCCCGGCGCCGGAATACCGGTTCCCGCCTGAGGAGAGCCGTACGTTCGCGGACTTCGCCACCGCACTCGGGTGGTTCGAGACGGAACTCGGCAACCTCATGGCCGTCCTGCGGCTCGCCTCGGCGCGCGGTCACGACGCAGCCGCCTGGCAGATCGTGGACGCCATGTGGGGTGTGTTCATCTACGCGCGCTACCACCGCGACTGGATCGCCAGCCACCGGATCGGCGCCGAGGCCGCCCGTGCGTGCGGTCACCGCCTCGGCGAGGCGAGGCTGCGGACCGGCCTCGGAGTGGCCCTGCGGGACACCGGCCGGTACGAAGACGCGCTCGTCGCCTTCGGCCAGGCGCTGGAGCTCCGCCGCGAGATCGGCGACCGCAGGGGTGAGGCGCTGGTCCTGCACAACGTGGGCCTCGTCCACCTGCAACAAGAGGAACTCGGCCGGGCGGGCGAGCTGTTCCGTACCGCACTCGCCATCCGGGAGGATGTGGGGGACACCCGCGGAACCGCGCGGGAGCACTCCGCCATCGGCGAGGTGGAAAGCCTCCTCGGGCACCATGACGACGCCGTCCGTCACCTCACGCAGGCTATGGACCTGATCGAGGGGACGGCGGACCTCAACTCCGAGATCCCCGCGCGCCGCCGCCTCGGGCAGGCGTATCTGCGCGCCGGTGACCGCCCGGCCGCGCGCGCCCAACTCGAAACCGCGCTGGCCGAACTCCGCGGCGCCGGCGCGGTCTTCGACGAGGGCACCCTGCGCGAAACCCTCGGAGAGATCGCCGAGCAGGAGGGGAATCCCCTTTCGGCCCGGGGCCACTACGCCCGGGCCGAAGAGGTCTACCGCAAGCTCGGCGCCCTCCCGCACGCGGAGCGCGCCGCCGGACACCGGCGCCGCCTTGATCCCGACGCCGATCCCGACGCCGATCCCGGCGCCGGGCCGGACGGACCCGCGGATCCCGCGCCGGCGCCGCACTGACGCCTAGCGCCAGGTGCCGACGCGCGTACGCAGCGGGTAGACCCGGCGCAGAGCGGCCAGTTCCCTGTCGGTGAGGAAACCCTCCGCCGCCGAGCCGGCCCCGACCTTCCAGCCGGCGAAGAGAACGGCCGACTCCAGCGCCTCCACCGGCTTGCCCGAGGTGAGCCAGCCGTGCAGGAAGGAGGCGAACAGCGCGTCCCCGGCGCCGTCCGTGTCGCGGACCGGCCGTGGCGTGACGGCGCCGATCTCCACCAGCCGCCCGTCCTGGAGCCCCATGACGCAGCCGTCCTCGCCGCGTCCCACCGCGGCGATCCGGCATCCCGGGTAACGGCGGAAGACCTCCCCGATCCACTCGGCGCACGTGCCCGGCAGCCGCTCGTGGCTGCAGAAGAGCACGTCGGCCACCTCCAGCCACGGCCGGTGGCTCTCGTCGTCCAGATCGGCCGACACATGCAGGTCCACGGCCACCGGCAGCCCCAGCAGTTCCTTCGCCGGCCGCAGGAAGGGCTCGCCGAACGGCCGGTTGGTGATCACCGCCAGATCCGCGTCCACCCCCTGCTCGATGAAGCGCTCCATCGGATAGTCGCCCGAACCGCCCACGGCCCAGGCATTGCGTGCCACGCGGCCGCTCGGGTCGGTGAGGATCATGGTCTTGGCCGTCTCCGCCACGTCGACGACTCCCCGTCCCTTCAGTCCCCGCCGCTCCATGGCCTCCCGGATCACGGCTCCGGCTTCGTCGGTTCCCACGAGCGTGCAGACGTGTGCCTCACTCCCCAGCTTCCGTAACGCGCCGGCGACGTTGTACGCACCTCCCACGACGGTGCAGCGCATCCATGAAGCGCTGCGGTACGCGCTGTATTGCAGCGGAAATTCCTCGACGGGCGCAGTCATCGCCAGCCTCGTCATTCCCACGATGACAAACCGCGGCATAATCGATCTCTTCTCCCCCAGATTGCGGCATCGGGCCGGGTATCCGGCCCGCGCATCCGAGTCTGCGGGAGATGACCAGAGTGTTTCCTTGCAGCCCGCTTGCAGAATTGCTGCAGGCCCGCCGTGACGCCCGTAGAACTCCCTCGCGAGAGGAGGGAGTTCGCCGCCGAGGCGGTGATATGGAAGACGTTCGTGTCGAGACTACTGTGCCGTGAGTTCCGCCGCTGCCATGTGAAGCGCTTCCACGAGCGTCGTCGCCCCCGGCGGGTCCGGCGGGTCGCCGTACGTCGCCGCGTAGATCCGGCGCTCCGCCCCCGGGATCTCCGTCGCGTGGATTCCCTCCCCCCGGTGGGCCGCAAGGGCCAGGCCCGGGAGGGTGGTCACGCCGATGCCCGCCGCGACGAGGGCCTGGACCACGACCATGTCGTCGCAGAACGAGTCGATCCGCGGGGTGAAGCCGTGGGTCGCGCATATGGCGGTCAGTTCGTGCCGGCAGCGTTCGCAGCCGCCGATCCACGGCGAGCCGCGGTGATCGGCCACGCTGTCGTCCGGGCGCCGGCTGATCAGGTGGACCGGGTCGTCCGCCACGTGGACGAGGCGGAAGCCGTCGTCCTCCAGCGGGGCGTGGGCGTAGCGGAAGACGAGGGCCACGTCGGCGTCTCCCCGGCGGAGCATCTGCAGTGCCTCGACCGGGTGGCGGTCGGTGATGCTCAGTGCCATGCCCGGGTGGGCTTCGGCCAGCGTGCGGGCCGCCCTCGGGACGATCGTGCTGAGTACGGAGGCGTTGGCGGCCAGGCGTACGCGACCGGCGCGCAGGCCCACCTGGGCGGCGAGTTCGCCGGCCGCCGCGTCGACGCGGCCGACGATCTCGGTGGCGCGGCGGGCCAGCAGTGCGCCTTCCGGGGTGAGGCGGATGCCACGGCCCGTGCGCTGGACGAGCTTCGCGCCCGTCGCCGCCTCCAGCCGGGAGAGGTGGTGGCTCACCGACGGCTGCGAGTAGTGGAGTTCACGTGCGGCTTCGGTCACCGAGCCGTGGCGTGCCACCGCCGCGAGCACTTTCAGATGGACGAGGTTCAGCACTCATCAAGAATATTGATGTGATCTTCGATGTTCTGGCATTGGACGTCATCCCCCGGTCCCGGACATGCTCGCCCCATGGCCAACCTCAGATGTCACATCTCCCTCTCCCTCGACGGCTACGTCGCCGGACCGGACCAGAGCGTCGAGAACCCCCTGGGCGTGGGCGGAGAGGCCCTGCACGACTGGGTCGTGCCGCTCGCCGGCTGGCGCGAGGCGCACGGCGGCGAAGGCGGTGAGGTCAACGCCAGTTCGCAGGTCTTCGCGGAGACCGTCGAGAACATCGGCGCCGCCGTCATGGGCCGCGGCATGTTCGGGCCGATCGGCGGCGGGCCCTGGGCCGAGGACGAGCAGTGGAACGGCTGGTGGGGCGACGAGCCGCCGTACCACTACCCGGTGTTCGTCGTCACCCACCACCCGCGCCCGGCCGTCGAGATGGCCGGCGGGACCACGTTCCACTTCGTCACCGACGGCATCGAGTCCGCGCTCGCGCAGGCGAAGGAGGCGGCGGGCGGCAAGGACGTGATGCTGTGGGGCGGCGGCCGGATCGCCGGGCAGTATCTTTCGGCCGGCCTGCTCGACGTGCTCGAACTGCACGTCGTCCCCGTCCTCCTCGGCGGCGGCTCCCGCCTCCTCGACGGCGTGGACGTCAGCCGCGTCCGTCTGGAGCAGGTCCGCGCCGTCGAGGGGGAGGGGGTCACCCACCTCAAGTACCTGGTTCATCCCGTACGTACCGGCGGCTGACCCGGCCGTACGCACAGCGCCGTCGCCACCGGCAGCGGCACCGCCGCCGCCTTCGGCGCGTAGGCCAGGAGCACCCCGCCGAGCAGGCCCCCCACGAGCAGCGCCGCCAGGACCGCGGTGCGCAGGGCGGCGTGCCGGCGGTCGCCCTGCGTCAGGCCGGAGATGAGCGACGTCAGGGTGCCGGTGACGAACGTCGTCGTGATGCCCGCCCGGTCGAGCCCCCGGGCCGCCGCCGTCTGTACGCCCATCGCCGTCGCCGACGCGGCGATCAGCCCGGCGCCGGCGGCGGTGCCGGGGGCGGCGTCCGTCGCGACCCAGCCGGCGAGGAACACCGCGTGCAGCGCCAGCCCCGCGCCGAGCACCCGCGCGGAGCCGGCGGGGCGGGTGCGCAGCAGGCGGAAGCCCGCGAGCATGCCGAGGGCGAAGCCCGCGAACGAGGCGGTGCAGCGCAGGACGTCGCCGCGCAGCACCTCCTGCCACGACTCGTCGGACGTGGCCGCCATGCCGACGAGCACCAGGTTGCCCGTCATGTTCGCCGTGAACACCCCGCCCAGGCCCAGGAACGAGATCGCGTCCGTGATGCCCGCCGTGACGGTGAGCAGGATCAGGGCCGTGTCCGTGCGGAGGGTGGCTCCGCGCCCGCGGGAGACGGCCGCCGGGCGGGCCGCCGCCGTCGTTGTCGCCGCTGTCGTCGTCACGCCGCCCCGGTCGCCACCTTCCGCTCGAACGCCGCCAGCGCCGCCGCGCCGACCGCCTTGTCCTGGTCGCCGTTGCCGCCGCTCACCCCCACCGCGCCGACGACCTCGCCCTCGTACGCGATCGGGAACCCGCCCACGAACGCCGCGAAACGTCCCGGGTGCATGTGCTGGATCCCGAACGCCTCGTTCCCGGGCAGCGCCGGGCCCTTCGGCTCCTCGTTGAAGAGGTGCGTCGCCCGCTGGTGTCCCGCGGCCGTGAACGCCTTGGCGATGGCGATCTCCACGCCCGTGAGCCGCGCGCCCGTCATGCGGTGCAGGGCGATCGGGTGGGCGCCGTCGTCGGCGATGCAGATGGTCTGCCTGACGCCGATCCGCGCGGCCTCCGCCTCGGCGGCTTCCAGAGCAGCCCGCCGGTCGTCGGCCCGAGCGCCTGCCCGGCGCCGTTGGCCGCCGCCCACAGCGACAGCGCCCGCCCGCGCCGCCCCTCCCCGAGCACCTGCACCACCAGCACCATCACCACGGGCAGCACGGGCGCTGCGGCGAGTCCCTGGAGCATCCGGAAGGCCACGAGTACCGGCAGGCTCGGCGCCAGCGCGGCCCCGGCGGAGCCGGCCAGCACGCCGGTCATCGCCCAGCACAGGACGCGGCGGTGCCCGAACCGGTCGCCGAGCCAGCCGGAGACGGGCATGAGGGCGGCGAGGGTCACGGGGAAGGCGGTGGCGACGAGCACACCGCGGCTGAGGGGGGCGTCGAGGTCGGCGAGGATGGAGGTCATCGGGACGTTGACGACGGTGTTGGCCATCGTGGTGGTCACGGTGGCGGTCAGTAGGGGCAGCAGCCCCCACCGGCCGGCCCGCGAGCGGGCGGGCGCGGCCGTGGCGGCCGATACGGATCCGGGGGCGGACGCGGGCCCGGACACGGCGCCGGTCGCGGGTGCCGCCCCGGGTTCCGGGGCGGTCGCGGGGCCGGGCCCGGACGGGCCTCCGGGGACGGACTCGGGCCCGGCGGCCGACTCGGGGCCGCCTGCGGCCTCCGGCGCGTTCGCCGGCGTCGCCCCCGCGGGGCGCTTCCGTCCTTCCGCCCGGCGCCACGCGCGGACGGGCTTCATGGGCGTACGGCCGCCGTCAGTTCGACCTCCACCGGCGCCCCCGACGGCAGCGACCTGACCCCGATCGCCGACCGCACCGGCAGCCCCGCCGCGGGCGCGGCCCCGCGGAGCCCCGCGGTGGCGCCGTCCGCGACGGCCGACAGGTCGGTGAACCCGTCGGCGCACGCCACGTACACCGTCATCCGCAACAGCCGCCGCAGCCGCCCCACGTTGCCGTCCAGCGCGGCGACGATCGCCGCGACGGCGTTGCGCGCCGCGAGCCCGGCGGCGTCGAAGGCCACCGCGGGCGCGACGTCGCCGCCGACGAGGCCGGTGACGGTCAGCCGGCCGCCGACCCGCGGCGTCATCCCCGCGCTGAGCGCGAGCCCGCCGTCGACGACGGCGGCGCGGTAGTCCCCCTGCGGCACGGGCGCGGCGGTTCCGTTCCCGGTCCCGCCCGGCGCCCCCGATCCCGTACGACCCGACTCGCCGGCCTCCGGCGCCGCACCAGCGGCTCCCGGAACCGCATCCCCCTCAGACACCGAGCGCCACCCCGTCCTGCCGCGGGTCCGCGCCGCCCAGCAGGCAGCCCCGTTCCCGGTCCGCCGTGATCACCATCGCGCTGCCGCCCCCGCCCCACGGCCCCGCGTCGGTCACCGCGTGCCCGCGCTCCCGCAGCCCCGCCAGCACCTCCGCGCCCAGCCGCGACTCGCACCGCAGCTCCTCCGGCTGCCCGAGGACGTCCGCGTCGCTGCCCGGGTGGATGAAGAACCGCGGTGCCTCCACCGCCGCCTGCGGGTCCCTCCCGTGGTCCACCAGGTGCGAGATGAGCTGGGTGTTCCACTGCACCTGGCCGTCGCCGCCCGGGGTGTTCCCGACGTGCTCCAGTCCTCCCGCCGCGTCCGTGACGATCCACGCGTTCAGCGTGTGCAGCGGCCGGCGGCGCGGCCGGACCGCGTTGGGGTGGCCGGGTATGAGGTACGCGCCGCGGCCCAGGCGGTTGTTGAGCAGCACGCCGGTGCCGGGGAGCGTGACCTTGGAGCCGAAGGTGAACGCCAGCGAGTGGATGTAGCTCACCGCCCGCCCGTCCGCGTCCACGGCGGCCATCGACGTCGTGTCGCCGTCCGCGGGGCCCGCCGCGCCCGGCGGCGCCCCGCCGCGCGCGAGGCGTTCGCGCGCCGCCGCGACCGCGGCGGGCGTCAGCGTCTCCCGCCACACCTCGGTGTCGCTCGCGCAGCGCTCGACGCGGTCCGCGAAGGACAGCCGGGCCGCCGACGCCAGCAGGTGCACGGCGTCGGCGCCGAGCGGGGCGAGGGCGCCGAGGGTGCCGTCGCAGAGGGCGAGTTGCTGGAGGGCCATCCAGCCGGGGCTGGGGGGCGGGGTCTGGTGCACGGTACGGCCGCGGTAGGCGGTGCTGATCGCCGGCTGCGGTGCCACATCGCCGCAGAGCGCCCATTCCTCGCCGCTGAACGGCGCGCCCGCCGCGCGCAGGGCGGCCACCGCCCGCTCCGCGAACGCGCCGGTGTAGAAGGCGGCGGGGTCCGCGGCGAGGGTGCGTATCGTCGCGGCCAGGTCGGGCTGTGCGAGCCGGTGGCCGACGGCGGGCAGGCGACCGGCGGGCAGCAGGTTCCGCAGCGCGTCGGGGTCGGCGGCGAGGAACTGCCGGACCTCCGCGATGTCGCCCCGGGTCTTCGCGGTGCAGGGCAGGCCGCCCTCGGCGGCGCGGGCGGCGGGGTCCCACAACTCGGCGAGTTCGCGGGTGGCGCCGGTGGCGTGCAGGGCGGCGAGGGCGGCGGGCGCGCCGGGTACGGCGACGGAGAGCGGTCCGGCGAGCGGCACGGCGTCGTGGCCCTGGGCGGCGTAGAAGTCGAGGTCCCCGCCGTCCGGACCGTAGCCGCTGCCGCAGACCGTCCACACCCGGCCGTCCGGCTCCCGTACGACGGCGAAGGCGTCGCCGCCGACGCCGCACTGGCCGGGCAGCGCGAGCCACGACATGGCGGCCATCGCCAGCGCCGCGTCCACGGCGTTGCCCCCGTCGCGCAGCACGGCGGCGCCGGCGAAGGTCACGGCGGGGTGCGCGCTCGCGGCCATGCCGCCGGCGGAGAGCACGGGGGTACGCGGCGGGCGCCGCTGCTCAGGCTGCTGCTGGACGGACGGCTGCTGCGACTCGTACGACTCGGCCATACGGCGAGTATCCGCCCGGCCGATCCGAAGATCCATGTGCAATCTGCCCCCGGATCCGGCGACCGCCTTGTGCGTACCGCACATGCGGGACCCCCGGCAACGGCCGGGACCCCGCCGGGAAACGACGCGGAAACTCCGGGGTCTTCCCGCCCGCACAGTGCACAAATAATGTGCCGGACAATGTGCACCCTCCCCCTGTGGCCTGGCAGAAACGGTCGCCAGAGTGCCGCACAACCATCGGACTTCGGTAGTCCGGCAGCAGTGCCGGGCGCCGGGTAGGGAGTGCGGACGTGGAGCTCACTGCTGCGCACTGGACGTATCTCGCGGGGGTTGTCGTCATCATCGGCGTGATGGTCGCGCGGCGGAATGTCGTCGTTCCCGCGGTCGTCGCGACCTTTTTCACGGCCTGGTTCTACAGCGGCAGCCTCGTCAAAGGGCTGGCCGCGATCTTCTCCGCGAGCCTCACCGCGGCCGGGGAGCTTTTCAGCATCTTCCTCATCATCGCCCTCATCACCGCGCTGCTCGGCGCGATGCGCGCGATGGGTGCGGAGCGGCGCATGGTGGTGCCGTTCCGGGCGCTGATGCGCAACGGGCGGATGGCGTTCGTGGCCCTCGCCGGCGTCACGTACGTCATCAGCCTCTTCTTCTGGCCGACGCCCGCCGTGCCGCTGATCGGCGCGATCCTGCTGCCCGCGGCGATCCGGGCCGGGCTGCCCGCGATCAGCGCGGCGGCGGCCATCGCCATCGCGGGGCAGGGCATGGCGCTCTCCAGCGACTACGTGATCCAGGTGGCGCCGGGGCTGTCCGCGAAGGCGGCGGGCGTGGAGACCTCCGCGGTCGCGGACCGGGCGATGGTGCTGTCGGTGATCACCGGGGTGGTGGCGCTGACGCTGGTGTACCTGAAGGGGCGGCGCTCCTTCGGCACGGTCAGCGAGGAGCACCGAGTGCGCTGGGAGGCCGAGGCGGAGGCGCTGTCGGCGGACGGCGGGGGAGTGTCCCTCGGCGGTACGGAGGCGGGGCGCACGGCGCGTACGGCGGCGGCGTCCGGCGGTTCCGCGGGGGCGGCGACGAAGCTGCTCAGCCCGCCGGGGGCGCGGGCCCGGGCGGCAGCGGAACCGATTCTGCTACGGACCCGGGCGCCGCCTCGGGCCCCGGCAGCGGCGCCGGCTCAGGCCCCGACGCCGACTCCGGCGGCACCCCCGGCGAACCCGTACGCCGCTCCCGCGCGTTCGCCCTCATCGTGCCGCTGACCTTCGCCGCGGACCACGTCGTCGACGGGCTGGTCTTCGCGTTCAAGGCGATGGGCGTCGTCGTCCCCATCGCCGGCTTCTTCTTCCTCGGCAACGTCGACTTCATCACCGAGATCACCGGCGTGCAGGACGACAAGCCGCCGGCACTCCTCTTCGACCTCGTCACCGCCGTCGACCAGTACATCCCCGATATCGGCTTCATCGTGGCGTTCGCCATCCTCATCATCGGCATGATCACAGGACTGGAGGGGTCGGGCTTCGCCGGCCTGCCGCTGACCGGCTCGCTCTCCGGCTCCCTCGGCCCGGCCGCGGACGTCGACCCGGCGACGCTCGCCGCCGTGGGGCAGACGGGCTCGGTGTGGACCGGCGGCGGCGTGCTCATCGCGTGGTCGTCGCTGCTGGCGGTCGCGGGGGTGGCGCGGGTGCCGGTGCAGGAGGTCGTCCGGCACTGCTTCGTGCCGGTCGTCGCCGGCCTGGTGACGGCCACGGCGCTGGCGACCGTCCTCTTCTGACGCCCGCCCGCACCCGCACCCGCACCCGTACCCGGCACTGTGCACAGAGATTCCGCACACGCCTGTGCACAAACACCATCCTCGACTCCCCCGCACGCTCCCTACTTTGGTGACACACGGACCGCGGAAAGGACGCAGCAGATGACGGAACTGCTCTCTAGAGACGAATTCCGCAGCGCGCTCGAAGAGGCCATCAAGGGCCGCGAGGCGAAGAACGCCTCCTTCAGCACCGCGTGGGCGGAAGGGCAGCTCAAGCGCGAGCACTTCGCCCGCTGGGCGGAGAACCACTACCACTACGTCGGCCCGTTCGCCGACTACCTGGGGTACATCTACGGAAACACCCCGGACGAATTCACGGGCGCCAAGGACTTCACGCTCCAGAACATGTACGAGGAGGAGCTGGCGGACATCCGCCACACCGACCTCCTCATCCGCTTCGCGGAGGCGTGCGGCACCACCAAGGAGCGCATCGAGGACCCCTCGAACATGAACCCCGTCACCCGCGGCCTGCAGTCCTGGTGCTACGCGGTCGCCATGCGCGAGCACTTCGTGGTCGCCACCGCCGCGCTCGTCGTGGGCCTGGAGTCGCAGGTGTCGAGCATCTACAAGAAGCAGATCGTGCCGCTGCGGGAATCGTACGGATTCACCGAGGACGAGATCGAGTTCTTCGATCTGCACATCACCTCGGACGTGGTGCACGGCGAGCGCGGATACCAGATCGTGCTCGACCACGCCGACACCCCGCGGCTCCAGCAGCGGTGTCTGCAATTCGTCCGCTGGGGCGCGGAGATGCGTTACTCGTACACCCAGGCGCTCTACGACCACTACGTCAGGCCGGACCTGGAGCGGGCCGCGGCCGCCGCCTGAAAGGACCGCGGGCCGGCAGACGGCGGCGGCCGGACGCGACATTCCGGCCGCCGCCGTCTCTTCATATCCGGAGGAGCACAGCACATGTCCGAATGGACGCGGGTCGCCGACCTCACCGACGTGAGCCGGCGCAGAAAGAAGCTGGTGCCGTCGAACTGCGCCTCGGCACCGCCGCCTGCCGCATCGACACCGCCGCCGGCGCCGTGGAGCTGGCCGACGGCACGGCCGTCCCGGGCGACCGGTTCCTCCTCGCCACCGGCGCGAGCGCCCGGCGGCTGCCGGGCGTGGCGGAGGACGACGAGCGGATCATCCACCTCCGCGGGCTGTGCGACGCGCTGCGGCTGCGCTCGCTGCTGCGCCCCGGCGGCCGGCTGGTGATCGTCGGCGCGGGCTTCGTCGGCTCGGAGGTGGCCTCGACGGCGCTGGCGCGCGGGGTGCGGCCGGTCGTCATCGAGCAGGCCGCGGTGGTGCAGGCGCGGGTCCTGGGCGAGGAGATGGGCCGCTTCTGCGCGGACGTCCAGCGCGCCGCGGGAGTGGAACTGCACACCGGCGAGACCGTCGCGTCGGTACGGACCGGGCCGCAGGGCGTCGTCGTCACCACGGAGTCCGGGCTGCGGGTCGAGGGGGACGCGGTGGTCGTCGCGGTCGGCGCGGTCCCCAACACGGCGGTCGCGCGGGCCTCGGGGGTCGCGGTGGAGAACGGCGTCCTCGTCGACGAGCACTGCCGCACCAGCGTCCCGGGCATCTTCGCCGCGGGCGACGTGGCCAACCACCGGCACCCGCTGTACGGGCGGTGGGTGCGGGTCGAGCACTTCGACAACGCGAACAGGCAGGGGATGGTGGCCGCGAAGAACATCCTGGGCCGCACGGCGGTGCACGGGGAGCCGCACTGGTTCTGGTCGGACCAGTTCGGCCTCAACCTCCAGCACGCGGGGCACGCGCGGGCGTGGGACCGGCTGGTGGTCCGCGGCTCGGTGGCCGAGCGCGACTTCACGGCGTTCTACCTCGAAGAGGGCGTGCTGCGGGCGGTGTTCGCGGCGGAGCGCGGCGGGGACGTGATGGCGGCGAAGGAGCTGATCGCCCGCGAGGCCGCGCCGGACCCGGCGAAGCTGGCGGACGAGGACGTGGACCTGGCGGAGCTGGCGGAAGAGGCGGCGGCGGAGCCGGCGCCGGCGGGAGGGAACTGACGATGCCCGACACCGGGAACACGACGTACGTCCGGGTCGCCCGCTCCGGCCAGGTCCCGGAGGGAGTGGTGCGCCGCTTCTTCGTCGGCGACACCGAACTGGCGGTCTCCCGCTTCGAGGGCGAGGTCTACGCGAGCGCCAACTACTGCACGCACCTCGCCTGCCACCTGTCCTCCGGCAAGGTCACGGAGGACGGGCTGCTGTGCTCGTGCCACGGCAGCGTCTTCGACTTCGCCACGGGGGAGCCGCTCTCGCCGCCGGCGGTGAAGCCGATCAAGGTGTACGAGGTACGGGAGGAGAACGGGGAGATCCTGGTGGCGGGGCTGGAGTAGGAGGAGCGGCGGCGGCCGGTCCGGGCGGAGCCGCGGACGCGGGCGGGCCGGAGGCGACCGTGCGCCGCTGTCCGGCCGGCGTGCCGCGGCGCTAACGGGCCGACGCGCCGCGGCCCTCCGGGAAGCGGCTGACGTAGCGGCGCTGCCACGGGGTCTCCACGGCGCGGCGGTTGTAGTGCTCCCGTACGTACGCCACCGCGCGGCCCGCCGGGACGCCGTCCAGCACCGCGAGGCAGGCCAGCGCCGTTCCCGTACGGCCCACCCCGCCGCCGCAGGCGACCTCCACCCGCTCCCGCTCCGCCCGCTCCCACGCCTCCCGCAGCGCCGCCTCCGCCGCGCCGCGGTCGGCCGGCAGCCGGAAGTCGGGCCACCGGACCCAGCGGCTCTCCCAGGCCGTCTCCGGCGCGGGACGGCCCAGCAGGTACACCCCCAGGTCCGGGTCCGGGCCCGCCGGCGCGGGCTTGCGCAGCCCGCGCCCGCGCACGTACCGGCCGGAGGGCAGCCGCATCACTCCGGCCCCGGTGGGCTCCCACGTCTCGCTCATACCGCCGAGCGTAGCCGCGGGAGCCCGTCCGCCAGGGGCGTACGCCCTGCCGACCGGCCCTTACCGCCCGGCTCCTTACTGCCTCACGGCGATGCGCGCCGGCGACGGCGGCGCCAGCGGGGCCTCGGGCGAGCTGGCGTTCTGCAGGTGCGTGACGAGGGACGCGGTGTCCGTCATGTCGCCGCCCTGCCGGTCCGTACCGTCCTTGAACGCCGTGAACCCGTCGCCGCCCTCGCCGAGGAACTCGCTGACGGTGACCCGGTATTCCCGGTCGGCCACGACCGGTTCGCCCCCGACCCGTACGCTCGCCGCGTCGAGCCGTGCCCCGCCCTCGCGGCGCAGATCCACCGCGTACGACAGCTCCGCCGACGGCTGGAGGAACCGGGGGCTCCTCTCGTTGGCGCCGGAGAAGCCGTTCCGCAGCGCCTCGACCACCTGCTCGCCGGTGAGCGTCATCGTCACGATCGCGGACTCGAACGGCGAGACGCGGAACGCCTCGGCGTACGTCACCACCCCGTCGCCCTCGTCGCCGGACGACCGGTACGTGAGGTCCCCGCGGATCCCGCCCGGCTGGACGAAGCCGATCTCCGCGCCGTTGCCGCGGGTGGCTTCCGCCAGCCCGTCGGCGATCACGCCGCCGAGCGGCCGTTCCGGCGCGGACGAGCCGCGGCCCGGCAGGTCGGCCGTGAGGTAGCCGACGGGCTTGTTCTCCAGCTCGGCGGAGCGCTCGCGCCAGGTGCTGATGAGCTTCGCCATCGCCGGGTCCTGCGGGGCGGAGGTGAGGACGGGGTGGTTGGCGGCCTCCACGGTGCCGCGGAGCACGTCGCCGGTCCCGGGGTCGAGGGCGAAGCGCAGGTCGGTGTACGTACGGCCGAAGGACGCGGCCTGCGTGACGACGCGCGGATTGCCGGCGGGGTCGGCGACGGTGCACACGTACGGCTCGTGCGAGTGCCCGCTGAGGACCACGTCGACGTCCGGCGCGAACGACTCGGCGAGCTTCCGGATCGGCTGCCCCGGCTTCGCGGCGGGCCCGCCCTCGTCGCAGTCCTCGTTGTACGGGATGCTCCCGCCGTGGTCGCCGCCCTCGTGGAGGACGACGGTCTGGGCGGTGACGCCCTTGTCGGTCAGCTCGCGGGAGTAGCGGTCGACGGTCTCGACCTCGTCGTGGAACTCCACGTCGCGGATGCGCGCGGCGGAGATCGCGTCGGGCGCGTTCTCGGTGATCAGCCCGATGAAGCCGATGCGCTGGCCGCCGGGCAGGGTCTTGATCGAGTACGGCGGCAGCAGCGGCTCGGTGCTGCCCTTGCGGGTGACGTTGGCGGCGAGGTACGGGAAGTCCGCGCCGTCGTACGGCTCGTTCGGCACGGCGCAGCCGTCGGCGGGGTGGCAGCCGCCGTGCGCGATGCGGAGGAGTTCCCGGGGGCCCTCGTCGAACTCGTGGTTGCCGACGGACGCGACGTCGAGGCCGAGTTCCTCCAGGGCGTCGATGGTCGGCTCGTCGTGGAAGTTGGCGGAGAGCAGCGGGCTGCCGCCGATGAGGTCGCCGGCGCCCACGGTGAGGGAGTTGGGCTGCCCCTCGCGGGCGTCCTTGAGGAGCGCGGCGAGCCCGGCGACGCCGCCGGCCTGGGTGCGTACCACGTCGCCGGAGTCGGTGACCCGGGAGACGGTGCCGGCGGGGCCGTCGACGGGGTCGAGGTTGCCGTGCAGGTCGTTGAGGGCGAGGAGTTGGACGGGCACGGGGCGCTGCCGGGCGGCCGGCTCGGTGGCTGCGGAAGGCCCGGTCCAGGAGAGCAGGGAGAGCCCCAGGACCGCGGCGGCGCCGGCGGCCAGCGTGCGGCGGCGCGGGACCGCCGGGCGGGCTTTCATGATCAACATGGCGCACACCGTAGGGCGGTGCCGAGTGCCGGCGGGGCCGGTGGGCGGGCTGCCACCCGGGGGAGGGGCGAGCTTCACCCGTTGGGGGGGCGGGTGTGGGGGCGGGCCGCGGGCGCGCGCCGGGAGTGACGCGGCTCCGCCCCCCGCCGGGGGTGGTGCGGCCTCCCGCCCCGCGCGCCGGTGGCGACCCCGGAGGCAACCCGCGGCCCGCGCTCACCCCTCCAGCACGCCCAGCTCCACGTCCCGCAGCCGGTCCGCGTCCGCGATGACGTCTATCTCCGTGATCAGCCCGTCCGCCACCGTGAAGCGCAGCAGCAGCCGCATCCGCCCCAGCGGCGCCATGACGAGGCCCACGCCGCCGTCGATCAGCGCGGGACCGGTGAACTGAGCCCGGCCCGCGGCGGCCATCGCACCCTGCGCCACCGGCGTCGCGCCGCGCACCTCGACCGGCTCCGGCGTGGGGATCGCCGCGCGGTCGGCCCGTAGGACCACGTCGGGGTGGAGCAGGGACACGAGCGCCTCGAAGTCCCCGCCGCGCGTCGCGGCCAGGAACGCGTCCACGACCCGCCGCCTGCGCCGCAGGTCCTCCCCCGGCGCGGCGGGGGGCGCCGCCCTGCCCCGTACGCGCCGGCGGGCGCGGCTCGCGAGCTGGCGGGCGGCGGCGGGGGTGCGCTCCAGCATCGGCCCGATCTCGTCGAAGGGGACGGCGAACATGTCGTGCAGCACGAACGCGAGCCGCTCCGCGGGCGCCAGCGTGTCCAGGACGACGAGCAGCGCGACGCCCACGGAGTCGGCGAGCAGCGCCTCCTCCTCGGGGTCGCGGGGTCCGGGGGCGCGCTCGGAGGCGGGGTCCCGGGTTTCCGGGGCGGCGGCGCCCTCGTACGCGTACTCCAGCGGCTCCTCCCGCCGGAACCTGCGCGACCGCAGCATGTTCAGGCAGATGCGCGACACGACGGTGACGAGCCAGGCGGCCAGGTCCTCGATCGCGTCGGCGTCGGACCGGCTCAGTCGCAGCCAGGTCTCCTGCACGGCGTCGTCGGCCTCCGCGGCCGACCCCAGCATCCGGTACGCCACGGCCCGCAGCCGGCTCCGCTCCGCCTCGAAGCGCTCGGCCAGACGCTCGGCCGGATGCCCCTCGGGACACTTCTGCTCGTCCATCCGTCACATCCCTCACTCGCGGGGGGTCCCTGCAGTAGACCCCATCCGACCTGCGGGTTGTGATCGGGGGGCACGCGTACGACAGCGAACCACCTGGAGTGATCATGACGTCAGCCATTCTGCTCACCGGCGGCACCGGCACCCTCGGCCGGCTCGTCGCACCCCGGCTGCTCGCCTCGGGCGCCACGCTGCGGATCCTGAGCCGGCAGCCGCAGCCGGCCGGTGCCGCGGCCGGTGGCGCGCCCGGTGAGGGCGTCGAGTACGTCACGGGCGACCTCACCACCGGGGAGGGCGCGGCGGCGGCGGTCGCGGGCGCGGACGTGATCGTCCACTGCGCGGGCACCTCCAAGGGCGACGACGTGAAGACCCGGCACCTGGTCGACGCCGCCGCCGCCGCGGGGAACGCGCACCTCGTCTACATCTCCGTCGTCGGCGCCGACCGCACCCCGGTCGTCAGCGGCCTCGACCGCGCGATGTTCGGCTACGTGGCCGCGAAGCGGGCTTCCGAGGAGATCGTCGCCGGTTCCGGCCTGCCGTGGACGACGCTGCGCGCCACCCAGTTCCACGAGCTGACGCTGACGACGGCCCGTGCGCTGGCCCGTATGCCGGTGCTCCCGGCCCCCTCCGGCTTCCGCATCCAGCCGATCGCCGCGGTGGAGGTCGCCGGCCGCCTGGCGGAACTGGCGCTCGCGGAGCCCGCGGGGCTGGTGGCGGAGATGGGCGGCCCGCGCACGTACGACATGAAGGACCTCCTCCGCGGCTACCTGAAGGCCACGGGCAGGCGCCGCCCGGTCATGCCGATGCGCATCCCGGGGGAGGCGGCGGCGGCGTTCCGCGCGGGCGCCAACCTGACTCCCGGCCACGCGGTGGGGCAGCAGACGTGGGAGGAGTTCCTGGCGGCGACGGCGGTGGGCTGACGGGGAGCCGGGACGACGTGTCTGTCGTCGGGAAGGAGCAGAGAAGGAGCCGAGGAGCAACGGGACACGCGGACTTCAGCCGCACGGCGGATTGTCGCCCGGGGCCGCCACTATCTTGGGCGGCTACCGGTGACACTGGTGAGGTGGGTAGCACCGGCGGCTAGGAGGCGGTTCATGTACCGAGGCGAGGACCCTCGTCAGGTGATCGACAACACGGTCCCGCACTCCGCGAGAGTGTGGAACTACCTCCTCGGCGGCAAGGACCACTACGAGGCCGACCGCAGAGCGGCCGACGCGTACAAGGAGACCTTCCCCCAGATCACCGACATCGCGCGCACCGACCGCGCGTTCCTGGGCCGCGCCGTGCACTACCTGGCCGCGGAGGCCGGCATCCGCCAGTTCCTCGACATCGGTACCGGGCTGCCGACGATGAACAACACGCACGAGGTCGCGCAGCGGGCGGCGCCGAGCGCGCGCATCGTCTACGTGGACAACGACCCGATGGTCCTCACCCACGCCCGCGCCCTGCTCACCTCCACCCCGGAGGGCTCCTGCGACTACATCCACGCCGACCTCCGCAACCCCGAGGCGATCGTCGCGGGCGCGGCGGACACCCTGGACTTCACCCGCCCGGTGGCGCTCACGCTGCTGGGCATCCTGCACTTCCTGCGCGACTACGACGAGGCCCGGAGGGTCGTCCGCCGGTTGCTGGAAGCGGTCCCGCAGGGCAGCTACCTGGCCGTCACCCACGCGACGCTGGACCCGTCACTGGGCGGCACGGAGGTGGCCGCCATGAACCGGCGGGCCCAGGACCAGTACAACGCGTCGGCGGCGGTACCGCTGACGCCGCGGACGCGGGAGGAGATCGAGGGGTTCTTCGAGGGGCTGGAGCTGATCGGGCCCGGGGTGGTGTCGATGAGCAGGTGGCGGCCGGAACCGGAGGAGACCGCGGAGGGAACACCGCCGCCGGTGTTCGGGTATTGCGGGGTGGGCCGGAAGGGGTAGGGGGTGGCTCCCCTCACGCCCGCCCAAGGGTATGCGCCCGGTGTGACAACGCGGGGGCGGCAGGGCGCTGAGCTGGTACGTCGTGTCTGTGCGGGCCCGGTGCGGGGGTACGGTGTCGGGCCGGCCGCGCTTCGCCAGGGGAGCCGGCGTACGGGGTACGGCGTCGGGGAGTGCGGCGAGTTCGTCTCACCGGCCTCGTCGGCGGCGGAGCCCGCGCCCGCGTCCGTACGCCGCGATCGGCGACCCGGTGCTCAACCCCCCACCCCCGCCAGCGCCATGTCCACCTGCCTCGGCGACAGCGCATGCTCGATCGCCAGAATCCCGGCCCCGATCGCCGCCGCGTTCTCCCCCGTCCTGCTCGGCTCGATCCGCAGCACATGCGTCGCCAGCGGGTGCGACCTCCGGTACACCGCCTCCCTCACCCCCGCGAGCAACTGGTCGTGCACCGCCGCCAGGGCGCCGCCCACCACCACCGTCTCCGGGTTGAAGAAGTTCACGAGACCCGCGAGGACCTCCCCGACCGCGCGGCCCGCCTCGCGGACCATGCGGACCGCCTCGCGGTTGCCCTCCTTCACCAGGCGGACCACGTCCAGGCCCGCCGACGCCTCCAGGCCCAGCTCCCGGAGGCGGACCGCCAGGGCCGCGCCGCCCGCGATGGCCTCCAGACACCCCGAGTTGCCGCAGCGGCACAGCTCCTCGCGTTCGCCTACGCGGATGTGGCCGATGTCGCCCGCCGAGCCCTGCGCGCCCCGGTGCAGCCGGCCGTCGGCGATGATGCCGCAGCCGATGCCCGTGCCCACCTTCAGGTACAGCAGGTACGACGTGTCCGGGAAGGCGCGGCGCTGTTCCGCCAGGGCCATGACGTTCACGTCGTTGTCCACCAGCGCGCGGACGCCGAAGCGCTCGTCGAAGAACTCCGGGATCGGGAACTGGTGCCACCCCGGCATGATCGGCGGGTCCACCGGGCGCCCGGTGGAGAACTCCACCGGGCCCGGCACGCCCGCGCCGATGGAGCGGAGCGTCTTGGGGTCCCGGCCGGCCTCCTCCAGGAGCCGCTGCATGGTCCGTTCGACGTGGCCGAGAACGGCCTCCGGGCCGTCCGCGATCGTCAGCGGGTCCTCGCGGACCGCGAGCAGCGTGCCGCCGATGTCCAGCAGCGCGACCCGGCAGTGCGAGGCGCCCAGGTCGACGCCGGCGACGGCGTGTTCTCGCGTGCGCAGGGAGAGGCGGCGCGGGGGGCGGCCGCCGGTGGAGCCGGCTTCCGCGTCCTCGTCGACGAAGCCGTGCGCGATCAGCGCGTCGACCCGCTGGGAGACGGTGGAGCGGGCGAGGCCCGTGAGCCGGGCTATCTCGGCGCGGGTGGCGGCGGCGCCGGAGCTGATCAGTGCCAGCACCTCGCCGGGGGACTGGCCCGCGGGCGGGCTGTACGGCGGGGCGCCGGGCGGCGTCCCGGGCGTGCCGGGGGGCGGCGTGCCGGAGGCCGACGGCCGCGGCGGTGGCGGCATCGGCGAGGAAGACGAAGAAGCGGCTGTCACATCGACCACCTTAGAGACCGCCAAGAGCACCAACAAGACCTTCTTTGTTCGACATTCGGCCAAAGTCTTTGCCAACTCATCAGCGAAAGCCCTTGCTTAGGCTCTTGACAGTCCAAAGAAGCCTGGGGACTCTGCCTTTCATGCTGACGATGCAGGACGTGTCCAAGAGCTTTCTCGGGGTGCGGGTGCTGCACGGGGTGTCGCTCGACCTCGAACCGGGTGAAGTCCACGCCCTGGTGGGGGAGAACGGCGCGGGCAAGTCGACGCTGATGAAGGTGCTCGCCGGGGAGTACGCCCCCGACGAGGGCACCATCACGCTCGACGGCACGGTGCACGCCTTCTCGCACCCCGTACAGGCCCAGGCCGCCGGGATCGGTCTCATCCATCAGGAGTTCGCGCTGCTCCCGCACCGCACCGTCGCGGAGAACGTCTTCCTCGGCCGCGAGCCGGTACGCCGCGGGCTCGTCGACCGGCGCGCCATGGAGCGCCGCACCGCCGAGCTCCTCGCCGAGCTGGACGAGACCGGAATCGCCCCCCACACCCAGGTCAAGGACCTCTCGGTGGCCCGCCAGCAGACGGTGGAGATCGTCAAGGCGCTGGCGGCGTCCGATGTCCGTGTGCTTGTCATGGACGAGCCGACCGCACCCCTCGCCGACCACGAGGTCGAACTCCTCTACGCGCTCATCCGCCGCCTCGCCGCCCGCGGCATCGGCATCCTCTACATCAGCCACCGCCTCCGCGAGGTCTTCGACCTCTCCCGCCGCATCACCGTCCTCAAGGACGGCCGCAAGGTCGCCACCCTCACCACCGCGGAGACCACCCCCGACGACGTCGTCCGGGCCATGGTCGGCCGCGAGCTGGGGTCCTACTACCCGCCCCGCGCCCGCGCCGGGGAGATCGGCGAGCCGCTGCTGACCACGGCGGGCGCCGGCAACGAGCGCCTCGCCGGCATCGACCTCACCCTCAGGGCCGGCGAAGTCACCGGTGTCGCCGGGCTCCAGGGTTCGGGCCGGACTTCCCTCGTACGGGCCCTCTTCGGCGCCGCGCCCTTCACCCGCGGCAGCATGACCGTCGCCGGCCGCCCGCTGCGCCCCGGCAGTCCCCGGCAGGCCATCCGCGGCGGCGTCGCGCTGGTCACCGAGGACCGCAAGGGCGAGGGCCTGGTCCTCCACCAGTCCGTACGGGACAACGCCCTCCTCGTCACCCGCGCCGTGCACGGCGGCGGTGTGCAGGCCGGGGAGGTCTCCGGGCTGCTCGACCGCGTCAACCTCCGCTCCCGCGGCCACGACCAGGAGGTCCAGTACCTCTCCGGCGGCAACCAGCAGAAGGTCGTCATCGCCAAGTGGCTCGCCGCCAGACCTCGGGTGCTGCTCTTCGACGAGCCGACCCGCGGCGTCGACGTCGGTGCCAAGGCCGCCATCCACACCCTCGTCCGCGAACTCGCCCGCGACGGCATGGCCGTCCTCATCGTCTCCTCCGAACTGCCCGAGCTGATCGGCATGAGCGACCGCATCCTCGTCATGGCCGACGGCACCTTCGCCGGCGAACTGCCCGCCGGGGCGGGCGAAGAGGACATCATGCGGCTCGCCACCCGGGACGCGGCGGGCACGGCTCCCGAGGGGAGTGCCGCATGACCGCCTTACGCACCGAGGCCCCGGCCCCGGCGGCCCCGCGCCGGCTGCCCGGGGCCGGCCGGCTCAAGATCACCGACCCCGTCGTCGGCGTCTGGCTGGCCGCCGCCGCGGTCACGCTCATCGGCTGGATCGTCGTCACCATCGACGGCGGCCAGTTCATGACCCAGTCCAACTTCACCGGCATCCTGCAGAACTCCGTCGCCCTCGGCCTGGTCGCCGTCGGCCAGTCCGCGGTGATCCTCACCGGCTCGCTCGACCTGTCCGTCGCGTACCTCATCAGCCTGGGCACACTGGTCGCCGCCGAGACGATGGAGGGCGGCAGCGTCGTCACGGCGGTGCTCGCCGTGCTCGCGCTCTCCGCCGCGGTCGGGCTCGCCAACGGCCTCATCGTCACGGGACTGAAGGTCAACGCCTTCATCGCCACCCTCGGCATGGCGTTCATCCTGCGCGGCTACATCGAGGACAACTACACCGGACCCGCGGGCGACGTGCCTGCGTCCTTCCAGCGCCTCGGCTACGACCGGGTCGGCTTCATCCCGGTCTCCGTCTTCCTCCTGATCGCCGTGGCCGCATTGCTCTGGCTGATCACCAAACGCACGCGCCTGGGCCACCACATGTACGCCACCGGCGGCGACGAGCACGCCGCCCGCCTCTCCGGCGTACGGACCAAGCGCACCGTCATCTACGCGCACGTGCTCTGCGCCCTGTGCGTCGGCGCCGCCGCCCTCTTCCTCGCCTCCCGGCTCGGCGCCGGCGCCCCCTGGGCGGGCACCGAGGCGCGCTACGACCTCGACTCCATCGCCGCCGTCGTGCTCGGCGGCACCGCGCTGGCCGGCGGCCGCGGCGGCGTGGCCGGGACCCTCGGCGGGGTGCTGCTGCTCTCCGTGCTGGACAGCATCTTCAACCAGCTCTCCGTCGACCCGTTCTTCAAGAACGTCGTCCGCGGCGTCGTCATCATCGCCGCCGTCGCCCTCTATGCCCGCCCGTTCCGGCGCCGGGCCAAGGAGCGGGACGCGGCGCGGGCCGAGGAGAAGGGAGCGCTCGCATGACGACGACCACCCCGTCCGCGACGACGAGCGTGTTCGCCAACGCCGGCCGCCGCCTCGGTACCGGTGCCCCCGTCTACGTCCTCCTCGCCGTCCTGCTCGCCGCGCTGGCGATCACCGACCCCGGGTTCTACGAACCCGACTCCTTCCTCGCGTTCGTCAAGCGCGCCGCCCCGCTGGTGATCCTCGCCGCGGGCCAGTACATGGTCATCGTCTCCGGCGGCTTCGACCTCTCCGTCGGCGCGGTGGTCACGGCGGGCGTCGTCGCCGGGGCCGAGTTCTACGGCTCGTACCCGGACGCGCCCTGGCTGCTGGTCACCGCCGGGCTGCTGCTCGCCGGAGCGCTCGTCGGCCTGGTCAACGGGCTCATCACCACCGTG
Organism: Streptomyces sp. CNZ287; assembly: GCF_007827615.1. Classification (NCBI taxonomy): domain Bacteria; kingdom Bacillati; phylum Actinomycetota; class Actinomycetes; order Kitasatosporales; family Streptomycetaceae; genus Streptomyces; species Streptomyces sp. CNZ287. Next base: position 18,630 of record NZ_VISV01000022.1, on the reverse strand, counting down.
CTGCTGGTGCCGTCGTTCATCACCACGCTCGGCATGATGCTCATCCTCGAAGGTGCCGTCTTCTACTGGACCGGCGGCTCCCCCCAGGGCGTACTGCCGGAGAGCTTCCGCACCTTCGGCCGCGGCGAGGCCGGGGGCTGGCTGCCGTGGGCGGTGCTCGCGTGCCTCGCGGTCGGCGCGATCGCCGTGTGGCTGATGCGCTCCGACTTCGGCCGTACGCTCCTGGCCACCGGCGACAACGAGCGCGCCGCCGCGCTCGCGGGCGTGCGCGTACCCCGCGCGCGCACCCTCGCGTTCGTGCTCTCCGGCACCGCCGCGGCGCTCGCCGCGGTCCTCGTCGCCGGCTTCTCCGGGGTCTCCGCGCAGGCCGGCCGGGGTCTGGAGTTCGAGGCGATCACCGCCGTCGTGCTCGGCGGGGTCATCCTCGGCGGCGGCCGCGGCTCGGTCGTCGCCGCCATGGCCGGGGCGTTCTCGCTCCAGGCGCTCTTCACGTTCCTCAACCTCCAGGGCGTCTCCGGCGCGCTGGAGTCCACGGTCCAGGGATTCATCGTCATCGCGGCCGTCGGCCTCGGCGCCACCGGTATCTCGGGCTTCTCCCGGCTGCGCCCGCGCCGTACCGCACCACCACCCTCCGCTCCTACCACGCCCTCGGAAGGGAAGTCCTCCTCATGAGCCGTACGCGCCGCACGACCCGCCCCGGCGCTCGCCACCGCTTGGCCGCACCGGCCGCCGCGCTGCTGGCCGCAGCGCTGCTCGCCTCCTGCTCGTCGGACGCGCCGAAGGACGACCTGGCCGACGACCCCGCCGCCTCCGAGCAGGCGGAGGACGGCGGCAAGCAGTCGGAGTTCTTCGACAAGGCGGACTACGACCGGCAGTTGGAGCTCACCAAGGCGACCCCCGAGGGTCCCGAGGGCAAGCCCTGGGAGCAGATGCTCGATCCGCAGTCGGGCGGGATGGTCGACACCTCCGAGTACGCCATGAAGGGCGGCGTCGAGGGGGCGAAGCTGTGCTTCTCCAACGCCGGCGTCTTCAACCCCTGGCGGCAGGTGGGCCTGAAGACGATGAAGGCGGAGGTCGCGCAGCACGACGAGATCGCCGACTTCACGGTCCTGGACGCGCAGGGCAAGGACGACAAGCAGATCTCCGACATCCAGGAGCTGTCGGGGCAGAACTGCGACGCGCTGATCGTCTCGCCGAACACCACCGCCACCCTCACCCCCGCGGTCGAGGAGGCGTGCGGCAAGATCCCGGTGATCGTCTTCGACCGCGGCGTGGAGACCGACTGCGCCGTCACGTTCATCAGCCCCATCGGCGGCTACGCCTACGGTGCCGCCGCCGCGGACTTCCTGGTGGACGAGGTGGACAAGGGCGGCAAGATCGTGGCGCTGCGCATCTCGCCCGGCGTGGACGTGCTGGAGACCCGCTGGTCGGCCGCGGAGATCGCGTTCGAGAAGGCCGGACTCGACGTGGTCGAGGTGAAGTTCACCGACGGCGACCCGTCGAAGGCCAAGTCGATCGTCTCCGACGCCATCGCGCGCCACGGCCAGATCGACGGCGTGTGGATGGACTCCGGCGCCACCTCGGTCGCGGCCGTCGAGGCGTTCGAGGACGCGGGCGAGGACATCCCGCCGATCACCGGCGAGGACCAGCAGGACTTCCTCCAGGCGTGGAAGGACAAGGACCTCACCGCCATCGCGCCCGCGTACCCGACGTTCCAGTGGCGTACGCCCGTGATCGCCGCGCTCAAGATCCTCGCCGGCGAGGAGGTTCCCAAGGAGTGGACCCTGCCGCAGCCGGTGGTCACCGAGGAGAACTTCGACGAGTACTACAAGGAGGGCATGCCCCCGCTGCACTACGGCGCCTGCGGCTGCGAGGACCTGCCCGGCTACCCCGGCGACTGGGGCGGTGAGTGATGCCGGCCGGAAGACGGCTGATCGGCGCCAACCCGTGGATCTGGCACTCCCCGGTGACCGAGCGCGCCCTGGCCGGGGTGCTGCCGCGGCTGGCGGACTGGGGGTTCGACTGCGCGGAACTGCCGCTGGAGCAGGCGAGCGACTGGCAGCCGGCCGCCGCGGCGAAGCTGCTCGACGGCAACGGCCTGGCCGCGGCCGCGGTGCTCGCCGTGATGCCGCCGGAGCGCGGGCTCGTCCGCGCCGAGCCGCTGGCGGTCCGTACGACGCAGGACTACCTGCGCCGCTGCGTGGACGCCGCGCGGGAGATCGGCGCGCCGGTGGTCGCCGGGCCGATGTACGCCGCGGTGGGCAGGACCTGGCGGATGGACGCGGACGAGCGGACGGCGGCGTACGCCGAGTGGCGGGACAACATCGCGCCGGTCGTCGCGCACGCCGCGGCCGCCGGGGTGCTGCTGGCCGTCGAGCCGCTCAACCGGTACGAGACGAGCCTGCTCAACACCGTCGCGCAGACCGTGACGGCGCTGGACGGGCTGCCCGGCGAGACGATCGGGGTCGCCCTCGACACGTACCACCAGAACATCGAGGAGCGCTCCCTGCCCGGCGCCGTGCGCGCGGCGGCGGGGCGGATCGCGCACGTCCAGGTGTGTGCCAACGACCGGGGCGCGCCCGGGGCGGACCACCTGGACTGGCCCGGCTTCCTCGGTGCGCTGGACGAGGCGGGCTACCGCGGGCCGCTGTGCATCGAGTCGTTCACGGCGCACAACGCGACCATCGCGGTGGCCGCGTCGGTGTGGCGGGCGCTGGCACCGAGCCAGGACGCCATCGCCGTCGAAGGACTCGCCTTCCTGCGCCGCGCCTTACGCACCTGACGCACCCGCACCGTCCTTCCTCCCGTACGCGCCCTGACCGCGTACGCAACGCACCCCCCGCGCCACACGCCGCCGGGCCCGGAGCTCCGGGACGCAGAGCCGGGCCCGGCGGACCACGCCTGCGCGCCCGGCGCCCCACGAACCCCTCTCACCGACCGGTACGCCCATTCCATTTCCGCACACCGAAGGAGAGGACCGATTCATGAGCTGTCATGCTCGTGACATAGGCAGGTCGTTGGTCACCTTGCTGGCCGCCGTCCTGCTCGCGCTCACCGCGCTGCCGTCAGCTGCGGCGGAGAAGGCGCCCGCCTTCAAGGCGCTGCTCTTCACCAAGGCCGTGGGCTACGTCCACGGCTCCATCCCCGCGGGCATCCAGATGGTCAAGGAGGAGGCGGAGGAGAACGGGTTCGAGGTCGACCAGACCGACGACTCGACCGTCTTCAACGACGCCGCGCTCGCCGAGTACGACGTGATCATCATGCTGCAGAACTCCGGCATGGTCTGGGACACGGACGAGCAGCGCGCCGCCATGCAGAAGTACGTGCAGTCCGGCGGCGGCGTCGCGGCCATCCACAACACGCTCGACATGGGGATCGAGAACGAGTTCCCGTGGTGGGACGAGCTGATCAACGGCGGCGCCCACATGCCGAGCCACTCGCCCGGCGTGCTCCAGGGCACCGCGAAGGTCGCCGACAAGGTGCACCCCTCGACCAAGGGCCTGCCCGAGCGCTGGGAGCGCCCCGAGGAGTGGTACAACTTCGACGTCAACCCGCGCGGCGACGTGCACGTCCTGGTCACCGCCGACGAGACGACGTACAACCCGGGCGGCGACGCCATGGGCGCCGACCACCCCATCTCCTGGTGCCGTAACGCCGAGGGCGGCAAGGTCTGGGCCACCGCCATGGGCCACGACACCCCCGCGTACAGCGAGGAGGAGTTCCGCGACCACGTCATCGGCGGCGTGAAGTGGGCCGCGGGCGCCGAGCCCGGCGACTGCGGCGGCACGGTCTGGAACGGCTACGAGAAGGTCACCCTCGACGACGACACCGCCGACCCGATGGAGCTGGACGTGGCCAAGGACGGCCGCGTCTACTACGTCCAGCGCGCCGGCGAGGTCCAGGTCTTCGACCCGGCCACCCACCAGACCACCACCGCGGGCAAGCTCGACGTCTACACCGGCGGCGAGGACGGCCTGGTCGGCATGGAGCTGGATCCGGACTTCGCCAAGAACGGCTGGATCTACCTCTACTACGCCCCGGCCGGCAGCGCCGAGGACGTGAACAGGCTGTCGCGCTTCACGCTCAAGAACGGCAAGCTCGACACCGCCAGCGAGAAGAAGCTCCTCGACGTGCCCGCGTACCGGGACCGCACCTTCCCCGAGCCCGGCCACACCGGCGGCGCCGTCGAGTTCGGCCCCGACGGCACGCTGTACCTGGGCACCGGCGACGACGTGCCGCCGAACCTCAGCCCCGACTGGCAGGGGTACGCGCCGATCGACTGGCGCGAGGGCCAGGAGATGCTGGACGCCGCCAGGACCGCGGGCAACACCAACGACCTGCGGGGCAAGATCCTGCGGATCAAGCCCACCCAGAAGGGCACCTACACCATCCCCAAGGGCAACCTCTTCGCGGCGGGTACGTCGAAGACACGTCCCGAGATCTACGCGATGGGCTTCCGCAACCCGTTCCGCTTCACCGTCGACCAGGAGACGGGCTACGTCCACGCCGCCGACTACGGTCCCGACCGCGGGCTGCCGACGACGGACCGCGGCCCGGAGGGCATGGTCGAGTACAACGTCATCAAGGAGCCCGGTAACTTCGGCTGGCCCTTCTGCCACGGTGACAACCAGCCCTACGCCCCGTACAACCCGGACACCGGCGAGGTCGGCGCGAAGTTCGACTGCGACAACCTGACGAACCCCTCGCCGAACAACACCGGTCTGACCGAGCTGCCGAAGGTCCAGAAGCCCGACATCTGGTACGGCTACGGCCCCTCCGAGAACTTCCCCGAGCTGGGCCAGGGCGGCTCCGGCCCCATGGGCGGCCCGGTCTACAACTACGACCCGGACAACCCCTCCGAGACGAAGTTCCCCGAGTACTTCGACGGCGCCGGCTTCCTCTACGAGTGGACCCGCAACTACGTCAAGGAGGTCCGCTGGGACGAGAACGAGGAGCTGCTGAAGATCAACGACTTCCTCTCCTCGGCGAAGTTCAACAAGCCGATGGACATGACCTTCGGCCCTGACGGCTCGCTCTACGTCCTGGAGTGGGGCAGCGCGTTCGGCGGCGGCAACAGCGACTCGGGGCTGTACCGCATCGACTACAGCCAGGGCAAGCGCTCCCCGGTCGCCAAGGCCACCGCCTCGGCGACCAACGGGCCCGTGCCGCTGGCGGTCGACTTCTCCAGCGAGGGTTCCCGGGACCCCGACGGCGACTCGCTCTCCTTCGAGTGGGACTTCGACGGCGACGGCACCTTCGACTCCACCGAGGCCGACCCCAGCCACACCTACGAGAACAAGGGCGACTTCACCGCCCAGCTCAAGGTCACCGACTCCTCCGGCAAGACCGGCTACGCGAACATCCCCATCACCGCGGGCAACACCGCGCCCGAGGTGAAGATCGAGACCCCGGTCAACGGCAAGCTGATCGAGTTCGGGGACGAGATTCCGTACAAGGTCACCGTCACCGACCCGGAGGACGGCCAGATCGACTGCTCCAAGGTCTTCGTCAACCCGGCGCTCGGGCACGACGACCACGAGCACTCGACGACCGACCTGCCGGGCTGCGAGGGCACCGTCGACACCGGTGACCTCGGCGGCCACCCGGAGGGCGCGGACCTGACGTACGTGCTGAACGCCCGCTACCAGGACGGCGGCGGCGACGGCGCCTCCTCGCTCACCGGGTACGACAAGTCGGTCCTGCAGCCCAAGCACAAGCAGGCCGAGTACTACGACGACCAGTCCGGCACCCGGATCGTCAGCCAGGCGGGGGCCGAGAACGGCAAGCGCATCGGCGACATCTCGAACGGCGACTGGATCGCCTTCGAGCCGATGTCCGTCGAGGGCATGAGCCAGGTCGCGTACAAGCTGTCGTCGCCGTACGGCGTGGGCGCGATCGAACTGCGCGCCGACGGCCCGGACGGGCAACTGCTCGCGACGACGCCGGTGCAGAACACCGGGGGCTGGGACAACTACCAGGCCACGGCTGCCGTGCCGGTCGAGGCGCTGGAAGGGTCGCACAAGCTCTATCTGAAGTTCACGTCGCCGCAGAACAACTCGTTCGACGTCGACTCGGTGACCTTCAGCTAGCGATCGGGAGGTGAAAGGGCGGCGGCGCCCCGGGCGATGAGCCCGGGGCGCCGCTGTGCGTGCGGGTGTCTCAGATGTCGATGCCGTACCCGGCGAGGTAGGCGACGGGGTCGATGTCCGTGCCGTAGTCGGTGCCGGTGCGCACCTCGACGTGCAGGTGCGGTCCGGTGGTGTTGCCGGTGTTGCCGGAGTCACCGATGCGGGTGCCGCCCTCGACGCGGTCGCCCGGGGCGACGGACATCCGGTCAAGGTGGGCGTAGAGGACGTAGTGGTCGTCGGCCATGCGGATCAGGATGTGATTGCCGTACGCGCCCTCGGCGGAGGTGCTGTGGACCTCGCCGGGGCCGACGGAGTACACCGGGGTGCCCGTGGGGACGGCGAGGTCGACGCCGGTGTGGTGGCCGGCGATCCAGCCGTCGCCGGGGAGGCCGTAGGGCGCGGAGATCCGGTATTCGGCATCGACCGGGGCGGTCCAGCCGGGTGCGGGCGCGCGCAGGATCTGGCCGGGCCGCAGCAGGTCCGGGTCCGGGCCGATCACGGACCTGTTGACCTCGTACAGCCGGTCCAGCGGGACCCCCAGCCGGTGGGCGATCGCCGTGAGGGTGTCGCCTTTGCGTACGCGGTACGAGGGCGGCGCCGGCTCCGCGGGCGCGGCGCGGGCGGCGGGGGCGTGCCGGGCGTGCGCGGCGGGGGGTCCCGCGGCGGTGGCGAACGCGGAGGGCGCGGCGAACGCGGCGGACACGAAGGGCGCGGAGGGCGCGGAGGGCGCGGCGCTCGCCGCGCCCGCCGTGCTCGCTCCGGCGAGGGCCGCGAGCAGGGCGGCGAGGACAACGGCGACGGCGGTGCGCCGCTTTCGGGGGGAGAGGTAGCGTTTAGTTGACACGGCGTCACGCTAGGTGTGCGCCCACCCCGATGTGGCGACGGCGCGCCGGGATCACTCCACGACGAGCCGTACCGGAATGTTGCCCCGGGTCGCGTTCGAGTACGGGCACACCTGGTGCGTCGCCTCCAGCAGCTCCTTGCCCCGCTCGGCGGGGATGTCGTCCGGCATCTCCACCCGCAGCGTCACCTCCAGCGCGAAGCCGCCCGAGTCGTTCGGGCCGATCCCGACCTCGGCGGTGGTCGAGACGTCGGAGACGTCGAGGTCCATGCGCTTGGCGACGACGCCCATGGCGCTGGTGAAGCAGGCCGCGTAGCCGACGGCGAAGAGCTGCTCGGGGTTGGTGCCCTCGCCGGTCCCGCCCAGCTCCGGCGGCGGCGCGAGCGTGACGTCGAGCTTGCCGTCGGAGCTGACGCCGCGGCCGTCGCGGCCGTTGGCGGTGCCGACCGCGGTGTAGAGAACGCTCATGGGAGGTGCCTCTCCGGGAGTCCATATCGAACAGACAGGTCTGTCTGATCGCCGCTCAGACTAGACAGACCTGTCTGCTACCGTCAACACGTGACCGCACCGCCGAAACCCCCCGCCCGCGGCCGCGTCCTCGACGCCGCGACGCGGCTCTTCTACGCCGAGGGCGTGCACGCGGTGGGCGTGGACCGGATCATCGCCGAGGCCGGGGTGGCGAAGGCGACCTTCTACCACCACTTCCGTACGAAGGACGACCTGGTCGCGGCGTACGTGACCGACCAGTGCCGGCGCCAGCAGGAGGCCGCCGCGGCCCTCGCGGGCACCGCCCCGCGGGCCACGGTGCTGGCCGTCTACGACTTCATCGGCGAGGCCGGCGCGGGCCCCGGCTACCGCGGCTGCCCCTTCATCAACGCCGCCGCCGAGTACCCCGACCCGGACCACCCGGTGCGCCGCGCGGTGACGGACTACCGGCGCTGGTTCCGCGACCTGATGCGGGACCTGCTGGCCGCGGACGGCCACCCGGACGCCGAGCGCACGGCGGACCTCCTGCTGGTGCTGCGCGACGGCCTCGTCGTGGGCAACGACCTGGACGACGCGGCGGCGCTGCGGAAGCTGACGCGGGACGCGGTGGAGCGGGTGCTGACCCCGCGGGCGGCCTGATCCGGGCGCGTACGCCTACGGCCTGATCCGGGCGCGTACGCGTACGGACCGGCCGCCCGCCCGTGTACGCGACTCATCGCCCCGGAGTCCCCGGCGCCGCCCGCCGCCGGCGGCCGAGCAGCGCCCCCGCGGCCAGCGCTCCGGCGAGGACGAGCGCGGCGTTGACGCCGACCGCGGTCCTGACCCCGTCGAGCACGGCCTCGGGGCCGGTGCCGTCGGCGGCGGTGATGCGGGCGGTGGCGATGGCGCTCATCACCGGGATGCCCATGGTGATGCCGACCTGCTGGGTCATCGTGGCGAGGCCCGTGGCCAGGCCCTGTTCGGAGTCGGGCAGCCCCGACGTGGCGGTGACCATGAAGCCGACGATCATCAGCATGTTGCCGACGCCCCCGGCGAACGTCGCCGCGAGCAGCAGCCAGATCCAGCCGCCCGAGGTGCCGAGCGCGAGCAGCGCCGCGGTGGCGGCGGCCTGGGCCGCGCCGCCGTAGACGATCGCCGCGCGGCTGCCGACGCGGCCGACGACCCGGCCGCCGAGGGTGCCGCCGAGGACGGTGCCCAGGCCCAGGACGCCGAAGGCGAGGCCGGTGGCGAGCGGGGTGTAGCCGAGGACTTCCTGGAGGTAGAGGGTGAGGAGGAAGACCAGGGAGGTCTCGGTGAGGAAGGCGACGAGCCCGGCGGCGTTGCCCCACACGACGGTGGGCCGGCGCAGGATGCGTACCGGCACCAGCGGCTTCTCCGCCCGCTTCTCCACGAACCAGAACGCGGTGAGGAGCGCGGCGCCCGCGCCGAGCGCGGCGAGGGTGACCGGCTCGGTCCAGCCGGCCTCGCCGGCGTGGGTGAGCCCGTAGACGACGGCGAGCAGCCCGCCGGTGACGGTGACCGCGCCGGGGAGGTCGAGCCGGGGCCGGCCCGCGGGCCGGGAGTCGGCGATGACGGCGGGGGCGACGGCGAGGATCGCGGCGGTCACGGGCACGTTGACGAGGAACGCCCAGCGCCAGGAGAGCAGGTCGGTGAGGAACCCGCCGAGCACGGCGCCCGCGGTGAAGCCGGCGGACATCAGGGCCCCGTTGAGCCCGAGCGCGCGCTGCCGCAGCGGGCCCTCGGGGAACGCGGTGGTGAGCAGCGAGAGCCCGGCCGGGGTGACGGCGGCGGTGGCCAGGCCCTGGAGTACCCGGGCGACGAGCAGCATCCCGGGGGAGGTGGCGAGGCCGCCGAGCACGGAGGAGAGGCCGAGCAGGGCCATGCCGCCGAGGAAGAGCCGCTTGCGGCCGAAGAGGTCGGCGATCCGGCCGAAGAGGAGGGTGAAGCCGGCGGCGGCGAGGGCGAAGGCGGTGGCGATCCACTGGAGGTGCGCGAGCGGGAAGCCGAGCCCCGCGCCGATGACGGGGAGGGCGACGTTGAGGATGGAGAAGTCCACCGCGACCATGAACTGGGCGCCGAGGAGAAGGGTGAGCACGAGCTTCTGCCGCCCGGTCATGCGGAGGGCGGGGGCCGGGGGTGCGGCGGCCTTGTCGAGCACGGACATGGAGGTTCCCTTCGGGCGGGCTAACAGGACTCGTGTCCCGTTAAGCTGAAGCCGAAGGTAGCAGAGAATGCGGCACTAACGAAACTGGAGACCCGTTAATGAAGCCCGAGCCTGATCCCGATCCCGGCACCCTCCGGCCCGGGGGCCGCACCGCCCGGGTCCGCGCGGCGGTCCTCCGGGCCACCGGGGACGCCCTGGCGGAACAGGGCTTCGCCCACCTCGACCTCGCCGACGTCGCCCGCCGCGCCGAGGTCGGCAAGACCACCGTCTACCGCCGCTGGGGCTCCGCCACCGGGCTCGTCGCCGACCTGCTCGCGGAGATGGCGGAGCAGTCCGTACCGCGTACCGAGACCGGCACCCTCCTCGGGGACCTGCGCGCCAACGCCCGTCTCGTGCTCGGCACCCTCACCGACCCGCGGCAGGGCGCGCTGTTCCGCGCCGTGATCGCGGCGGCCACCTGCGACGACCGCGCGGCGGCGGCCTTGCACCGGTTCTACGCGATCCGCATCGCCGAATGGGCCCCCTGCGTCGAGCAGGCGGTGGCCCGCGGCGAACTCCCCGCGGGCACCGACCCGCACGAGGTGATCCGCGCCGTCTCCGCCCCCCTGTACTACCGCCTCCTCGCCAGCGGCGACCCCCTCGACCCCGCCGCCGCCGACCGCGCCGCCGAGGCGGCGGCGGTGGCGGCGCGGGAGGGGGCGTACGTCGTGTGAGACCGCGGCCCGGCCGGGCGGGGCGTCAGGCGTCGTGCTTGCGGAGGAACGTCTGCAGGCCCGCGAGGTCGTCGGTGTTGATCCAGTCCACGTTCGCGTCGAGCAGCGTGCGCCATATGTTGTCGCGCGCCTCGCCCGCGGCGTCGGGCGTGGCCCAGAAGCGGATGGTCTGGCCCTGCCGGTGGGCGGTGTGGACGATCAGGTTCAGCCAGTTGCGCTCGGCGGCCGGCATCGTGCCGGTGCCCTGCCAGGTGAAGCTGGAGTTCCAGTTGCCGCTGATGAGCGGGATGAACGACGCGGGGACACCGGAGTTGATGTCGTCGTGGCGGCCGTCGTAGAAGGCGTAGCGGAGCTTCTCGGCCTCCATCGGCGCGCGGGCGCCGCGGTCGCCGGAGATGACGGCGGTCACCGCGCGGCGGCGGACCTTGCCGCCGGTGGCGGAGCTGAAGATGGAGCCGTAGCCGCGCAGCACCTCGGAGAGCGCGCGGTACGTGGGGTCGCCGGCGGTCTTGAGGTCGATGAGCAGTTGCAGGGTGAGCTGGTGGCCCTGGTAGACGCGGCCGCCGTTGGCCCGTATGCGGCGGGCCAGCGGGTCGAGGTAGAGCGCCTGGAGCGTACGGGCAGGATCGAGCTGCGCCTCGTCGTGGGCGACGAGGAGCTGCCCGTCGACCAGCCAGATGTCCGACTCGACGCTGGCGAAGCCGTGGTCGAGCGCGTCGAGGAGCGGGCGTTCGTGGAGGTAGTCGTTGTGCGCGTGCGCCCGCTTGAGCGGCGCGGGCCCGCGCCCCCGGCCGCCGGCACCGCGCTCGGCGGCCTGGGCGTACGCGGGAAGCCCCCCGGCGAGCGCACCGCCGGCGACGGCGGCGGACAACGTGGCGACGGCGCGGCGTCTGGAGTAGGCGGACAAGGGTCCCTCCCCTGGTGCGGCGTACAGGATGGACCGAAGTATCGACCGGGCAGGACGACTTGCACAGGGTGCCCGCGGTGAACGGCAGTTGACCCGCACGGGCCAGGCGGCGGCCGGTCCCGTACGCGTACGAGGAGCGCCCGCCCGGTCCGTACCGTACGAACCGGCAAGGGCGCGCCTCGTGCCGTGCGGGCTCCCCGCCTCAGCTCCTGCCGTACGCGCCGCCCGTCGGGCGGGCCCGCTTGAGGATCGTGTCCGTGTCCGCCCCCGGTGGCAGCGTGCCGAACGCCAGGCCGCCGTCGCCGGCGAGGCGGCTCGCGCAGAAGGCGTCCGCCACCGCCACGTCGCCGTGCCGGTGCAACAGCGCGCCCTGGAGCACCAGTGCCATCGACTCGACCACCCGCCGCGCCCGGTACTCCACCGCCGTCACGTCCGCCAGGTCCTTGCGCAGCCGCCCGATCGCCGCGTCCAGCCGCGCGTCGGCGCCCGCCGCGGCGCCGACCTCGGCGAAGAACGCCGTCACCGTCTCCGGCCTGCGGGCCATCGCGCGCAGCGCGTCGAGCGCGGCGACGTTGCCCGAGCCCTCCCAGATCGACGGCAGCGGCGCCTCCCGGTACAGCCGCGGCATGCCGGACTCCTCGACGTACCCGTTGCCGCCCAGGCACTCCAGCGCCTCCGCGGCGTGCGCCGGACCGCGCTTGCACACCCAGTACTTGGTGACGGCGAGCCCGATCCGCCGGAACAGGGCCTCCTGCTCGTCGGCCCGGCCCGTCTCGCCGCGGTCGACGGCGCCCGCGAGACGCATCCCCGCCACCGTCGCCGCCTCGGCCTCCACGGCGAGGTCGGCGAGCACGTTCGCCATCAGCGGCTGGTCCGCGAGCCGCGCGCCGAACGCCCGCCTGTGCTCGGCGTGGTGCAGCGCCTGGACGACGCCGAGGCGCATCCCGCCCGCGGTGGCGAGGGCGCAGTCGAGCCGCGTCATGTTCACCATCTTGATGATGGTCTTCACACCCTCCCCTTCCTCGCCGACGAGATGGCCGACCGCCCCTTCGTACTCGATCTCCGCGGAGGCGTTGGAGCGGTTGCCGAGCTTGTCCTTCAGGCGCATGAGCCGGATGGCGTTGCGGGTGCCGTCCGGCAGCACGCGCGGGACGAGGAAGCAGGACAGCCCGCCGGGCGCCTGGGCGAGGGTGAGGAAGACGTCGGACATGGGTGCGGAGGTGAACCACTTGTGCCCGGTGAGCGCGTAGAGCCCGTCGCCGTCGCCTGCCGGTACGGCGCGGGTGGTGTTGGCGCGTACGTCGGAGCCGCCCTGCTTCTCCGTCATCGACATGCCCGCGATGAGGCCGGACTTGGTGGTGGGCGGGCGAAGCCCGAAGTCGTACGCGGCGGAGGTCAGCAGCGGCTCGTACGCGGCGGCGAGGTCCGGCGAGGTGCGCAGGGCGGGCACGGCGGCGTACGTCATGGAGACCGGGCACAGGTGCCCGGCGTCGGTCTGGCCCCAGACGAAGAGCTTCGCGGCGCGCGCGACGTGCGCGCCGGGGGTGCGCGCCCGCCAGGGCGCGGCGTGCAGGCCGTGGCCGACGGCGGTACGCATCAGGTCGTGCCAGTGCGGAGAGAACTCGACCTCGTCGATCCGGTGCCCGTAGCGGTCGTGGGTACGCAGCACGGGCGGGTGCTCCTCGACGCTGCGGGCCCACTCCTGGGCCTGCGGCCCGCCGGCGAGGAGCCCGAGTTCGCGCACCTCGTCCTCGGCCCAGGAGGCGCCGTGGGCGCGGAGGGACTCCAGGAGGGCGGGGTAGGCGGAGACGTCGTAGGAGGTGAGGGGCGGGGGCTGGTTGGTGACCTCATGGGTGGTTGGCATGGGGGACTCCCAGGGCTCGCAGGGTGAAGGCGACGAGGTGCGCGGGGGTGTGGGGCCCGGGCCCTTCCGTGCGGCCGGTCGCCGCGCTTCCGGCTGCGCCGGACAGCGGCCCGATGAGGGCTTCCGCACACGCCCCGACGAGACCGGCGGCGGTCAGCAGCGGATCCTGCCGCGGCAGCCGCCCGCTGCCGGTGCCCTCGGCGATACGCGCCGCGAACACGTCGCGGAACGCCCGCCGGAAGACGAGCCGTTCGGCCTCGACGGCGGTGTCGACGGGCTCGGCGAGCAGCGCGTACGCCAGCCGCGGACTGGCCAGCGCCCGGCGCGCGAACGTCTCCACGGCGGCGGCGACCCCCTCGGCGGGGTCTTCGGGCCTGCGGGCCGCGGCGGACACGGCGTCGACCTCGGCGGTGACGACGCTGCGGAACAGCTCGACGGCGAGCACGGACTTGCTGGGGAAGTGCCGGTAGACGCTGCCGGTGGCGATACGGGCCCGCGCGGCGACGGCGGCGACGGTGCACCCGGCGTACCCCTCGTCGGCGAGCAGCGCGCGGGCGGCGCCGAGGACGGCGTCCCGCCGGCCGTCCATCCGCGCCTGGACGGCGGGGGTGCGACGGTAGGGCATAGGAAGGATTGAAGCAGTGATTCATGGCTTCAGCAAGGGCGGGGCGGTGATGTCAGTGGGGGGTGCGAGACTCGGCGGCATGACGGAGAAGATCCTGCTGAGAGATGTGGCGGAGGAGGACCTGGAGGTCTTCTTCGCGCACGAGCACGACCCGGAGAACGTGCGCCGGTCCCACTTCCCGCCGCGCGAGCGGGAGCGCTTCATGACGCACTGGCGGGAGCGGATCCTGGGGGACCCGACGGGCCTGGTGCAGACGGTGGAGGTCGACGGGAAGGTCGCGGGCGGTGTGGTGGCCTGGTGGGACGGCGACCGCCGGTTCCTGGGCTATGTCTTCGGCCGGGAGTTCTGGGGCCGCGGCATAGGCACCCGGGCGGTGGCCGCGTTCCTGGAACTGGAACGCAACCGCCCCCTGCACGCGGACCCGTACGTGGGCAACGAGGGCTCGGTGCGCTTGCTGAAGCGGCTGGGCTTCCAGCAAACGGGCTCGGAGTGGAACGGGGAGGACGAGCACGTGATGCTGGTCCTGGGTGAGGCAGGTGCGGTGGCGTAACCGTCCGCGGGCGGGGGCGTTTGTGTGGTACCTGCGGGGTGTCCCGTGGGTACGGTTCTGGTGTCGTCTCAGAACGGGAGTCAGCATGCCCGACCATCCCGAAGAGCACATCGGCGACCGCCTGCGATCGGTACGGAAGCGCCGTGGACTGACGCAGCGGGAGCTAGCCGCAGCCGCTGGCCTGTCCGTCTCTCTGGTCCGTAAGCTGGAGCAGGGCGAACTCACCGACACGCGGCTGGAGACCGCCCGGAGATTCGCCGTCGCACTGCGCGTCCCTACCAGCAGTCTCATCCGCAGCCGTACCGATGAAGTCGCCGACCCGCCGACGTTCGACCGGTGGGCGTCCGTGCGGCAGGCCCTTTCCTCTCCACCACCGGACGACATCACTGAGCCTCCCACCGCTGGGGGCGTGCGGTCCGCTCTAGAGGACATGCTGAGGCTCCGTGCCCGGCACCAGTTCGTCGAGATCGCGGACGTGTTGCCGCGCCTGCTCCGAGACGCCGAGATCCTGGCCGCCCACACGCGGGAAGGGCGTCACCTGCGGTTCCGGGTGATGCTTCTGACCGGATGGTTGCTCACCCAGACTCGTCAGTTCGACGCCGCCGAGGAGCTGATGTCCCGGCACTTGCAGGACGCCGGGGATCACGTCCAGGGCATTGCGATGGTCAACTCTCTGTGCTGGCTGCTACTTCGGCAGGGGCGACTCGGAGAAGCGCATGAGTATGCAGTGCGCTGGGCGGATGATGCGGAGCCAGCCCGGTTGTCCCGCGCAACAGCGGACGAACTGGCCGCGTGGGGTTGGATGCTGCTCCGCGTCTCCAACTCGTCGGTGCGGGATGCCCGGGACGGCGCAGCAGCGGATGCGCTGCGGATGGCGCAGGCAGCAGCCGTCGTGATCGGTCACGAGCAGCAGTCTGGCGCGGACCCGATTCGCATGTTCGGCCCCACGACGGTCGCACTCAAGGAGTGCGAGAACGCGATGATCCTGGATCAGCCCGATCATGTGCTGGCCCTGGCGGAGCCGTTGGCGGCTGGAGGGATGCGCACGACATTGGCGAACTGGAGTCGGCACCGCTTGGACGTGGCGAACGCGCAGGTGCGGTTGCGCCGTTATTCGGACGCAATGACGACGCTGCGTCAGGTACGCGCGGCGGCGCCGCAATGGCTTCCGCATCAGCGGTATGCGCGGGACATCGTGGGCCGGGTGGTCGAACGTCGACGGACGCTCACCCCGGAGATGCGCGAGCTGGCAGACACCGTACGACTGCCCCTGTGACCTGCACGTCGTCCTCACGCTCATTAGCACCTTCGATCGGCCCCAAGGAATAGTGCCATGGTGGCCACGCTCGCGTTGGCCTTACGGTCGGTGACGATCTGATCACCGACGACAGGTGAGCGTCATGGACACCCCAGCCCCACCCACCCGGCCCACACTCGCGTTCCTCTACGACCGGCACGCCACGCTGGCGACGGCCGCTCTGGACGAGCGCATAGCGCGTTGCCGCCGGTATGCCGCCGAGCGGGGCTGGGTGGTCGCCGGGGAGTGGGTCGACCGGGGGGATCACGCGCTGACGAACTGGCCGCGGCCGCAGTGGGACGCGATGACGTACGCCATGCGGCAGGCCGCCGCCCGTGCCGTGTGCCTGGTCGACTCGTGGGACCGGATCAGCCGGGACCGGGAGGGCAGCGCCATTCTGCGGCTCGGAGTCCACCAGGCCGGTGGGTACTGCATGACCACCGGCGGCGAGGACGATCTCGGACCCGGCCGCGGGCGGATCACCGTGACCGCGCCGCTGCCGCGGAGGGCGCGGCCGTGAGCGACGGGCCGTGGACGCGGATGGCGGATCCGGTGCACCTGCCCGACGCGTGGCCGCTCGTGGAGCCCGAGCCCGTCGCCGGATGCGGGCGGTGTGCCGAGTTGGCCGCGGGGCGGACCGCGTCCCGCGCGTCGGGGGACCTGTCCGCCGTCAGTGACGCCAACGTCCTCCTCCGCCGACACCCCGGGCACTGAACTCCCGCCCCCTGGTCCCCGGTACTCGCGCCAGGGGGCGGGCCCCCGGCCCGGCACGTACCGCCCGGGACGGGCCCCGGACATGCGGCGGTACGCTGCGCGCCATGGTCCGCGTGAGCCATCACGACATCTGCCCGGCTGCCGCCACGGCGCCGGGCGGTGGGGCATAGAGGTGGTCCGCGAGCACAAGGACGGCGGGCCGACGCTCACGTTCGCCGAACCCCTTCCGACGTCAGGGGAAGGGTCGGCCGCCTCCGCCGTCGGTCGCCTCGTCCACGGCATCCGGCGCCTCTGGCCGCTGGTCCGGCCCCTCAGCGCCGAGGCCGTCGTGGGCTGCCTCGACCGCGAGACCGGCTATCCGGACATCGGTGTCCAACCGCTGCGCCCGCACTGGTTCATCCACGACCGCGCGGCGGCCCGGCCCACAGACGGGCGGGCACTCGATGTCGTCGGCCCCTGGCACGTCGACCCGGTCGTCGAGCCGGTCCCGGACCTCTCCGCCGCCGCGATCGAGTCCTGGCTGGCACGCGCACAGGCGCAGGCTTCTCCCGCGCCCGGCACCCACGACGTCGGCTGGACGGACCTGTGGTTCAACGCCACGCGCGCCCTGGTCCCCGGCCCGTACGCACCGGATGCGACCGCACATGTCGCCCTGGACGTCGCCGAGGCGCGATGGGTCGCGCACGTGCCCCTCCGGTGGCGGGAGGGAACCGCCTGGGTCGCCGGGCCGACCCGCGAGATGCGGCAACTCGGGGCGCGCGCGCCGATCACGCTGCACGCCTCGGACTACGGCCGGGTGGAACTGGCGGTCTCCGCGAACTGGTCACTGTGGAGCGAGGACGGATCGCCGGGACGCACGGTGCTGATCGACGTCGCCCGCGACCTCGTCGCCGACGGGTGGTGCGTCACCTACGGCACGGAGTTCTTTCACGAACTCGCGTAGCCGGGCGTCACCGCGTGGTGAAGGCTCCGCCGTTGACGTGAATGGTCTGGCCGGTGAGGTGCCGGGCGCCCGGGGAGGCAAGGAAGTACGCCGTCTCGGCGATGTCCTCGACCGTGCCCGGGCGCTTGTCGTGTGTCTCCTGAACGAGCGCGTCGTGGCGCTCGTCGGTCATCTGGCCCTGGAAGAAGTTGGTGCCCGCGATGTAGCCCGCGGAGATGACGTTGCTGGTGACGCCGTGCGGGCCGAGTTCGCCGGAGAGGGCGGCGTTCCAGGCGGCCAGTGCTGCTTTCGCCGCACCGTACGAGCCGCCGCGGCGTTCGGCGCCGATCGAGCCGATGCTGATGACCGAGCTGCCCGAGGTGAGCTTGTCCCGCACCGCGGTGGTGGTCAGGACCGCGCCGAGCAGGTTCTGGGCCAGGCTGGAGTGCCACTGGGCCAGCACCGCCTCCAGGGCCGGTACGCCCTCGGGGGCCGCCTGGGGCAGGCCGCCGGCGGCGTTGACCAGGACGTCCAGTTCGCCGAACCCGGCGGCGAGTGCCGCGACCTGCCCGGGGTCGGTCGCATCGCACGTCACGCCGTGCACGCCCAGCTCTTCTGCGGCCTGTTCGACGGCCCCGGGATGGCGTCCGGTGAGGAAGACTCGGTCCTGGTCGGCGGCGAACCGTGCGGCGATGGCGCGGCCGATGCCGCTGGTGCCTCCGGTGACAAGCACGGTGCGGGGGGCCTGGGGGGTGGGGACGGTGCGGGTCAAGGGTCCTCCTCGCTGGTACGTGATGATCGAGGCCGATCTGCGCCGGCCGGCGGACATCCTCGCCGGGCGGCGAAGACGCTGGACTCCGGAGAGCCCGTCGCCGTCATGGTCCTCGGCATCCTGCACATCGTCCCCGATTTCGACGAGGCGTACGGCATCGTCGCCCGGCTGCTCGACGCCGTGCCCTCGGCAGTTTCCTGGTCGCCACGCACGCCACCATGGATCCCTCGCTCGCCGGCGAGAGCGAAGTGAGGGCGAACGCCCAGACCCGGGAGGACTGGGACGAGAGGGCGGCGACTCCGCTGTTCCCGCGTGGTCGGGAGGAGTTCGGCCGTTTCTTCGACGGACTCGAACTCCAGGAGCCGGGGTTGGTGTCCATGAGCCGCTGGCGCCCGGAGCCCACGGTGTTCGGCGAGCCGCCGAAGGTCCTGGGACTGGCCGGAGTGGGCCGCAAGCCGTAACGCAGCGCGGGCGGGGGCTGCGCGGGCCCACGCCTTGTGCAGCAGGTTGGTGTGGTGTGCGCGGGCCCCGTTTCCCCGTTTAACCGTTTCCCCGTTTCCCCGTTTCCCCTCACGCCCGCCCAAGGGTATGCGGCTGGTCTGACAGTGCGGGGGGAGCGGGGTTCTGAGCTGGTACGTCGTGTCTGT